>BTVJ01000078.1:0-34558 GCA_045863395.1 Myxococcales bacterium
GCAGCCTGCACCACTATGCGCGACTCGGACAGACGGGGTACGGCGAGGACTTACGTTCCTCCGGCATCGGCCCCAGCCTCTCCCGCTCCTGCCTCCACCTCGCGATGCGCCAGCGCACCGCCTCCACCGCCCCCTCGCCTGTCCCTGCTCCGCTGTCGCCCATGTGCCGTCCTCCATGATGGTGGTCACGGCCTCCGATGCTACGAGGGGGTTCGGCGCGGCGTCACGCATGCCCACCGAAAAGACACCCTCCTTTGCGCAGGGGCCGCCTCTCCCAACCGGACACCTGGAGGGGGGGGCTGAACGACAACTACGTCGCCTCACCGACGACAACCACATCGCCCCACTTGTGGCGTGAGAAGGTGCTACCGCAAGAAGCCGAACAGCCACAGCGGGACCCGCCCGCCAGCGCCGGTCTCGATGTCGTCGACGGCAAGGACGGCGTGGTGATCGGCCGCAATCTGTCGTCGCGTCTTGCTCCGACCACCGACCTCGACGCGGAGGTGACCATCGACGAGGAAGTCGCCCTGCCCTGGGGCGACGACGCGGTGCACAGGCAGCAAGGACTGGAGGAAGAAGGTCTCACGGACCGTCCCACGCTCCGCGCGGTCCCCGGCAGCAGCGAAGAGCTGAACCGTGTCGCCGAGATAGATCCGGTCGGGCTTCTCCAAGCCGGCGAGCTTGCGGTCCGAGGGCATCAGCAGCAGCAGGACGCCGGCCTCGGCGAGGTACTCGAGGTAGGTCTTGAGCGTCCGCTCGTCGCCGATACCCAGGATTCCCTTGAGCTTCCGCAGATCAGGCGTGAAGGGGACGGACGCTGACAGAAACGACAGCAGCTTCTGCATCGCCCGCACCGACGCTCCTGACAGTTGGGGGTGGGCAGCCAGCAGATCGACGTCGATGGCGGTCCGCACCGTCTGCGCCACGGCTCGGTAGAACAGCTCCCGGTCCTGGAACTCACGATGGAAGGGATAGGCGCCTACCCGCACGAACTCGTCGAAGCAAGCCAGCACCTTCAGCCCCTTGGCGCCGAGGCCGTCGACGACAGCTCGCGCACGTGCGGCTGGGTCGGATGTCACGTCCTCCAGTGTCATCGGCTCCAGGGTGCACCCATGGCAGAGCTCGAGGTGCTCGCGAAACGAGAGCTCCGGGAGGCGATGCACCAGGAGCCTGCGCGAGAGGTCGCGTCCCGCAGCCTCGAGGCGGATGGCAGAGCTCCCGGACGCAACGAGCCGCAACGACGGGAACGAGTCATGGATGCTCTTGAGCTGGGCCGCCCAGTCGGGTGCGGTGTGTGTCTCGTCCACGCAGAGCAGCTCGCCCCCCCTCCCCACGAACCACTCGGCCACGTCGTACATGGAGACCCCGCGAAGCCGCACGTGGTCCATCGGCAGGTAGAGGGCCCCCGGCACGCCTCCCGCCCGTGCCGCCTGCTCGACGCAGAGCTGCACGAGGCACGTCGTCTTCCCCACTCCCCGCTTCCCGGTCACCAGGGTGAACCGGCTGGCGGCGCGAAGCTCGGCCATGAACCGCCGGTGGTAGGGCCTCCAGAGCCCCCTCGTGAGGCTGTCGCTGAGTTCGACGATCTGTTCCATGAGCGCCTCCCGTTAGGATCGCGCTCCCAACATAAGGCCCCCATGTGCGGAGTTCAATACGAACGCTCCGGTGGACTCGTGGTTCGTGGCTCAGTTCGAGACCCCGACGGTCCGAAGGTGGCGCCAGCGCGTCCACCCCGCGGGGGGCGAGGGAGCTGGGACCCGCGTCCTACGGCTTCGGAGGGTCGAGCTCCGCGGCTTTGAGGAGCTCGGGCGCCCACGCCCGCGGCTTCTTCGTGATCCAGGCCAGGTCCAGCTTCTCCACGATGGCACGGGCGATCTCGACTCGTTCCTGCCCCGTCAGCCCCTCGAGAAGCCCCACAGCCTGCTCTGCCTCGTTGCGGGTGAGGCGCTCGATGCGCGCCCGCAACATCTGGCGCTCCAGGTCGGACCTCGCGGGTGGTTCCGGCGAGCCTGGAACGGTGATGCGCTGCGGCAAGCGCAGCCGCCCGTACCCCGCGTTGGTCTTCGCTCCAGCGCCCAGGTGCTCGAAGCCGAGCCGGAGGAGCTCCAAGGCGGCCTCGCGCCATCCCTCGTCCTCCGCTTCCAGCACGATGAGGTACGCTCCGCTCACAGAGGCGAAGGGGATTGGGGTGGGGCTGTCCGTGTCCGACGGGGCAGGGGGCGCGGAGGCGCTCTCGTAGTACCGCTTGTGGTGGACCGTCATCACGTCAAGGTGGATGGGCACCTTGCCCTTCGGGACCCACCACGCGTCGTGGAAGGCGACCGCCCCCTCCTCGTCGTTGGTGCCGAAGAGGGCGTCGTAGGCCGTCTTGGGGGTCCGCGGTGAATCGCTGAGGTTCTTGCGCCACGCATCATCGTCCGCCAGCAGGTGGGCGGCCGCCGCTGCGATGCCCTTGAGCGCCGAGCCGGGGACGATCGGGACTCCCCAGGTGTGGTCGAGGCGGAGCCCCGCCTCGAGCGCACCCTTGGCGCCAAGACCCACGACCATCCGACCCAGGACCTCCGCCTCGACCACGAGCGCTCGCGGACAGTTTCTCCAGAGCGCCCTCCAGCGCTCGAAGGAAGACTTGTAGCCGTCGGGAGCGGTGCGCTCCTGTACTTTCTTGATGTGCTGAGCCTTGACGCCTTCGTCACCCTGACCCGACGCGTCGTCGTCCTTCACCGCTGGCAGGAACTTGTCCAGCCAGAGACCGGAGTGGGTCGTCGTTTGAAAGGACGTGCCCCTCAAGCAGCTCCGGAGCGCGTCCATCAGGCCTCCTCGTCGCCCAGCTCAATCTGCGCAAACCGACGGAACCAGACCGCGACGTCGATCAGGTCCCGCGACAGGGCGAGGTAATCCGCCAGCTCTGCGTCCTGAGCGCGCTTGAGGAGCGCGTCTTCGCCGGCCGCACCGTAGGTCTTGGCGAGGTCCCCCACGAAGCCCTTGCCCACGTCTCCACCGCGAGCGAGCACGAACACCAGCGCCTGCACGAGCCCTCCCTGCTGGATGATCGACGGCATCTTCCGGCAGAAGGTGTTGTACTTGGCCTTGGCGCCGTCCTCCTTCTTCGCGAGCACGTACTTGTGCGCTTCGACGGACCACTTCTGCTGCCTCGTCATGCCGCACCTCCCGAGAGGACCAAGCGGCACCGCCCGCGTCCGACCGTGGACTTTCCGCCGAGCTGGACGCTGCTCTCCAGGAGCGGGCGCAGCGCGTCGAGGAGCCGCGGCCCGTCAAGACCCTTGGAGCCAGCGTTGGGTCGCGCTGCCACGAGCGCCACGAGGACCGTCTCCACGGGGAGGCTCTCCTCCGTCCAGAGCTGGCCCTTCTTCACGGTCTTCTTGGCGGGATCAAGCGCCACCCGCGTGACGACGTCGGTGCCGTGACGCCCGAGGAAGGTCATCACGTCGTCCGCCACGATGCACAGGCGCTGAACGAGCTGCTTCTGCCACTCCGGGTCATTGGGGAACAGCGCGCCCCCGAGGTGCTTCGCCCAGGCATCGGCGGTGACCGTGGACGCGGCGTCGGGCGTGAAGTCGAGGTCCTCGAAGATGACCTTGGCGCCGACCTTCAGCGCGCTGGTCGCGGTGATGGCACAGCCCCCCAGAGCGCCGTTTGCCGGAACGGCCGGAACATCCGTCACGCCGGCCTCGCGGGCGTCCCGCGCATACCTGGAGAGCAGGAACGGCGACGTCGCCCAGGAGAAGGTGCCCGCGACGGACCGTACCGGAAGGAGCAGCAGGTTCGCATCACCGAAGGCGAGCGCGCCTGCATGGTCCGAGGCGTTCTCCGTGGGGGGGCCGAACAGGGCCTGCGTGTGCTCGCGGTGCTGGCCGCTGTCGCACACGTCCCGCAGCGCCCCCTTGAGCGAGCTGCCCGGCAGGTACGGGTGATCGGTGGCCCGATCCCGCGCGATGGCGAGATCGACGGCCCCGATGGACTGGCCCGTACCCGCGTGGAGCGGGGAGAGGGCGTGGACGAAGAGGAGTCGGGTGTGCATCTTCAAACCTCCGCGCTAGTTTCCTTCAGCTGGCAGAATCGACGAGCGCAAACTGCGCCTTCTGGAGAGCAGCAGTGAGCTTGCTCCGCGCTGCCGACCAGGGACCGAGGCTGAGCGTCCAATCGCCGTGGTCCTTCACCACCACAGTCCCACGGATTCTCGACTCAGATACAAGCACAAGGGGAGTGTAGCCTCCGTCCAGCGCAGCAACGCATAGCATCACTGGGCTTGCGTATCGCTCCACCCTTGTCGGATCCTGACGAAGGACGATCTCTACCTTTGCGGGATCCGACTGGATGAGTTTGCCCCTCACTGAATGACGTGCTCCCTTCGAGTCGTCCTTGAACTTGAGCGTGATCGGGAGTCCCAGATGTGCTCGCGGTGCAGTGCGGGTCGTTCCCTTGGGCGGCGCGTGTGTAGTACCGTCTTCCCACCGCGCAAACATCCCGGACAAAAGACGGACAGCGTCAGCCTCGCTCCACCTCGAGCGGCCCCAACCGTTCGGGCCCCTCCAGCTTGTCGGATGTGGCCGATCCTGGCGAAACTCCCTCCACATCTCCAGTAACTCAGCCTGAGCATCCTGTCCCCGCTTGTGTACTTTGCTGCCCAAGTACACCATTGCACCTGCAAGAGAGAACCAGTCGGGCGTTTGTTGCGCCACCTTGGCCAAACCCGCCCACCAGGATTTGAACGCGCTTCTCGTTGTCGGAGGCTGTAGGCCCCGGCCCTCCCTCCAGACCAGAGCTCCCGCGGCCCTCCTGGTACGGGCGCCAGCGCCGCCGAAGACACAGAAGGCGGAAAACGCAGTCAAGACCTCGTCCCATTGGGCCCCGGTCAGGCCAGGGTGCTGGCTCGATATCGTGACGGTCGCGCCCACTCCAGCGTCACTTGGGTTGAATAGCTTTACAGACTCCTGTCCGAGGTCGCTTGCAGGAAAATAGGCCAAGTTCAGCGCCGTGCCGGGGCCCGGCGGATCGATCTCTTCCCCCGCGGTGGTGCAGCAGTCAACTCTAACAACGACGGCCCCAGGGCCATGTCGTCCATCACTCGCGGCAGACCCAAAGATTACGTCTTCCGCATCCCGCATGCTCTTACAATCACGGAAGGTGTGGCCGTAGACTGCCCGCCACCAGAAGCGGAGCGCCCCTCGCACTGAAGCAGGACGCAGCCAGGACTCTCTGTCTACACGACGCGCGACGGCGCTTCCACCGAATAACGGCGTTACCAGGCCCACCACCGCCTTGGCCTCTCGCACCCCCGCCCGCAACTTCACCTCCGGAACCTTCATCGTCTCTCGTCTCATCACGCCACTCCCACGGCACAGAGTCCAAACCCGTCGCGCCGGTCCTGCTCGTCGTCGCAGATGCTGCGCAGCCATCGCTCCGCCGCCCACGTCGAGACGTCGGTGCCCTCAGGCAGCTCCACCCAGTAGACGCTACCGGCAGGGGCCATGCGGCGCACCGGCTTCGGGCCCGGCTTGCGGCCAGCCTCGGTCTCGAAGCTCCAGCCCGAGATGACCTGCGGGCGGCCGACCGCCGCAGCAACGATGCGTCCGCCGCCAAGGTCTCCTGGGCACCACCCATCGGCGAAGATGCCTGGGGTCAGCAGCACGAGGCGCACGGTGCGCGGGGCCCCGAACCTGACTGTCATCGACGGCCACCAGCGGGGCTCTCCGGCCGCCAGCCTGCTCAGCCGCTGCTCCCCTCCGAGGGTCACGGTGCCGTTCTTCGCGCACTTTGCACGCAGCGGCTCCGCCCACGGCGACTCGCAGCGAAACAGCAGCCCGAGGCGCTCGTTTCGTCCACCGAACCGCAGCCCCTCCGTCGAGAAGAGCATCCCCTCTGCGGCGGTCCCGGTCGTCGGGTCGATGCTGACGTGCGTCCTCTGCTCGACGGTCAAGGCTTCTCGACCAACCTTGCTCCGCTCCAGGACCTCCCTGCCCGATGGAGGCTCACGCAGCCAGACCTCGAGGTCACTCCAGGACCACAGGGCAGGGGCTGGCGCAGCCTTGCTCTTGGGCATCCCGCCGTCGACGGCGCGAAGGAGCCGCAGATCGGACGCGCCGGAGAGGTCCGTGCGGAAGTCTGCGCCAAGGTCGTCCGGGACGAGGCGCCTGCGCTCGACCAGGGATCCCCCTACACCGTCAGCCGGCCAGTTCCAGAGGCAGTCTGCCGGCGGCGGAACGAAGACCTCCCCGTCGTCAAGGCGGTAGAGCAGGGGGCCCCGCACAACAATCTCCTTGGCCTGAGCCACCGTCAGACCGAAGCGACCTGTGTCATCGAGGCCAAGATGTGTGCGGACGCAGCCGGCCACGCTCGACGGCCAGGGAAATGGGAGCGTGCGCATGGGCTCTCCCTCCAGAGAGGGTCGACCATCGCGCAAGACCAGGGTGTCGCGCGGCTCGATGGTGAAGACGCCCTCGGTCATGGTGCGACCTCCGCTGTCTTGGGCCCACCGCCCCAGGCAATGTCCCAGGCGCGGAGGAACTCTCGCGCGAGCTGCAGCTCCTCGCCAAGGCCCGTCAACGCCTCCTTGGTTCGCTTCGCAATGTCGTGACGCCCGAGTTCTCCCGCTGCCGCGCTCCCGCCTGTGCCGGGAGCGCCGGTCAACGCACGGTCTATCACGGTATCGAGGTCCTTGAGTCTGGCCTCCAGGCGCTCTCTGGGCTCCCTGGCGAGGTCGCGCTCCCCGCGATGGCCGCGGCGACGACCCAGCGCCCCGCGGGCCAGGGCAACCATCGCCCGCGCCACCTGGGCCGACTCCTGCAGGCTCTGCGGGCTCTCACCCGCAGCGCGCGCGGCGACTGGCTCGAAAGTGCGAAGCGCCTCCTCGAACTCGAACGCCACCCGATCAGGGAGCTCCTCCGCCCGGAGGAGCAGCGCCCAATCCTCGAGCCGCCTGTCCAGGGCCTGGTCGTCGTCTCGCCAGGCTCCGCAGACGGTCAACGTGCCGCCGCTCCGCTTGTCCATCACGATGGCCAGGCTGTTGCGGCCCCCCTCCTTGGCCAGCGTCTCCGCGCGCTTCGCGAGCTTCCTGGCGTCGGACATGAGACTCAGGTGGTGCGCGATGCCGAGGCCGACGGACAGAGTCGGACGGTCGGCCTCCTCCTCGGACCACGCTGGAGACGTCCGCAGCTTCCGCGCAAAATCGTCGCGCAGCGCGCGGGCGCACTGGAGGGCCGTGTGCAGCGGCAGGAGCGCCAGCACGTCATCGCCACCCGAGTAGATCAGGCTCCCGGCGTGCCGCTCGACGATTCCGGCGCATGCGCTTGCGAATGCCTCGAGCTGCCTGCTGACCGCCCGGTGCTCGTCGGGAGTCTCGAGGCGGTCGAGTGCCGCCCCCATGCGATCCCCGTCCGCCAGGAGGAAGGCGTAATAGGCGGGTGGCTCGGACAGATCGAGCCGCCGCAGCAACCTCCTGAGCTCCTGGGATGCCTCTTGGGCACGACGCTTCAGCGCCCTCCGTCTCTCCTCCCCTGCACCGAGATCGGTGCATGCCTCGTCGAGGATCGCGGAGAGCTGGCCCTCGTAGAGGAGGCTCCCGTCGTAGCCCGGACCGTTCGGGCGCTGTCCGAGGACACGCGGGACCCTGATCGCCGCGCCATCTCCCAGAGGGCTCACGAGCGGGGCCTGCTTGTGGGTCTGACCGGGCCGGATGCGATATCGCTCCAGGTGGACGGATGCGCTTCTAGCGAGCCATCGCAGGTAGACCTCGACGTCGTCGTCGGCCTTCAGGCGCGCGATCCGTGCGAAGAGGGGCGCGGCCGCCACATGCGACGTGGAGTGGAAGACCGGCGGGCCGCTTGCGCGCCCCGGAGGCTTGGAAGCTCCCTCCCACTCCTCGTTCTCGACCGAGGCCAGCTCACACCCGATCCGCTTGAGCAGCCCAACACCGCACAGCCGCTCCTGCTGACCGACGAAGTATCTCCTGCGCCGCTCCTCTGGCTTCGCTCGCAGGGCGTGGTACATCGCCTCGTCGATCACCGACTCCCGCGCCCCGTCGAGAGAGGACTTGGGCACCCCGGGGCCCTGCGTCCAGGTGGGCTGACCCCACAGCTTGGAGAGCTTGCGGCGCGCGAGCAGCGCTTCGGCTGCTTCGCGTGCGCTCTTGTAGCCGCCAGGAGCCACTGGCACCGACACCCACATCCACTCGACGAGGTCCTTGAGCTGCTCCGTCGCAGTGGACCGGTGAAACCAACCATCGGGATCGTCGATGCGACCGAAGGCAGCCTCCGCATGCTCTGACAGGCGCCTGTCGACCGCGGATCGGGCCCTGGCCACGGCGTCGGAGATGCTCCGCCGAGGAACTCGCGCGAGGATCTTGTTCGCCACGGCCTTGTCGGGATCGATGTCCGCAGGGAAGACCAGCAGGTCCTCGGCGTCGGTCGCCAGCACCGCCTTGGCGGCCTCGCGAGACAAGTCGCTCAAGAGGAATGAGCCGAACCAGAGGTCCTGGCATCGCCGGGCCGTGGCAATGAAGTCCTGAACCGGACCCAGGCTGATCAGCAGCAGGTCATGCTCACTCACGGTCGCTGCTCCTGGTTTGTACCACCCACTGCTTGGGTCTACCGGCGAACCACTGACGCTCAATTCCCTTCAAGGCGCTACGTTCCAGCCACTTGGCCATGTGCGTCTCCCCTACGGGGCACACCGCTCCCGACGGGCAACTTGTCCCCGGGGCGCTCCCCGCACGATCTCCCCTGAGCAGAACGTCCACGGAGAAGCTTCTGACGAAGGGGACTCCCCGAAGCCGGCCCCGCGAGAGAAGCACGACGGCTCCGGGTCTGTCAACCCAACTTCGCTCGCCCCGCCATCTCGACCCCCACCCGCCCGAGCCCGAATGACGTCTGCTTGCCCAGGTGGACCTGCTCCGCCGCTCGCAGCCACGGCGCGAAGGGCCCCACCGCTCCCTCGAACGTGGCCGTGCCGCCGAGGCCCTGCATGGGGTGGCGCTCATCGCGTGTGGTCGCCCGCCGTTCCCATCCGTGCGTAGCAAAGTCCGTGGCCACGAGCCGGACCTCCGCGGCGATCCGGCGCAGCTCCTGGAATCTGGCCTCGTCCTCCTCCCCGATCTGGCCGTAGAGCGCCGCCAGGGTCGCCAGACGGCGGTGAATCAGGGAGAACAGCCCGACGAACGTGGGGCACGTGACCGGCTCCTTGCGGACCTCCCACGCAAGCGGCGTGCGGCACCGCACGACGACAGTCCCGTCTCCCTCCGCCCCTCTCCCCAGGTCGAGGGCCCGCTCCCGGGCGCCCAGCCTTCGGACGCCCTGCAGCTCCACGCGCCCCTCGTCCGAGCCCAGGGGGAAGCGCTCGATGCCCTCCAGCATGGCGAGGAGGCGGCTCGCGTCCTCGTCGAGTGACCCGAACACCTGCAAGCCCAGGAAGAGGCTGTGGCCCACTCCCAATTGCCGCTGTCCCGGCGTCGGGATGACGGGCACCCAGCGAGCCGGCGGCGTGCGCTGACCCACGAGCAAGGGGTGCGGCGCCGCCTCCAGGGCGGGCTCGAAGAGGCGCTGATACGCACACGCGCCAGGCTCTCCGCAGTCTCGCTCGCACCGGGGCGTCCGTGCGCAGGCCAGGGCGTGGAGACTCCTGCCGAGCACTCCGCGGAAGAGGCTGCCGGAGTGCTCCGGCAGAGCGAAGGGGCGCGTCACCCGGTAGGTGGCGCGCAGCGACGTGACCTTGAGCTCCATGTACCGCTCCTCACCGCTTCGTCCCCGTACTCTACTCCCCCAGAGTCTCCACCGTCCCGTCCTCACGAATGACGACCCTGCCCGCCGCCACTCCCTTCGCGGTGACCACTGTCCCGCTGGCGGGGAAGTGGGCCTCCAGGTCTGCCGTCGCCTCTCCGCCGAGGCCCACGTGCAGCCACGGAGAGTCCTGGACGCCCGTCCCGTGGGCGCCGAAGCGCTCCCGCAGCACCTTGCTCTCGCCCACCGTCGCGATCACCCGCGCCCCTACTCCGTCCCGGTTGGTCTTGCCCGCGCCGCTCCCCTCGAGGCGCACGAAGATCGCCTCCCCCCCCGCCTTGTTCCGATTCCTGAACGCACCCCGGCTCGCGACGAGGTCCAGGTCTCCGTCGCCGTCGATGTCTCCCACCACGGAGCCCCACCCGTCGTACACGGCGAGCCCGGACTGCCAGGTGACCTCCGTCCAGAGCGGGTGTCCGTCGTTGCGGTACATCTGGCTAGTGCGATCCGGGTAGATGCACGTGTAGAAGAGGTCGAGGTCTCCGTCGTTGTCCCAGTCCCACAGGTTGGGGTTCGAGGGAGTCTCCAGGTAGCGGATCCCGATCAGCTCCGTCACGTCCTGGAACACCGCGCCCGCTCCGCCCGGGTTCTCGTAGAGCGTCGCCTGCTGGCTGAACGTGATGAAGCGGGGATGCGCCAGGGCCGCGACGAACACGTCGAGATCCAGATCCCCGTCCACATCGCCCCAGGCGGCGCCGATGCTGTGCCCGAAGTAGATTGCCCCCATGGCGAAGGTGCCGACTCCGGTGAGCTTGTTGGCGTCTCCCGTCATCTCCACCTTGCCGCCGCCTTTGTTCTGGAAGAAGAAGTCCTTGTGGAGTCGGTAGTTGGTGACCAGGATGTCGACCAGGCCGTCGCCGTCCGCGTCCGCCGGCGCCACCCCACGCCCGGCCAGTCCCCCGATCTGGCCCTTCCAGGCGCCCGACGGCTGGGTGATGTCCGTGAAGGTGCCGTCGCCGTTGTTTCTCCAGAGCAGGTCCAGGGCTCCTTGCGCGGGCGGGTCCCAGCAGATGAAGTTGGCCTGGTAGAGATCCAGCCAGCCGTCATTGTCCACGTCGAGCCACGCGGCGGCCTCCGTCGGGACCGGCTGGTCCTTGTCGTCGCCGTTGCAGTTGAACTTCATGGTGTCGTCGATGCCAGACTCCGTGGTCACATCCGTGAAGCCCCCGCCGTCGTTGCGCAACAGGCGGTCCTGCGGGTTCTGGAAGCCCGTGGCGAAGTAGTCCGGGTCGCCGTCGTTGTCGTAGTCGCCGAAGACCCCGCCGTTGTGGCCCGTGATTCCTGGGAGCCAGGCCTCCGTCACGTCCGTGTACTTGCCGCCATCATTGAGGAACAGGCGCGGACCATCGAGCATGGCGTCCAGGTCTCCGTCTCCGTCGACGTCCGCCAGCGCGATGCGGGAGAAGCCCGGGAGCCCGAGGTCCTCCAACGAGACCGGCTCGAAGTCCTTGTCCTCGGGCTTCATCGGGTCGAGCAGCTCCACCTCGGCCTGCAGCAGGAAGTCGCCGGGGGACGCGGCGATGGCGGGGAAGCCCCCGGAGTCGGGGGGCTCAGCGGCGAACCACACCAGCGAGTGGGGCTGCTTCCCCTCCGGCGTCTCCGACGCTGCATCGACGCTGAGCTGAGCCCCGCCCTCGTCCACGACGACGCCCGCGTAGAACATGCGGCCCGGCACCAGGTCCACCGGCCACGCCAGCGGGAACTCCACCCACGCCCCCTCGTCCGCCGGCGTCACCTCCCGCGTGACCGCCGCCAGGGGCGCCTCCACGTCGAAGTTGAAGAAGTTGCCGCCGAAGTCATCCCAGAGCACCACCGTCGCCTCGCCCGCCGCCGGCACCCGGAGCTGCGCCCGCAGGCCCCAGATGCGCACCGGCTGCTCCATCTCGAAGCGCACGTACTCGTGGACCTGCTCCGGGGCCTTCTGGTACTGGAGCGCGCCGCTGGCGGTCCCGTCGTCGTAGGCGAGCCACTCGGTCGCGCCCTTGGGCGGCGGCGGTCCCGCGTCCTCGGCGTCCGCTCCCGCGGCGTCGCCATCGCCCGCGCCACCATCGCTGTGCCCGGCGTCCCCGGCGGCGTCGTCCATGGAGTCCCCGACGTCGCCGCCCGCGTCGCCCAGGGCAACCCCGTCCCCGCCGCCATCGAGCGCCGCATCCACGACACCGCCCGAATCCGAGACCTGCGCTACGTCCTCGGGCGTCTCTGGCTGCTCTCCATCGGATCCCGAGCCACAAGCGCCGAGCACTGCCAGGAACAGCACGGAACGGGACAAACGCATGAGGGCCTCCATGGGGGTGCAGTCGGCGCGCCGACGGAGTAGGATAGGGGCCCCGACGCGGAGGCGGCAAGGCGCATGACGAAGTGGATGCTGGTGCTGGTGGTTCTCTTGGCCGGGTGCAGGTCGTCCGAGCAGAAGGCGCTCGACGGGTACGTCGCGAAGGTGCGGTCCGCGCAGGTGCACGCGACCCGCTACACCGAGGCCCGCGCAAAGCTCCAGAGCTGGCTCGACAGCCCCGGGGAGGCGGCGCCCCCCGTGGACGTCGTGCGCGCCGAGCTGCTGCCCGCGCAGAAGGCCTACGTGGAGGCGCTGGAGGCCATCGCGCCCGACGACCCCGCCATCGACGGAGCACACAAGGCGCTCCAGCGAGCTGAGAGGCGGCGGCTCAACGGCGTCTTCGAGGTGGACGGCTCGCTCCTGCCGGACATCGACGCGGCCCGCTTCCGGCGCAACGTCGCCATGCTGGTCGTCAGCGAGGCGGAGGCGGACGCCGAACGAAAGACCTGGGAGGCTGCGTTGGGGACGCTGTGCGCGGACAGGAAGACCGTGTGCCCGTAGCCCCCGAGAGCCGGGCTACTTCAGGTCCTGAGCGCACCGGAACCCGAAGTGGTGGAACGGCCGGTTCGTCGCCACGTGAGGCCGCCGCCAGATACCCGTCGCATAGGAAGCCGGCCAGAACCACGACCCCCCACGCACCAGCTTCTGCCGGTTGCCGGGGCACTTCTCCGCGCCCCCACAGGGACCTTTGGGGTTCCGCCCCGCGCACGCCTCCCCGCACGCCGCGTAGCTCGGTGCGTACCAGTCCGCCACCCACTCCCAGCTATTTCCAAGGATGTCGTACATACCCCACGGGTCCACGGGCCGCGATCCGACCACAAGAGGGCGCCCCTTCTCGGGGCTCCCGCCCTTCTTCGGCGTCCCGCACCCCCGCCCGGTCTTGTCCATGATGACCGCTCGCTCGCAGGTGGCCGGCTCGTCTCCCCACCAGTGGAGCTTGTTGTCGGGCCCGCGCGCAGCCCGCTCCCACTCCGCTTCGGTCGGGAGGCGCTTGCCGTGGGCCTTGCAGAACGTGTCCGCGTCGTACCAGGAGATGCCCGTGATCGGCTGGCGCGGGCGGTTGAAGTCCTGGTACTGCGGCCCCGCCTTCTCGCACTTCTTCAGGCTCACGCAGTCGCTGTACTCCTTGAAGGTGGCCTCATAGACGTCCATGTAGAAGGTGTCCACCCACACCTTCATGGCCGGGCGCGCGTTGTCGGGGCCCGTGTCGCTGCCGCGCTCGTACCACCCGCCCGGGATGCACACCATGCCCTCCGGCGGCGTGCCACAGGGGGCGGGAGTGTCCTGCGCCAAGGCCGCCGTCCACTGCGCCACTCCGATCACCAGGACTCCGATCCACGCTGCTCTCATCTGCTCCTCCGTGTTGCGCGGCGCAGGCTACTCCACATCGGGGCACCGCTCAACGTTGACTCTGGTGCCCAGGGAGCTAGGCTTGGCCCCGGGCCCCCCGGTGGCCCTCACGCGAGGAGCCGATGCGCAACAAGGTGATCGTGGTAGCGTTTGCAGCCATCTGCGTGGGTCTGGCCCTGTGGCTGGTCCTCACGGCCCGCAGCAACTGGGACCGTGCCCAGCAGAGCGGCCTCCCCCCGGACTGCCGGGCCACCTTCGGTTGGCTCGACAAGGACCACCCGACCCCTGCGGCGGACGGGTCGCTGGAGATGCCCTCCCGGCTCGGAGACGTGGCCGCCGACGACAAGGCGTGGCTTCTGGAGGGGGCGAGCGGCCGCTGCTTGCTCCTCAAACGCGAGCTCCGGCCCAAGGACAACTTCGCCGGGGACCTCTGCTGCGAGCGGGACCTCCCTGCGGCGCACGACACCGCCGGACGCCCCCTGCTGTCCCTCGGGCCGCGCCCTCCCTTCGAGGAGCTGTACCAGGCGAGCCGCGAGACCAGTCGCTGGGCCAAGGTGGTGTTCGACCTGAACTGACGCCCCCGCCACCCGGGAGACACCCGATGACCGAGCCCATGGACGAGTCACTGCGCGACGACGACGAGGGGCGGACCGCAGGCGCCGTTCTGCCCGTGGTCCGCATGATGACCGTGGAGCTGTCCCTCGTCGCCGACGAGACTGGCGCCCTCCCCGCCTGGCCGACCACGACCTTCCGCGGCGCCCTGGGCACCGCCCTGCGCCGTCGCGTCTGTGTGACCGGCTACGAGACCTGCGGCGGGTGTCCCCAGATTCTGCACTGCTCCTACGGGCTGCTCTGGCACCCGCCCATGCCCGCCGACGTGCGGATTCCCCGCCGCGCCGAGTCTCCGCCCAAGCCTTACGTCATCGAAGCCGCCGGGGCTGGCCGCCCCCGGTCCGTCGCGAGAGGAGACCGCCTCGCACTGAGGCTCAAGCTCTTCGGGGACGTCAGAAACCACGTCCCGCACTTCATCATGGCCGCCCGCGACGCCGCCGCCGGCGGGCTCGGCGCGCGCCTCCTGCGCTTCGCGCTCGTCGCGGCATCCAGCGTCGACAGAGACGGCCACGCAGTCCGACTGTGGACCGAGCGAGACGGCTTTCACCGCTACAACGAGCTCCAGCAGATCCTGGTGGCACAGTGGCCTCACGTTCCCGGGCGCAACCGGGTCCGCCTCTCCCTGGAGACTCCCCTCGCCATCAAGCGTGAGGGCGTGATCGCCTCCCGATTCCATCCAGACGTATTCACCGCGCGGCTCGGCGAACGCCTCGATCTCCTGTCACTCTACTTCGAGGGTCGTGAGACTGACTGGGACTTCATGGCCCTCCGAGCGCTCTCCCGCGAGGCCCGGGTCATTCACCACGACGTCCGACCCGACTCATTCATGCGAGACGCCGCGCGCCAGAGTCGGCGCGTCCCCATGGAGGGGCTGGTCGGGGAGCTGGTCCTGGAGGGCGTCCATCCACGGGTCCTGTCGCTGTGGAGGTGCGCGGAGCACATCCACGTGGGCAAGAACGCCGCGTTCGGGTTCGGCAAGGTGCGCGTCGAGGTCCTTTACCCGTGACGGGCTGGCGAGATTTGTCGCGCGCGCCGAAACGTGGCACAACTGCGAGGAGCCTTGGGACCTTGGCCAGGAGGGGTCATGGACATCGAGAGCATCCGCGCGCTCGCCCGCGCGGGGAGTCACGACGAAGCCGCCGGCGCGCTGGCGACGGCGCTGGCGGCCCCTGAGCCCCGCGACCACGTGGAGTGGGGCCGCCTGGCGGCCGAGCTGGGCGACGTCCATGGCGCAATCCGAGAGCTTCAGCTCGCGGTGCGGGACGCGCCGGCCAACCCGGACATCCTCGGAGAGCTGGCGGAGCTGTATCGCGATCTCGGGGACGTGCGCCGGGAGGCCGCCCTGAGAGAGCGCCTCGCTGCGCTGGAAGGACGCGAGTGCGCCGCCGACGAGCGCCTGATCCTGCTCCGGGGTCTCTCCCCGGACGAGCCGCGCGCCAAGCCCCCCGTAGCCCCTCTCGCCGAGGAATCCGATGCGGACCGGGTGCGCTTCGTGCACCTGTTCGGCGGCCGCGAGGACGTCTACGCCCGCATGTGGTCGGACCCTCGAAAGGGCGTCGGCTACAGCCCCATCGAGCGCCCGCTGACCCCGGACGTGGTCCGGGCCCACCTGGCGGGAAGCGCCACGGTCGGCTCGTACGTGGTGCGCCTCGACGGGACGGTCACCTTCTTGGTGGTGGACCTGGACATCACGCGCCGCGCAGTCGAGCGGGCGCGCGGCGACCGGGACGAGACGCGCCGCCTCCGCAGGCTCGTCCACACCGAGGGGCTGCGCCTTCGGAGCGCACTCGAGGAGCGGGGCCTGCCGGCCTTCCTCGAGGACTCCGGGTACAAGGGTCGCCACCTGTGGTGTTTTCTGCGGGAGCCTCTGCCCGCCGACCTGGCCCACCGGCTCGGGGTCGCACTGACCCGTGCCCTGGCGCCCCAATCTCGGGATCTCGCGCTGGAGGCGTTCCCCAAGCAAGGGACGGTCAAGGCTGGCGGCCTTGGAAACCTCGTGAAGCTCCCTTTGGGCATCCACCTGCGGTCCGGTCGGCGTGCCATGCTCCTCGACGAGGCTGGGGGTGTGGTCCACGACCCGTGGCCTCTCTTGCGCGAGGCGCCACGGCTGGAACGGGACACTGTGTTGAAGGCAATGGAGACGCTCCGGGCCGCACCGGTCTCCGTGGCCGCCGTGGGGGCCCGAGATGAGGAGGACACCGAGCCGCTCCCCCCGGTTCAGCGCCCCCTGACCCCGGCCCCCTTCACGGAGGCCGACTTCACGGCGCGCGCCGAGGTGGCGGTCATGCTCCGCGGGTGCCCGGTGCTGGCGTCGCTGGTCGACCGGGGGCTGACCCACCGCCGCCTGACCCACGACGAGCGGGTCGTGCTGCGGCACTCTCTGGGGCACACCCCGGCGGGCCTCCTCGCCGTGAACTACCTCTTCGAGCGCTGCCCGGAGGTGCCGCCGCAGGACTTCCTGAAGACCCGCCTGTCCGGGAACCCCATCTCCTGCGCCGCGGTGCGCCGGCGCGTGCCCCACGTCTCCTCCCAGGTCGCGTGCCACTGCGAGTTCGCCAGCGCGGGCGACCAGTATCCGTCACCGCTCCTGCACCTGGAGGAGGCACGGGCGCTGGGGACGCTTGCTCCCCGAACGGTCGCGCCGGAGACTGCGCCCGAGGCCCCTGACGCGCCGGACGCTCAGGAGCTCGCCCGCGCCTACGCCCTGCTCATGGAGCGGCAGCGCGCCGTCGAAGCGGAGCTCCAGGCGACCCGCGCGGCGCTGCTGGAGCGTGCGACGGCGAAGCCCGACCGCCGGCTGCCCGTGGCGGGTGGCGCGTGGACCGTGAAGGACGACGAGGGTATGCCCGTGCTCTGCTGGGAGCCAGACCAGGCGCCGGGGGCCTGACCGTGGCCCTGTTGGCGCTGACGGACCCAGGGGCTCGGCTGACCGTGCGCGCCGGCGCGCTGCTGGTCGAGAAGGCGGGCGCGGTCCTCCACGAGGTGCGCCCCGACGACGTGGACGAGGTGCACGTCTACGGCGGCGCCGACCTGACCCCCGCGGCGCGCAACCTCCTGCTGCGCCAGGGCACCGACACCCTGTTCTTCACGGCGGACGGCCGGTGGCTCGGGCGCCTGCTGTCCACGGATAGCCGGAACCCGGTTCGGAAGCTGGCCCAGCTCCGCGTGCTCACCGACCCGACCCTCGCCCTCGCCTTCGCGCGCAGCGTCGTGGCCGGCAAGCTCATGAATCAGCGACACGTCCTGCTGCGCGTCGCCCGGGACCGGCCGAGCGACACCCTGGCCGGGGCCGTCGCGTCGCTGCGCCAGCTCGCTCGCCAGGCGCCGGACGCTCAGTCCATGGAAGCCCTTCGAGGGGTCGAGGGCTACGGCGCCGTGGTCTACTTCAAGGGGTTCGCGGAGGCGATCACCCACCCGGTCTTGCGGTTTGCCGGGCGCAACCGCCGCCCTCCCCGAGACCCGGTCAACGCCTGTCTCTCCTTCGGATACACCCTGCTGCTCGCGCGGGCGGACTCTGCCCTGCGGCGGGCCGGGCTCGACCCGTCCATCGGCGCCCTTCATGTGCCAGAGCCCGGGAAGCCGGCGCTGGGGCTCGACCTCATCGAGGAGCTGCGACCCCTCGTGGTGGACCGCCTGGTCCTGCGCCTGATCAACCGCTCCCAGCTCGCGCCGGACGACTTCGAGGAGCCGGGCATTGCTAGCGAGACCATCGCGACCCCGGAGGACCCGCAGGATCCCCCCGTGCGCGCCGTCTGGCTCGGACCGGTCGGGCGCGCGGTGTTCCTGCGAGAGATCGGTCAGCTCTGGCGCACCCCCTGGGTCGGGCTCGACGGCAAGCGCTGGGCGGCGTCGGCGATCCTGGACCAGCAGGCCCAGGCCATCGCCCGCTTTGTCGAGTCTCCCGACGTGGGATACTCTCCCTACCACCCGCCCGCGTGACCGCCATGCACCTCGTGGTCTGCTACGACATCATCGACGACCGCCGCCGGACGCGGCTGTTCAAGAGACTCAAGGGCTTCCTTGTGCCTGTCCAGAAGAGCGTGTTCGAGGGGGTGCTCCCCGACCGGCGCTATCCGGCACTTGTGCGCACCATCCGGTCCAACGTCGACGAGGCCATCGACACGGTGCGCATCTACCACCTCTGCAAGGGCTGCGGCGGCCTCACCGAGCTCATCGGCGTGAGCGTCCCGGTCGCGGACGGACCCCAGGACATCGTGGTGTAGCCATGGCGCAGACCGGATACGTCCCATCCTTCGAGCGGGCCACGTCCGAGACTGCCCTCGCGCGCGCGTGGGCGCACGTCCGGGCAAAGCGGTCCGCGGCGGGCGTCGACCGGGTGACGGTGGATCAGTTCGCCGAGGGCGTACAGGCCCGACTCGGCGAGCTGTCCGCGGCGCTGCGCAGCGACTCCTGGCAGCCGCTGCCGGGGCTGCGGCTCGCGTGTCCCGCTCGCCCTGGGCGCGAGCTGGTGATCCCCGCCGTAGCTGACCGGGTGGTCCAGCGCGCGATTGCGGGAGAGCTGACCCCCTTCTACGACCCGCGCCTGAGCCAGAGCGCCTGGGCGTATCGGCCCGGCCGCTCCGTGGGGCAGGCAGTCGCCAAGGTGGAGCGCATGGTCCGCGGGGGCATGGGGTGGTACGCCCGGACCGACATCGAGAAGTTCTTTGACCGGATTGATCGGCCTCGGCTGCTGGCGACGCTAGCCGACGAGCTGGAGCCCCGCATCGTGGAGCTGGTGGGACGACTGCTCACCGCGGGCGCCCTGGAGGGGGCCGTGGTCTTCGATCCCGGCCTGGGAGTCCCCCAAGGGAGCGCCCTGTCTCCGCTGCTCTCCAACGTGTATCTACGGCCTGTAGATGCGGCCATGGAGGCTGCGGGCTTCGCCACCATCCGGTACGCCGACGACATCCTGATGCTCGGGGCCACGGAGACCGAGTCTGCCGACGCCCTCGCCTGTCTCGGCGACGCGGTGGAGCGGCTTGACCTGAGACTGTCTGCCCGCAAGACCGCCCGGGGACACGCCGGCGGCGGCTTCGTCTATCTCGGGGTGCGCTTCGACGCGGGCGGGCGGGCTCCGACCGCGGAGGCGCTGGACGCCCTCGACCGTCGCTGCGCGGAGAGCGGAGACACCGCGGTTGGGACGCTCGTGCGGGAGTGGGAGCGGTGGTACGGACCGGTCCCCGTGCGCCGCGTGCGATCTCTCGCGTTGCTGGCGGCCCTGGTGGAGCAAGCGGTCCCAGAGTCTCCACTGGCCTCCGCTCTCGCACGCAGGCGCATGGAGCTCGGCGACGTGCGCGCACACGCAGGAGTCCACGAGCGCCTCGCCGGGCTGTGGTCCTGCGCTCCTGCCCACCAGGAGTTCCTGTGCGCACTCCTCCTCGATGCGGCGGCCGTGGCGCGGAGCGGCGACTCCGAACGCGTGGCGCGGGCGGCGCGGTTCGCCGGGGTGCCCTTGTCGGTCATGCCCGCGCTCGCGAAGGGGATGGACCGCGCACGGGGCGCCCTCGGGGCCTGCGGGCGGGTGTCTCTGGCCCAGGCAGCGCGGGCGCTCCTCGAGCGAGGGCGGTGGGCTCCGCTGTCCGGGGAAGGCGCACCCGAGGAGGTCGCGGCGGCGGTGCAGGCGCGAGAGCTGGACGTGTGGGTGCGCCGCCTCGACGGGCGCGAAGGGGTGCACGCCGAGGAGGAGGTCGACGGACGGGGACACCGGCAGCTCAACCTGGTGAGGGGACCGCTCACCGCCGACCACCTGCGACGGCACCTGGCCGGAAGGGCGCGAGTCGGGGTCTACCCGGTGCGCTCGGACCAGACGGTGAGGTTCGCGGTGTTCAGCGTCACCGTGAAGCGGGAGGCGATGCTCCCTCCCTGGGCGGCCGCCGCGGGTGCAGTCCGCCCAGACGACGCGCGGGACCGCTGGCAGGCGCTTGTCGGGCGGGCCCACGACCACGCCGTGACGGTGGGGCGCGCCATGCACCGGCTGGGGCTCGACCCGCTGCTGGAGGACACGGGCACGACCGGGCGCCGCGTCTGGGTCCTGTTCGCGGACCCGGTGGAGCTCCGGCACGTACACGCGCTGCTCGGGAGAGTCGAGGAGGCGGTGGGGGAGACGCCACCCGAACTGCACCGGGAGCGCGTTCCCGCGCTGGACCGCGTCCTGAACGCGCCCGGGCCTGCCGTGCTGCTCCCCCTGGGGATTGACCCCCGGAGCCGTCGCCGGAGCGCCTTCGTCGACGTGGGCGGAGCGCCCTTCGAGGACCTGCTGAGCCCGCTCCTCGAGCTGACTGGGGCAGCGCCCTCGGCCATTCGCGGGCTGGTCGTGCGGGGAGGGCAGCGGACGGAGGACGGCCCGCGCAGCTCAGCAGCCCTGAGGCTCGTGACGCCCTATCCGCGGGCCTTGCGAGTGCTGGCAGGGTGTGCCGTGCTGCGCGCCCTCGGGGACAAGTTCGCGACCCTGGACCACCTGGAGCGGGAGGAGCGAGCGTCTCTCATCGAGGCGCTGTCGGTCCTGCCGGACCCCGATGGATCAGGGGCGCTGGGGGCGCTGCTCCGGGCCACGGAGGGGACGGCGGCGGCGGATCTGCGCTACCGACTGCGTCGTCGGCCGGACCATCCGGTGAGCTGCGCCAGGCTGCGCCAGCGGCACCCGAAGGCGGCCGCGGCGGGGTGTACGTGTACCTTTCATGGGCTGCACGGAGGAGCGTACCCGACGCCGGCGCTACACACGCTGCGGCCGGGGGAGATCCCGGCCTTCCGGGCGCGCATGGAGGAGCGGCGGGCGCGGCGGGGTGGAGCGGGCGGCGCGGGCGGAGCGAGAGGCGTGATGCCCATCGGCCCGGCGCCTCGGTTGGAGCGGTCGGACGACGGGCGCGGCGGGGTGGCGAGCGGCCCCGTCGAGACGCAGGCGCCCACGAAGCCGCTCCATGTGGCGACGGAGGCAGGCACCGGCGCCGAGGACGACGGCGCCCGTCCCCTCGACCAGGCCGAGCTGGTCCGCCGCGTCGAGCTGTGGCTGACCAAGCTCCAGAATCTGCGGACAGCCGCGGAGAACACGGCGCGGGGAATCGCGCGCGCCGAGGAGAGCCTCGCGAGGCTGCTGTCGTCGGCGGGTCTTGACCGAGTCAAGGTATCACAGGGCTCACTGGTGCTCGTCCCGGGCAGTCCACCTCGCTTCAAGCTGGAGAGAGACCTCTAGGATCACCACAGGTTGTGGCGGATTCCCCCAAGGACCGCGCGCCCGCGCTCGGGCCAGGTCGCGGCTTGATCGAGGCACCCGAAGTGGCCAGCCGATGACGGAGGGGCCGTCTCGTCCCAGGCGCTGGTGCCGGCGTGGGCGATGACGGCCGCCTGGAGCTCGCGGAAGGCCGAGGCGATCTGCGGGGTGCAGTCCCGGGCGTGGTCGCTCAGCGCGAGAGCTCCCCGGAGCGCGGCGGCGCGGCCGAGGACACGGAGGACTCCCTCGCCGCGGAGGTGCGTCGCTGCATCCGAGTAGGCCGCTGCGGCTCGCTCGGCGCCGGCGCGGTCCGTGGCGACCCGCTCCTCGAGGAGCCCGACCGCCTGCCGGATGAGGCCGAAGGGGTGCTGCGCCCTCTCGCCCTCGGGCCAGGCGTCGAGGGGAGACTCCGCGTGCCACCGGGAGAGGACCTCGCGAACAGAGTCGAGTGGCGAGAACACCGCATGGCCCTTGAGCTGCAACGCCAGCACGAACTGCTGCCCTCTCTGGCGGATGGGAGACAGTGACGCGACGGCGAGGTGCTCGCAGACCTCTCGCCAGAGAGGGGCGCCGCTGGCGCCACGGTCGCACGCCAGGTGCCCGAGGTAGACCCACTGTCGCTCAATGTCTCTCGGGTCATCCATGTGATCGAGCGCGACTCGAAACGCCACCTCGGCAGTGTCCGTGTGTCCCGCCATGGCCTCCACCTGCCCCAGGGTCCCGTAGCAGGCCCCGACCGAGCGGGACCGAGGAGTCTGGCCGATCACACTCGCGAGGCGCCCGATGGACGACTCCTGCAGGTGGATGACCTCCTCGAGAGTCCTGCGCGCCTCGTCGAGATTCAGCCGGTCGAGGAGGCTCACTGCGCGCCGGTTGCGCACGTCCGCGACGGTGTCGATTCCCGAAGCGCCCCGAGCGGCCAGCGCCGGCTCGTCCCGGAGATACTCCGCCCACAACGCCTCGGCCTGCGCCGAGTCTGCCATGTGGTTGGCGGCGGACAGACGCGCCCGCGTCCACTGCACCCGGATCCTCACGTCGGCCGCGTCGCCCAGGTCGAGGAGGCGGTAGCACCTCTCTGCGCGGATCAGGCCAGCCTCGAGCCCACCCGGCGCGTCGATCTCGTCGCACGCCGCGTCGAAGGCAGCCCTCAGCAGGGGAGACTCAGCGGCCAACAGGGGCGCGGCCTCGGCGTCCAGCGCCTGGATCAGAGCGGAGTAGCGCAGGCGCTCGGTCTTTGGGGCGGTGTCCAGGTCGCGCCTCCGGGCCAGGAAGCGGTCCAGAGAACGCTGCTCGATGGCCTCGCGCAGATCCGCCAGCGCAGAGAGCCACGGCCCATAGGAGACTCGCGCGAGGATTGGGACCAGGGGCTCGGTCATGGTGGTCGCGCCCCTGGCAAGCCGCAGCTCACGCTCGCGCTCTCGTCCGAGTGCCAGGTCTGCCAGGTAGAGGGCAGCAGGGCTTCGCCCGCCGGCGTAGTCGATGGGCTCGACGCTCACACCGGTCAGGTTCAAGCCGGTCCGGGCCCATCGGTCCTGGCCGGCGGCCCACACGAGCGCGCGGAGCTCCCGCTCGCTCACGATGCCGTGTATGGCGAGAGCCGAGTGGCCGCGGCGCCTCATCTCACGCACCTTGTAGCCCAGCGCCTCCAGCGCCTCCCGGTCCGCCGCAGTCCCCGCAAACACCCAGCTCCGCTCCGCGACGTGCAGGTGCAGCTCCCATGAGGGAGACGTGAACGCGCGAAGCAGAGTCGGGTCGGTGAAGACCAGGTGCTCCAGCAGCCCGAACAGCATGGCCACGTAGCGATTGTCCCGCTCCCTCTCCCTGACGAAGCGTGGGCCTTCGGTCACGCTGTCTTGCCTGTGCATGACGGTCACGCCACGGACGCGTCCATCGGGATCGACCTGCGAGATCGCAGCCTGGAGGGCCGTGGCCAGCGCCTCCCGCTGCTCAGGCCCAAGCGCACAGTCGCCCCCATGAAGATCGCGGGGCATCTGGCCGCCGACGCTCTCCACGGCGGTCCGGAGCGCCTCCCGCAACCGTGCGTCGAGCCCGTCGTCGTAGGGGCCGAGTACGCACACCCCGCCGACGAGTCTCACGTCTCCGGCCTCGTTTCTGTCGATTCTGCCGCTCTCGTCGATGAAAATGTGTACATCGTTGAACGGTGCTCGCAGATTCTCCATGTCGTACCCTCCCGTGAGTTGGACTGTGAGCTCGCCCGTTGTCGTCTGCGCCGCGGAACCATACCACAGTCGAATTCCTTTGACACCGGGGGGACAGGTAGGCGACCTTCGCGGGTCTACGGCGAGGGAGATGATGGACACGTTCATTTGCACGGTTGGCACGTCGGCGCTCACCAACACGCCGCCCCCCGGGTCCCGCCGGGCGGCGCTCGGTCTCAGCTTCGAGGCTCGGTCTACGCTGGGTAAGCCGGGGACTTTCGGGAATCAGCAGCCCTTCCGCGAGGCTGCCGTTACCGACTACGTGGAGGTGCTCGGCCGGGCGGCGGTGGCTGCCAATCGGGGTGACGAGGCCGTGGTGCGGGACCTTCTCAGGCAGGTGTCCGCCGAGCTGAGCTCCCTCGCCCTGCTGCGCTTCATGAGGGTCAGGCGCGGCCTCGGACGCGTCGTGCTCGTCTCGTCAGACACGGGACCAGGGAGCATCGCCGCGACCATCGTGGGTGAGGCGATTGAGAAGTGCTGGCCGGTGGAGGAGCTGCACACCGAGCTGTGCGCAGGGCTCGATCCCGAGGATCAGGGCCGGTTTCTGGGCACTGGTCTCCAGAACCTCCAGGAGCTTGTAAAACGCAACGTCGAGACGTGGCGGGACGGAACCGTCCATCTGAACATCACGGGCGGCCTGAAAGGGGGGATTCCGTTCTTGACTGCCATCGGCATGAAGCACGGCTTGCCCATCGTGTATCTCTTCGACCAAGGGCTGGGAGTGAGCTGGATCGACGGCCGGGTCCTGGCCTTGCAGGTCCAGGGCGGCGGAGACTGGGGCTCCGCGGCAAAGAGCACCTCATTTGCGGACATGCCCCTGGGATGAGCACAGTCGGCGAGGTGACCACAGCGACGCCGGGCGAGTTCTGGCACCGGCTACGCAGCGATGACGCGGGGAGGAGGATCAGGCCCCCCGCTGGGCATCAGCCGACCACGTGGCTGCTGGACCTTCCGCAGGACGATCCGATCGACACCCTCCGCCAGATCCCGATGCGAGCGTGGCTGCCGCAGGACCTGCGAATCCTCTTCGACGGACTGGCGGGCCCCATGCAGTCCCGCGTCGCTGACATGGAGCGGGCGCGGGTGCGGCTGTGGCTGCTCGACCAGCCGGGCCTGACGGAGATCGGGCTCTCGGCGACACCAGGGGCACTGCGCGACGTCCGACGCTGGCTCTATGATGCCACGGAGTCGCCCGCATCGACCGAGGCGCGTGTCCATCGGATGCTCTCGCCCTACGACGTGGAGGAAGAGATCGCCCGCGTCGGACGCATCGCCGACCGCGAGGCCGGGCGCGTCGGCGGCATCCGCCGGGACCGCATCATCACCCGTCCGCTCGCGGAGGCGGCCCGCGCCAGTCTCCGGAGGCGCTATGCCTTTGGCGTCTGGAGCCCCGGCGACCCGGGCCCGTCGGGCTTGACCCGCTTTGCGACTCACCCGGGCACGTGGTCTGTGCCTGCGCTGCTGCTTGCGGTGCTGAGCTGCTCGGGGCACCTGCCGTGGTGGGCGCCTACGGCTTGGATGACGGTGGCGCTCGTCGTTGCGTGGGGGCTTGCCCGCTCCCGGATTCCGCTGGTGGCGATGCCTCGCCTGGCGGCCGCCATCGGCGTCGGCATGCTCATCATCGCGCTGACCGACGAGGTGTGGCGGCTGTCCATGGGGCCGTGGTCCTCGCGTTCCCTGTGGCTCTCGAGCGCCCTCATCGCCATCACCTTCGGATACATGGTCATGGAGGTCGCAAATCGCGGCGTTCGGCTGTTCGCCGCGCTGAGCCGCGCCCTCTGGCTGACCGTGGCTGGTGCCGCCCACGCGGCGGCGATTGCGACCCTCGGGCTGGCGGCGCTGGGGGAGGGGTTTCGCGGAACCGTGGAGGCGCTCTGGCTCGGCCTGCCCGGCAGTGGTGGCCCCGTGCTCGGTCTCTCCGTTCCCGTTGTCGATGGCCATCCTCCGCTGGTCCTGCCGGCTGCCGGAGTACTGCTCCTTGGCTCGATGGCGCTGTTCGTCGGGGTCTTCGTCCAGCTCCTCTGGGAGGAGCAGGCCCTGACAGAACGGGTGTGAGAGCTGGCCGCGTGGCTCGGTGAGGCGAGCGACGGTCGTGGAGGGGCGTACCGAGACCGGAACTCTTGACACTCCACTCCGTTTCGGACACAAGATCATCCGACCCTCAACGTGGGTGCCGCCTGTGCTGACCACGCTCAAAAACGTGACGTCCGACCATGCTACGGCAGGTGCGCCCTCATCAGGCCCCGCAGCGAAGCGTGTCAGTGCGACGTCCCGCGAGCGTGGGTCCTACGAGCACGTTGCATCGTCGCTGGCTGCGGGCTCATGTGGCCCTGCCACACCGAGTGGCCAGCATGTGGCAGGGGCGCGCATCGTTGATCGGCATGGTCGAGGGGAGGTCCCGAACGTCCCCCCGTCAGAAGCTCTATATATAATGATACGACGAGCAGCCGACGAGGCCCGACGCGTGTACCGCGAGGACGGGGCAGAGCCTCTGGCACGGCAGGGGAAGGGCCCAGGCCCCAGGCACCGTCCCGGTGAGCAGCACTCCTCGCCTGCGTGCCGTCGGGAGGCTCGTCGCGAACGCCACCTCCCCCGCGGCCACAACCCGGCGCACCTCCTGGCTGCCAGGAACGCGCTCACCTGGTCCGCACAGCGCCCGGGCGCCGGACGCACCGTCGCGCCAGGTGGCGAGTGCCGACGGTCCGCCGGCAACACCGCCAGCCGTTGCGCTATGCCAAACCTGGTCCCGGGCGCCGAGCACCGGTGCTCCGATATGGAACCGCCCTGCTGCGTGTCACTCCATCGCGGCCGGATCGACGCGACCCACTCATCGCACCCTACGGAGGGCTCGACCTTTGGCCGCGCACGTCGCGACCTTTTCGACGCCTGCTCCAGCGAAGGGCCGCGCCTGCGGCCCTCGGCCCAATGCCCAGCAGCATCCCAGGCTTGCTGTTCAAACAGGACCCCGAGCAAACTACAGGGCGGTTCGCAAGGTTCGCGGGAGGCACTCCTCCTGGCTGCGTCAGGAGTGCCATTTTTTGTCACCGCCTCCCCTCCCGCAGAGCCCCCGTCACAACGCCGACGTGAGTGCTCCAAGCTCTATGAAAACAGCGCATTACGCTCTCGTGCCTCACTCTTCATCAGCTCGCGAGGTGACTTCGCTATGACGTCCATGTCACACCCCAAGCCCTCCGCCCGCGAACCTCCCCACGCACGCGTAAGTCCGCGAATCCTCGTGGAGGTTCGCGGAAAAGGACGGCTCCATGAAAACTAATGATTTCCGAACGTTGCGCTGCAACGGGTACGCCAGACCCCAGGCCAGGGGGGAGGGTCAATGTTTTGCCCCCCCGAGGTTCGCGGATCGGCCACCGCAGGGCCAGCAACGGCGCCGTGTGCTGAGCTGAGGGGTGCCGACCCCTTCCCCGACTACGAGGGGATTGAGACTTTCCTCCCGCCTCGTAGGCCAATTCCCTACCAGAAGGCAGTGCCGACCCCTTCCCCGACTACGAGGGGATTGAGACACGGCCTACACGCACCCCCCAGACTTGACGGACGACCTTCTGTGCCGACCCCTTCCCCGACTACGAGGGGATTGAGACTTTCGACGGTTATGATCCTGGTCGAGATGGTGCAGAATGGCGTGCCGACCCCTTCCCCGACTACGAGGGGATTGAGACTGCAACGCCTTGTCGAGCCCGTCGAGCCTGCCGCGGTTGGTGCCGACCCCTTCCCCGACTACGAGGGGATTGAGACCGGTCGCGGGCTTGACGTTGATCGACAGGTGGACCCGTCGGTGCCGACCCCTTCCCCGACTACGAGGGGATTGAGACTTCTCTGCCGCTTCCCGGAAGCTGTCAATTGCATTGTCCGTGCCGACCCCTTCCCCGACTACGAGGGGATTGAGACGAGGATGAGGGCCAGGACGGCCAGGGTGAGGTGCAGTCGGGTGCCGACCCCTTCCCCGACTACGAGGGGATTGAGACGGGCGGGGTCGTGTCGGGCTGGGACGTGTCGGCGCTGGGTGCCGACCCCTTCCCCGACTACGAGGGGATTGAGACGTGCGTGCAGTACCCGTCCCCGTCCGCGTCCACGCAGGGCGTGCCGACCCCTTCCCCGACTACGAGGGGATTGAGACTGTCCGATACTATTCGCGTCGGACCCACGCGCCGGAGTTGTGTGCCGACCCCTTCCCCGACTACGAGGGGATTGAGACCTTCAGGCTCGTGTACCGAAGGTCCGCGCCCGTCAGGTTGTGCCGACCCCTTCCCCGACTACGAGGGGATTGAGACGTCCGCGTCCTTCAGGCTCGTGTACCGAAGGTCCGCGCCCGTGCCGACCCCTTCCCCGACTACGAGGGGATTGAGACGGCCAAGTATGCCGCTTTGGTCGCTGCCCGGAAATCGTCGTGCCGACCCCTTCCCCGACTACGAGGGGATTGAGACAATGAAGACGGCCGGCCCACCTTGACTCCCCAGACTTGAGTGCCGACCCCTTCCCCGACTACGAGGGGATTGAGACCCCTGGAGGTCCGCGCCCGACAGGTTTGCACCCGTCAGGGTGCCGACCCCTTCCCCGACTACGAGGGGATTGAGACCTCAGAGTGCCCAACTCAATAAGCGCGCCGCCGAGCGTTGGAGTGCCGACCCCTTCCCCGACTACGAGGGGATTGAGACTGGTGACCGTCGTCGTCGCCGGGGTGGTGACCGCCGTCGTGTGCCGACCCCTTCCCCGACTACGAGGGGATTGAGACTGTGACCACGAGGTCACTCATGTTCGCTCGTAGCCACGGCGTGCCGACCCCTTCCCCGACTACGAGGGGATTGAGACCTCGCCACAGCTTTGCAAACCCCGCTCGCCGGAACCGTTCCCGTGCCGACCCCTTCCCCGACTACGAGGGGATTGAGACTTCCACCGCTGCCCGGAAGCTGTCAATTGCATTGTCCTGAATGTGCCGACCCCTTCCCCGACTACGAGGGGATTGAGACACTCGCCAGCCGCCGCGGCCGCACGAATCTCGTTGCCCAGTGCCGACCCCTTCCCCGACTACGAGGGGATTGAGACGAACGAAAACCGACACTCCCGGCGCGACGGTACCGTCCTGTGCCGACCCCTTCCCCGACTACGAGGGGATTGAGACACTATACCGCCCGCGACCCCCCCAAAAATCACAAACGGGATCGGTGCCGACCCCTTCCCCGACTACGAGGGGATTGAGACTGCCCGTGGCAAATAAAGGTGTCGGAGGTTCGCGCCCTGGGTGCCGACCCCTTCCCCGACTACGAGGGGATTGAGACAACAAGGTCATCCATGTTCGCGCGCAACCAAGGCCAGAAGGTGCCGACCCCTTCCCCGACTACGAGGGGATTGAGACTGTCCGTCGGGTCCTGTCACAACCCAATTGTGGTTTGGTGCCGACCCCTTCCCCGACTACGAGGGGATTGAGACGATGATTTTCTCAACATCTTCCCTTGCGATACCGGCCGAGTGTGCCGACCCCTTCCCCGACTACGAGGGGATTGAGACCAGTAGCATATGCCGCTTCGGCCGCTGCCCGGAAGTTGTCAGTGCCGACCCCTTCCCCGACTACGAGGGGATTGAGACTGTGGAACCTCACCCAAGGCCAGAAATTGGCCTCGGTGAAGTGCCGACCCCTTCCCCGACTACGAGGGGATTGAGACTAGCATATCCTCCCGTGTCCACGTCAACAGACCCTGAGGGGTGCCGACCCCTTCCCCGACTACGAGGGGATTGAGACTACCGACCTTGACTCCCCAAACAGAGCGAATGACCTTTTCGAGTGCCGACCCCTTCCCCGACTACGAGGGGATTGAGACAGGTCCACACGCGCCATGGACCACTGGGGCAGAAGGGCTTGTGCCGACCCCTTCCCCGACTACGAGGGGATTGAGACTCCTATCGTTGTCACACAAGGAATGCAGCCTAGCAACCGGTGCCGACCCCTTCCCCGACTACGAGGGGATTGAGACTACATGGCCCTTTGATAGCCTCCAGCTGGTCCACCTTGGACGTGCCGACCCCTTCCCCGACTACGAGGGGATTGAGACCCCAGCCGATAAAGGGCCTACATGGCCCTTTGATAGCCTGTGCCGACCCCTTCCCCGACTACGAGGGGATTGAGACCGCGACCACGGCGCTCCCGGCGCCGAATGCGGCGCCGGCAGGTGCCGACCCCTTCCCCGACTACGAGGGGATTGAGACGCAGCATGGCGCCGCTCCCCTCGTACACGGGGGTGGCGTCCCCGTGCCGACCCCTTCCCCGACTACGAGGGGATTGAGACTTCTCCTCGAAGCGGGCGTCCTCGATGACAAGGTCGTTGAAGTGCCGACCCCTTCCCCGACTACGAGGGGATTGAGACTTGTTCGACTGCCCAGCCGATAAAGGGCCTACATGGCCCTGTGCCGACCCCTTCCCCGACTACGAGGGGATTGAGACTTGCACCTTGCATCTGCGCGCCTGCAAGGATTGCAGTGCCGACCCCTTCCCCGACTACGAGGGGATTGAGACTCACCGATCGTGAGGTTGATCGGCATCTCCACGTCCTGGTGCCGACCCCTTCCCCGACTACGAGGGGATTGAGACCAGCGCCCGACCGTCTCCGGCTCCCAGCCAAAGTTGTTGAGTGCCGACCCCTTCCCCGACTACGAGGGGATTGAGACTTCAGCGGCGCGAAGCCTACCTGTACTTCCCCGAAAACCAGTGTGCCGACCCCTTCCCCGACTACGAGGGGATTGAGACGTCCTTCACGCAGAGGCAGTCCTCGTCCACCTCTTCGTTGGTGCCGACCCCTTCCCCGACTACGAGGGGATTGAGACGTCCTCCTCGTACCGCCGGCGCCGGGGGGCGTGGCGATGTGCCGACCCCTTCCCCGACTACGAGGGGATTGAGACTACCCGCGTCCTTCGCGGTCTTTGCCGCTGCCTCGAAATCTGTGCCGACCCCTTCCCCGACTACGAGGGGATTGAGACCGTTGCCGCAGAGTCCGGGGGTCGTACCGCCGTCGCCGTGTGCCGACCCCTTCCCCGACTACGAGGGGATTGAGACACTTCGAGAACCTGCCTCTTCATCTGTTGCCTCCGTTGTGTGCCGACCCCTTCCCCGACTACGAGGGGATTGAGACCTTCGCCTTCTTGGCCTCCGCCTTCGCGGCGGCCTCGGCGGCGGGTGCCGACCCCTTCCCCGACTACGAGGGGATTGAGACTGACAGCGTCGTCCTCGTCCAGGGTCTCGGCCAGTCGGATCGTGCCGACCCCTTCCCCGACTACGAGGGGATTGAGACGATCTGGTGCTTGCGCTCCTCCCCGACCGACATACGGCCCAGTGCCGACCCCTTCCCCGACTACGAGGGGATTGAGACTTGCTCGTGTCCGACGGGCAGCGCCGGCACTCAGCGAAGTGCCGACCCCTTCCCCGACTACGAGGGGATTGAGACAGCCGGCCTCTGGTCGCGCGACCGGCATGTGCCCGGCGTGCCGACCCCTTCCCCGACTACGAGGGGATTGAGACGGTGGCCTCTTCGCCGGGCTGGAAAAACGCCCGCAGAGCCCCGTGCCGACCCCTTCCCCGACTACGAGGGGATTGAGACTGCCGTCTTGGTGAACCCGGGCGGCGCGGGCTTGAGAGAGGGTGCCGACCCCTTCCCCGACTACGAGGGGATTGAGACTGGCGGCCGGGGGCGGGCAGGCCTTGGGCAGGGCGGCGATGTGCCGACCCCTTCCCCGACTACGAGGGGATTGAGACTTCCCTGCGGTGTCCATGGTGCGCGGGCCGGCGTTCCTCCGTGCCGACCCCTTCCCCGACTACGAGGGGATTGAGACGTTGACAAATAATAGGTCCCAACGAGAAGTTACTGCATTGAGTGCCGACCCCTTCCCCGACTACGAGGGGATTGAGACAACTGCGGCATGAGGGTCGCGGCGACGACGATGGCCAGGCCGTGCCGACCCCTTCCCCGACTACGAGGGGATTGAGACGAAGGCTCCGAGGGAACGGGCAGGGCTCATCAGGCAGGGGTGCCGACCCCTTCCCCGACTACGAGGGGATTGAGACTTTTGACCAACCCCCGCACAGCTGGGTCGACCTTTGGTGCCGACCCCTTCCCCGACTACGAGGGGATTGAGACCGGGGTGGCACCGACCGCCGGCGGGACCGCCGGGATCATACGGTGCCGACCCCTTCCCCGACTACGAGGGGATTGAGACTAAGTTTCATGGTTTTTCCTCTTTGTCCGCACTCCGTTTTGGTGCCGACCCCTTCCCCGACTACGAGGGGATTGAGACACGGGAGGGCGGAAGGCACCGCGCGGATTGTTGCAGGAGCGGGTGCCGACCCCTTCCCCGACTACGAGGGGATTGAGACAGGCCGCCTCCGCCGCCGCCCACCGGGCGGCCTTGATCTCGGTGCCGACCCCTTCCCCGACTACGAGGGGATTGAGACTGTTCGCCCGTCATCGCGTCGCATTTATCCCCGGCCCAAGTGCCGACCCCTTCCCCGACTACGAGGGGATTGAGACCGTGATGGCCGTCCGTCTGGCCACAGCCCCGCGATCCGCAACGGTGCCGACCCCTTCCCCGACTACGAGGGGATTGAGACCGTTGCCGCTGGCATGGCCCCCACGGGCAGAGCCAGGAACTGTGCCGACCCCTTCCCCGACTACGAGGGGATTGAGACTTCGCCTCGGCCGCCTCGCGCGCGAGCTTGTCGGCCTGGGCCTGGTGCCGACCCCTTCCCCGACTACGAGGGGATTGAGACTCGGCCGCGGGGGCCTTGGACGCCCGGCGCTCGGCGCGCTTGTGCCGACCCCTTCCCCGACTACGAGGGGATTGAGACATCAGCGGGAGGCGGTGGCACCGAAGCACCGCCACCACGTGCCGACCCCTTCCCCGACTACGAGGGGATTGAGACTGGCCGAACGTCTCCGTGAGCATCTTATTGTAGTACCCGAGTGCCGACCCCTTCCCCGACTACGAGGGGATTGAGACTGCGACGCCTGCTCCAGCGGGAGCCCTCGGTAGGTGACCAGTGCCGACCCCTTCCCCGACTACGAGGGGATTGAGACATACGGCTGTTGTCGGGTACGCACCAGCCGTCGTGGTCGGTGCCGACCCCTTCCCCGACTACGAGGGGATTGAGACTTGGCAACGGGCGCCTTGACCTCGATCGGGGCAGGGGGTGCCGACCCCTTCCCCGACTACGAGGGGATTGAGACTTATGGGAACCGCGCCACCCACCGGACCACTACTGCAGGGCGGTGCCGACCCCTTCCCCGACTACGAGGGGATTGAGACCTTGCCGTCGCATGCCTCCTTGGTGAGCGCGGCCTCCGTGGGTGCCGACCCCTTCCCCGACTACGAGGGGATTGAGACTAGATGTAGACGCGGACGCCCCAGGGAACACCGTTGACGTAGTGCCGACCCCTTCCCCGACTACGAGGGGATTGAGACGCCCGGCGATTCTCCGGCCATGCGACCGAGCCGTTGTAGCCAAGTGCCGACCCCTTCCCCGACTACGAGGGGATTGAGACGACTCTGGCCCCTTCCAGGGGCCGACCTCATCGTGGCGGCGTGCCGACCCCTTCCCCGACTACGAGGGGATTGAGACGCCAGGAACTCTTTGACCAGCGCCAGCACAGCGCGGTCGAGTGCCGACCCCTTCCCCGACTACGAGGGGATTGAGACGTTGACACACTCCGTCCTGCCTCGGGCCGTCGCCAGCAAGTGCCGACCCCTTCCCCGACTACGAGGGGATTGAGACGGGGAACCCGCCCCCCCTGAGCCAGTCCCGAAGGGCCGTCGTGCCGACCCCTTCCCCGACTACGAGGGGATTGAGACGTGCAGGCCTCCTGCGTGACCGCCGCGGCCTTGGCCTCCTGTGCCGACCCCTTCCCCGACTACGAGGGGATTGAGACCTGCCCGTTGACGCAGGACTCGAGGCCGTCGCACAGATCCGTGCCGACCCCTTCCCCGACTACGAGGGGATTGAGACTCGACGAGTTGTAGGGGGTGAGCGAGCTGAGTCGGGAAGTGCCGACCCCTTCCCCGACTACGAGGGGATTGAGACAGGGGAGCGAGCCGCGTGTGGGCTCGGGTTGTTGCTTTCCGGTGCCGACCCCTTCCCCGACTACGAGGGGATTGAGACTCGAGGATGTTGCCGATCGCGTTGCGCGCCCAGCCGATGGAGTGCCGACCCCTTCCCCGACTACGAGGGGATTGAGACAACACGGACGCGAGGGCCTGCGTCAGCGAGAAGGGCTTGTGCCGACCCCTTCCCCGACTACGAGGGGATTGAGACTACGCCGCCCTCTCGTCGTCGCGCTGCTTGGCCCGGCACAGTGCCGACCCCTTCCCCGACTACGAGGGGATTGAGACGAACGCCTCGCGGCGTACCGCCTCGACCAGAAGCGCATGGTGCCGACCCCTTCCCCGACTACGAGGGGATTGAGACATGCCCAGCCATGGCCTCAGGATGAACTGGTGAGTCGAGTCGTGCCGACCCCTTCCCCGACTACGAGGGGATTGAGACCCGGACTCGATGACGCCGAGGTCACCACCGCCGGTTCCCCCGTGTGCCGACCCCTTCCCCGACTACGAGGGGATTGAGACTGAGCTTCTTGGGCGGGATCTGGACGGTGGCGACCGGCAGCGTGCCGACCCCTTCCCCGACTACGAGGGGATTGAGACTCGATGATAGACTCTTCGTCCATCTTCCCAGACTCGTGTGCCGACCCCTTCCCCGACTACGAGGGGATTGAGACCAGTGCAGCGGGGAGAGGGCCACGTTGAAGTGCCAGGAGTGCCGACCCCTTCCCCGACTACGAGGGGATTGAGACCGCTCGTGAGGAGCGGGAGGAGGGAGGTAACCAACTGAGTGCCGACCCCTTCCCCGACTACGAGGGGATTGAGACCGGCGCTGGGGCCGGCGTCGTCCTCGGGCCAGTCGGCGTCCGTGCCGACCCCTTCCCCGACTACGAGGGGATTGACAGGGTCGCGTAGAATAAGCAGGAGGTGGGGAGCCCCCACCGTGGAAGGG
>BTVJ01000079.1:0-34357 GCA_045863395.1 Myxococcales bacterium
GGCCGTCGCTTCGAGCGAAGTGGCCGTCGCTTCGAGCGAAGTGGCCGTCGCTTCGAGCGAAGTGGCCGTCGCTTCGGATCGCACCCCTGCGGTACCCGAGCCCTTGACCGCGAAGCCGTCTGCGCCTCCACCGTCCTACCCAGGCGACCGGCTCCGCGCCATGGTGCGGGATCCCGGCACGGTCTACGTCTACTGGGAGCAGGAGGAGCGCGGCGAGGAGGGCTGGGAGGTCGCCGCGTTGGACGCCGACGGGGGCGCCCTGGACTCCTTCCGCACGGATCGGGCCGGCACCAGCGGCTACCTGAAGGTGCCCCACGGCGCCATTGGCCAGATCCAGCTCCGCCGCGTGCTCCCCGACGGCGTCACGGCCCCCGCTGCTTCCACGTGGCTCGCCGCGCCCCGCTCCACCGTATCTGCGGACACCACCCACCGGTGGGTGGAGGTGGTCCCCGGCGAGCCCGCCGTTCGCGCTGCGGGACCGGAGCGCCTGATTGAGCGGCCTGCTCCCGAGGCCCCGCCGGCTCCCGTCGTTGCCACGCCGCTCGTCGTCGAGGACCTCCCGTGGTCCGGCGACCTCCCGCACCTCCCAAGCTCGCTGCAGGCGCGCCGCGACGCCTGAAGCGGCGAAGGAGCCTCCATGCCTCCCCTGGGTTCGCTGTCCCTGTTGCTGCACGCGCACCTGCCCTTCGTCCGCCACCCCGAACACCCCGACTTCCTGGAAGAGGACTGGCTCTACGAGGCCATCACCGAGACCTACGTGCCGCTGGTGCGCATGATGGAGCGCCTGGACGAGGATGGGGTGGACTTCCGCCTTACGCTGTCCATCACGCCGCCGCTCTGCGAGATGCTGGCCGACCCGCTGCTCCAGGACCGGTACGTGGCGCGCCTCGGGACCCTCGTGGACGTTGCTCAGCAGCAGGAACGCGAGCGGCGCGGCACCCCCTTCGAGGCCGCCGCCGCGGGCGTCGCCCAGGAGCTGCGTGAGACGCACCGCCTCTACGTAGACTCCTGGCGGCGGGACCTCCTGGGGGTCCTCCGGCGCTTCAGCGAGAGCGGGCGCCTGGAGCTGGTCGGCTCGGCCGCGACCCACGCCATCCTGCCGCTGCTCGCCACCGACGAAGGGCGCTGGGCGCAGGTGGCCATCGGGCTCGCCAACCACGAGAGGCACTTCGGGGTGCGTCCCAGGGGGGTGTGGCTCCCGGAGTGCGCGTTCTCGCCCGGGCTGGAGCGCACCCTGGCCGACGCGGGGGTCCGCTGGTCGACCGTCGAAGCCCACGGGCTCCAGCTCGGCTCGCCCCGGCCCCGCTATGGCACGGCGCGCCCGGTGCTCACCCCGAGCGGCGTCGCCTTCTTTGGCCGGGACCCGGAGAGCTCCAAGGAGGTCTGGAGCACCGACGAGGGCTACCCCGGCGACCCCCTGTACCGGGAGTTCTACCGGGACCTTGGCTGGGAGCTCCCGCGGGAGAAGCTCGGCGGGCTGATGCACGCCGACGGCCTGCGGCGGGCCATCGGGCTCAAGCTCCACCGGGTCACGGGGCGCGTGCCTCTGGAGGACAAGGAGCCCTATGTCCCGGCGTGGGCCGCCGAGCGCGCCGCCTTCCACGCGGGCGCCTTCGTCACGAGGCGGCAGGCCCAGCTCCGGGGGCTGCGGCAGACACTGGACGTGGAGCCGCACGTCCTGGCGCCCTACGACGCCGAGCTGTTCGGGCACTGGTGGTACGAGGGGCCCCAGTTCCTGGAGCAGGTGCTACGCCGCGTCGCCAATCCCGCCTCCGGCGTGCGGGCGACCACGCCCGGCCAGCTCCTCGACGAGGCGCCGGTGCACCAGGTTGCGACGCCGGCCCTGTCGAGCTGGGGCGACAAGGGCTACTTCGAGGTGTGGGTCAACAGCGCCAACGACTGGATCTACAAGCACCTGCACCGCGCCGAGGAGCGCATGATCCACCTGGCGGAGCGCTACCCCGATGCGGCGGGCTTGCAGGCCCGCGCTCTCAACCAGGCGGCCCGCGAGCTGTTGCTGGCGCAGTCCAGCGACTGGGCCTTCATCATGACCAGCCGCACCACCGTCCCCTACGCCGAGCGGCGCACCCGCGAGCACGTGGCCCGCTTCCACGCGCTGGCGGACGGGTTGGACTCCATCGACGCCGAGGTGCTGGCGGAGCTGGAGTCACGCGACTCGTGCTTCCCCGAGCTGGACTACCGGGTGTTCCACCCGGGGCGAGTCTGGTCCCGGGGGACGGGGACCGCCGTAGCCACATCGCTGTGACGCCGGCCTCGCGGCCGGGAGAGGAGATCGCATGACCCCTTTGATGGAGAAGGCCCAGGACGGCCTGCTCGGCTACGAGACGCTGGCGGAGCGGCTGCCCGACCCCCTGCGCCCCCTGGCGGACCTCGCCTACAACCTGTGGTGGACCTGGGACCCCGAGGCCATCCGCCTTCTCCAGAGCATGGCGCCCGACCGCTGGACGGCCAACCAGCACAGCGCCATCCGCATGCTGCGCGCCGTGTCCGAGGGGCGCCTCGACGAGCTCGCCGGGGACCCCTCCTTCCTCGGGCGCATGAACGAGACCCTGTCTCGGATGCGCGCCTACCTGGGCTCGGACAGCACCTGGTACGACCGCCTCGGCCGCCCGCTCCCCGACGGGCCCATCGCGTACTTCTCGGCGGAGTACGGCATCCACGAGTGCCTGCCCATCTACTCCGGTGGCCTCGGCATCCTGGCGGGGGACCACTGCAAGGCGGCGAGCGATCTGGGGCTCCCCTTCGTGGCCGTGGGCCTGCTCTACCGCTATGGGTACGGGCGCCAGCAGCTCGACCACTGGGGCTGGCAGATGGACGTGTTCGCGGCCAACGACTTCGCGAACCTGCCCGTGCGGCGGGCCAAGGATGCGGAGGGGCGGCCCATCCACGTCCCGGTGGAGATCCTGGACCGCACCCTGACTGCGCGCGTCTGGACCGCCAGCGTCGGCCGCATCACCCTCTATCTGCTCGACACGGACGACCCGCTCAACACGGAGGACGACCGCCGCATCACGGCCCAGCTCTATGGCGGTGACCGGGAGATGCGCATCCAGCAAGAGATCGTGCTCGGAATCGGCGGCGTCCGCGCCCTGCGCGCCTGCGGCGTCCACCCGGGCGTGTTCCACATGAACGAGGGGCACGCGGCCTTCCTGGGCCTGGAGCGCATCCGGGAGACCATGCGGGGCGAGGGGGCGTCCTTCGATGACGCGCTGAAGCGGGTCGCGCGAAGGGCGGTGTTCACCACGCACACGCCGGTCCCGGCCGGACACGACTACTTCTCGCCGGACCGCATCTTCAGCCACTTCGGCGGCTTCTGCAACGAGCTCGGCGTGCCCTTCGACCGCCTGCTGGACGTGGGGCGCCCGGCGGGGGCCACCGGCGACCAGCCGTTCAACATGACGGTGCTGGCCCTGCGCAGCTCGGCGGCGCGCAACGGCGTGAGCAAGCTCCACGGGGAGGTGAGCCGGCGCATGTTCGCCGACGTGTTCCCGGGGACCAGCATGCGGCGCGTGCCCATCGGGTCGGTGACCAACGGCGTCCACACTCCGACGTGGCTGGCCCCCGAGCTGCGGGATCTTCTGGAGAAGTACGCCGGGTCGAGCTGGTGGACGCGCATGACGGACCCGAGCTACTGGAACCGGGTGCTCGCCATCCCCGACGGTGAGCTGTGGGCGGCGCACATGGCGCTGAAGGAGCGCCTGGTGCGGGTGGTGCGCTTCCGCGAGAAGGCCCGGCGCGTGCGCCTGGATCTGCCCCCCGAGCAGGTGGCGGCGGCGGATCGCCTGCTGGACCCGGCGACCCTCACCTTGGGGTTTGCGCGGCGCTTCGCACCCTACAAGCGGGCGACGCTGCTGCTGCGGGACGTACAGCGGCTGCGAGGCCTTCTTGGCGACGCGGAGAGGCCCGTTCAGATCGTGTTCGCCGGCAAGAGCCACCCGCAGGACCGGCGCGGCAAGGAGCTGCTCCAGCAGGTGTTCCAGACCTCCCACGACCCGGGGCTGGCGGGGCGGCTGGTGTTCGTCGAAGACTACGACATGGACCTCGGCCGCACGCTGGTGCAGGGGGTGGACGTGTGGCTCAACACGCCCCGGCGTCCCCACGAGGCCAGCGGCACGAGCGGCATGAAGGCGGCGATGAACGGCGTGCCCAACTGCAGCATCCTCGACGGGTGGTGGCCCGAGGGCTTCCGGGGGACCAACGGCTGGGCCATCGGCGAGGAGGGCGAGCAGGCCGACACGGAGCTGCAGGACGCCATGGACTCGGCGAGCCTCTACCAGATCCTCGAGCGCCAGGTGGTGCCCCTCTACTATGATCGGGCGCCCGACGGCCTCGCCCACGGGTGGGTGCGGCTCATGAAGGAGGCGATTCGCACCGGCGCGCCCGTGTTCAACACGAACCGCATGGTCGAGGAGTACTTCACGGACATGTACCTGCCGGTGAGCCGGGGCTGATGCCGTCTCGCCTGAAGCGCGCGGTTGCGGACGGCGCTGTCGCCCTGCTGCTGGCGGTGGCGACGCTCGCTGCGCTGCTCGCGACCACCGACATCGGCTTCCCCCGGGACGAGGGCTTCTACTTCCGCTACGCCGCGGACTACCAGGACTGGTTCGTCCAGGTGGAGGAGGATCTCGACCGGGAGGACGGGTCCATGCCCAGCCTCGGGAAGGACGCCGTGGCCCCCGTGTGGGCAGGCAACGCGGAGCACCCGCCGCTGGCGAAGATCCTGTTCGGGTACTCGTGGCGGCTGCTTGGCGAGAAGCGACGGCCCGTAGGGCGGGTCGATGCCGGTGGCGTCGCGGTCATCGAGCAGACGCGGCCGTCCGAGGGCTTCCGCGTCGGGCAGGACGTCTGGTTTCTGTCGCCAAACCCCCTGGATGCGCCGCTGCCTGCCATGGAGCGGGTGATCGGGCGGGGGACGGTCGAGGAGCGTCGTGGGAGCGTCGCCCGTGCGCGCATCGTCGATGGGAGCCTGAGCCGGGAGACCTTTCGGACCTTGTGCCAGGGTGCGGGCGAGAGGCCAACGACCATGGGCGGCTGCGAGGCGCTGAGCGTGGACGCGGGGCCCCTCGCCGAGACCACCGCCTTCCGCCTGCCTGCGATGCTGCTCACTGCCCTGCTGGTCGCGGCCATCTACCTGTTCGGTGTGGGCATCATCGGCCGCCTTGGCGCCCTGGTCGCGGCTCTGGCCTTCATCTTGATGCCCCACACCTTCTTCCACGCCCACCTCACGGCCTTCGACGTCCCCATCGCGGCGATGGTGTTCTTCACGGTCGCCGCCTTCTGGCGGTCGCTGCGGAGCCGGCTGTGGGCGGTGGCGACGGGTGTCTTGTGGGGGCTCGCCATCCTGACCAAGCACAACGCCCTGTTCCTGCCGGTGGCGCTCGTCGGGTGGTGGCTCTGCGGCGCGCGGGTCGTGGCTGGTCCGGGGGCGCGTGCGCTGCCTGGGCGCCTGCGCCTCGGGCTGATGGCGCTCGCGGCGGTCACCGTGGTCGGAGGCGCAGCCCTCGGAGGCAAGCTGGGCCTCGGGGCGGGGCTCGGCGCCGTGCTGCTCGGGCTGTCTGCGGTGGGGAGGCGCATCGCGCTCCCGCCCATGCCGCTGGCCTTCGTGACCATGCCCCTCATCGGCTTGCCGCTGTTCGTGGCGCTCTGGCCCCGGCTCTGGTACGACGGCATGGCCAACTTCCTCTGGTACGTGTCCTTCCACCTGAAGCACGACCACTACATGCAGACCTACTTCGGGCAGGTGCTCGCGTACCCGCCGTTCCCGGTGAGCTTCCCCTTCGGCATGACCGTCTTCACCATGCCGGTCGTGTTGCTGGCGCTGGGGCTCGCCGGCTCGGCGCTGATGCTCGGCCCGTGGGCGCGGCGGCGCTGGCAGGAGCGCTCCTCGTGGCTGGCTCCGGCCGACGGTGCGCGGTCCCCTTGGACCTTCGGGGCGCTGCTGGCCGTCAACACCCTCTACCCCATCCTGCTCATCGCGCTGCCCTCGACGCCGGTCTTCGGCGGCGTCAAGCACTGGCTCCCCGCCATGCCCTTCTTCGCGCTGCTGGCCGGGATCGCGTTCGACCGCATGGCGGGTGCTCTGGCGGATGCAGCGCGGGTGCGCCGCCCGTGGGTGCGGGGCCTCGTGGCCGCGGCGCTCCTGGCGGTGTGCATGGCGCCCCCGGCCCGGGCGACGCTGCACACGTACCGGAACGGCTCCGCATACTACAACGAGCTCATCGGTGGGCTCCCCGGGGCGGCCGACGCGGGGATGCAGCGCCAGTTCTGGGGCTACGCGACCCGCCAGGCCATGGACTACCTCAACGAGCACGTCCCCCGCGGTGCGACGGTCTACTTCCACAAGAGCCCCTGGGGCTGCTGGGACCTCTACCGCAAGGAGGGCCTGCTGCGCTGGGACATCCGCCACGTGGCGGACATCTTCGACGAGGAGGTCATCGTGGGCCGCCTCCGCCAGACTCCCTACGCGGTCTTCCACCACCAGAAGGACCACGACGACTACGAGCTCTCCATCTGGGAGGCCTACGGCACGGACGCCCCCGTCTGGCAGGCGAGCGAGGACGGCGTCCCCATGCTCAGCGTGTACCGGAACCCGGCGTGGGGGAGGGCCCCTTGAGGGCGACGCTCGGGGGAGGACTGATCGGAGTGTGCCGCGCTGGGCGCGCCTCTGGCCTCAGCGCTCGAAGCTCGTTTGACCGGTAGCCTTGTCGGGGGCCAAGGTAGCCATGTGGAGCACACAGGTGGCCACCTGGAGGTCAGCCGTGTCGCAGAGCCGTATTGGAATCAAAGAGCTTCGGGACACGCTCAGCGCGACGATCGCCAGGGTCAAGCGCGGTGAGGCGGTGACGGTGACGGAGCGCAACGAGCCCGTCGCCGTGATACTTCCTGTCAGAGAGCAGACCTCAGACGACGAGGCGCTCTGGCAGGCCGTCCGAGACGGGATGGTCTCCTGGTCTGGAGGGCACCCCGCCGCGCGCCGGCGCCGCCCCCTTGGCGCCGGAGAGCCGGTCTCGGCGGCCGTTATGGAGGATCGCGGGTGACGCCTCGCTCCTGTTACCTCGATACGAGCGCCCTGGTGAAGCTCTACGTGGACGAAGACCAATCCGAGCATGTCGCCATGATCGTGGGGGGTGCCCCGCGCGTCGCCATCTCGCGACTCGCGTATCCAGCGGAGGGGCTCGGCATCCAGTGAAGACCGGGCCTGGCTGACGGCGGGCAATCGCACTGCCAACCTTCGATTCCAGCACGAGTCCGGGATTGTCCCACAGAGTGAGCGAGGCGGCCGGGAGCCGTCTGCGAGGGGGCCGCAAGGGGCCGGCGAACGGTACCTGAAGGCGCGACGTCAAGCCGAGGGCGGCGACCAGGCGCCGCTCCCTTGAGACCGGCAGTGTCCAGCTTGAAGATCGGGTGGTCACGCACCGCAACAGCCCGGAGACGTCAGAAACGTCAACGTGGCTCTGAGAGCGCGGCCGCCAAGTCGGTCTGGGAGAAGTCATTCCCCTTGAACAGCAGCGGGTGGCCAGACGCCTTGGCGAGGGCGTACGAAAAGCAGTCACCGAAGTTCAACTTCGCAGGGTGGCGCCCTTTGCCGAACAGCGCGAAGGCCTCGCGGGCGAGGCGGGCGTGCTCCACGGTGACAGGTACCACTTCGATCTGCGACTCCCGCAGGAGCTCGTCGAGCTTCCGCGCTCCTGGCTCACCGTGACGCGCGAACAGGACAAGCCCCGTCTCCACGACCGAGGCCGCAGAGACGAGGCACACCGGGTCGCTCGCAATGGCACCCGCCAAGGCCCCGGCCTCCTCCTCCTGCTCGAGGATCGCCACAAGGGCGGATGTGTCGATGACCATCACGTCGGCAGGCCGCTCTCGTCGTAGCCAAGGATCTCGTCGGGCGCTCGGTCGTCGAGCAACGGCAGGCTGGCGCACTGCCGACCGATCTCCATGAGGCGCTCGGCCAATGGCCGGTTGTCCCGCTGGGCCCGCTTCCGTGCGAGCCGCTCCCGCAGCGACAGCACGACCGCCTCGGTGAGGCTCTCGCCCGTCAACGCGGCAAGCTCTCGGGCCAGCTTGTCGGCTTCGTCGTTCTTGATGCTAAGCGCCATCCCACCGTCCTCTATAGAACCACGACCCCATTCTATAAGCCCGAGGGTCCTTGTCCAGAAGCGCTCGGAGCGGACCCCTTCGCGGCGGCGTCAGCCCACCGGCTCGGGGATGGGCTCAGTCCAGTGGGCGCCGCGGGGACTGGCGACAGGCCAGGCATGGGAGCCCCTGGCGGCTCAGGCGGGGAGTTCACTCGCGAACGGAGTCAAGCGCCCACGTCTGCGGCCACCGCTTCTCCCACCGTGGAAGGCAGAGCAGGTCGTCGCGGGCGAGGAGCTCGGAGACGGCCCCGTAGAGGCGGCGCTCCTCGGGGGACGACCGGAAGCGCTCGGTGAGGGAGCGCCGGCTGGTGTACTGGATGCAGGGCAGCACGGAGCGGCGCAGCGTGCGGCTGGAGACGCCGCGGAGGCGCTCACGCAGGGCGGCGAGGTCGGGGCGGCCCTTCACGAAGCGGGCCTTGAAGGCATCCACGTCGCCGAAGACGTGGGGGTCGAGCACGCTGACGAGCCCGTAGAGCTCGAGGAGCGAGCTCTGGAGCGGGGTGGCGGTCAGCAGCAGCTTGGGGGCCGCCGAGAGCGCGGACAGCAGCGCGGCGGACTGGCGGCTGTCGCTCTTCCAGGCGTTGCGCAGGCCGTGCGCCTCGTCGAAGACCACGAGGTCCCAGGGTACGGCGGCGAGGTCCGAGGCGCGGCGCGCCGCATAGGGGTATGAGGCGACCGCCACGGCGGGCACGTCGAAGGGGTTGGCGTCGGCGCGCCCTTCCACCAGGCGGACGGGCAGGCCGAACTTGGACTCCAGCTCGGAGCACCACTGCTTGCGGATGGCGGCGGGGCAGACCACGAGGAGCCGGCGGCGGCGCTCGGCCCACCGCTGGCAGAGCACGAGGGCCGCCTCGATGGTCTTGCCGAGGCCCACCTCGTCGGCGAGCAGCCGGCCACTCTCGGCGGTGGCGCGGAGCCCGAACAGGGCGGCCTCGATCTGGTGCGGGTTCAGGTCGACGCGGGCGTCGAGCAGGGCGGAGCCGAGGGCCTCGACCTCCCCCGAGACCTCCCGGCGCCGCAGCTCCAGCGCTCCATAGCGCGCGTGGTACGCGGTGCTCATCGCCCGGTTGCAGCATGCGGCCGCCCGCCCGGTCATCGGCGGAGTGGGAACCGTCGGGACGGCGCTGACGGGAGGGGCCGGGGAACGGTCCCCACCGTTCGCCGAGACGGTCAACCTGCCATATACAACGGTCCCCACCGTTCCCGGGAGACGCTCGGGGAACGGTCCCCACCGTTACAGAGGGGGACCGACGGCGTCTGGAACGGTTCGAGGAACGGTGGGGACCCTTCGCGGAGGGCGTTGGTGGTCGGGCGGAACGGCCCCCACCGTTCGCGGAGGGCGTTGGTGGTCTTGTGGAACGGTCCCAGCCGTTCGTGGAGGGCGTTCGCAGTCTCTTGGAACGGCCCCCACCGTTCTGCAGGGGGCCCCGAAGGGCCACGCGCAACCGTGGAGACTGTTCGGAGCGCTGCCGGGTTTGTCCCCGAGCGTCACTCGAGATGGGTACTTGCCATTTCGGCTGCACCAACGCATGGTCGGCGACCAGCGACAAAGACGGAGCGGCGGGCGGGTCCCTGGGGTAGGGGACGGGCGCCGCTCGACACAGGAGGCGGTCCATGACGACGGATGCGGCGGAGCTGGACTACACGCCCGCGCGGGGCGAGGCGGCGCTGGCGGCGGTGCGGGAGGCGGCGGAGGCTCTCGCGCCCGGGGACGTGCAGCGCATCTCGGCGGGGCTCCTGAACGCCGGCCTCCGCGCCATCGGGGTGGCGCGGCGGGTCATCGGCGACGAGGCGCTGGCGGCGCGGTTCGAGCGGCTGCCGCCTGATGAGCTCTCGCCGGAGCACCTCGCGCGCCTCTCTGACCTGGGGTGGGCGGCCGTGCATCTGCATCAGCAGGCTCTGCGGGCGGAAGCTGTGGCGACGAGCGCAAAGCTGCCCGTGAAACTGGTGGAGGAGGCAGTCTCCCGGCGGTCGCGCATGCTCGCCGCCGCCACCTACTATCTCGGCGACCTGCCGGAGACCGGGGCGGAGATCGCCTCCATCCGGTCAGGGGGCGGGCACACGGACCTGGCCCTCGACCTGCAGCGGCTCGCGGTCCTTTACGACGCGCACCGCTCCGTGCTCGAGAGTGACAAGAAGTATTGGCGCGCGACGGACGCCAGCGACGCGCGACGCGACGGCGACGAGATTCTCGAGACCATCGCCGGCACCCGGCTCCCGGGCATGCCCGCTGACCTCCCCGAGCGCGTCTTCACCCTGCTGCGGGTGAGCTACGGCGAGGTCCGGTCCGCGGCCCTCTGGCTCCTTCGGGGCGAGCCCGGGGCGTTGGACGGCTTCCCGTCGCTCCACGCGGTGGACTCCAAGCCCAAGGCGGCCCCGAAGCCTGCCCCGGCTCCTGCCCCCACCCCCGCGGAGCAGCCCGCCCTGGCCTGACCGGCGGCCTGGTGCCGAGCGGTCTCCCTGGCTCAGCCACAGCGCGCTCCTCCGCAGCGCGTCGGCGCCGCAGGCGGACCATCTCCGCGGCAGGACCCCTCGTCCAAGCGTCGTGGCGCCGGGGTCAGCCCGCCGGGAACAGCGACTGCATGCGCATGGCGAGGGAGATGTCCCCCGCGATCTTCGCGCGGCCCGTCGTGAAGAGGAGCATGCCGTTGAGGCGGCCGTTGACCATCTCCACATAGTCGCCGGCGCCAACGGTGAGCGTCACATTCGGGCTCGGGTGGGGTCCCTCTGCGACCGTGAGAGCCCCGTGCTGGACCACGGCGTGCCACGTACCTCCACCGTTGCCCGTGATGTCCCATTGGAATACGGCGTCGAGGCCGATGCTCGCGGACGCCACGAAGCGGGCGGGGAGCGTCTCGAAGTAGTCGGAGACGCTCGAAGCCGCCGGCCGGACCTTCCTGGGAGGCGATGGCGTCGATTCCGGCGCAGTCGTTCCTCGCGACGGAGCCACCTGTTGCGGAGCCACCTGCGCTTCCGCGACGCTGTGGAACGCCCCAGCCGTCTCGGCACCGTCGGACGGGCGAACAACGAGGCCGCGCATCGACTGCACGGCACCGACGACCCGGTCTCTGAGCCCCAGGACCTCCGCCTGGACTCGACCCAGGCTCCATCGGCTGCCGGGCCCCCCGTGGTCAGGCGCCGTCTGTCCAGCGGCTCGCGACGACCCCTCATCATGGCCAGGCCCCTCGGCTCCGGCTCGCGCCGGCCCCTCCTCGTGACCCGGCGCCTCCGCGCCTTCGACGGCACCGGCGGGCTCCTCGTAGAACTGCCGCGCCCACCGGCGAAAGGTGGAGAAGCCGCGCTCCCCGGCGGCCAGCACGGGACGCTCCAGGTAGGCCTTGCGCTCCCAGATCGGGAAGTCCCGCGGGATGTCGGCCACGAACGAGCGATAGAAGATCTCCGCCAGCTCCTCGGTGCGCTCCGCGTCGTCGAGGCGGCGCATCTCCACTCCGACGCGTATGGCGATGCGCTCCCCGTCGATGGGCGTCGCGTAGAGCCGCTCCCGCGCCTCCAGCCCCACGTTCAGCACCCGCGTCGTGATCAGGAGCACCCCCAGGCCATGGCATGCGAACGTGTTCTCGACCTGGCTGTCGATGCCGGGCATGCCGATGACCTCGCCCGGGGCCAGAAACCCGACGACGGTCGTCAGCGTCGCCCCGTCCGGCGTCGTCGGCTGCACCAGGCTCGGCTCCCTCATCCGGTGCACCGGGCCGAAGTGCGCCCAATCGACGCTGTTCTCCAGCACCTCCTGCACGTGGGTGGAGACCGTCCACTCCACCGTCCGCGTGCTGGACCAGCCCGCCTCGTCCAGCGCGGGGATCTCGAAGGAGGGATCCACGTCCGGCTCGCTCCACGCCAGGATCACTCCGTTCTGCTCCTTCACGGGCGTGGTCTGGATGCGCGCCCTCCCCGGCACCTTCGCGGCGTATGGCACCTCGACGCACCGCCCCTGTCCGTCCCACCGCCAGCCGTGAAACGGGCACTGGACCGTGTCGCCCTGCACAGTCCCGTCACCCAGGTGGGCACCGAGGTGCCCACAGTGCGGATCGAGGGCCGAGACAACGCCGGAAGCACCGCGGAGCAACAGCAGCTCCCGCCCGAAGGCGCGAACCGTTCGCAAGGACGCCGGTGGCACCTCGCTCGAGAAGGCGACGGCGTACCAGCTCCTGGGAACAGCGGACATCGGATAGCGCGAGCTCACGGGCACCTCCTGGTCGTCATCCCCAGGATGCGGGTCCGTGGCAGGGGGAGTCAATCGCCAAGGACTCGAACGCCAGTCCAGAATCGCGTTGCCTTTCAGGGACATACGAGTCGATTCGGCGCCGCAGGACAGAGAGAGCGGATCGCGGCGCGCACTCCGTCCGGCCCCCGCGCTGCGCGCTCCCCCGGCGCAGGCCGGCTCGGCGCTCGGCGCGTTGACGCCCACGTCCCGCCCCTCTAGGCTCAGTCGCGATGGACGCCTCTCCTCCCAGTCCGGGTGCGCGCGGCAGGCAGGCGCTGGTGTTCGTCGGACTCACCGGGCTTGCTGCCGTCGCCAACCTGGCTCCTCTCACGGTCTTCTACCGGGTCGACTTCCTGCTCGGCAGCATCGCGACCATGGTGGTCGCGCGCCTCTTCGGGGGAGTGGCGGCGGCCGCCTGCGCCACCGCCGCCTCGGTCCGGGTCTGCGCCGCGGCGGAGGACCCCTTCGCGTTGCTCTTGTATGTGGGGGAGGCCGCCGTCGTGGGGCGGGCGCTGCGACGGACCCGGTCCGGGCTGGTGCTGATCGACGCGGGCTACTGGGTCGCGGTCGGGATGCCGTTGGCCTGGCTGTCCTATCGCTTCGTTGCGGATCTCTCGGCCTCGGGGGCGCTCCTCGTCGCGCTCAAGCTGGGGGTCAACGGCCTCGTCAACGCCGTTGTAGCAAGCATCTTCGGGCGCTTGCCGGGCCTTCGCCGATGGCTGTCCCTCCCGGAGCATCGCGCCTCCGTGTCACTCCACCAGCGCCTGTTCAACCTGCTTGTGGCGCTCGTGTTGCTCCCTTCATCGATCCTGGTGTCCCTCTCGGGCCGTGAGCGGGTCGCGACCATCGAGCGCGACGCGGTGGCCAGCCTCTCCCAGCTTGGCGCCGCCGTCGTCGCTCAGGTGCAGGACTGGCGCATTCGGCACGAGCGCGTCATCCACTCATTGGCCGATACGGCGGGGGAGGAGCTCCCCAGCCTTCAGGACATCCAGCACCGGCTCCGCACCCTGGTGCTGTCCTCCGCCGACTTCCGGAACATGTACGTGGCCGATGAGCGGGGCATCGCCCTCGCTTACTACCCTCCCATCAACCACCGGGGCGAGCCCACCGTTGGCCTCGACTTCTCTGACCGCTCCTACTTCAAGCACGTCTTGGAGACCCGGGCGGCGGTGATCTCCAACGTCCTCCTCGGGCGCGGCGCCATCTTCACCCCCATCGTGGTGTACGGCGCGCCTGTGGTGGTCGCTGGGCGCCTTGCGGGCGTCGCGGTGGGCGCCGTGGACCTGGCACCCGTCGCCCAGATGCTTCGACCTTACGCGGTCCACGCCGGCGACCGAGTCACCATCGTGGACGGGGAGAGCCGCATCGTCGCCAGCAGCGTTGCCAGTTGGCATCCGATGACCTGGTTCGTCGACCGGCGCCAGGGCGTCCTGCGGACCATGGACCGCGACACGTGGGTCTGGGCCCCACCGACGTCCATGGCCCTGGCGATGGTCCGGTGGGAGGGCGCGGTCTTCGTCCAGGAGCATGCCATCCCGGGCCTCGACGCGTGGAAGGTCGTCGTCGAGCTCCAGATGGGCCCCATCGTCGAGGAGCTGGACAGGAGCCTCATCGCCTACCTGTCCGGCGCTTGGGGGCTCGGCTTGCTGGCCCTCCTGGTCGCCCACACTGCCAGCCGATGGTTCGCGCGGCCGATCCGCCTCCTCGGTGAGGTGACCACCGACCTCCCGGACCGGCTCATCGGGGGGGGAGCCGTCTCCTGGCCCCACGCGTCGACCGAGGAGCTGGACAGCCTGGTGACGAACTTCCAGACGATGGCGGCGGCCGTGGAGCAGCAGGTGCGGGCGTTGCAGGAGCAGTCCCGGCTGCTGGCGCTGGCCAACGACGACCTGCGGGACGAGATGGCCGAGCGCAGGCGCCTGGAGGAGCGTGTGCGCCAGGCCCAGAAGATGCAGGCGGTCGGCACGCTGGCCGCTGGAATTGCACACGAGTTCAACAACCTGCTCGCCATGATCCTCGGCTGGGCTGCGCTGGTGCGAGCCGACCTCACGCCCGGCTCCAGCGCCGCGCGCCGCATCGCCGAGGTGGAGGCGGCGGGCCTGCGCGCCCGGGATCTGGTCCAGCAGATCCTCCTGTTCAGCCGCCAGCAGGAGCGGGTCAAGGTGCCCGTTGCGCTCGGGCCCCTCGTGCAGGACACGGTGCGGCTCCTGAGGACGACGCTGCCGTCCACGGTGGATCTGCGGGCCCGTGTCACCTTGGGGGACGTCACGGTGCTCGGGGATCCCACGGAGCTCCAGCAGGTGCTCATGAACCTGGCCCTCAATGCGGAGCACGCGATGCGCCCCGATGGTGGAACCCTGGAGGTGGAGCTGGACGTCGCCCCGTTGCGGGAGCCGATGGCCGCCTCGCCGGCGCCGATCCCCGCAGGAGACTGGGTCAGGCTTCGCGTCCGCGACAGCGGCCACGGGATGGACGCGGAGCTGGTCGGCCGCATCTTCGAGCCCTTCTTCACGACGAAGCCCCAAGGCGAGGGGACGGGGATGGGGTTGTCCGTGGTCCACGGCATCGTCACCGGGCTCGGGGGCGCCATCGCTGTGTGGAGCGAGCCCGGCCTCGGGACTTGCATGGACGTCTACCTGCCCCGAGGCGATGGTCTGTCGCCGGTCGGCGAACCCGTTCCTCCGCGGAACAGCCGCGGGAGCGAGCGCGTGCTGTTCGTGGACGACGAGCCCGCGCTGGCCCTGCTCGGGCGGGAGATGCTGGAGGCGCTGGGGTACTCGGTGGCGTCCTTCACGAGCAGCGCCGAGGCGCTGCGGGTCTTCGGCGCTGACCCGGGGGCGTTCGATGTACTCGTCACGGACCAGACCATGCCCGAGCTGACCGGGGACGCTTTGATCCGCGCCGCGCGGGCCATGCGTCCCGAGCTCCCAGCCATCATCTGCACGGGCTACAGCCACACCCTCTCGCCCGAGGCGGCCCTGGACCAGGGCATCGACGCCTTCCTCTACAAGCCGCTCGTCGCCGAGGACCTGGGAGCCGCCATCCGCGAGGCAGTTGGACGGAGGGGCAGGCGGTCTCACATCTCGCTGTCTGGCGCGCCGGAAAATGAGACGTGAGACCGCTCGGCCCCCTACCAGCTTACGGCGTCGAAGCAGACGCGGCGCCAGTAGGTGTTATCGGCGCGGATCTCGAAGGTGACGTCCGCGGTCCCCGGGGAGGTGTCCACGTGCATCTCGTGCCACGAGAAGTCCCCGCGGGGCATCGTCGCCTCCCACACCACGTCTCCTTCGACCAGCGCGCGGAAGCTGACGGGGCTGCCGTTGTCCTGGCGGACCGTCCAGAGCGTGAGGCCGACGCCTCCGCTCAGCACGGTGCCTAGCGTGACGGCCGGGTAGCGGATGCGCAGCACGCCGCCGTCGGGGAAGGCGTGGGCCCAGATGCAGCTCCGGCGCGTGTCGCCGACCTCGGTCATGCGCTCCCGGACCTCGGTCCACCAGCGGCCGTCGCAGGTGTGGCGATCACTGGACCAGCGGCAGGTCATGCGCGGGCCGCCCGGCGTGGTGCGCTCCACGTGCGCGTCGGCGAGCGCGGCGCGGAAGTCCGTGGCCGGCGTCACGTTGACCGTGGCGCGCTGGACGACCAGGTTCGGGGCTGAGAGCAGCGTCTCCGGCTCCGACAGGATGGGCGGAAGGTCGGTGGCGGGGCGCCCGACGATGAACACGCGCCTGAACCGCGCCACATCGGACGGGACCAGCGGCGCAGAGTGCAGCACGAAACGCCCCCGCGGGAGCCCCCGCTCCATGGCGACGCGCTCCAGCTCGGCCCAGCTTGCCGCGGCCCACGTGGGGTTGACCCACACCGCGTCGCCCGGCTGGAGCTGCTCCGCGAGCACGTCCACGGCTGCCTCCCAGCTCGCCGCCGGCGGCACGGAGGCCTCGATGGCCAGCTCGGCCAGCCATGACGCGACGGCGATCACAGGGATCAGGAGCCACAGCCACGCGCGGCGGCCCGCACCTGGCGTGCCCGCGCCTGGCGCCGTCGCGGGGACGGCGGCGGGTGCGCCCTGGGCGTCGGGCATGGCGGTCTCCGGCGTCCCCGGCTCCAGGGCTGCCTCCTCCTGACCCAGCGCCTCCCCTGCGTGGAGTGCATCGGCGCCCGCCTCCGCATCGACGGCGGATGGCGCCTGCTCCGCGGTCTGCTCTGCCGTCCGCCCTGGGATCTGCTCGATGGACGGCTCCGGCGGCACCCGCTCCTCGGGCCCGCTCATCGCCCCACCTTGGCGCGGGCGCGGCCGGCCCACTCGCTCTGCACGCCGGCCTCGTCCGCCAGGCTCGCTGCGGCCTCGAAGTGCTTCTTCGCCACGGCCGGCTTCTTGAGCCGCTCCGCCTGGAGCCCCGCCTGGAAGCCGATTCGCACGCGCTCCGCGGCCTCGCCCTCGCCGGTCTTGAGCGCCCGCTCGTAGCGATCGAGCGCCTCCTTGGCCTTGCCCATGGTCCCGTAGAGGTCCCCCACTCGCGCCAGCAGCGTTGCGCGCCGCTCGCCATAGGCCTTGATGTGCAGGTCGAGCAGCTCCGCCGCCTCGGGCAGCCGGTTGTCCTGGAGCAGGAGGTCCGCGGCGGCCAGCAGCGCCTCGGGAGCGTCGTCCTCCTTGGGGAAGCTCCGGGCGAAGCGGCTCCAGAGCGCGATGGCGTCGTCCACGAGCCGCTTCTCGTTGGCGATCTGTCCGGCCATCAGCAGCGCCTTGGGCACGAGCTCGCTCTTGGGCCACCCGTCGATGACGCCCTTGTAGGCGGCGAGCGCTTCATCGTCGCGCCCGAGCTTGCGCAGGCAGTACGCCCGGTTGAACAGCGCTCGCGGCGCATCGGGGCCCTTGGGGTCGGCAGCGACGAGCGCCGCCAGCTCGCCCTCGGCCTCCGCCCACCGTTCGGCCTCCAGGAGCTTCATGACGCGCCCGAAGCCCGCGTTGACGGCGCTCCTGCTCAGCTTGTCCCGGAAGGCCGCCGTCGCCGCCGGGGTGGCCAGCTCCGCGGCCTTCAGCCTCTCGATGACCGCCAGGTATGCGTCCCAGTCGCCACGCGCCCGGGGGCCCTCCATCAGCTCTTCTGCCGCGGCCTCGGCCACGTCTGTCGCCGGGCGCCACCGGAACACCTTCTCGAACAGTGGCGCGGCCTCGTCCTTGCGCCCGTAGGCAGCCAGCAGATCGGCCAGCAGGTAGACCACGCGCGCCCGCACCTCCGGGTCCGGGTCGAAGCGCTCGTGATCGCTCACGAAATACCGCATCGCCTCCACCTGCTTCGCCACGGGGTCGGGCATGGGCAGCGTCCGCCCCCGCTCCGCCGCCTCCGCCCGTTCGGCGTCGGTCGGGCGCCGGGACCCGCCCTTCGCCTGCACCGCCTCCAGCAGCGCCTTGGCCGTGTGGACCGCGCACAGGGCCGCCTCCGCGCGGTCCGCCACGGCGGGCTCCTGGTCACGGAGCTTGCTGCACGTCACGAGCGCCGCCTCGTCGTCGCCCATGTCCCGCTGGGCGCGGGCCTTTGCCAGCTTCGCCGTCGCAGCGCGCGGATCGTCCTTGAACGACTCGCTGAAGCGCTCGTACAGCTCGATGGCCTCCTCGAACAGGGCGCGGACCTCGTCAGCCGGCATCTGCCCGATGGCCCTGTGGGTGCGCGCCAGCTCGTGCTGGGTCGCGGCCTCGCCCAGCATGGCGTCCGGCGACGCGGCGGCGGGCTCGTCGTCACCCGTGGTGAAGTCCATGGTCTCCTGGGCGGCGGCCAGGGAGGACCAGAGGAGCAGGCTGAACGTCGCGATCATCTTCATGGGGTGGGCATCCTAGCCTGCTTTGTGCGCCCTATCCAGGAGCACCGAAGTCTGAGGCTGACAGCACACGCACGGGGCGCTATGTTCGCCCGACATGACCGGCAACCTCGCCTGCCCCCGCTGCAAGCGTCCCCTCGGGGAGCGCACCGAGTGCCCCTTCGACGCGTGGCCCGCGATCCCTGCTGGCGCGCTGGCGCCCGACGACCCCATGCAAGGCGAGGTCGTCGCCCGCCGCTACCAGGTCCTTCACGCCATCGGCCACGGCGGCATGGGCACGGTGTATTCCGCGTGGGATCTGGATGCCGGCGCGGAGGTCGCGCTCAAGGTCATCCGCTGGGACACGGGGCGTGATCCGGCCCTCATCGCGCGCTTCCGGCGCGAGGTGTCCGCCACCCAGCGACTCGTGCACCCCAACGTCGTCCGGCTCCTTGACTCGGGCCGCACCACGTCCGGCTACCTCTACATCGCCATGGAGCGGCTCGTCGGCTGCACCTTGGCCGAGCACATCCGCGCCGAGGCACCCATGCCCGGCGACCGGGCGGCGCGGCTGCTGGTGCCCGTGTGCGACGCCCTGGAGGCGGCCCACGGGCTCGGCCTCGTCCACCGTGACCTCAAGCCTGCCAACATCTTCCTGGCGCGCACCGACGGTCCCGAGCACCTGGTCAAGCTGCTCGACTTCGGCATCGCACGCGCCATGGACCACGACCCCGTGGACGACGCCATCTGCGGCGGGCTCGTCGTCGGGACCGTCAGCTACGTCGCCCCGGAGCAGGCGCGCAGGGAGCCCGTCGATGGCCGGACGGACCTTTACGCCATCGGGATCCTGCTCTTCGAGCTGCTGACGGGTCGCACTCCGTTCACCCGCGCCGCCCCGCTGGAGACCCTGCGCGCCCACGTGATGGAGCCGCCGCCGTCGCCGCGCAGCCTCGCGCCCGCCCACGTGACCCCCGAGCTGGAGCGCCTGTGCCTGGAGCTGCTCGCGAAGGCCCCGGACGACCGCCCCGCCACGGCCGCCGAGGTGCGCCGGCGCCTGACGGCTGCTGTGCGCCCGGAGGTCGTGGTGGCGCCCGAGGCTCACCCCCCCCAGTCCCGTCGCCTGCGCCGGGCGCTGCTCGCCGTGGCCGTCGCAACCATTGCTGCGGCCATTCTGCGCCTCGCCTGCTGACTCTACTGGACCACGTCCCCGCACAGGGTCGGGCAATACCCGTCCTGGGGTGGGCAGCCCCCGTGGATTGGGAAGTACTGGGCCTGCTGGACCCGGTTGCCGCTCTCGCACTTGCAGTCGTAGGCGCAGGGGGCGTCGCACAGGTGCAGCGGGTCCTGGCAGCTCCCCAGCGACTGGAGGCACCCCACATCGTTGAGCGTCACCTTCGCCGCGGACTTCAGGCAGTTCGCCACGCAGCCCTCCATGCCCGCCGTGAGGGTCTGGGGGCAGTACGCTGCCAGCACCTGGCACATCTGGGTGCAGGTGCCCGGGTCGTTGCCCGCGGTATAGGGCTGCTTGGCCGGGTCGAGGGCGGCGGGCTGCTCCGGTGGGTCCGTGTTCTCGAGGGTCAGGGTGCACTTGTCCGTCTCCCAGCCTTCGACTGCGCAGCTCCCCTCCGCCTTGGCGTAGAGCGACCCCTCCACGAACGCCAGGGAGCAGTCGAACGCCGTGTTGATGCCCTCGAGGGTGAACGCCATGGCGTCTCGGCTCACCGTGCCTTGCGCCTCCTTCGTGAACCCCTCGACCGCGCCGGTGAACGCGCAGCCGTCCTGCGAGAGCTCCCCCCACGCGCCCTTGGGGAAGCAGGTGCCGATCACGACCTTCCAGGGGCCGGACACGGCGGGGCAGACGTCCGTGGTGGCGCCCGCGGGGGTCTGGTCGAGGATCTGACAGCCGGTGAGGACCATGGCGATGAGGGCAACGGCGCGCATGGCGCAGACTCTGGCGAGCGCGAGGGCTGGCGTCAAGGGCGCGGGAATGAAGCGCCCCTACGTCGCACTTGCTCTGCACGCCGCGACGCGCTATACGGGCCGGCTGGCGTACAACCCACCACTTGGAGGACCGCGCGTTGAAGAAGGAGACCGCCATTATCAGCGTGATTGCCGTCGCGGTAGTCGCGTTCATGCTCGGACGCCTCAGCGTGGACACCGCCACGCCGTCGAAGGCGCCGACAGAGACCGTCAAACAGGCCGCGGACAAGCAGGCCGCCGTCGTCCAGGGGGCACCCGTCGGGGCCGCCGGAGCCCAGGGCGGGACGGCGGCCGCGCAGCCCACCCAGCCCGCTCAGCCCACAGGCCAGCCCGCTGGGTCCGTGGGCCTCGCCGGCATGCCCTGGAAGGGCGCGGCGAACCCGAAGGTCGTCATCATCGAGGTCAGCGAGTTCCAGTGCCCATTCTGCTCCCGCGTCGGGCCGACGCTGAAGCAGATCGTCGAGGCGTGGCCCAACGACGTCCGCGTCTACTTCATGCACAACCCCTTGGGCTTCCACCCCAACGCCATGCCGGCCGCCAAGGCGAGCGTCGCCGCCCACCGCCAGGGCAAGTTCTGGGAGTTCCACGACCTGGCGTTCGCCAACCAGCGTGAGCTGAGCGACGCCAACTACCTCAAGTGGGCCCAGGAGCTGGGGCTCGACGTGGAGAAGTTCAAGAAGGACATGGCGGACCCGGCGGTGCAGACCGAGGTGGAGCGCCAGCAGAAGGTGGCGGTGGCCCTCGGTGCCCGTGGCACGCCCGGCTTCTTCATCAACGGCGAGCTCTTCAGCGGCGCCCAGCCCTTCGAGAAGTTCAAGGAGGTCATCGAGAAGCAGCTCGCGGCGGCCAACGCCAAGGGCGGCGACTGGGTGGCGGTGGCCAAGGAGTCCCACCAGCAGGGCGCGAACTTCGAGAACTGGGTCGTCAAGGGCGGCGTGCCGTCTGCGGACGCAGCACCGCCGGCCCCGAGCCGCGACGCGGCGCAGCCCCAGCGCCCGCCGGCGGACCCGACGGTCTGGAAGGTGGCCGTCACGGAGGCCGACCCCCACAAGGGCAAGCTCGACGCGCTGGTCAAGGTCGTGGTCTTCAGCGAGTTCCAGTGCCCCTTCTGCTCGCGGATCAAGCCGGCGTTCGACCAGATCGAGAAGACCTACGGAGAGGACGTGGCCATCGTCTTCAAGCACAACCCGCTCCCCTTCCACAAGGACGCCCCGGCCGCCGCCCACGCAGCCTGGGCCGCCCAGCAGCAGGGCAAGTTCTGGGAGATGCACGACAAGCTCTTCGCCAATCAGCAGACCCTCGACGAGGCGAGCCTGGAGAAGTACGCCACGGAGATCGGTCTCGGGCTCGCCAAGTGGAAGCTCGACAAGGACTCGCCGGCCGCCAAGGCCAAGGTGGACGCCGACCAGAAGCTGGCCGCCGAGGTCAGCGCCCAGGGCACGCCCAACTCCTACATCAACGGCCGCCAGGTGACCGGGGCCCAGCCCTTCGAGGCCTTCAAGGCGGTGATCGACGAGGAGCTGGCCAAGGCGAAGGCGCTGGTGGACGGGGGCACGCCGCGGGCGAAGGTCTACGATGAGGCCATCAAGAAGGGCAAGATCTTCAAGCCCCTCGACGACACGGCCCACGAGCTGGACTACAAGGACTCGCCGATCCTCGGCAAGCCCGACGCCAAGATCAAGCTCATCGAGTTCAGCGACCTGGAGTGCCCGTACTGCGGGCGCGTCGGGCCGGTCCTCAAGCAGGTCAAGGAGATGTACGGCGACGACGCGGCCATCGTCTTCAAGCACTTCCCGCTGTCCTTCCACAAGGCCGCGATGCCCGCGGCGGAGGCCGCCATGGCGGCCATGGAGCAGGGCAAGTTCTGGGAGTTCTCCGACAAGGCCTTCGAGAACCAGAAGGAGCTGACCCCCGAGAACTTCGAGAAGTGGGCCACGGAGCTCGGTCTCGACCTGGGCAAGTTCAAGGCGTCCATCGAGAGCGGCAAGTGGAAGGACAAGATCCAGCGTGACATGGCGGAGGGCGGCAAGGCTGGCGTCCGGGGGACCCCGTCCCTCTACATCAACGGTCGCAAGTTCGAGCCCTCGGGCGGCATGAACCCGCAGACCTTCAAGGCGGTCATCGACTCCGAGATCCTCGGAAAGTAAGCCCACGCCGAGTCCTCCCGGCGCCCCGCGCGCCCCCTGCCCTCCACCCTTGACGCAACCCCGCTCCTGGGGCGAACCTTTGCGCCGGCCCGTTGTCAGCCGTCGGGCCTTTTGCGCCGAGGTGCCCCCGCGTGTTGCCCCAGTACGACGACCGCTTCATCGCGCGCCTGAAGCGCCAGGACGAGCGAGCCTTCAACCAGCTCGTCCTGGACTACCAGCACCGGGTCTACACGTTCGTGCTGCGGATGCTCGGGTCCCAGGAGGAGGCGCGGGACGTGGCGCAGGACGTGTTCGTGGCCATCTTCGTCGCCTTGCCCCGGTTTCGATCCGAGAGCAAGCTGTCGACGTGGATCTTCCGCATCGCCACCAACCACGTGCGCAACCGGGTCAAGTACCTGTCGCGGCGGGCTGCGGGGCGGCGGCAGGAGCTGTCGGAGGTCATCGAGCCCGAGGACTTCGGCGGCGACGTCATGAACCGGCCGGCGCGGCCGGACCGGGCCTTGGAGGGCTCGGAGCTCGAGGGCTTCCTGCAGCAGGAGATCGCCGCGCTGGACCCGGATCAGCGCGAGCTGCTCGTGCTGCGGGACGTACAGGATCTCTCGTATCAGGAGATCCAGGACATCACGGGGCTGCCCGAGGGGACGGTGAAGAGCCGAATCCACCGGGCGCGCCTCGCGCTGAAGGAGCGGGTCGACGCGTTCCTGGCAGGGCGTGAAGACAGCGTCGCCACGAGAAAGAGCGGGTAGAGGAGGTCCCATGCAGGAGACGCACACGAGGGATGACGAGCGGTTCCTGGATCTGCTCGACGGCGGTCTGCCGGACGAGGAGGCGGACGCGCTGCGGGAGGCGCTCCAGCGGGACCCGGGGCTTGGCCAGGCCTGGGATGGGTACAAGGGGCTCGTCGGGACGCTGCGGAGCCTGCGGCCCGAGGAGGCGCCCCCGGAGTTCCTGCACCTGGTGCAGCAGCGCATCCGTCGCAAGACGCGGGGGCGCTTCTACGGCCCCGTGCCCGGGGCCGGCGGCTTCCCCTATCAGGCGGCGGTCTCGGTCGTGCTCCTCGCCATCATGATGGCCATCTACCTGCTCGGTCACCCCACGGAGGAGACGCCGCGGCTTGTCGACCCGGCTGCGCTGCGCGCGCTGCCTGCGGGGATGGCCGACGCGGTGGGGCTGGCCGGCGGGACCATGAACGGGGCCACCGACCGCTGCGGCGGGCGCCACGAGATCACGCTGCCGGCGGCGGCGGTGGACGGCATCGCGCGGCGCTTCGACCAGGTGGGCCTCGATCCCGTCGGCGGGGGCGATCCCGCGCGCCTGTGTGTCACCCTCAAGTAGATCTGGCCTCGCGGCCCTCCCCCGGACTACCCTGTGGCCTCTGTGACTCGGACCGCCTCCCGCCTGGCGGTTGCTCCCTCCGGAGGACCCATGCGCATCCTGCTCGCCCTCTCTCTGGCGCTGCTCCCCTCGGTGGTGGCTGCCCACGGCATCTACGGCCACATGCACGTCACCGGCTGGGCCATCGAGAACCTGCCCGACGGGGAGCTCAAGGACTTCTTCTCGGACCCGGAGGTCTTCAACGCCGCCATCTTCGGGGCGGCGTTCACGGACTCGGGGTACTGGGAGAAGGACCCCGCCAAGGAGGACGCCGCCCGCGCCTACGGGGAGCACACCCACTGGGAGCCGTTCATCGAGGACTTCGTGAGCTGGGTGATGCTCAACGACCCGCCGCCCTGGGTGGACCAGGAGTCGCGGCTGCGGGTGGCCTTCATGATGGGGTGCGCCTCCCACGGCATGCAGGACGAGATCTTCGACTCCCTGTTCCTGCACCAGGTGGAGCACAAGGACACGGGCTCCCAGGACAACGCCGACCCGGGGACCGACGGCTTCCTGGCGCTGGACGGGCACATCCGCTTCATGCCGGACCCATACATCCCCATGGACACGCTGCTCGAGCTGTACGCGGTGCTGCCCGAGGGCATCACCGAGGGGATCATCACCCACGCGGTGGGGCTCATGACCACCGTGTACGTCAACGACACCATCGGGCCTGCCGTGGCCGCCTCGCTTGGCGAGGCCTACGAGGCGGAGCTGCCGTGGACGCGGCTCCACTACCTGGACCCGGAGGTGCCCGGGAGCCTGCGGGCCGAGATCTTTCCCACCATGCGCTACATGGAGGCGCTGTGGAAGCGGCTGCACGGGGCCCTGGGGCCGGAGGACGTGGTGATCTGGACCTTCCCGGATCCACCGCGGCGCCTCTACGGGGTGGACGCCACGTCGCCAGACCCGTGGGTGACGTTCATCTACGGGGTGGGGGTGGGGAAGGGCTCCGTGCAGACCGTGTGGACCGCCGACGCGGGAGAGGCTGCGGTCCCCTACCAGCAGGTGGGGACCCGGTGGGGGGCGGACTGGACGCGGCTCCACCGGCTCCAGCCCACCGCCAGCCTGGAGCCGGGGGCCTGGTACACGGTGCTGTGGGGCGGCGGCACGCGCATCGACGGTGGCGCGGTGGGTGACGTGACCCTCCACTTCCAGGCGCCGTGCGCGGTGGAGGGCGACGCGGCGTGCCCGGACCTGGGGCCGCTGCCCGTGGCGAGCATCGACCCGCCGGACGCCGGTGGGTGGGCGGATGCGGGGACGGACGCCGGTGGTGGGGACGCCGGCGGAGACGCCGGCGGGGACGCCGGTGGGGACGCCGGTGGGGACGCCGGTGGGGACGCCGGTGGGGACAGCGGTGGGGACAACGGTGGGGTGGACGCCGGCACGCCGGACGGTGGAGGGGACGTTGGCGCCGGTGGTGGCGGCCCTGGTGGGGACGCCGCGGGTGGCGACAGCGGTGGGGGCGGAGGCGGTGGTGCCGGAGGAGGGTCTCCCGACACGGTAGCGTCGGGTGGTGGGGAGGCCGGGAGCGGTGGCGGCGGCGCTGCGGACGCGGGGCGCGCGCCCGGGAGCGGCTCGGGCGGGGGGTGCAGCACCGCTCCGACGACCGGACTCCCGCCGTCGCTTCCACTGCTGGCGGCGGTCGTGCTCCTCGCCTGGTCGCGGCGCCGCTGCTGACCCCACGGATACCTGCGGAGTCAGCGCGCTCCGGCAACGCAGCGCGCGGTCGCGGCCAGATCCTCAACCCGCAGCAGCCACACCGCCACGCTGCCGTCGGCGCCCGTCGTCGCCGCGAGTCGCCCGTCGCTCGAAATGGCCACGCTGGACACGTCGTCCGGGTGGTCGCCCAGATGCACGCCCACCGGGTCGGTCACCTCCAGGTCCCACGACCACACTCCGTGGGCGCGATCTCCCGTCACGAGCCGCGACGACCCCGCGAAGGCGGCCGCCAGGATGGGGCCGCGCGGGCCATTCAGTGGGTGGATGAGCACGCCGGGGGCCCCCGCCGGAAAGTCGCCGTCCTCCCCCGCGGGCGTGAAGGTCGCCAGATCCACCCCGCGCAGGTCGAGCAGGAGCGCCTCGGCCTCCGTAGCCCACAGGGCCCGGCGCCCGTCGGCGCTCGCCGCAAACGCCGTGGGCTGGATGTTCGCCGGGTCGTACCAGGTGCGCAGCAGGAGCGGCGCCTCGGTGAAGGGCGCCCGCCGCGGGTCCAGGACCGCTACGCCGGGCTTCCCCGTCATGCGGTGGCCGGAGGCGATCTGCGCCAGCATCACGCCGCCCGCAGTGAACGCCACGTCCGCGACGGTGGACCCGTAGAGCTCCTCGGCCTCCACGGGGCGGCTTCGGCGCGCCAGGTCCCACAACAAGAGGCCATGGCCGGCGATGGCGAGCCAGCGGCCGCCAGGGTCGAAGCGCAGCCGCGGCGGGCTCCCCCCTGCGTCCGGGAGCGGGTGGACCAGCGGCGGCTTGCCGGAGCGTCGGTCCCACAGCGCGAGGGTGGTGGCCCCCCCCACGGAGAGCCAGCGGCCATCGGGGCTCGCCGCCACCGCCCGGGGCCGCTCGGGCAGGGACAGCGCCGTCGAGGTCGGGGGGGCCGTCGTCAGGTCCCAGACGCGGGAGTCGCCGCCCGACAGCGTGATGGCGACGCGCTCGTCCAGCCACGCAGCTCCAGTGGTGGCCAACGCCTCCTCGGGCATCAGCGGGCATGGACCCTCCAACCCGTGCAAGCGCAACAGGCGCAGCCCGCCGCCTGCGACCGCGAGGGTCCCTGGCGTCGGCAGTGACGCAGCCGTCCCCAGGCGCGCCGACCACGGGCTGGCGCCGCCGCCCAGCGTGCCGAGGGGCCACTGGCGAACGCCGTCCGAGGCGAGGGTCAGCGCGATGGGGGCGCCCGGGACCGTCGCGACGTCGATCACCGGTGCCTCGTGCCCCGACAAGCGGATGGGTGCGCCCGTCGCTGCGGGCTCCCACACCAAGGCCGTCCGATCGTCCGCCCCCGACAGGAGCCAGCGCGAGAAGCCGCGGGGGCCGAGCGCCCGCACGGCGCCGGAGTGGCCGTCGAGCAGGGTGGGGGAGGCCGCCTCTCCTCGCGCGCGCGCCCCGAGCGCAGCGGCGGTCCACAGCTCGACGCGGTCCCGGTCGGTGCACGTCGGGCAGTGGTCAGGGCGGCCCCGATCTGCGACCAGGGCGAGCGCCGCTCCCCCTTGGGCGAGGGCCGCCGGCAGGGGCGCCGGCATCGCCCGGCCCCAGAGCGGGGAGCGCAGCACGCCGAGATCCCCGGCGTCGCCAGTGGGGTCTTCCGTCGGCGCCGCGCTCGTCGTGCGCGCCACGGCGACCCCGGTGTCTCCGTCGATGGCGACGACGAGGTTGGCCGGCTGGTTCACCGCCACGTCCAGCGGCCCGAAGGTGCCACGGGCCAGGGGGAGGGTCTCCACCCGCAGGGGCTCCCCGAGGTGGAGCGCCTGCATGCGTCCGTCGTCCAACCCCAGGAGGGCGAGCTCGCCGCTCGGGTCCAGGCCCACGTGCCATGTGGAGCTGCCGCTGTGCGCCACCTGCTCGTGCAGCGCGCGGCCGTCCACGAGGCGCCAGGCGCGCAGGACGTCCCCCGCGGCCATCACCACCGCCTTGTCGGGAGCCACGCCCACCACCACGCCGTCTCCAGCCCCGAGCGGGCGCGCCTCGCTGTCGTTCGCGAGCCACACCGTGCCTGCCCGGTCGACGGCGCGCGTGGCCACGACCCAACCCGCACCCGCGGCCGCGGCGAACCGCGTCTCGCCCGGACCGGGGAGGTGGATGACGCGGACCCTCGGAGACTCCTCGTCCAGGTCGACGAGCCACGCGCCGGCGGCGTGGGCGCCGGCGAGCCACCGCTCCACCGGGGCCGCCCGCGGCACCCCGAGGGGCGGCGCGTCCCGCGCAGCCCGCCGCGAGGCGCCGGGCCCCACCGGGACGAGCCGCACGGGGCCGTCCACCTCCGGCGCAATGGCCGCCCAGCGGCGCCCCACCGCGACGAAGGCGCCACGGTCCATCCCGTCGCCCACCGGTTGCCCCCCCACCGCCGCGAGCAGCCGCCGCAGCGCACCCTCTGCGGAGCGGAGGCCGCCCGGGTCTCCCGCCGCTCGGAAGGCATCGGCGGCGTCCGCGGCGAGGCGCAGCGCCGTCTGTGGGTGACCGGCCGCGTCCGGCGCGAGGAGCAGCGCGCGGCCGTGTCCCGGAGGCTCGTCCGCGGACGCCTCCGCCCCGAGGGCCACGGCCAGCGCCAGCAGCGCGCATCGCACCACTGCATCTCCTACTTCAGCGGGTTCTCCACCCGGAGCCCCTCGATGCGCTGCCCGTCGCCGAGATCCTCCGACAAGAGCACGGTCGCCTGCGACCTCACGGCGGCGGTGACAATCAGAGCGTCCCAGAAGGACAGGCGATGTGCCGCCTCCACCCGAGTCGCCTCCAGCACGTCCGAGGCGGTGATGGGCCAGACCGGCCAAGCGGTGTAGGCCTTGAGCACCGTCCTGGCACGAGCGCGGTCGAGCGGGGTGCGCAGCTTCCGCGTGGCGTTGACGTAGAACTCCTGGAGAACCTGGGTGCTGAGCGCACCGGTGCGCTGGCCCCAGAGGTGCCTCAAGACCTCCCGCGCGAGGCTGTGTTTGTCGCCCGCGTCGACGTCGTAGGCGTAGAGGAGGATGTTCGTGTCAATGAATGTAAGCTCAGTGGTCATGTGCCGCGTCGCGAGACAGGTACGGGGGACCACCCAGCGGCAGACCCCGGTCCAGATCGGACAGCGCCTGCTCCATGGCGGCCCCGTAAGCGTCCTCGGCCTGAGCCAGCTTCTCGATGGAGCTGGACACCAGGGCGCTGATGGACGTCCCGCGGCGTGCCGCGAGCACTCGCGCCTTCTGGAGCACTGCCTTGTCGAGTCGGACCGTGATGTTCTGCGTCTCTGACATGAGCGACCCCGTGCTGCACGTGTAGCACGCAGGGCAGGGGGACGCAAGCCCCAGCGTGACCACTCATTGATGCTGCGTGTCACGAGTCACGCCGGGGCGAGGGCACGGACTTGGTCCGCTGGCCGTGTCGCTGGGTTCGCCGCGTGCGACAAGGCTGGGGCTCACAGCAGGTTCACGGGGTCGACGTCCACCGCCACCGTGCCCGCGAGGTTGCGCTCGTCGATGAAGGCGTCGAGCCAGCCAAGGAGCCCGTGCAGGCGTTGGCGGTGGCGGCTCTTGATGAGGATCTGGAGCCGCACCTTGTTCTTGATCTTCTGGATGGGGGCCCAGGCGGGGCCCAGGATCCACACGGACGGAACCACCTCGCCGGGCTCGACCGCCAGGGACTGGAGGCGCGAGAAGAGCTCACGGCCCAGGGCCTCCGCGCGCCTCTCGTCGCTGTCGGTGATGCGCACCATGCACACGTGGCAGAAGGGGGGGTAGTCGCGGACGCGGCGGACGGGGAGCTCGGAGGCCACGAACGCGCCCCAGTCGTGGGTCAGCGCGGCGACCAGCGCGTGGTGGGCGGGGTCGAAGGTCTGGATCAGGACGCGGCCGGGCAGGTCGCCGCGCCCCGCGCGCCCCGCCACCTGGGTCAGGAGCTGGAAGGTGCGCTCGCTGGCGCGGAAGTCGGGGAACTTCAGGCCCTGGTCCGCCAGCAGGACCCCGACCAGCGTCACGCCGGGGAAGTCGTGGCCCTTCGCGACCATCTGGGTGCCGACCAGGACCTGGATCTCGCGGCGGCGGAAGGCGGCGAGCAGCGTGTTCAGCGCTGCGCCCCGGGTCGTGTCGCGGTCCATGCGCGCGACCGAGACGCCGGGCAGGAGCGCCTCCACGTCCTCCTGCACCCGCTCCGTGCCGAAGCCGACGGGCTCCAGGCCCTCGGTGGCGCACGCGGGGCAGTGGGTCGGGCGCGCGATGGCGTGGCCGCAGTAGTGGCAGCGCAGGGTCCGCAGGCGCTGAGAGAAGGAGAGCGAGATGGAGCAGCTCGGGCACTCGGGGATGAAACCGCACTCCCCGCAGACCACGAAGGAGGAGAAGCCGCGCCGGTTGAGGAACAGGATCGCCTGCTCACCGCGCGCAGCGGTCTCCGCCAGCGCCGCGGCCAGCGGCGCGGCCAGCAGGCCGTGGGGTCCGCAGCGCCTCGCCTTGCGGAGATCGACGAGCTGCACCGCCGGCAGCGGGCTCGCGTTGGCCCGGTTGCGCATGACCAGGCGCTCCAGGCGGCCGGTCAGGGCGTTGTGGTGCGACTCCAGGGACGGGGTCGCGGAGCCGAGCACCACCGGGCAGCCCGACAGGGTCCCCCGCACGAGCGCCAGGTCGCGGGCGTGGTAGCGCGGGCGCTCCTCCTGCTTGAAGCTGGTCTCGTGCTCCTCATCGACGACGACGACGCCCAAGGAGCGCACCGGCGCGAAGATGGCGGAGCGGGCCCCGACCACCACGTCCAGGTCCCCCCGCGCGATGCGCACCCACTGATCGAGGCGCTCCCCGTCGCTCAGCGCGCTGTGGAGCACGGCGATGCGCCCGCCGAAGCGCGCGCGGAACCGGGCGACGAGCTGCGGCGTGAGCGCGATCTCTGGCACCAGCACGATGGCGCCGCGCCCCCGGTCCAGCGCGGCGGCGATGAGCCGCAGGTAGACCTCGGTCTTGCCGCTGCCCGTCACTCCATGCAGCAGGAAGCCCCGGTAGCCCGTGTCCAGGGCCTCCGTGACGCGCGCGACGACTGGCGCCTGGTCCGGCGTCAGGGGGGGCGGGGTCGCCGCCGCCTCTCCGCCCGCGTCGTCCTCGGCGGGAGCCCGGAAGACGCGGACCTCTTCTACGTGGACGGCCCCGGCCGCCTCCAGGCGCTCCAGGTTGGGGCGCGCCGCCTTGAAGCGCCGGTTGAGCTCCCGCACCGGCACGGGCTCGTCCGGCGGGGCCGCGCGGATGGCGGCCAGGATCTCCAGGTCTTTGGGGGTCAGGCGCCCCGCCGGCTCGCCCAGCGGCCGGGCGACCCTCTCCAGGCGGGGCTTCACCGCCGGCTCCGCCAGCTCCCAGGTGAGAGTCAGGAGCCCACGGTGGTGCAGGTCCAGGGCGCGCGCCGCCGGCGCGTCTGCGCGGGCGAGCAGCGCCGGGAGCGGCAGCGGGCCCCCTTCCAAGCTGGCCAGCAGGCGCCGGTCCCGGCCGTCGAGCTGGTCGAGCACGGCGCCGAGGCGCTCGCGCCCCACGTCGGTCAGGGTGGCGGTGCGCACGTCCTCGGCGCGCTGGCCCGCAGGCAGCGCCGCCCGGATCACCTCGCCCAGGGACTCGTGGTAGTACCCGGCGATCCACCGGAAGAACCGCAGCATGGGCTCATCGAACTGGGGCTCGTCGAGCACGTCGGCCAGCGGTCTCGGCTCAATCCCTGCTGGCCTCGGCACGTCCAGCGCCACCAGCCACCCTTGGAGCCGTCGCGGCCCGAAGGGCGCCAGGACCCGGGCGCCGACCTGCGCAGCCTCCCGCAACGTGGGAGGCACCTCGTAGGTGAACGCTTGCCGCAAGGGCAGCGGCAGCGCGACTTCGGCGAAGGTCGGGGGGCTCATCGGGACCCATTGTGCCCGCCGGGCCGTCCGTGTCCAGCGTGGGCGTTGGCGGCGCGCAGGGGGGGAGCTCATGCCGTTGCGGTTACCGTGCCCGGGTCCAGGAATACGGGCTTGTTGAAAATGGCTATCATTTGTGCTTCAATTCGGACATGAAGGTGTGATAAGAGGGCCCCATGAACCGGACGCACCAGTCGCTCGATCAACTGACCCTTGGGGGGGTCGCCACTGTGCTCCGGGTGGAGGGGGACGACCCCATCGCCCGGCGCCTCCAGGACCTGGGGTTCTGGCCCGGGACCGTCGTCCACGCGGTCCGCAGGGCGCCCCTCGGAGACCCGGTGCAGTACAACCTGCGGGGCTTCCGGCTCGCGCTCCGCCGGGACGAGGCCAGCCGCATCCACGTCGAGGCCTCCGGGCTGGCGGCGGTGTCCGGCGCGAATCACGTCTCATCGCGGCGCCCGTCGCTGAGTGACTCCATCAGGGCCTTCCTCGGCCTGTCCCGTCCGGCGCCCGTCCCCGCGAGCCGAGAGACGCGGTGAAGCCCCTTCGCAGTCCTGCCTCCGACGCCGGCGTCCGGCGGACGGTCACCGTCGTGCTCGCCGGGCGCCAGAACGCGGGCAAGACCAGCGTCCTGATGCACCTGACCGGCTCGGCCCAGCGCCCGGTCAACTTCCCCGGGTCGTCGGTCGAGCGCGCCGAGAGCTCGGTGATTGTGGGTGATACGCGCCTGCGTGGCGTGGACCTGCCCGGGATTGGCTCGCTGAGCGCCATCAGCCGCGACGAGGCGCTCGCCATCGGGTTCCTGCACGGGGAGACGGGGGACAAGGCCGACGTGCTCTGCGCCGTCATGGACGCGGCCAAGCTGACCGTCGAGCTCCACCTCCTGGCCAAGCTGATGCGCCTCGGCGTCCCTGTGGTCGTCGCGCTGACCAAGAACGACGTCGCCCGCGCCGAGGGGCGCGCGGTCGATGCCACCGCCCTCCAGGCGGCGGTCGGTGTCCCGGTCTGGGAGGTCAACGCGCTGAGCGGCGAGGGGATGGAGGCGCTGCGGGACGGGATCCTCGCCGCGGCCGCCACCGCCCCGCCGGCGCCTCTCACGGCCGACCCGGACGTCATCGCCCGCGCCGTCCAGGCGGAGCCGGGGGCCGGCGCGCGCTCGGTCACGGACCGCATCGACCAGGTGCTGCTCCACCCCTGGCTCGGGCTGCCCATCGTGGCGCTCGTCATGTTCGGGGTGTTCCAGCTCATCTTCGCGGGCGCCGACCCCTTCATCGGGCTCATCGAGCAGGGGCAGGGCGCGCTGGCAGAGCGGGTGGCGGGCCTCATCCCTGCGGGCGCCCTCCAGTCCCTGGTCATCGACGGCGTGATCAACGGCCTCGGGTCCATCGTGGTGTTCCTGCCGCAGATCATCCTGCTCATGACCCTGGTCGCCCTCCTCGAGGCGTCGGGCTACATGGCGCGGGCGGCGTTTCTGCTGGATCGGGTCCTGCGGCGCTTCGGGCTGTCCGGTCGCAGCTTCGTGCCCATGGTCAGCGCCTTCGCCTGCGCGGTGCCGGCCGTGCTCTCGACGCGCATCATCGACAACGAGCGGGACCGCCTGGCCACCATGGTCGTGCTGCCGCTGATGTCCTGCTCGGCGCGGCTGCCGATCTACGTGGTGCTCATCGGGGCCTTCTTCCCGGTGCGCTGGGCGGGGCTCGTGCTCTTCGGCATGTACTCGCTCGGCATCGTCATCGCGGTGCTCGTCGCGTGGGCGCTGCGGCGGAGCGCGCTGCGCGGGGCCCACTCGGCGCTGATGATGGAGCTGCCTGCCTACCAGCGGCCGAGCGGCCGCGTCGTGTTCGCGCAGGTGCGCTCGGCGGTCCGGGAGTTCATGGTGCTCGCCGGCACGGTGATCTTCGCGACGGCGGTCCTGATCTGGGCGCTGTCGTATTATCCTCGTCCGGCCGGGATCCACGCGGCCTTCGAGGAGCGGCGCGAGGCCGTCGTCGCGGCAGCCCAACAGAACGCCGACGAGCAGCTCGCGGCCATCGACAACGCGGAGCGGGCCGCCTACCTGGAGCAGAGCTGGCTCGCGGGCATGGGCAAGGCGGTCCAGCCCGTCTTCGAGCCGGCGGGCTTCGACTGGCGCATCACGGTGGGCATCCTGTCGGCCTTCCCCGCGCGGGAGCTGGTGCTGCCGACCCTCGGCGTCCTCTACAGCGTCGGCGACGTGGACCCGGGCGCATACGACGTCGCCTCGCTGGAGGGCGGCGGTGAGCCCGACGGCCTCCGCGACATGCTGCGCGCGTCGGTGCGCCCGGACGGGAGCCGGTCGTTCACGCCGCTCGTCGCCCTCGGCGTCATGGTCTTCTTCGCCCTGTGCAGCCAGTGCATGGGCACGCTGGCCGCCATCCGGCGTGAGTCTCGCTCCTGGCGGTGGCCGCTGTTCACCTTTGCGTACATGACCGTCCTCGCTTGGGTGGCCGCCGTCGCGGTCTTCCAGGTGGGCTCGGCGTTGGGGTTCGGCACATGAGCGGCTGGCACCTCACCTGGCAGGACCCGGTCGCCCTCCTCGTCGCGCTCGCCTGCCTCGCCCTGGCGTGGTGGGTTCGGCGGCGGTTCAGGCGTACCGGATGCGCGGCGTGTCCCGCGCGCACGGGGGCGCGCTCCTTTGCGAGGCGATGACGGCGCGGATCGCGGGACAGGTTGGGCGCGCCGGGCGCACTTCGGTCAGGCGAAGTTGCGCCGGGGTACGGCGAGGCGCTAAGTTCTCCCTCGAGTTGGCGCTCACTCCCCCCACAGCGATACGCTTCGTCTACCGAGATCCGGGAGGGCACAGGGGGAGATCGCGCGTGCTCAGAGTCTGCAAAGGAGTCCCAGATGACCACGCTCTCTCGCTCGCTGCTGGCACGCTGCATCCGCCTCGTCACGACGCTTGGTCTCTGCGTTGGAGTCGCAGCCATGAACGCAGGGTGCGCCGGAGACTCCGGTGACGCTGGCGCCGGCCTGGACTCTCAGGCCGGCGCCGACACTTCCGTGGCGGACACGGGAGGTGGCGTCGACACGCTCGCCGGCCTGGACACCGCGATTGACACGGGCGGCACGGACACGGGCGGCACGGACACGGGCGGCACGGACACGGGCGGCACGGACACGGGCG
>BTVJ01000080.1:0-34102 GCA_045863395.1 Myxococcales bacterium
ACCTCCGTGATGCCCTCGTCGGTCACCTCGCCGGTCAGCCCGTCGGAGCAGAGCAGGAAGATGTCCCCGTTCCGAGGCTCCACGGTCCGGATGTCCACCGCCACCGTGTCCTTCATACCCAGGGCGCGGACGATGATGTTCTTGTGGGGGAAGTTCGCCTCCTCCTCCTTGGTCAGGTTGGCGATCTTCTTGTAGTCGTTGAGCAGCGAGTGGTCCTCGGTGAGCTGGTCGAGCATACCGTCCCGGAACAGGTAGATGCGGCTGTCTCCCACGTGGGCGGCCGACGCCCGGCCCTCGTGGAAGAGCAGGGCGACCACCGTCGTGCCCATCTGCTTGTACTTCGCATGGGTGAGCGACTTCTCGTAGATGCGCAGGTTGGCCAGCTTGACGGACTGAGCGAGGCGGTTCTCGTCGTAGCTGAGCGCCTTGTCCTCTTTGTACGGCCAGGTCACCTCGTCGTCGTCGCTGGTCTGGCGGAAGAAGTCGGCGAGTGTGTCCACGGCGATGCGGCTCGCGACCTCCCCCGACGAGTGGCCGCCCATCCCATCCGCGACCACGTAGAGCTGGTGCTCAGGCACGAGGACCAGGTTGTCCTCGTTGTGATCGCGCTTCATCCCCACGTGTGTCGAGCCTGCGTAGCGTAGCTTCATGCGATGGGTGCCCTGCCTCGTTTGTGGCCACTGCAATGGGAATCGTAGTCCACTGGTCGTCACATGGTCAATCACCGCATCGTCCCCGGCGCCTTGGGTCGCGCACTTCACCTCTCCAGCGGGAGGGGCGGCCCCGCGAGCGGACCCACCCGTGGTTGCCCCCGTCGTCGGGGGTGGGGAACGTGTGTTCAGTTATTCGTTGACGCTCGAACGGCGTGGTGCTACCGTGCGCCCCGTGGCTGACACGGAGAAGGGCGACATGATCGACATCCGGGGTGCCCGCGAGCACAACCTGCAGGACGTCTCCGTGCGGGTCCCAAAGAATCGCCTCGTCGTGTTCACGGGCCCCAGCGGCTCGGGCAAGTCGTCGCTGGCCTTCGACACCCTCTTCGCGGAGGGGCAGCGACGGTACATCGAGTCCCTCTCGGCGTACGCCCGCCAGTTCCTCGGCCAGATGGAGAAGCCGCGCTACGACTCCATCCGTGGGCTGTCGCCCACCATCTCCATCGAGCAGAAGACCGTTTCGGCCAACCCCCGCTCCACGGTGGGCACCATCACTGAAATCTACGACTACCTCCGGCTGCTCTTCGCGCGCGTGGGCCGTCAGCACTGCCACTCCTGCGGGCGCCCCGTCGGCAAGCAGGACCCGGAGCAGATCGTGGCGCAGCTCCTCGCACGCGGCGAGGGGACGCGGCTGCTGCTCCTGGCGCCCATCTCCCGGCAGCGCAAGGGCGAATTCCGCGACGTCCTGGACCAGGCGCGGCGCGACGGCTACACCCGCGTCCGCGTCGACGGCGTCTCACGAGGGCTGGACGAAGAGATCGTCCTCGACAAGAAGAAGAAGCACGACCTCGACCTGGTGGTGGACCGCGTGGTCGTGCGGGCCGACCAGCGGCAGCGGCTCACGGATTCGGTGGAGACGGCGCTGCGCGCCGGCAAGGGCCACATGGCGGTGCAGGAGCCGGATGGCCCGGACGAGCTCTTCAGTGAGGCGCTCCACTGCGCTGCGTGTGACCTGTCCTACCCGGAGCTCACCCCCCCACTGTTCTCCTTCAACACGCCGCTCGGTATGTGTCCCGAGTGCAATGGCCTTGGCGTCGAGATGGCGGTCGACCCGGCCCGGGTGGTGCCCGACCCGACGCTGTCCCTCAAGGGCGGCGCCATCGAGCCATGGACGAGCCGCGTCGCGGGTGAGGAGGGGTGGACCTTCGAGATCGCCCGCGGCCTCGCCCGCACCTTCGGTCTAGACCTGGACGCCCCCTTCGCCTCCCTCTCCGAGGAGCACCGCCACATCGTGCTCCACGGCAGCGAGACCCCCATCGAGGTCGAGTGGAAGACCGCCAACTCCACGGGCACCCATCGCATGCGCTACGAGGGCGTGGTCAACGCGCTGCTCCGCAGGTGGCGCGACACCAAGAGCGAGGAGATGCGGGAGTGGTACGGCCGCTACCTCAGCGCCCGCCCCTGCGGCACCTGCGAGGGCAGCCGCCTGAACCCGGCCGCCCGGTCGGTGCGAGTCGCAGGCCAGACCATCCCGGTGATCGTCCGCTGGCCCGTGCGGCAGTGCGCCGCGTTCTTCGATGCCCTGGAGCTCGTGGGCAACGACGCCCTCATCGGGGTAGAGATCGTCCGCGAGATCCGCGCCCGCCTCTCGTTCCTGCTCAACGTGGGCCTCGACTACCTCACGCTGGACCGCGCCGGCGGCACGTTGTCGGGCGGCGAGAGCCAGCGCATCCGCCTCGCGTCCCAGATTGGCAGCGAGCTGACCGGCGTGCTCTACATCCTCGACGAGCCGACCATCGGTCTGCACCAGCGCGACAACCGGCGCCTGATCGCGACCCTCGAGCGGCTGCGCGACATCGGCAACTCCGTCCTGGTGGTCGAGCACGACCTGGACACCATCCTGGCGGCTGACCGCGTCTACGACTTCGGCCCCGGTGCCGGTCGCCTCGGGGGGCGCATCGTGGCCGAGGGCACGGCAGCGGAGCTGGCCAGCGATCCCGCGTCCATCACGGGGGCCTTCCTGTCGGGCCGCGAGTGCATCCCCATCCCGCCACGGCGCCGCGCTCCTCGCGCCTGGCTCACCATCCGTGGCCCCCGCGCCAACAACCTGGCTGGGGAGGACATCGCGTTGCCGCTCGGCGTGTTCTGCGCCGTCACCGGGGTCTCCGGTGCCGGGAAGTCCACCCTGGTCAACCAGATCCTGCTGCCCGCCCTGTCGCGGGCGCTCCACGGCGCCCGCGTCGAGGTGGGCGAGCACGACGGGATCGACGGCCTCGACGCCATCGACAAGGTCATCGACATCGATCAGCGCCCCATCGGGCGCACCCCGCGCTCCAATCCGGCCACCTACACGAAGCTCCTCGATCACATCCGCACGGCCTTCGCTTCGACGAAGGAGGCGCGGACCTACGGCTACGGTCCGGGGCGGTTCTCCTTCAACGTCAAGGGCGGTCGCTGCGAGCGCTGCGAGGGTGCTGGCTCCCTGAAGATCGAGATGCACTTCCTGGCCGACGTCTATGTGCCCTGCGACCAGTGCGGGGGCAGGCGCTTCAACGAGGCGACGCTCCGCGTCCGGTACAAGGGGCACTCCATCGCGGACGTCCTGGAGATGAGCGTCGACGAGGCGGTGGAGGTCTTCGGCAACCACCGCACCATCCGCCGCATCCTTGAGACGCTGGCCGCCGTCGGGCTCGGGTACATCCACCTGGGGCAGCCGTCCCACACCCTGTCCGGCGGGGAGGCGCAGCGGGTGAAGCTGTCACGAGAGCTCGCAAAGGTGGAGACCGGCCGCACCCTCTACGTCCTCGACGAGCCGTCGACGGGCCTGCACTTCGACGACGTGCGCAAGCTCCTGGGGGTCACGGACGCCCTGGTGGAGGCGGGCAACACGGTCGTCATGATCGAGCACAACCTGGACATCATCAAGACGGCGGACTGGGTGGTGGACCTGGGTCCGGAGGGAGGAGACCGGGGCGGCCGGGTGGTGGCGCAGGGCACGCCGGAGCAGGTCGCTGGTTCGGCTGGGTCCTATACGGGGGAGTTCTTGGAGCGGGTCATGCAGGGGCCCGCGCTTGCGACAGACGCGGCGCCCAAGGGGGCTCGGGCCCGGCGCGCCGGCTGACATCGCCGCCTCCGCACTCTGTGTGGGTAATGTCTCGAAATCGCACGTGAATTTGCGTCGTCGCGGTGGTTGACAGATCGGCGGTGGGGCCGGTACGATGCAGCGCCATTCGTGCGAAGGTGTGCCCGGGCGCTCCGGGAGTCGCGCGATTCCACGAAGCAGGCGAGGGTGCGCATGGCGATGAAGTACGGCAAGTACCTGCTGGAGAAGCAGCTCGCCATCGGTGGGATGGCCGAGGTGTTCCTGGCTCACCAGGAGGGCCCGGCGGGCTTCCGCAAGACGCTCTGCATCAAGCGCATCCTCCCGAACTTCGCCAACGACGCGGCCTTCATCGATATGTTCCTGGATGAGGCGCGCACCGCGGCCCAGCTCAGCCACCCGAACATCGTCCAGATCTACGAGCTCGGCGAGTCGGACGGGTCCTACTACATCGCGATGGAGTACATTCGGGGGCCGGCGCTCTCCAAGGTCATCCGGCGCCTCAAGCAGGCCGACCTGCACATCCCGTTGCACTACGCAGCCAAGATCGTCGCGAACGTGTGCGCTGGCCTGGAGTACGCCCACACCTTCACGGACTCCGAGGGGCAGCCGCTCCACCTGGTCCACCGCGACATCAGCCCCGACAACGTCCTCGTGAGCTTCGCCGGCGCGGTCAAGATGATCGACTTCGGCATCGCCAAGGCGAAGACCAACCAGTCGAAGACCCAGGCGGGCGCGGTCAAGGGCAAGTTCAGCTATATGTCGCCCGAGCAGATCATGGGCTCCACGCTGGACGGCCGCAGCGACCTCTTCTCGCTGGGGATCGTCCTCTACGAGCTGACGACCCTGCGCAAGCCCTTCGGCGAGGATGCGGACCTGATGACGGTGAGCGCCATCGTCAACGACCCGCCGCCCCTGCCCGCTGACATGTTCGAGGGGTATCCGCCCGCGCTTCAGTCGGTGATCCTCCGCGCACTGGCGAAGGACCGCAGAGAGCGCTTCGCTACCGCGCAGGAGATGCAGAACGAGCTGGAGCGGTTCATCCACGAGCAGGGCGAGTTCCTGAGCGAGCGCGACATCGGCAACTACATGACGCGCCTGTTCAGCCAGTCTCCGTCCGATCTGGAGACCTTGCGCCAGCTTGGGACGGGCGTCCGCATGAAGCTCACGGGAGTCCCCGTGGTTCGCGCGGTCACGGGCGTTGGAGCCGACGAGGAGACGGTGCTCGCTCACGGCACCGGGCAGGTCATGCTCTCGCCCGAGCCGGAGACCATGGAGATCGAGCGCACACCGCCGCGGGGCGCCCCTGCGGACGACCCGGACGCGACCCGTCAGGTCCGGGCCGTGAGTGAGGCACCCACAGCAAGGGAAGCCGACGCCCCAAGGTCTGCGGGTGCAGAGGCGAACGGCACCCGCCCGACACCCAGAGTGGAGCCGTCTGACTCTCGCACGACGGCGCAGCCAGCTTCAGGGGGCAGCAAGAAGGGCCTCTGGCTCGCGCTTGGCCTGGTGGCTCTCGCCGCGGTCGCGGTAGGGCTGTGGTTTGCCTTCGGCGGCGGCACGCCGAGCACCGGCGCGGCCACGACGGGGACCGGCAGCGCTGCCCCCGTCGCCGTGGCGTCGGATGCCGTCGCGAGGCCGGAGGACGCAGGTGGACACGCGGCCCGGAAGGACGCACAACCGGCGGCCCCTGACTCGAAGGTCGCGCTGGCAGCACCAGTGGATGCAGGGAGCCCTGCGCCCGAAGACACAGGGACTGCGGCGACGGACGCGGCGCTCCCCGGGGACACCGCATCGGGGCCGAGTCCCGACGTCCAGCATGCAGTGGACGCCGCTCCCGCCGACGTCGCTCCCCCGGCGCCCGACGGTGCCAGGGAGGACGCGGGCCAACCTCCCGTCGACGCAACCACGCCCACGGCGGTGGACGCTGGAGCAGCGCCGGCTGCTGAGGACACCCTTGCGGCTGTGGACGACGCCCTCGTGGCCGCGGACGTAGAGCAGGAGCCCGACGAGACGGAGGACGTCCAGGCAGCGGAGGGGATCGAGTCCGGCAAGGTGCGCGTCACGTCCGAGCCGGCCACCGACGTCTACTGGGCTGGGCGCAAGCAAGGGCGCACGCCGTTGACGCTGGACCTCCCCGCCGGTCCCCAGACGATCAAGCTCAGAGGTCCAAGCGGCCTGCGCAAGACCCTCTCAGTGACCGTACAGCCAGACAGGCAGGTCACAGCGTCCTTCACCGCCGTGCGTGGCGTCGTAGCCTTTGAGGTGCCCCGCGGCGTCCTCGTCTTCTTGAACGGTGCCTCGCTGGGCGCCGCACCCGTGAAGATGCAGCAGGTCTGGGAGGGCGAGCACACGGTGGAGCTGCGCAGCCCCGACGGCCGGCGCACGGTTCGCTCGGTCAAGATCACGAAGGACGAGCCCAAGGTCCTCGTGAGGCACACGTTCTGAGCGGAGTGGGGCGGCGAAGGCTCCCCCAATCAGGCGTACAGCCGCATCTGGGCACAGCATCCCGCCGAGGCCCACCAAATTGTGGGGGGCGCCTTGGCACGCTGCCGTAGTGAGCGGATCACTCGTTGATGGAGTTGCGGGCGAACTCGAAGCGGGTCACGTAGGGCATCACCTCGGGGATGAACAGGTGCTGCACTGACGTGACGAGGTACTTACCCCCGAAGCGCTTCCCGAACTCCTTGACCTCGATGGTGTTCCCCGGGACGAGCTTCGGCGCCCCCTCCACCTCTGCCTCCCCGGTCACGAACTCCATGGCCAGCGAGTCGAAGATGGCCTGCGCCACCTTGTCGGCCTCGTCCTTGCTGTACACTGGGTGGTCGACGACCACCACCTTGGAGCCGTCGTCTCCAGAGCCGAAGAGCGCCTTGGTCGTCGCCTTGTGACCTTGGGTGCCGCCGAAGCTCAGCGTCGGTGACTCGGCCACGCCCACGATGTTCTTCTTCTGCTTGGGATCCCAGCCGCGGACCTCCACCCGGCTCACCTGCTTGACCGTGCTCATGCGGAACCGGATGTCCTGCGCGACATGCGGATCCGTGCCCTCCGGCTTCGTGCGCACGACCGTCATGGCAACGTCCGCGGGCTCGATCTTGCGCATGGAGAGCTGCTTGTCCTTGTCCGACGAGGTGTTGGCCTTGAAGCCCAGGTCGATGCCCAGCGACTTCACGAACTGATAGTCGTTGATGTTGAGCTGCGGAACGTGCCGGAACTTGGGCGGCGTATCGCCCAGCTCGCCTGCGGAGAGCTGGTGCTTGGTCCCCTTGTGTCCGCCGCTGTTCTTGATCACGTCGTCGACGATGGTCTTGTAGTCGAAGGCGTCCTGCTTCTTGTCGTCCCAGGTCTTGGACCGCGTCCCGCGGGTGAGCCGGTGGGAGCGGTCGTACCCGCTGATGGTCACCGTTCCATTGCCGTCCTTGCCGTAGTGAGGCTCGACGTAGGAGATCTCACCCTTGAAGACCAGCTCCTCCTTCTCGTACCCGATGTGGATCTCGACTGGGTTGCCCTCCTTGAATGTGTCGAGGAAGGTCAGCTCAGTGCCCACCAGCAGGTGATAGTCCACCGTGAACATGTCCGGGCTGTCGAGGCGCTTGTCTACGTGGATGCGGGTGATGTGCAGCCCATTCGCGGTGGTCAGAGTCTCCTTCCCGCTGGAGGTGGAGAAGTCTGTCTTTCCATCGATCTTGATGGTGATCCGCGGGATTGTCGCCTTCTGCTGCGCCATTGCGCCCTCCTACACGAGGATCGGAGGAACGACGAGCTTCGTCCCCGGCTTGACATTCATGGGGTCGTCGAGGCCGTTGGCGTCGGCGATGCGCCGCCACTCGCGCGGATCGTCGTACTCCTGGTACGCGATGCTCTGCAGGGTGTCGCCGCGCCGCATGGTCACCAGCTTTGCGTGGTCGGGGGACTCGTTGGCGGCCATCTCGTGCTGCTGCTGCTCGGGGCGGGCCTCCTTGAGCGTCACGTTCACCTTGGCCCGCACCGGTGTCCCGTCGTTGAGGAACATCGTGTACTCGACGTCGAGGCTGGTCACCTTGAACGGCGGGCAGTTGTAGATGTCCACCTGGTTGCCGAAGTTGCCCCAGGTGAAGATCACGAACGGCGGGTCGTGCTGGTCCTTGTTGTCTCGCAGCGCGAGCTTCTCCAGCTTGTCGATGTACTCCGTCCGCACGCTGGTCCGCTTCTCGAAGGTGTCGAAGATGATGTTCGACAGCGTCAGCGTGCGACCCTCATTGCCTCCATAGGTCTTGTCCGCCGAGTCCGAGGACGCGTCGCGGGTCTGACGCCACTGGGGCGTGACTGTCCACTTCACGCTTGCAGGGTTGTACATGAACGTGATGGGCGAGACCGCCGTGTTGGGGCTGGTCGACGCGTTCTTGCCCTGGCCGTCGACAGTCACCGGGACGATCTGCGCCTTCTCCAGCTTCCCTCCCCAGATGCCGGCGTCGATCGCCCCTGTGATGGCGCTCAGCCCCGCGCTGATCAGGTCTTGTGCGATTGCCATATCCCTCTCCTTTCAAGCTGAACTCGACTCATGATGCTGATCCGGTTGGCCATCTCGACCGCGAGCTTGTCCAGGTCGACCTTTGCCTCGGCCGCCTGCTTCGAATCTGATTTTCCTGCGTTGGCAGGCGCCGAAGCCGTGGGTGCCCGATCCTCGCGGGTGCTGAGCTGCGCCTGCGTGGCCACCGCCATGGTCGCCGGGGCGATGAGAGGGAGGTCGGCCCGCGTCACAGAGCCTGCTCCCAGTGTGGCCCGCGACAGCATCCCCATGTCCGGCGTCGAGCGGTTGCCCTCGCGGGCTGGGGCGTGCGGTGAGACCAGGCTCCAGTCCAGGTCGTCGAGCGCCGTCGGGGCCACCGGAGCGTGAGGTCGCGGCTCGACGTGAGCGAAGCCGCCGCCTCCTCCCTCGCTACGACCCGCGCGCGTGGCGCCCTGCCGGGCAGCAGTCGCCGTGTCGAGCGAGAACGGGTCGCTTCCGAGGACGGGTGAGACGAAGGACATCAGTCCCGAGGCGCCCAAGTCCGAGACTCTCGGTGCGACCGACCCTCCGCCTCCTCGCAAGCCCGCCACGAGCTCCTCCACGGAGCGGCCCCCGGAGAGCGTGTCGATGGCGGTCTCGAGGCGCACAAGCAGATCTCGCGAGAAGCCAACGCCCCCACCAAACGCAGCCTCGCGTGCGGCAGCCGATGTGGGCAGGCCGTCGATGAGCGACGCGAGCTCACGCTGAAGTGGTGTCGCGGAGCCCCCATCGGAGAGGCGCCTGATCAAGCTGCTGAGCTGCGTCCACGCGGCGCTGCCGGAGCCGCTTGCAGGCCCGGTGGCCTCGCCCGGCACCTGAGGTCGGGTCGCGGGCGCCGCCACGCCGCGCGCTCGCCGTGCGCCCTTGCCCGGCGCCGCCGAGCGCTCGTGTCGCGCTGAGGTGCTCTCCCCCGTTGCCAGCTCCGTGGTCCCGTGAGGTGTCTCAGGACCAACACGAACGAGCGCGGCATCAAAGCCCAGGTCCCGAGTGGACCTGACAGCACCCCGCGCCGGTCGACCGCTCGCACCAGGAGCGGTGCCGGTGCCAGCCACGGCCGAAAGTGCGCCCTCAGTGTGGGGTGCCCCGCTCTTGCCGACGCGCTCGCTCACAGGCTGGAAGTGTGACGCGCGGCGTCCGCTGCGACCGATTCGCGGTCGCGACTCCTGCGCTTCGACAGCGTCACTCTGGGGGCCACCGGTCTCCAGTGCAGGGACGACGAAGCCCAGCTCTGCGCCCGCTCCCCGCAAGAGCGCGCTCTGGACAGGGGCCTGCGTGGCCCCGTGCACGGTCTCCGGCGACGACGCGGACGTCCCCGCCACCATCCGCTCCGTTCGGCGCAGCATGCGCTCAGTCGCGCCCAGCACGCCGCCAGCGGAGGACTCCGTGGTCTCCGCGAGGGCCTCGGGAGTGACGAGATCGAGGTCTCCTGACAGCCCGTAGTCGCGGACCCCGACGTCAGGGATGGGCTCGAGTGCGAGGCCGGTCCGCTCCCCGGCGGCCTCCAAGCCCAAGGTCTGGAGGTGACGGTCCGCGAAGCCGATGCTCGACAGCGCGGTGCGAGCCGCGGGTGACAGGGCCTCCCAGGCGCTCGATCTCGCTCCGGCGAACGAGGACGTCTCACTCCCGGCGCCGAGCCGAGCTGCCGAGGCGGGCGCGACGCCTCCATGGCGTCCCTCCCCGATCTCCCGGCCCACCAGCTCGAGGAGCAAGCCTGCACCCGCATCGGTGAAGCTCGACGCGCTGCTGCTCAGCGCCCACGCGAGGCGCTCAGCCGCACGCCCGATTGAATCCCCTGGTGCCTGCCCAGGCACCTGCCCAGCACCTCCGCGCGCGGTGCCGGAGACGCCCCGTCGGCTCGTGGTGGGCCCGGCTGCCCTGGCTTCTGCGATTGTCCTTGCGGCCGAATCGAGCGCCGCGGCGCGACTCGCGCCGGACGTCGCCGTGCGAGACATGCTGCCCACGGCTCGGGACGGCGCGCGGAGCGTGTCCAGCGCCACCAGGGACCGGCCGAGCGATGCTCGAGATTGGCTCGCGGTCAAGCGCTCCGCGACGATGTCGGCCGCACCGGGCGCTCCCGCCGTGAGCTCCGGAGCCAGCATCCCCAGCTCGGGGGCGTGGCTCAGGAGGCTACGGTAGGCAGTCAACGCGGTCTGCGGGTCTGCAGTGCGCTCCAGCAGTCCTCGGAGCGAGGCCATGACGGCCTCGGGGAGTCCCAACACGGCGCCTCGGGCCACGTCGGTCTGCGCCGTGCCCATGGAGTGAACGAGCCGCTGCGCGTCCAGGTGCTCGACCAGGGTCGGGAGCGCGGCCAGCGCGCTCTGGCCCTCGGCCGCAGGCAGCACCACCTGAAGGGGGGGAAGTCCCTCCGTCGCACCGGACGATGCTCCGGTCGCCAACGGCGTGGAGCTCCCTCCACCCAACGCAGTGCGACTCCCAAGCGTGAAGGGGAGCAGCCGCCCACCAGGCATGCGCACCGATACCCGCACCGGTCCCCGGTCGGCGGCCCCAGCGGCGCGCTCGGACAAGGAACCAACAGTCCGCCCGCGGGCGTCCATCCGGCTGGTCGAAGGCCCGCGCGGGTGGTCTCCGCCCGTCGTACGGGTAGTCCCCGCGTGCGTCGTGTCCTGGCGCGCCACCCGCCGTCCGAGCGCAGTCTCCACGGCGAAGTCAGCGGACTGCAGCGAGGTCAGCCCCCCCTCTCGGGGCATGTCCAGGAGGATCGCCTCAGCCACGGAGCGGATGTGAAGCGGCGTGCCGGCTCCCTCCCTCGTGAGCGCGCGCATCACTTGCTCCGGCGAGGCATTGGAGGGCGCTCTGTGCAGCACGCCCAGCACCATCGCCGCCTCGGACGGACTCAGCGCCACCGCATCGACGAGGCGGCGGACGGTCTCGCCCATGCGTCCAGACCAGGAGCCCGAACCAAGCGGCCTCCGCAGGGGGGCGCGACCGGTCGCTACTCCCAGCGCCGCCGAGTCGACCAGGACGCTGGCAGCCAAGTGTCTTGGTGCCTGCTGCGGCTGACCTTGCGTCCGTGACGGCGCCGCGGCGAGCTCCCCGTGGAGAGCGCCTTCGACGTCGTCGCCAGGACGAGGGAGGAGGGGGGAGGTGCGCGGCGGGCTCACCAGGGAGGGGAGCGCCCAGGCACCGGCCGGAGACCCGGATGTACTCCATCCGCCGCCAAGTAGCCGGGCAGGATCGGCGGATACAGGAGCGCCCGAGTCCGCGAAGGTTCCCCTCAGCGCGAACACCTCGGAGGGCGGCAGCGCACCGAGGTGGGCGGTCGCCGAGCCCCGCTGGGCTGGAGCATGGCCGCTGCTTCGTGGCTGGGAGCCGACTGCCGCCGCGCGAGGAACGACGTCGAAGAGCGACATGGACGGGCGGCGTGCAGTGCGTGGTCCCTGCACCTCGGCTGGCGCCGTGTGGATGGTCCCTGGCTCAGGACGGACCCAGTCCACGTCAAGCGAACTCCGCCACGACGGATCTGGGCTGGAGGTCGCCGCTGTGAGGCGGGCGACGCCCAGCATGCGGTCGATGACACCGGGACCGGCTACACCTGCGTGCGGTGCCCCTGGAGCTCCGAACGCAGCGTGAGCGACGCGCAAGGCGGAAACGAGCGCTGGGAGCGACGCGGCGCCGATGGGAAGGCCGTCGAGCAAGAAGGCCGACGCTCCCTGCGAGATACCACCCTGCCAGCGATTGCCCTGCCTCGAGGGCGCTCCCCCGACCAAGGGTCCGGCCGCTGCGTGCTGCGCGCCTGGGAGTCCCGTGGTCCCTGTCGTCGTCGGTGCGAAGGACCCCAACCCACGTCGTCCGAGGGCGGCGTCCAAAGGCAGGCCCGCACCGATCCGCGTGGCGGCCGACTGGGCAACCCGCGCGAGCCGGCCTCGCGCACCTGCCGCGCTGCCGGCTCCCGCAAAGCGGGCCATCGAGCGCGCCGCTGGGGTGAGGTAGCGGGCACCTGCGAGGCCCATGGTGCGAGGGTAGGGGAACGTCCAGTCCACAGGCGCGGTGGGACCCTCTGGCTGCTGCGTCGGGCCCTGCGCAGCGCGCCTCGCATCGGTGGTCCCATCACCGGCGACCGACGATACGGGTGTCTGCTCGGCTGCTGCGAGATGGGCGAATTCACCGACGGGCCGCTCCCAGAGCGCGGGCCGCGATGGTGCTCCATGGCGCGTTGCGCGCGGTCCGGCCGCAGCGCGTGCCGTCGACGATGTGGCTCCCCGACCGATCCCCCTGCCGCGCGTGGGAGCGGGGCGCTGGAACAGGCTGCGCCGGACCGAATGGCGGACGTCTCCGCTCTCCGACAGCGCGTCTTGCAGCTCTTCGTCGGCCTCCAGGGCGATGACGACCGGGTCCACGTCGCCGAAGCGCCAGTATCCAGGCGCCGAGCCGCCCCACGTGGGGCCCACGGACCAGTCCGTTGCGTACCCGAGTGGTGCTCCGCGACCGAAGTCATCGGTCAGGTATCGCCCCTCCACCTGGGAGAGGAGGCCGGTCGTGGCACCCAGCCCCGCGCCGGGTCCGAAGCCAAACTTGGACGAGGAGATGCGGTCCGCCAGGGCGTGGAGGCCCAACAGAAGCTCCCGCTCGGCGCGTGCCAGACCGGCTCTTGGGGTGCCCGCCAGGCCCATCAGCTCCGACGCCGTACGTTCGAGGGTTCGCGTCTCGTTGCTCGTTGCCATCGTCTCGCTCGCTCCCCGTCAGCGGTTGGTTGGGTCGCCTGGACTCTCGCTACGAAAGCATCGAGAGGCCCTTCTTGATGGCCGCTCCCAGCAGGGAGTCGAGCAGACCGCTGAGCGCATCGCCCGGGTGGAACACGAACCAGTCGTAGGTGATCTCGATCTCCTCGAACGCCAGGTCCGACTGCTTGGCGTTGAAGGACGGGCCCTTGTAGCGGGACACGAAGGCCCCCTTGAAGTCGTACCGCCCGACCTCGTCGCCCTTGGCGTTGGTCACCACCAGAGAGATGTTGTTGCGCACGGTCCCGGCGGGCGAGTCGAGCTGGTCCCGCATCATGTTGTAGAAGCCCGAGTGCCCGGCGTAGAAGCCCTTCTTGAGGACGAGCGGCTTGAACGAGGCGGGACCGATCAGGTTCACCTGGTTCATGTTGTTGCCGCCCTCGGTGAAGGACTCGGTCTTCACGGTCCACTCGATGCCGTTGGCTTCGGTGAACTTCGCCCACTGGATGCTATCGAACTCCAACCAGAAGCAGAACTGGATGTCGGGGTCCGTGCGGCTCGACCCGAAGAGGAGGTTGTTGAGCGCGGAGATGCCTGCGAGGGCCGCGCCCGTGAGCGCCTTCCCTGCGGCGCCACCGATGGCCCCCGCGAGGGAGCCGGAGACCCCGGCGCCCGCGAGAGCACCACCGATCTTGTTGCCTGCGATCTGCCCCGACCCAGTAGCGAAGCTGCCGGCCTGGCTGTCAATCACGCCTTTGATTGCCATGATCTCACGCTCCTCGATGGTTCACGCGCTCGCGGCGCATCATTCTTGAACTGCCTCGGCCCCTGAGCCTGGACCAACCTCTTCGACGGCCTGCTGCACGCGGAACACGATGAACTCCGCCGGTCTGACGGGCGACACCCCCACCTCGACGACGAGGTAGCCGGCATCACGCAGCTCCGGGGGGTTCGTCTCGTGGTCGCACTTCACGTAGAAGGCCTCCTCAGGCACCCGACCCTTGAAGTAACCGAGCCGCCACAGGTCCCGCAGGAAGAAGGACACGTTGCGGGTCACGCTCTTCCAGAGCCTCGGATGGTTGGGCTCGAACACCACCCACTGAAGGTTCGTGCCGACTGCTCGGATGATCCCGTTCAAGACCCGCCGCACGTTCACGAACCGTGTGTTGGGGTCGCTGGACACCGTCCTTGCACCCCACACGCGTACCCCCCTCGTGGGGAAGTACTTCAAGCAGTTGACGCCTCGACCATTCAAATAGCCGATGTCAGTGTCCTGCAATACTCGTTCCAGGTCGAGCACCCCCTCCAGCGCCACATTGGCGGGAGCATGGTGCAGCCCGCCGTCCGCGTCGGTCCTGGCGTAGGCCCCCGCGATGTGCCCGCTCGGCGGGACGAGGCGCTGCTTCCCCTCGTGCTCGACGATGATCCAGGGGAAGTAGAGCGCCGCATAGGCGGAGTCGAACTGGAGGCGCCAGTTCAGGGCCTTCAGGTGGTCCCGGGGGTCCGGGACGTCCAGGATGGCGAAGCGATCCCGCGTGCGTTCGCACTGCCCGATCATCTCATCTTGGACGACCTCCACGTTCTTCGTGGTGTTGTTGAAACCCACCGAGTGGTCCAGCGCCCACATCAGGTCCGGGATCACGAGGAGGTCGACCTGCTCGATGGCCTCGAGGGCTCGGAGGCCGAAGCGGTGGCCCGGGCCATCGTCCCGCCCTATGAAGTCGGCCGGGGTGACGTTGAACAGCCCGTCGGAGCCGTTGCTCAGGCGCAGATCCACGGCCTCTTTGGGGTAGCGCAGGTGGAGCGGAGCGTCGGAGCCCAGGTTCGTCAGCGTGATGAGCTGGGACTGGCCGTTGACCGCCCGCTCGAAGTAGCTTGGGCTCATGCGGGCAAAGGACAGGTCCTTGAAGTGTTCCCGGAGTCCCTCGCCTTGCACCTCCAGCTCGAAGGCCACCGGCTCGACGTAAGTCGGGCCACCTGACTTGAAGCCCGTCTCCACCGGCTCATCCTGGCTCCAGAACAGGTTCTTGCCGTCGACCTCCTGGACGATGCGGTGGATCTCGCGCGTGTCATCATAGATGCGGACTACCGTCCCCCGCGCAAAGCCGTGTGTGGACTTGATGGCGACGCCGTTGTCACCCGGATGCATGTCCAGGGTGATGAACGTCTGGACCCTCGGTGGCTGAGGCCGGACCGTCGCCGAGATGCCGTTGCCCCAGCTCCCCTGGTTGACCGCATCGATCTGGATCGTGAGCTTGTCCTCGTGGTCCCTGAGCCGCGCAGAAGCGCTCAGCGCGATCTCGCCGCGCCCGTGCTCGGCCATGTGTGCCACCCGGAGCACGAAGCACTCGCGGCCGCCGTTGGCGAAGAAGCCCTCCACGGCGGGTGCGAGGTAGGTGTCGCTCTCCAGGCGACCATAGATCTCCCGGAAGCGCTCCACGGACGTGATGTGCACGGGCACGTTGGTCGGGCCCTTGCGCGTGAGTCCGACGAAGCCCGGGACGCCGCTGCGTGCGAGTGCCAGCGGGGCCACTCTCTTCTCGGTCTCGTCGTGGTAGACGCCCGGTGGTCGAAGACGCAGCGACTGCCTCAAGGGTCCTCCACCGTGCCCTGCCAGGATGGGCGGAACGTGATTGATCCACTTCACAGCGAAGCGGACCTAAGTTAGCACTCCAGTGGCGACGGACGCAACGCCCGACTACGCCGCGTCCTGTTCGCACAACCCCCGGACCGCCGCAGCCACGCGCGACTGAACCGTTCGTTGGGCTGCCTGAGCGCCTCGACGCAGCCGAGCTCATCGTGCTGGGGCCCCATCGCAACCACGGGGCAGCCACTGTCGTCGGTTTGCCTGTCGGGGCCGTGGAGCGCAGGCCGAGGATCCGTGAGAGCTCCACCAGGTCTACTTCCTGGTCTTGTTGATCTCCCGGTTGATCTCGCTGATCTCCCGCACCCAGGTCTGGCGCTCGCGGTGCTCCATCTCCAGGATGTCGTCGAGCGACCAGTGGAAGTGATAGGCGACGTACGCTACCTCCTGGTACAGGCGCTCCAAGGGGTAGCTCACAATTCCCCCGAGTCACCCCCCATGGAGATCTCGAACTGGTGCTGGCACTCGGGGCAGGACACCTTGACCTTGTTGGTGCCCTCTTCATTGATCTGACGGTAGAAGTCCTGCAGGAACTGGAGGTCGCTGGAGTACATCCCCTCGATCACGCTGGGGTTGATCGACTGGATGTCGCCGAGCTTGGTGATCACCCGGCTCAGCAGCAGGATCACGAGGTACGCGCGGTTGTTCTGGACGCGGTAGTCCTGGAGCGGGAGGATCTCGTCCTTCGCCGTTGCCAGGCGCATGACGCCCTTCTTGTGGACGTTCCCGTCCTTGTCTACGAAGCCCTTTGGGAGGGTGAACTCGAACTCGGTCTTGAACGCCATGGGTGGGACTTCCCCTTCAGGTTTCTTGGAGCGTGGATATGGAACCGGCCCGCCGCTCAGGGCGCGCTGCCAGATCATGCGTGAGGGCTCCGGTTCCGCCTCTGGCGATGGGGAGTGACCCTGGCAGCATGGTCAGGCTGTGCGCTCTGAGCGACGGGCCGGTGATGTACGACGCGGGCACAGCCAGGAGACTGCGCCCGTCTCGCACGCAGTCTGCTAGCCCTTCTCGATCTTCTCGACGGCGAGCTCGAGCTCCTCGACGTTGACGTCAGCGCCCTTGCCGTCGAGGGTGAAGCCCTTCCACTTGGCCGGCCAGGCCTCGAAGAAGTTGTAGCGCATGATCTCGCCGCCGTCGTCACCGCAGAGGATGACGGAGCCGCTCTTGCGCTCGACGACGCCGTCGATCACCTTCTTCCGCCACTGCCACAGCTCGTCCGTGGCGATGTAGCCGCGCTTCAGCACGACGTTGCTGTACTTGGTGCGGCCGGGGCGCTTGCGGAGGATGATGTCGTCGCCGTCCTGGTACTCGACGATCTCCGTCTCGGAGTCGAGCCCCTCGACGTTGCGGAAGGCACCCTGGGTGACTCCCTCGATCTCCACCTTGAAGTTGAAGTTACCGATGTGGTCATGAGCTCTTCTGTTCGGCATCTCCTGATCTCCTCTGGTCGGAAAGTGTCGGGGAGTGTTCCTGGTACCCCTCGGCCACGTTGAAAATTACCGGCGGGGCAACCGATGCCCCGCCGATCCCTCGAATTACTCGCTGATGTCGCCTCCCGCCGGCATCTGGCCGATGCGGAAGATCACGAACTCGGCCGGCTTCACCGGGCACATGCCGATCTCGCAGATCATCTGACCGGCGTCGATGACCTCCGGCGGGTTCGTCTCATCGTCGCACTTCACGTAGAACGCCTCCTCCGGCGTCTTGCCGAAGAGGGCGCCCTGGCGCCACAGGCGGAGCAGGAAGGCGCTGATGTCGCGCGTGACGCGCTTCCAGAGCCTGTGGTCGTTGGGCTCGAACACCACCCACTGGGTTCCCAGCTCGATGGACTGCTCCACCATGTTGAAGAGGCGCCGCACGTTCACGTAGCGCCAGCTCGGGTCGCTGGAGATCGTGCGCGCGCCCCACACCCGGATGCCCCGGTTCGGGAAGCTGCGGATGCAGTTGATCCCCTTCGGGTTGAGGATGTCCTGCTCACCGCGGGTGATGTTGTACTTGAGGCCGAGGGCGCCGCGCACCAGCTCGTTGGCGGGCGCCTTGTGGACGCCGCGCTCCGCGTCGCTGCGGGCGTACACGCCGGCCATGTAGCCGCTGGGCGGCTGGTAGATGTTTCCCTTGATCGGGTCGTAGACCTCGATCCACGGGAAGTAGTAGGAGCCGTACTTCGAGTCCCGGGGCTTCGGGAGCTTGTCGACGCCGCCCTTCTCGATGGTCTCCGGCGAGTCGAGGATCGCGAAGCGGTAGCGCATGTTCTCGCAGTGCGAGAGGACGGCTTCTGTGATCGCGGGCTCCGTCTGGCCGGGGGCGCAGACGATGTTGATCTCCTCGATGTCCTCGAAGGCCTTCAGGCCTGTGCGGGTGCCGGGGCCGTTGTCCGAGCCGATGTACTTGCCCGCCTTGCCGGCCTTCTTGCCCTCTTCGCCGGCCTCCTCGGTGCCGACGTTCAGCACGAAGCAGCGGCCGCCGCCGTTGTTGAAGAAGCCGTACACCGCGTGCGCCAGGTACTCGCTGTTCTGGAAGTCACCGAAGTGCTTCGTGAACTGGCTCCAGTTGGTGCAGAAGATGGGCTCGTTCGTGGGGCCGATGTTGCACTCGCCGATGAAGGCGACGGTGCTGGTGCCGACCATCTCGAGCGGCTTTGTGCCGCGGTCGACTTCCTCGACATAGACACCAGGAGACAAGTACGAAGTAGCCATTGGTCCTCCTTAGCGGTTGCTATTGCTCACACCCCGAACCATTCGGGCACCGCGAGTCTCCGGGGGTCGCCTCGCGGCTCTTCCGGTGGTCGGCGGTGTCAAGCCATGCTCGTCGGGTCGCTCTCCCCGAGCCCGAAACTTCGGGCTCCTGCTTTGCGATCACTGGCATGAGCCTCATATGCACCCGCTGGGGGCCGTTGTGCCAACACGAGAGGTCTGCTTTCACTAGTGTCGGCTGGACCTCAGCGGACTGCAATATCCTTGCCAATGACGCGTCTGATCTCAGCGGACCGCCGCTCCGACTCCAACCGAAGCTTGATGTAGTAGTACACGGCGGGCCGCACCTCCTCGTTCAGGCTGCGCCAGAACGACAGGACATCGTTGTAGTCCGTCTGGAGGTTCGGATAGATGTTCAGGACATCGTTCGGGTAGAAGGAGTCGCCCTTCAGCCGTTCGCCCTGCACCATCGGGTTCTCCAGGAAGGTCTTCACCGCCAGGCCCATGAGGAGGTTCTCCTCGGTCGGCGTATTGCCCCAGATGGAGATGATGAAGTGGGCGAAGATGTAGAGCGGCGCGTCCTGGTAGTACTCGACGATGTTGCCGGTCTTGTCCTGCGTCGTGACCAGCGACTGGGTGCGCTCCTTGTACGTGGGAGCGAACGCCAGGTGGTACATGTAGCAGCTCACGGCCGGCTTGTTCTTGATGTTGTCTTTCTTGGGCACCTCGGTGGCGATGGTGACCGTCTTGAAGCCTGCTGCTACGAAGGAGTCCTTGAGGAGCTCCTTCATGGTCTCGCACGCATCAGAGATGATCTGGAACTGACTCATGCCACTCACGAACCTGTAAGAGTCCGAAGGTCGGGTGCCGTTCGCTCATAGGTGCCTTCTGGGCCGGAGTGGTGGTAGCACACACCCGAAGGATCTGTCAACGCGTTGCGGTCATGCATCCTGGCGGTTCCCTGTCGTTGTGCGGGGTGTGAGCGTCGGGGGTGTTGCGGTCGGCGCTGGAAGGGCTGTCGCAGGGCGTGGGGTGCGCAGGGGTGGTCTCCTCGTTGGGTACAATTGGCCACAGGCGGGGTCAAGTGACCTGGGGGCTGGGAAGCCCCGTGGCGGCGACTTCAGGAGAGGAGCGTGCGGACCTCACGGGCGATGACGTCCGCGAGGTCGGGGGAGGGGGCGGAGGGGATGGGGAGGTCCCGGGGGCCCGTACAGAGGCCGACATAGGTGCGGGTAGCCGGCGCTGGGCCGAGGCCGCGGGCCTCGGGGCCCAGGCCCGCCTTTGCGCGGCGGGCCAGCAGCCTGTCGACGTCCTCGGCCGGGATGGTCGTGACCCGGCCGAGCTGGAGCGCAGCTCGCTGGATGCGTGCGAGGTGCTCGACCAGCTCCATGCGGAGGAAGGCCTGCTCGAGGGTCGCGCCGATGGCCAGGACCCCGTGGTTCGAGAGGAGCACCACGTCGTGCCATGGCAGGGCCGCGTCGAGGGCGTCGACCGCTGCGTTCGTGCCGGGGAGCGCGTAGGGAAGAAGCGGGACGCGGCTGCCAAGGCTGACGACGGCCTCGGCGATGATGCGGGGGTCGATCTCCATGCCCGCGATGGCGAAGGCGGTGGCGTCCGGGGGGTGGGCGTGGAGCACGGCGGCAGCGTCGGGGCGCAGCTTGAGGGCGCGCAGGTGGAGGTCGACTTCGCTGAAGACCCGGTGCCGACCGTGGAGGACCTTGCCCGCCGAATCCAGCACCAGCAGATCGTCTTCTCGCAGCTCGCCCTTGCTGAAGGCGGTGGGCGTCGCAAGCAGCCGGCCCGCCTCCAGGCGCACCGTGGCGTTTCCGTCGTGGTTGGCGACCCAGCCCTTGGCGTCCACCTTGTGGATCCAGTGGACCAGCTCCCGCCGCAGCAGCGTCTGCGGGAGGCTCATGCCACGTCCACCGCGTCTACGATGCCCACGATGAGCGAGCGGATGGGGAGGACCTTCTCGCGGAGGATCTGGCGCACGCCGTTGCCCTCGCGCATGACGAGCACCCGGTCGCCGACGCCCGCCTGGACCGTGTCCACCGCCAGGACCACCTCGCCGCAGTCGGTGCCGTGCTCGTCGATGGGCTGGACGACCATCAGCTTGTGGCCCACGTAGGTGGGGTGCTTGACCGTGGAGGTGACGGTGCCGATGACGCGGCCGAGGGTCATGGCTGCGCCTCCGGTTCCAGATCCACCGAGTCCACGATGCCGATGATCGCTGCGTCAACTGGAACAAAGGTCTCCGGGAGGGCGAGGGCGGCCTCGCGACTACCGACCAAGGCGACACGGTCCCCGGGGCCCGCCTGGACCGCGTCGCAGGCGACCTGGACGTTGCCCTTGGGGGTCCAGTCGGGCTCCACCGGCTGGACGAGCATCATGCGGATGCCCTCGAGACCCGGTGCGCGCTGCGTCGCGACGACGGTTCCTACCACGATGCCCAGGTACACGGCGCTCCTCCTGCCCGAGACGGGCCGCATTGTCGACCCCGGCGGCGCGTGGTGTCAAGGCCGCGTTGACAGCGCACCGGGGGCGTGGCATCACGTCGGCAGCCTGCGGTGAGCGGGCAGAGGAGCGTGCGATGAGGGTGAGGCTGGACAATGGGCTGACCGTGATCCTGGATCCGCGCCGGGGCGCGCCCGTGGTGGCGATCCAGGCGTGGGTGAAGGTGGGCTCTGCGGACGAGGACGACGCGGAGGCGGGGCTGGCGCACGTCCACGAGCACATGCTGTTCAAGGGGACCGAGACGCGGGGGGTGGGGCAGATCGCGCGGGAGGTGGAGGGGGCCGGTGGCGAGATCAACGCCTGGACCTCATTCGATCAGACGGTCTACCACGTCGTCATGTCCAGCCGGGAGCTCGATCGGGGGCTCGACATCATGGCGGACGCCCTCCAGCGGTCGGCCTTCGATGCGGACGAGCTGGGGCGGGAGCTGGAGGTCATCCTGGAGGAGATCAAGCGCGCAGACGACGCGCCGAGCCGCGTGGCGAGCCGCATGCTCTTCGAGACGGCCTACCGCGCCCATCCGTACCGCAAGCCCGTCATCGGGACCCGGGAGTCCGTGCGGGCGTTCACCCGTGACGCGGTCACCTCCTTCTATGAGAAGTGGTACACGGCGGACAACATGGTGCTGGTCGTCGGGGGGGACTTCGACGCGGGCGTGGTGTTGCCCAAGGTAGAGGCGGCGTTCGCCGGCCTGAGGCGTGGGGCCTTGCGCAAGGAGCGGCCCGCGGAGCCGCCACAGGGCGGGCTGCGCTGTCGCGTCGAGCGGGGGCCGTTCGCAGAGACCCAGATGCTGCTCGCCATCCAGGGGCCGGACGTCGAGGATCCCGACGTGGCGGCGCTCGACCTGCTCACGCTGATCCTGGGGCAGGGGGAGAGCTCGCGGCTCAATCTGCAGGTGAAGCGGGAGCTCGGGATCGTCAACGAGGTGTCGGCTTACTCCTTCAAGATGCGGGATCCGGGGCTCATCGTGCTGAGCGCCCAGCTCGCGGCGCGGGACGTGGAGGCCGCCTACGAGGAGTGCCTGCGACGGCTGCTCCTGCTGCGTGCGCACCCGGTGGGGGAGGACGAGCTGGACAAGGCGAAGACCCTCATCGAGAGCACCACGGTCTATGAGAAGGAGACCGTGCAGGGCATGGCGAGCAAGCACGGGTGGTACGAGGTGGTCGCCGGCGGGATCGCCTGGGAGGCCCGCTATTACGAGGCGGTCCGCCGCGCGACGCCGGACGAGCTGCTGCGGGTGGCGCGCCGGTGGCTCGACATCGGGCGCCTGTCCGTGGTGCTGCTGATGCAGCAGGATGCGCCGGAGCTGCCGACGGAGGAGGCGCTGAGGGCGACGGCGGAGCGCATCGCCCGCGAGGCGGATGGGGCGCGGGCGGTCGGACCCTCTGGGACGGGGGTCGTGCGGCACCGCGTGGAGAACGGGCCCCTGCTGGTCATCGATCAGGACGCCAGCGTCCCGCTCATCGCCATGCGCGCGGTGTTCGGGGGGGGGCTGCGCTTCGAGACCCCGGCCGACGGGGGCGTCGGGACGCTGATGTCCCAGTGCCTGACGCGGGGGACTCCGACCCGGACCGCCGCGGACATCGCGCGGGAGCTGGACCGCACGGCGAGCGGTCTCGGCGGCTTCATGCGCATGAACAGCATCGGGGTGCGCGGCGAGCTCCTGACCCGGCGCTTCACCCCTGGGCTCGGATTGCTGGCCGACTGTGTGCTCAACGCCAGCTACCCGGAGGGGGAGGTCGCGCGGGAGAAGGCGCTCCATCTGGAGGAGATCCGCGCGCAGGAGGACCACCTGTCCAGCGCCGTGTTTCGTGCGTTTGCGCGGACCCTGTATGGAACGCACCCGTATGGGCTCCCCGTGCTCGGGACCGAGGCGTCCGTCCGGGGGATGAGCCGCGAGATCCTGATGGCTCACCACCACCGCTACCTGCACCCCGGGCGCATGACCCTGGCCGTGGTCGGGGACGTGGACCCGGATCGGGTCATCGAGGAGGCGACCGCCCTCTTTGGCGGGCGGGGTGACCGCCCGGTAGCCGACCCGGCGGTGGTGGCGCCACACGCGCCGGAGCATCCGCGGGAGACCGTGGAGCACCGGGACCGGCAGCAGGCCCACATGGCCATCGGGTTCCTCGGGACGACGGTGGCCAGCGAGGACCGGTTTGCGCTGGACGTGCTCTCCACGGTGCTCGGCGGGCAGGGGGGGCGGCTGTTCCTGGAGCTGCGGGACCGGCGGAGCCTGGCGTACTCCGTGGGGGCGTGGTCCGTGGAGGGCATCGACCCGGGCTACTTCGTGACGTACATCGGGACGAGCCCGGACAAGCTGGACGAGGCCGAGCGGGGCATCGAGGCGGAGCTCTCGCGGGTCACCGAGGAGCTGGTGTCGGAGGCGGAGCTGGACCGGGCGCGGAGCCACATCGCCGGCTCCCACGACATCTCGCTGCAGCGCCGGGGGGCGCGCGCGGGCTTCCTGGCGTTCAACGAGGCCTACGGGCTCGGCTATGAGAGCTACGGCGACTATGGGGCGCGGGTGCGGGCGGTGACGGCCGAGGACGTGCGCGCGGTGGCGGAGCGGGTGCTTCGGTTGGACCGGCGCGTGCGGGCCGTGATCCGCCCGGAGAGTTGATGCTTCCCAACTGCTGAGAGGAGAGAGCATGAGGATCGGGGTCATGACCGGTGGCGGCGACTGCGCTGGGCTCAACGCGGTGATCCGCGCCGTGGTCAAGACGGCGCACTTCGAGTTCCACGACGATGTCGTGGGCCTGGAGGACGGCTTCGACGCGCTGGTGCGGGGGGACCTGCCGCTCCCGCTGACGCCGCGAGAGGTGCGTGGGATCCTGGGGCTCGGAGGGACGATCCTCGGCACCACGAACCGGGGCAACCCCTTCCAGTATCTGGAGCCGGGGCGTCCGGGGCGCGTGGATCGGTCGGGGGACGTGGTGGAGCAGCTCGAGGCCCTGGGCATCGACGGGCTCGTGCTGATCGGTGGCGACGGGACCATGAGCATCGGCGCCGAGCTGACCCGCCTGGGCGTGCCCATCGTGGGCGTTCCGAAGACGATCGACAACGACCTCGTGGGGACGGACCAGACCTTCGGGTTCGACTCGGCGCTCGGCGTGGCCATGGACGCGCTGGACCGTCTGCGCACCACGGCTGAGAGCCACGAGCGCGTGATGATTCTGGAGGTGATGGGGCGCTACGCCGGGTGGATAGCGCTTCACGCCGGGATCGCGGGCGGGGCGCACGCCATCCTGATCCCCGAGATCCCCTACGACCCGAAGCTCCTGGTGCGGTGCATCAGGAGGCGCTTTGCTCAGGAGGGCAAGTACTTCCTGATCGTCGTCGCGGAGGGGGCGCGGCCCCAGGACGGGAGCCTCGCCGTACTCGCCGCGGGAGTCGACGGCACTCCCGAGCGCCTGGGCGGCGCGGGGGAGCGGCTGGCGCGCCAGATCGAGGAGAACATCCACCCCGAGATCCGCGTGACCGTGCTCGGGCACCTGCAGCGGGGTGGGTCGCCCTCGCCCCTGGATCGGATCCTGGCGACCCGGTTCGGGTGCGAGGCCGTGCACATGGTGCATCGCGGTGAGTTCGGCCGGCTCGTGGTGCTGCGCGGGGAGCACCTGGAGAGCGTGCCGTTGGAGGAGGTGGCGGGAAAGCAGCGGCTCGTCGACCCGGGGAGCCAGCTCATCCTGACGGCGCGGAGCCTGGGGGTGTGCTTCGGCGACGGCGTCGGGCCGGGCTGAACACCGCCAGACCGGGTTTGCGACCCGCACGGCCTGCTTGGTGCGCTCTCCCTCGGAGCGCGACACATGGGCGGCGCTCTTCTCGTGCTCGGACCTCCGGGCGCGCTGCGCGGCGGCGGGCGTGCCAGGGCCGCCGCGGTCCACTGCTCGTGAGAACCTGTCGCTCTCCCCGGTGGGTATCGGAGGCTGCTCGTGGAGCGTCAACGCGTCGTCGTCGTGGGGGGCGGGTTTGCGGGGCTCAACTGCGTGCGTGCGCTGCGGGGGGCGCCGGTAGAGATCACGGTCGTCGACCGCAACAATCACCACCTGTTTCAGCCGCTGCTCTACCAGGTCGCCATGGCGGGGCTGTCTCCGGCGGACATCGCGTCGCCCATCCGGTCCGTCCTGCGCCGCCAGGCCAACGCGCGGGTGATCCTCGGGGAGGCCGTCGACGTGGATCTGGTGCGGCGGCGCCTGATCCTGCGGGATGGTGAGGTCCCGTATGATCGGCTGGTGGTGGCGGCCGGGGCGGTCACGAGCTGGTTCGGGCACGATGAGTGGGCGTGGGTGGCGCCGGGGCTCAAGGAGATCGAGGACGCCCTGGAGATCCGGCGCCGTGTGCTCGTCGCCTTCGAGGAGGCGGAGCGGGAGCCTGACGTCGAGCGGCGGCGTGAGCTGCTGACCTTCGTCGTCATCGGTGGCGGACCGACGGGGGTGGAGCTGGCCGGGTCCCTGGCGGAGCTCGCCCGTGTGGTCGTCGCGCGCGACTTTCGCGTCATCGACCCGCGGCAGGCCCGCATCGTGCTGGTGGAGGCCGCGCCTCGTGTGCTGACCACCTTTCCGGAGGAGCTGTCGGAGGCGGCGCGCGGAGACCTGGCTCGTCTTGGCGTCGAGGTCCGCACGGCCACGCGCGTTCTCGCCATCGAGCACGACCGGGTGCGGCTGTCGGACGGTGAGCTGCGGTCCAAGACCATCCTGTGGGGCGCCGGGGTGCGGGCGAGCCCGCTGGCGGCGCGTCTCGGGGCCGTCGACCGGGGAGGGCGGGTCCTCGTGGAGCCGGACCTGACGCTTCCGGGACACCCCGAGGTCCACGTCATTGGGGACATGGCGGCGGTCGCCAAGGGCGGGCCCCTTCCGGGCATCGCGCCGGTGGCCATCCAGCAGGGGCGCTACGCGGGACGGGCGATTCGGGAGGCGGCGCTGGGGCGGCCGGTCGTGGGGCCGTTCCGCTACCGCGACAAGGGCGCCATGGCGACCATCGGCCGCAAGGCGGCGGTCGCCGTGGTGGGGAGGCTCAGGCTGAGGGGGCTCGTCGCGTGGGTGGCGTGGCTGCTCATCCACATCATGTACCTCGTAGGCTTCAAGAACCGCCTCGCCGTGCTCATGGGCTGGTGGTACTCCTACGTGACCTGGCGCCGGGGGGCTCGCTTGATCACGGGTGACCGCATGAAAGCAGGCCCACCCGAGGAGTCGCGGGGCCGAGAGGTCGACTGACGACGGCGGGGCTCCTTGCGCCTTGAAGGCTTGCACGGCGCACGAAGTCGACGCATTCTCCACCCGCTCAGCAACAATGTGACCAAGACCTGCCCGGAACGTCCCAGGGCAACGGAGGAGATGGAATGGATGAGTTCATCGCGTCGGCCAGCACCATTGGCCTCGACATCGGGTTGAAGGTCCTCGGCGCCATCGCCGTGTGGGTGATAGGCCAGAAGATCATCGGCCTTGCCCAGCGCCTGCTGCGCGCCACCGTGGACCGGCGCCACTTCGAGCCCACGCTTGCCCGCTACCTGGTGTCCGCCGCGGGCGTGGGCCTCAACCTGCTGCTCGTGGTGACCGTCCTCGGCGTGTTCGGCGTCGATACGACCAGCTTCGCCGCCCTGTTCGCCGCCGCGGGCGTCGCCATCGGCATGGCATGGTCGGGCCTGCTCTCCAACTTTGCCGCGGGGCTCATGATGATCATCCTGCGCCCCTTCAAGTCCGGCGACTTCGTCGAGGTGGCGGGGCAGCTCGGCACAGTCCAGGAGGTCGGCATGTTCGTCACCGGGATCGACACCATGGACAACGTGCGCACCATCATTGGAAATGCGCAGGTCTTCGGCGGAATCATCCGGAACTTCTCCGCCAACCCCGTGCGCCGCGTCGACTGCGTCGCGCAGCTCGCCCACGGGGCCGACCACGGGCGCGCCATCGACGCGCTGCGGGCGGCGCTGGTGGCGCTCCCGCACGTAGCCAAGGACCCCTCGCCGGTCGTCGAGATCGTCGACTTCACGCTGGCGGGACCGGTCCTGGCGGTGCGCCCGTTCACCCACACGGACCACTACTGGGACGTCTACTTCGCTACGAACAAGGCCATCCGTGAGGAGCTGGGCAAGCTCGGGCTGCCCGTCCCGGAGACGCACCACAAGGTCGATGGGGGCGAGCTGGTCGTCGCAGGCGCGCGGACGGCCGGACGCGTCAACTGAGCGGCGGTCGTCGGGCGTGGCGCCGCGGGCCGAGGTGGGGGGAGCTGCGAGCCGCGACCGCAGCGTGCCGCGTCCGTCCCTGACGCGCGCCGTCGGCCTGATGCTCCTCGCATCGGCCTGCTTCGCGGGCATGGGGGCGCTCGTGAAGGTCGCATCTGCGGACGCCTCGTTCCTGCTCGTCGTGCTCGTGCGCAGCGCGGTCATCGTGGTCGTGACGGTCGCCCTCGTGCGCTTTCGTCGCGCTCCGTGGCGCGCCCGCAACCGCCCCCTCATGCTCTGGCGGTCTCTCACGGGCTTCACCGCCATGTGCTGCTACTTCTTCGCGGTGGGGGAGCTGCCCCTGTCGACGGCGATCACCATCCAGTACACGGCGCCGGTGTTCGTTGCGCTGCTCGCCCCCGTGGTCGTGGGGGAGCGGCTGCCGCGCGGCGGCATCGTGCTCGTGCTTGGGGCCTTCGGTGGCGCCGCGCTCGTGCTGTCTCCCGAGGCGAGCTCGCTGAACCCGGGCGTCGTCGCGGGCACGGCCTCGGCGGTCCTCGCCGCCTTCGCCTACCTCGCGGTGCGGGCGCTGCGCGCCACGGACCAGCCCGAGACCATCGTGCTGCACTTCTCGGTGTTCTCGGTGCTGGCGTCCCTGCCGGGCCTCGTCTGGGCGGACCCCGTCTCCTGGGAGACGCTGTGGGTGCTCATCGGTGTGGGCGTCCTGGCCGCGGGCGGGCAGCTCGGCATGACCTACGCCTTCCGCTTCGGGCCCGCAGCCACGGTGAGCGCGTTCTCGTACTCCACCGTCCTCTTCGGGGCGGTGGTGGGCGTCACCGTGTTCGACGATCCGGCGCCTGCCCACTCCGTCGTGGGGACGGCCTTGGTCATCGCCGCAGGGGCAGCGCTCTCGGCGCTGACGCGGGAGCGGCCCGCGTCTCCCCCGGGGGCGGCGGGGCCCCCCGAGCCCAGCGAGGGGGCGCGCTGACAGGGGTCACAGCGCCGCGATGCGGTCGCGCACGGCGGGGTCCGGGAGGGGGTGGGAGGGGCCGGGAGGGGGCGGGAGAGCAGGTGGGCGGCCAGCGCACTGCGGTGCGGGTCGGCGACGCGACCGGCGAAGCAGGCCACGAGGGCGTCGTTCTTGGGGGGGCAAGGCCGCCGGCGAGCCGCCGCCGTCCGCCTCCTGGGCGCCGCTGTCGCACTGCTCGGCGCCCACGACCACGCAGTCCCCGCAGACCTCCAGCGGGATGAGGCTCGCCGCACACTCGACGGTGACGTGCTGTGCGCTCAACGGCGCCTCCACCACGACGTGCCGGGTCAGCGGGGCAAGCGCCTCGTTGCGCGGGAGGACGTCGGACCTGCCGACTCGCACAGCGAGGCGGCGCCGTCGAAGGCGTCCACCAGCAGGGCCTCGCCGGGCCGCCAGCGGGGACGCAGCGGCTGGCGAGTGGACAAGCTATCTCCGCACGGGCCCAATGCCCCCGGTGCCGCTCGTCTCGGGTCCGGCGTCTGAGCGGGGCGAGGGCCGCATTGCACACGAACAATGCTCCCGGAGGTAGAGACCTCACGGTCAGCGGTCACCACCGTCATGTGGGTGGTGTTGGGCATCGCTGACCCTGTCGGTGCCACTGCGGAGGGGGACGAGGTGCGGTATGATGTGGTGTTGGATTGTGTGGAGGTGGTCGGGGCCTTGCGGGTGTCCGAGGGCGCGGAGCGGCAGGACGGTGTAACGAGGCGGTGGCTTCGTGCGTCAGCCCGGACGAGAGCGCGGCGGGCCCACGGTGGGCGGCCTCGCGAGAGCACTACGGGCGGCGTCGCCGCCTTGGAGGACCGACCATGAGCGAGAACCAGAGCGAGAAGAGCTGCTGCTGCAACCCCTCCCCCTGCCAGTGCGCCCCGTGCGCCTGCGAGTGCAAGCCGGCCCAGCAGACCGGCTGCCAGTGCAACCCCTGCTCCTGCTGCGCGGCGCGGTGAGCCCCGACCCCGCCGCGCCGGGTGCGCCCGGAGCGGCGGGGGAGGCTCGCGTGTCCCACACGGATGAATCGGAGGAGAGACATGAGCACCGTGCAGTCGGCCCTGAGCGGGCCCATCGAGATCGACGACGCGCCCGGCGAGTCACGGATGAGCGACGCGGCCGCGGCGACTCTCGTTGGCCACCACCGGCGGTTCCTGACGTTCCTGGAGAACCGCGTCGGCAGCGCGGCGGATGCGGAGGAGATCCTCCAGAGTGCGTACCTGAAGGGCGCCTCCGCGGCCGACCCGCCCGAGGGCGAGGGGGTCGTCACGTGGTTCTACCGCATCCTCCGCAACGCGGTCATCGATCACTACCGCCGCCGGGACGCGGAGAGACGGGCGCTGGACAGGAGCGCCCGGGAGGTCGAGGCGCCGAGCGAGCAGGAGCTACACGACACGGCCTGTGAGTGCATCCTGGACGTGCTGGCGAGCCTGAAGGGCGAGTACGCCACAATCCTGCGGCGCGTGGACGTGGACGAGCAGGCAATCGCCGACGTCGCCGCCGAGCAGGCCATCTCCTCGGCCAACGCCCGCGTCCGCCTGCACCGGGCCCGCGCCGCCCTGCGCACCGAGCTGATCGCCGCGTGCGGAGCGTGCGGCGACGGCGGCTTCCGCGACTGTGCCTGCGTGGGGTGAGTCGGTGCCCAGCGCGCCTTCGGGCCCGTCCGGCCGGGGGCAGCCGAGCCCGCTGTGCCCTCACTCCAGCAGCCACCCGGCGCCGTTGCCCGGGTGGACGTTCGGGCACATGACGGCGACGCGGGTTCCGGTCCAGATGGCGTCCACCTGGGCATAGACGCTGGGGATGCCCGTGTGCACCTGGGAGACGATGATCTGGCCCGTCACGGGCTCCAGGGTGACAAGCTCCATGACCGCCTCGCCCTGGGTGCCGTTCGGGAAGGGCTCCACGCAGAAGGGCTTCTTGTGGTAGCGCGCCATGGCGACGGAGTAGCGGCCCTCGGGGCGAACCGCGATGGCGCCGCGGTGGCCGGCGCCGATGACGTGGCCGCAGAGCACGGGCGAGGGAGCGCCGAGCCATTGGCCGCTCGGCGAGAGGCGCAGCACGGCGGCCATCACGTTGCTCGGGGTCTTGTCGCACAGGCCCGTCCCCTGCCCGCTGACCAGGACGCCGAACTCACCCAGCGCCTGGTTCCACACGATGTCGTGGCCCGACCCGTTGGTGCCCATGCCCGAGGGGCAGCCCGGGGTGGCCCCGAGGACCAGGCCGGTGGTCAGGTCGACCACCGCGGCGCCCCACGTGGTCTCGCCGTATACGAGCCCCGCGAGCGTGCCGCCCTCGTTGACCGCCAGGCTTGGGTGGGCGGCGTCCGTGCCCTCGCTGACCGTCACGACGCCGCCGTCGCCCCACGTCAGGTCGGGCGTGCCGTCAGCGGTGAAGCGGGCGAGGAGCAGGCGCTCCGAGGGGCCCACCTCCCAGGCCGCGAGCCAGGCCGTGCCGGTCCAGGCCAGCGCGGGGCCCTGGCTGAGGTGCGTGCCTGCGCCCGGAGGATCCACGGAGGTTGGGCCGCTGACGAGCTTGCCCTCGCCGTCCACCGTGTAGAACCAGAGGCGGTCCGACGACGTGGAAGGCCGAGCCACCGCGAACACCGTGCCGTTGGTCGCCAGCGCCGGCGTGTAGAAGGGAGGCCAGGCGGGGTCGCCGAGCGCCGCGGGCTCCAGCGAGGGGTTGAGGGTCGCCAGCCGCACGGCGGGCAGGACGAGGTTGCCCGCCTCGTCGATGCGCTCTAGCCACTCCTGCTCGTGGTAGAGGGCCGCGACCGTCGCGCCAGGCCCCCGGACCACCGTCACACCGTAGGAGTCTCCTTTGCCGCCCGTACCGACCACCTTGCCGAAGGGCACGGTGGAGGCGGGTGTGGCGCAGGGCGCGTCGTCGGGGTAGGGGAGGGCCGCAGGGCAGGGGATCTCGGCGCCCGACGGGCACTCCTGCTCGTTGCACGGCTCGTTCGTGGCGGTGGGGCCGTCGCACGGCGTGCCGCCGCATGACGGGGGCGGGCTCGTGCAGGTGCGGCTGCCCGTCCGCGTGCCGCCAGCGCAGGGCTTGTCGCAGGGGCCAAAGGACCAGGGTGAGAAGCCGCCGTCCACCGGGTCGCAGCCTCCCGGGACGCAGACGCCCGCCTTGCACGTGCCGGGCTCGGGCGCGGCGCACGGCATGCCGTCGATGGGGGTGTGCGTCACGGTGCCGCCGGCGCAGGCGTCGTCGGTGCAGGGGTTGTCGTCGTCCACGGGGACCGGGGTGCCGAGGCAGGTCTTGAACTCCAGCTCCTGGCAGGTGTCGCCCGTGGTGCATGGGTTGCCGTCGCTGCAGGAGTTGCCCGGCACGAACACCGCCGCCACGCAGCCGGACTTCTGGCTGCAGGTGAAGGTCCAGCAGGGCTGGGCGGCCTGCTCCGCGGCGCAATCCGCCTGGACGCCCGTGGGCACGCAGAGGCCGGCGGCGCACACGTCGATGGAGCAGAGGTCCGCGTCCAGGTCGCAGGGCGCGCCGTCCGGTGCGCCCGCGCAGGGGCCCTGGGGGCCGGTGTCCGGGGCTGCGTCGGGGCCGGCGTCGGTGGTCGCGTCCGGAGCGCTCGCGTCCGCTGTCGCGCCATCTTCTCCCGTGCCTGCGTCCTGGGTGGCGTCCGAGGCGTCCTGGTTCGGCCCCACGTCCACGCCGGACGGGACATCGCCGCCCCAGGCGTGGGTGTCACTGGCCGCGTCCACGGCACCGGCGCCCGTGTCCGCGTCGGCACAGGCGGCCAGGACCACGCACATCATCGCGATTCGCTTCATGGAGGCTCCCCTCGGGCGGCGGTGTCGAGCGCTCCCCACTCCGTCGGGGGAGGCGTGCGGCACCCGGAGGCGCCCCTTATACCACTCAGTCGGCGGTCAGGAACATGGGTAGAGGGGCTACTCGGGGAAGCTGACCTCGGCCACGGACGGGCCGTTGATCACGAAGATGCGCTCGTTGTTGCTGTCGGGATCGGTCGGGTACACGTAGAAGCCCTTCTGCTGGGGCGAGTAGGACTGGGTGATGCCGAAGAGCTCCTCGCCGTCGGCGAAGCGGACCACGACGCGGCGGCCGGGGCGCGTGCCGAGCGCCGGGAAGGTCTTCTTCTCCTTGTGGAAGGGGCGGCCGTCCCAGTACTTGACGTAGTAGATGGCCTTGAGCTCCGTGAGCGCCACCGGGGCGTTGTCGCGCTTGCCCAGGCTGCGGATGTGGAACTGATCTCGGAGGGGTGAGAAGTCGTTGGACTGCCCCTTGACGACCCGTCCGTCCGTATACCGCACGATCATTCGCTCCATGCTGACCGCCTCGGGGGAGTGAAGTGCCTCCGCAAGTCTGGACGGGCCCGCCTGCGGCGTCAAGGGTGCTCGACGCCCGGGGGTGCCCTGGCCTATGCTCGCCGGGCGACCGTCATGCGGGGGCGGGGTCCGCGTTGGGACCGCTGGGTGGTCGGGCGGATGATCGCGCCCCTGGCGCTTGGAGAGGTGCAGCGATGCGTGTGGTCTGCATGGCCGTGATGGCGATGCTGCTTGGGTGCGGGGACGAGGCGATCACCGGCGGCGGGGAGTCGGGGACCAACATCAAGTGCCCGATCCCGCTCCCCCAGGAGGGCGACGACGCAGGTGGCGCCGACGGGGGCTCGGACGTGGCCATGGTGCCCGACGTCGCGGGCGGACCAGGCCCGCTCGGCGCGGGGGAGGCGCTCCTCGTCGGCGAGTGGCGGGACTGCGGGGGCGTGTGGAGCCTGAACAAGGACGGCTCGTGGACCTGGCGGGGCGCCTACATGGACTGCGACGTCAAGGGCACGGCGGCCTTCGCGGACGGCCACCTGGACGTGGTGGTCACCGAAGACACGTGCTTCGGCGCCAAAGACTGGATGACCACGGGCCTCGCCGTGTCCTTCAACGGCAACACCATGGCGCTCGTGTCCGACGCCATCCGCCTGCGCGTGAAGCTGCTGACCCACGGCGCGCTGACACGTAAGGTGTGGGACGTGAGCGCGGGCGGCACGCTGACGCAGCTCGCGCTCTGTACGCTGCCGAGCGGTGCGTTCTTCGACGGGGGCTACCGCACCCTGGACGGCTCCTGCCAGCCTCTGTCCTGCGGTGGCGGCGTCAACGGCCTCAAGCCCTTCCCCAAGGAGGACGGCGGCGTGGACACCCACATCTGGCTGAGCTGCTCCGGGTGGTGTCCGTGCTCGTCGTTGATCATCGTGACGGAGGAGACGCCGACCACCCTCGCAGGGTCCTACGCGGGTGGCAACTGCCAGGGCGCCACGGAGGGGGCCTTCACCGCCGTGCCCGGGAGCTACCCCGAGGGCTTCTGAGCCTCGACGGGGGTGGCGGAAGCACCGCGGGTGGGTTCGCGCCGGCTCGACATCGCACTGCGCACGGGCTACGGTGGATCCCATTGATCGACCAATCTTCCGGGTGGAGGACGTGCGATGGGATGGGCGGCAAGGTGCGACCGTGGGGCCGTGGCTCTCCTGATTCTGCTCGTGGCGTGCGGTGACGGGGCGGCTGGTACAGGGGGGGACGATGCCGACGTCGTTGGGGCCACGGCAGACGGTGCTGGAACCTCCGGCACGGGTGGTGCGGGAGACGGTGGGGGCCCGGGGTGGGATACCGCGGTCGATGCCGGCCTCGTCGGCGGCACGAAGGACTCGGCCACGGTCGAGGATGTGTGGCAGGCCGCAGACGGCGATGTGGAGCCCGGGGAGGATGCGGGCAGCACGCTGGAGGACGCTCCGGCAGACGACGTCGGACAGGGCGAGACAGACTCCGGGGAAGAGGATGGGGACGCGGGGGTGGTGACTGACGGGGGGAAAGACGAGGATGTGGACGCAGGGCAGACCTCGCCCGACGTGGGTGACGACACGCAGACGGAGCCCTGCGAGGCCGCCTGCGACGATGACGACCCCTGCACCGTCGACGTCTGTTTCGGCCCCTCCGGCTGCGTGCACCAGCCACTGCCCTGTGACGACGGGGACGCGTGTACGGCGGACTCGTGCTCCCCGGCGAAGGGCTGCGTCTCTGCGGATATCTCCGGGGCCTGCGACGACGGCGACGCGTGCACGGCGGACTCGTGCGAGGCTGTGGGCGGGTGCGTCTCCG
>BTVJ01000081.1:0-33638 GCA_045863395.1 Myxococcales bacterium
CCGCCAAGGCGGCAGAGGCGGAGGCCGCGAGAGCCGCCAAGGCGGCAGAGGCGGAGGCCGCGAGAGCCGCCAAGGCGGCAGAGGCGGACGGCGCGAGAGCCGCCAAGGCGGCAGAGGCGGCCGCCGCGCAAGGCGCGAAGCAGGTGCCCGAGCCGGGGCCGGCCGCGGCTCCGCCCGACCCGACAGTCCCCCCGCGCGCGGGCTCCGTGGACGGTTTCAAGCCCGTCTTGCAGCTCTCCCGCCTCGCGAAGCTCTACACGGGCGACAACGGGCGAGCCATCAAGCTGCGAGAGTGGCCCGGTGGTGCGGCGCTCATGGGTCGCTGCGCGGTCCAGCCGCTGCCTTCGGCTGAGGTTGGGTTCCGTATCTACACCGGGTACCGGGCAGGGAGGCTCCTCTGCACGGGCGACCTCGCCCCCCTCTGCGACGCCCTCGGCTGTTCCCCCGGCAAGCCCGTGTGCAACGTAGGCATGGCCTGGCTACAAGGCTGCGAGAACTGACCCCTCCGGAGAGAGACCCATGGCAGCACAGAGCGCGCGGGGGACCCGCGACTTCCTCCCGACGGACATGACGCGGCGCAACCGCGTGCTCGGCACCATCCGCGAGGTCTTCGAGCGGTACGGGTTCGAGCCGCTGGAGACGCCGGCCATCGAGCGCATCGAGACCTTGATGGGGAAGTATGGGGATGAGGGCGACAAGCTCCTCTTCCGCATCCTGAAGCGCGGCGAGGGCTCCGAGCGGGGCGAGGCGGACATGGGGCTCCGGTACGACCTCACGGTCCCGCTGGCGAGGGTGGTCGCGATGCACCACGCGGCGCTCCCGCAGCCCTTCAAGCGCTACCAGATCCAGCCGGTGTGGCGGGCTGACCGCCCGCAGCGCGGCCGCTTCCGCGAGTTCTTCCAGTGCGACGTGGACGTGGTGGGCACCGCCTCCTTGGTCGCCGACGCCGAGCTGGTCGCCATCGTGCACGAGGCCCTCTCGGCGCTCGGCTTCTCGGGCTACCGCATCCGCGTGAACCACCGCGGGGTACTCCGCGGAATGATCGAGGCCATGGGGGTCGCGCCGGAGCGGGAGGGCGACGTGCTGGTCGCGCTCGACAAGCTCGACAAGGTGGGGCGTGACGGCGTGCGCGCCGAGCTCCTGGCGCGCGGCCTGGGGGAGCGGGTGGCGGACAGGGTCGACGCGCTCGCTGCCTCGGTCGGCGTCGCGGATGGGCTGGACGTGATGCGCGACCTGGCGACTGCGACAGAGGCCGGCGCGTCAGGGGTCCGCGACCTGGAGGCCCTGGCCGCACACCTCCAGGCGTTCGCGGTCCCGGCTGGCGTCGTCGCCTTCGACCCGACCCTCGCCCGCGGCCTCTCGTACTACACCGGGCCCATCTTCGAGGCGACGCTGGAGGGCTTCCCGGGGAGCATCTCGGGCGGGGGCCGCTACGACGAGCTGGTCGGCATGTTCCTCGGCCGCCGTCTCCCGTCGACGGGCATCTCCCTCGGCGTCGAGCGCCTCCTCGCCATCATGGAGGAGCGCGGCATGCTTGCGGGCGTGCGCACCTCGACGGAGCTGCTCGTGACCGTGTGGGGCACCGACATGCGTCCCGACGCCATCCGTGTGGCCACGGCGCTGCGGGCCGTCGGGCTGCGGGCCGATCTCTACCCAGACGACGACAAGCTGAAGAAGCAGCTCAAGTACGCGGATAGCAGAGGCATCCGCCACGCGGTCATCCAGGGGCCGGATGAGCGGGATCGGGGCGTCATCGCAGTGAAGGACCTGCAGACCGGCGCGCAGTCCGAGGTGGCTCTGGACGCGCTCGCGGATGCGCTGGTCCCTCTGGTTCGCTCCGTGATCTAGCCCCTCAACCGTCCACCCGGAAGGTCGCGCGCCCGACGAGCTGGCCGTCCACGGTCTCCACGTCGATGCTCCACTCGCCCGTCGGGTCGTCGGGCACCTTCCTCAGCTTGGAGCGCAGCGAGACCACGTTCGGGTCGTCCGTCGCGACCGGCAGCACACGCGCCCGGTCCACCTCGTCCGCGTTGCGCCGCCAGACGTGGACCAGCTCATCTCCGGTCCCGCCTGGCGCGGACACGAGCGTCTCGCCGTGGAGCGCCGGCACCAGAGAGCGATGGATCGCGGTCACGGCCATGGCGGGGCGGTCTCCCTCGATGAGCAGCGGGCTGACCGCCCACGACTTGAGGTGGAGCGGCACCGGCGGGATGGCCACACGGCCGAGCCAGACCAGCGTCGCGGCGAGGGCAGCCACCGGGAGCAGCAGCGCCTGCGTCCTCCACCGGACGAAGGTGCGCAGCGGCATGTTGAGGCTGGCGAAGGCGATGACCGTGCAGGCGGCCGCCGCCATGAGCGTGACCGAGGTGCGCACGCGTGGGAAGAGAGCCGGGATCGCCACGTTGAGCACCGCGAACAGGGTCCAGCCGTAGAAGGTCACGGCCAGCCAGCGGCGCTTCATCAGGAAGTGGTCGAACACGATGTCGAACGTCGAGAGGACCGCGCAGACACCGATGGCGACGACGAACCAGCGGTTGGCGGCGCTGAAGGTCGTGGACTCCCAGTAGAAGGGCAGGGAGAAGAACAGCATGCCCTGGTACATGTTCTTGAGCGCGTAGGTCATCACCAGGAAGCGCACCTTCTGGCCCTTGGTGGCGACGGAGAGGTCCCGGTGAGCGACCCGGTAGAACACGACGAGCAGGATCCACACGAAGCTCAGGGTCAGCACCAGCCAGCGCGCGTGATCGAAGCCCTTGCGGGCAAAGAGGACGACGCACATGCCCAGGGCGAGGGCGTAGAGCGAGTGCATCCACCACAGCGCCGTACCGTGGCTCGCCAGGAACAGGCGGGCGCGCGCGACGACGGTGGGCGGCCGCGCTGGCTGCTCGGGCGCGTAGGTGTGGTAGTGCTCCATGAGACAGTCCCGCCAGGGTGGGCTCGACCCACCCGGGCAGGATACGGGAGCGTCCGTCAGGATGCCAGGAGCTGCCCCGCGCCCATCAGAACGACGCGCCCACTCCAAAGCCGACGACGACCGGCGCGATGTTGCGGGAGGTCTCATCCACGGGGATGCGGGCGTTGAGCGAGAGGTTGACCACGGGCGGGCGCGCGACGATGCCGACGCCGACCTGGTACTGCGGGTCCAGCTTCTCCTCGAACGGGTGTGACCCGAGGAACTCGGCCTGGACGGTGAGGAAGGAGATCGGGGTCACGGCCACGCCGATCCCGCCCTGGAGCGAAGACAGGGTGTCGCCGTCATCCGTCGGGATGGAGAAGCTCGGGGCCACGCTGGCGTAGACGTCCACCATGGAGATTCCCACGCGAGCCGCCACGGCGGGCTGTACGGTGAAGTCCTTGAACGCCCGGAAGCCCGGGTGGTTGATCGACGCGATGGACAGGGCCCCGTTGGCCACCTGCGCTTCGATGTTGCCGGACGAGGAGGGGACGAACAGGTGGAGCGCGCCGCCGGCCTGGAGGCGCACGGCTCCGAGCTTGAAGCCGAAGCCCAGGCGCGCCGCCAGGTCGGCGTTGCCCTGGACGGTCTTGGAGGAGCCCGCGTCGGGGATGTAGAACCCGAACGGCATCGCCACCTCGACCCCCAGGAAGGGGAGGACCTGATAGCCGCCGGAGGCGAGCAGCTCGATGCCGCTCCAGTCGACGTTGCCGGTGGTGCCGGGGATGTAGCTCGCGTCCAGGCGGACGCCAGTGTACGGCGCTGCGGGCTCCACGAGGATCGGGGCGGCGCTGGCGTCGGGTGCCACGGACGCGATCAGGCCGCCGACGAGCGCCGCGGCGAGGGGACGTGAGGTCATGCGCATGACTTCCTCCATGCTTCGGGTCAACCGGCGCCAAGGGTGGCTGGCGCCGGGTCTGGCGTCAAGTTTTCCCTGGGGGCGTGAGAGGGCGTCCACCCCCGTTTCCCTGCCGCGCCGCTCCCTGTACGCTGAGCGGCGGCCGGCATCAGACTGAGGGTCTGGCCGGGAATTCACAGGGAGTTCGAGGCGCCCGGACGTTCGGGCAGGAGCGGTGATGCTGTCAGAGCATGCAGCGAGGACCTTCCGGGAGCTCCAGGGTCGCATCTGCCAGGCGCTGGAGGACGTGGACGGCGCGGCGCGGTTCCGGGAGGACGCCTGGGAACGCGAGGGCGGAGGCGGCGGCCGCAGCCGCGTGATGACCGACGGCGCCGTCTTCGAGAAGGCCGGGGTCAACTGGTCGCTCGTGCACGGTGACCTCCCGGCTGAGATGGCAGATCAGCTCCCGGGCGACGGTCCCTTTCTGGCGACCGGTGTCTCGCTGGTGCTCCACCCCTGGAGCCCCATGGTCCCAGCGACCCACGCCAACTTCCGCTACTTCGAGCGCGGCGGGGCGGCCTGGGTCGGGGGCGGGTGTGACCTGACTCCCACCTACCCTTGGCTCGAGGACGTGGTCGCGTTCCACGGTGCCCTGGCGGAGGCGTGCGCGCCCCACGGGGAGGGGCTCTATCCACGCTTCAAGGCGTGGTGTGACGAGTACTTCGCATTGCCGCACCGCGGGGAGACCCGTGGCGTCGGGGGGCTGTTCTTCGACTACGTGGGCGTGGCGGCGGGCTCCCTCGGCCCGCGGGTCCGGGCCCACGCAGCGCGCGCCCTGCCTGACGCCATGGATCTGGACCGGGCGTTCGCCTTCGTCCAGGCCGTGGCCGACGCCTTTCTCGCAGCCTATCTGCCGATCGTCGAGCGGCGCCGGGGGGAGCCCTGGACCGAGGCCGAGCGCGAGTTCCAGCTCATCCGCCGTGGCCGCTACGTGGAGTTCAACCTGCTCTTCGACCGGGGGACCGTCTTCGGGCTGCGCACGGGCGGGCGGACGGAGAGCATCCTGATGAGCCTGCCGCCCCTCGTGCGCTGGACCTACGACTACAGGCCCGCGCCCGGGTCACGGGAGGCGGAGCTGGCCGACTGGCTGCGCCCCCGAGACTGGCTCAATTGCCGAAGCCCGCACCCGTGATGTTGACGTAGGCGCTGTTGATGGACCAGGAGTCCCACAGGAAGGGGAAGAAGGCGATGTAGAACTCGAAGGAGTCGATGTCGAAGCCCGCCGCGCGGATCCGATCCACCTGGAGGTAGACGTTCGCCCCCTTGAAGTTGGTCTGACCGAATATGGTCTGAAAATCAGGAACTTGGACGCTCTGCACCGGGCCGTCCGTGATCATGTTCCAGATGGGGAACCACCACTGCGCTCCAAGCTGCACGTAGTTGAAGTCAGGCAGGGCTCCGCCGGGCGTCGTCCACGCGATGGTCCTGTCGACCAAGGAGCCGAGGGCGATGGGGCCCTCGAAGTTGGGGAGCTCCATCAAGGGGCCGAAGAGGTGGGCGTCCTCTCCGCCGATGAGGAGCGGGGCGCTCCCGACCCCGCACACGTCGCGGAGCCGCGCCCCGGACCCGGGGAGGCTTGCCGCGGTGGCCTTGGTCCCGTCGATGTGCAGGATGGTCCCCCGGTTGCCCACGGCCACGGCGGAGGATCCGTCGGCCGCGACCCACACGCCGTGGAGGTTCTCGGTGGTGCCGCTCGCGATGGTCTGGGTCGTGACGCCGTCGAACCGCTTGACCGCGCCGAAGCTGCCCACGAGGACGAGGTCCGTGTCGGACGAGCCGCCCACGGCGCGCAGGTCGAACGCGCTCGATCCGTCGATTGGTGAGAAGATTCCGTTCGTGTAGTAGAGGACCGTGCCTCCGTCGCCTACGACCCAGACGGTCCCCGAGGGCGAGGTCCACGCCCCCCGCAGGGGCGCGATGGTCCCGGTCGCGCGCGGCTCGAGCTGCTCTCCCGTCCACTCGGCGGCTTGGCCGCCCTCGCCGACGATCAGCAGGCCAGCGGGAGTGCCGGCGATGGCCGTGGGCACGAAGCCGACCGCGGCGACCTGCTTCCACGCGAAGCCGTCGGAGCGAATCAGCGCGCCGCTGACCCCGACCGCCCACACCTCGGTAGCGGAGCGTGCCCAGACGTCGAGCCACGCCGTCTTGACCGGACCGCCCTGGAGCCCCCAGGTGCCGCCCTGCCGTCGCACGATCAGGCCGTCGCGCCCGACCGCGTAGATGTCGTCGGGGCTCACTGCCCATACGGCGAGGACGGGGCCGACGCCGGAGGGGTCCTCCTTCCAGCCGTCACCCTCCGGCACGTAGAGGTTGCGAGCCGCCAGGTCCGGGAGCTCCCGCTGGATGGTTGCGCTCAACGGGATGGCGCTCGGGTTCCACCAGTCGGTCCAGCTCGTATTGGAGAAGGCGCCCCCGATGACGAGGTACGAGACCCCGGTGAGGGACCCGTTGAGGGTCTTGGGCAGGCGGCTCAGCGTCAGGCTCCCGTCCCCGGGCGTGATCTCGGAGCGGTGGAGCTCCAGCACGCCGGCCTCCCCGAAGTCGAGCAGGGTGCGCAGGCGGTGCAGAGGCAGGGCCATGAGCTTCGATGGCGGGTAGTCCATCTGCACGAGGACGTCGCGGTTCGTCGGCACGTCCAGCGACACCTCGATGCCGTCGACATGCTCCGCGGGCTCCACGAAGAAGGACTGGGACGCCCCCATGGACAGCGACACGGAGGAGCCCGTCTTCTCGTCGTACAGCTCTGCCCGGCAGACGACGACCAGTGGGCCGGTCCGCGTCTGGATGGTGAAGTTCCCGTTGATGTCCGCGACCTTGCCAACGCCCGGGTCCGGCGTCGGCGTCAGCACGTCGCTCATCGTGGTTCCACAGACGATGCGAGTCTGGCCGGCCACCGGCATGCAGCGCTTGTCCTCCCCCAAGGCCGGCGCCATGCAAGCCCAGCCGGACGGGCAGTCCCCCCCTGCGCCGCAGGGGGTGGTGCAGTAGCTCTGCCCGTTGAGCATCGCCGTGCAGCGGTTCTGTTCGCCGCACTCGACATCCGCCGTGCAGGGCTTGCACAGCACGCCGCCCGGGTCCTTCTTGCCCTCGCACGTTCCGGGTGGGGGGATCAAGTACTTCTCATAGACGGACACGTGGCCGGAGACCACCCCTGGCAGGTTCAGCCCGCCGCCGCCTCCTCCGCCGCTGGACGGGGGGATCTTCGGGAAGAGCAGGATGGTCACGTTCTCGGCGTCGAACTCGATGATCGACGACCCCGAGTACTCGGGGTGCCACGCGCTGGCCGACTGGCCCCCCTGCAGGTCGGGGCCGTTGAACGTGATCTGGCCGAGCCAGTCCGTATACCCCTGGTAGGGGGTGGATGGGTCCGAGCCGAGGATGACGTAGGCGCCTTGGACGCCCTCCTGGCGGAAGAGGTCCATGACCGTGACGTTCAGCGTGCCGGTCACCGGCGGGCCCCACGTGCCCCCATGGGCGGAGGCCGGGTTGTAGTAGGTGTACGCATTGGGCAGGTCTGACAGGGGCAGCCCTTCCTTGTCTTTCAGCACGACGTCGACGGTGGTGGGCACCTCGACCCCGACGCTACTCGTGCGGAGCACGGCCGGGCTGAGCCACTCGACGCTCAGCGACTCGTCGAGCCCGAAGAACACGCGCGCGTCCTTGGGCAGGTCCGTGCCGTAGAGGTTGACGACGGTGCCGCCACCCATCGGGCCGCCGTCCGGATCCACCGCGAGGAGCTGGACCTTGCCCGCCTCGTAGACGAAGGCACCCTTGAGCTTGGACTCCAAGGGGCCGCTGCGCACGCGGACGGTGACGGGGCCGGGGCTGCCCGGCGGCGTAGTCACGGTGAGGGTCTTGTCATCGACGACCTTCAGCGCCGTTGCGGGCAGGGCGTCGAACCAGACGCCGTCCACGCCCGCCAGTGACGTGCCGGTGAGCGTGACCGGGGTGCCCCCCGCAGCGGGACCCGACGCCGGCGAGGCTCCGCTGAGCGACGGGATCGCCAGGTAGGTGAAGGCTGCGGGAGCCACGTCCGTTCCCAGCGCAGTGGTCAGCTCCAGGTCGACCACTGACGGCGCCAGCGCCGCAGGCGACAGGACCTCCAGCACGCCGTGGTCCGGGTCTATGGCTGTCACGGTCGCCCCCTTCTGGCCGAAGCGGACCTTCGCGTCCGTGACCGACGTCAGGCCGTTTGCGACGATGGAGACCGGCGTACCGCCGACCTGAGGGCCTTGCTTCGGGGAGATGGACAGGATCTTCGTCGGGCCGTCCAGGGCCTGCTGATCCACGAAGGTGAAGCTGTCCCACAGGGTGGCCTCACGGCCCTCCAAGGCCACCGTCACATCCACCTGGCCCGGGGCGTGCGCTGGGGTGATCGCCTCGACGCGCGTCCCGTCGTCGGACACGGACACGATCTCCGCCTCGGAGGCGCCAAGGAACACGGACGTCGCCTCCGCGGGCGCATCGAAGCCGGCTCCGTGGATGGTGATGGTCTCGCCCCCTGTCGTGAAGCCCGCGGGGGGGGTCACCGCCGTCACGCCCAGGTCGGCGGTGTAACGGAACCCTCGCTCGAGCAGCGCGACCCCTGCGGGCGTCGTGACCCGCACGTCCACCTTGCCCGGAGCCTCCGCCAGCGGTGAGATGCACAGGATGGTCTCTGGATCGACCACCTTCGTCTGGATGGCGACCCTGTCCCCGAGCATCACCATGGACTCGGGGAGGAAGCCGTAGCCCTTGATGGTCAAGGCGGTGGCTCCCGCGACGGGCCCCTCGGCGGGTGTCACGGCGTCGACGCCGAACACGTCATAGTAGAGGAAGCCCTCGGGTACGACGAGCTCCTCGCCGTCCCCGTTGAGGAGCCGGACGTCCTTGCGGCCGGCGGTCCCCGGGGGCGTCAGGATCGAGACGAGGGTGGGGTTCAACATCACGGGGGAGAGGGCCTCCTCGTCGCCAATCCAGACCTGGACGGGTTCCGTGAAGCCACGACCCACGATGGTCACAGGCTCCGACCCGTCGGTCTTTCCCTTGGCGGGCACGATGCCCGTGATTGCGACCGGGTCCTGGACCGGGCCGATGCCTGGACCAGCATCGTGGGCGTCCACGCCTGTGTGTCCGTCGACCGGGTCCGAGGAGTCGCCGCCGAGGGAGCCGTCGGGGATCGCCTCGTCGCTGGGCGATGCGCCGCAAGCCCCCAGGAGGGCCGCCAGGAGGGCGGCGACGAGGCGCGCGCGGTGGCCTGTGAGCTGGCGGCCAGCGTCGTGGGCCACGATGTGTACGAGGTTCATCGGGGGGGCCCCGCAGGGGGTTGGAGATCAGCGGGCAGCGAGCACACGGCGGCGCATGGCGACCAGGGTCGCAAACAAGAGGGCCGAGAGCCCTCGCGCCGGCGTGGGGGATGTGGCGCAGCCAGCGGCCTGTGCGCCAGCCTCGTCGGACTCCGTGAGGGCGCTCGCAGCGGTCGCCAGGTCCGCAGGCTGGTCGCTCTCGGCCGACGGGCGGTCCAGTGTGATGGCCTCGTCGCCCCGCCGCTCCGGTCGAACGTGGGGGGGCGGCGTGTGGGCCATGTCGTCGGTGGCGGGGAGGAGCGACCCGGGCTCGAACAAGATCCCCACGTGGGCGAACATCCACTGGAGCTGAAGGTCCGTCGCCACGGCCGGAACCAGCGCGTCCTTGGGGAAGCCTCTCTGGGCCCCGCCGTTGCCAGCGTCGTCGGACTTGCCGAAGTTCAAGCCCTCGAAGGACTTGACGCGGGTGAAGCCGCCGTAGAGGTCCATGTCCGGGTTCGGCTCGGGGGAGTGCTCCTCGATGCCCGCAAGGGCAGGGACCGAGACGAGCAGCAGAGCGACCGCAGCGGCGCGGCCGAAGCGAGCGATCATGTCTCCTCCACGCCGGACGTCGACCCCGAGGGCTGCGAGCCCGGCTCACCCCACAACCCAGGCGCACCGTTGACCAGCACGCTGTAGTCCGTGGTGTCTTCGATGGCGGCGCCGCGACAGAGGGCCTCCTCCTCGCGCAGCACGCGGCTGACCGCGTCCCGGAGCCGGTCGGCGACCTCCTCGGCGCGGTCACGGCGGATACGGTACTGGTACCGGCTGCACACCGCGCTGGCGTCGCCGTGGACGTACGCCTGGACGGTGGACAGCAGCGTCGTGAGGCGCTTGCGGGCACACTCGGCGCGCTCCTTCTTCTCGGCCCGCTCCACCACCACGAGGTGGGTCGCGCGGTAGCGCCGCGACGAGCCCTGTCCGGTGGCCTCGACCTGGCCCAGGTCCCCGAGGCCGGAGAGCAGCCGCTGCACCCGGCGCGGGCTCGCCACCTCGCCGTCGGCCCGCATGGCCTCCAGCAGGTCGCCGAGGGACATCCAGCCGCCGCTGAGCTGGAGGAGCAGCAGGATGCGCCGCCCGTCGGAGGCCGGCGTGGTCGCCGGCTTGGTGTCACCGAGCATGCGGAGCCAACGATCAGAGATGCCGAGCAGATCGGCCAGCACCTCGTCGGTGACGTCCTGGCGGTCCTTGACCTCGTACACCATCATCATGACGTCGCGCTTGAGGTCCTGGATGGACTCCTTGAGGCCCCCACAGGCCATGATGGAGCGCGCGTGCAGGTTGGAGAACACGTCGCGCACCGTTACGTCGGTGTCATAGAGCATCGGTGATTCCCAATCAGGTGGCATGTGCGCGGTGCAGGCACCGTTCACCGTACCGAGGTGCGCACGCCATTTCAACAGGGAATCTTCGCCCCCAGGTCAGGGGAGGCCCAGGGACACGTACTTCAGCAGGTGGACGTCCATGGACTGTGGCTCCAGGCCCTGGACGAAGGGCTTGAGGAGGTAGTACCGGACCGGGAAGTACAGGGGCGCGAGGATCTGCGCCTCGTCGAGGATCCGCTCGCCTTCCGCGATGAGGGCGTGGCGGCGCCCCGCGTCCGGCTCGGCGGCGATGCGCCCCAGCAGCGCGTCATACTCGGGGCTCGAGAAGCCCCCGTAGTTGCTGCCGGCTCCCGTGCGGAAGGCGTCGAGCCACAGGGACGGGTCGGGCAGGCCGCACCAGCCGCCGCGGGCCATCTGGAAGGTCCCCTCCGCGAGGCGGGCCAGGAACGACTTCCACTCCAGGTTCTCCAGCTCGATCTGGACCCCCAGGTTCTCTTTGAGGCTGCGCTGCAGGAACTCGGCGATGGAGCGGTTGGTGTCGTAGGTGTTGTAGACGTACACGATGGGCGGCAGCCCTGCTCCCTGGGCGTGACCCGCCTCGGCGAGCAGCGCCCGGGCCCCTTCGGGGTCGTAGCGCACGCCCTCGGGCCCGCGATAGCCCGAGAGGGTCTCGAACAACACCGGAACATAGGTCGAGGCGGGGGTGTCGCCGCGGCGCAGGACGTGCTTGACCAGGCGGTCCCGGTCGATGGCCATGGCGAAGGCTCTTCGTACCCGGACATCGTCGAAGGGGGCGCGGTCCAGGCGGAACACCACACCGATGTGGCACAGCATGGGGCCGCTGTGGAGGTCCTGTCGCCCTTCGGAGAGGAGGCGGATCACCTTGTCCGGCGCGACCGTGTTGAGCCAGTGGATGCGCCCGGACTCGTACCAGCGCATGCTGGTGTCTTCGGTCTCGCTGTGGAGCATCGTCGCCCGAGGGAGGGCGACGTTTGCCCGGTCCCAGTAGTGCTCGCTGCGCTGGAGGATGATGCGGTCCCGCGGCTTCCACTCCGCGAGGGTGAAGGCGCCGTTGCCCACGATGTGGGCGGGCAGGGTCCAGCGCTCCCCGTGGGCCTCGACCACGTCCCTGCGGACGGGGAAGAACGGCGGGGTCGCCGTCTGCGCGAGGAAGTAGGGGACCGGGTTCACCAGCCGCACCACGAGGGTGTGGTCGTCGGGCGCCTCGACTCCCAGCGTCGCAGGGTCGGTCGCCTTGCCGTCGAGGAGGGCGTCGGCGCCCGCGATCACCCGCATGTCCTCTGCGTTGGGGCTGTGGGTGGCGGGGTCAACCGTGCGGCGCCACGCGTACACGAAGTCGCCCGCCACCACGGGGCGCCCATCGGACCACCGGGCATAGGGGCGGAGGCGGAAGGTCCACGTCAGACGATCCTCGCTGGGGATCGGGGGCTCGGCGGCGACCCCGAGGCGCGGGGGACCGTCCCCGGGTGCTGGCACCAGCAGCCCCTCGAAGACGTTGACGCCGATCCACCAGGCGGACAGGTCGTGGATCTTCGCCGGGTCGAGGGTCTGCGGGTCCACGCCCGACCACACGAGCTCCGCAGGGATCTCCACAGGCTCGACGGGGCGCGCGGCGTCCCGCACGGGAGGTGCGCTCGAGACCGGTGGTGGAGGCCTGGGCGCCTCGCACCGACACCCGGCAAACAGCGTCGCGGTCAGCAGGAGGAGGGGGATTCGGCGGTCCATCGTGGACCGATACTAACAGCGTGCGATCACACCTGTCACGGTCGTCGGGTGACCTTTGGTGGCCACCGTGGTAGATTCCAGCGGCCTATGGAGGTGCCCATGGAGAACGTGCTGGAGACGCTGGTCGATGTGCGCCAGCGGGCGGAGGACAAGGAGCTGACCGGCTGCCAGGTGCGGCAGGTCGACATGCGGCCCCTGGACATGAGCGGGTGGCGGTTGCGGGACGTGGTGCTCCGCCAGGTCGGGCTCGGGAGCGTCAACATGCAGCGGTCCCACCTGCTGGACTGCCGCGTGCAGGACGCGTCCATGCGTGCGGTGGAGCTGGCCGAGTGCCGAATGGCCGGGACCAGCTTCTTCAACTGCGAGCTCATCGAGGCGCGCATGGGGCGCGTGTCTCTGGTCAACACCAAGTTCTATGACTGCCGCCTGCCCAACGCCCGGCTGGATGGGGCCCGCCTGATCAGCTGCGTCTTCGACGGCTGCGACATGCGCTACCTGCAGGCGCCAAGGGCCTTTCTGGTCAACTGTGCCTTCGAGGACCGGCGCCTGGGCAACATCGACATGAACGGCGCGGATCTCCACGACGCGGTGCTCGTCGACGTGGACCTGCGGGACGCCAACCTCTTCCGAGCCAACCTGTCGGGCGCGCTGCTCGTGAACGTCGACCTGCGGGGCGCGAACCTGGCGGGCGTCAACGTCACCGGCGCTCACCTCGTCAGCGTCAGGACGGAGCGGGCAGAGATGGACGACGACACCAAGGAGCTGTTTGCGGCGCGCGGTCCCGTGGACATCGGAGCCGCGCTGAGCGGGCTCACTCCGGACATGCTCCGGGAGCTGTCGTCGCACCTCATCGGGACCTACGTGCTCGGCGGGCAGGAGCCGGTGGACACGGCCGGCCCGGCGCCGCGGCCGCCGGCGGGGTTGTCCGGGCTCTCGTTCCAGCAGCTCGTGACGACGCTGAAGATGCAGCTCGAGCTGCCGGAGCTGGACCTGTTCAGCGTGAGCGGTCCCGACGTGTTCGTGCGCATCGGCGGGCGAGACGTGCCCCTCTCTGCCGCGACGGCGGAGCCGCCACCCCGGGAGGTCCCGCAGCGCGCCGCCAGGCCGCCCGCGCCCCGCGAGGAGCGGCCCGAGCCGGCACCGGCGCCAGAGGGCCGGCGAACCGAGGGGCGCCCGGCCGGCGGTGCGTCGCCATTTGGTCAGTCGCCTTTCGGAGGGTCGACCGGGAGGGAGGCCCCCGCAGAACGCGCCGCGCGAGAGGCCGCGGATCGTCGATCAGCGAGACAGGAGCCCGAGCCGGCGCCCGCCAGGGCGAAGCGCGCGGAGCCGCCGCCACCGGCATCCAAAGACGACCGGTTCGGGATGCTCGAGATCGACTGACGAGCAGAGGGCTCCAAGCCCGGGCGGTCAGCCCCGGGGGAGGGGGGCCGGGCGCGCCGCCGCCAGGAGAGCCTGGAGCTCCTCGTCCGGCAGGTGGGTCACCGGCGTGGCCGGCCGGGACACCAGCGGGGCAGGGGGCTCCGCCTCGGGCTCCTTCATGGCCGTAATGCTGGGAAGCGTGACCTCCTCGGGCGCCTCGTAGGCCGGCGCTCGCGGTGTCTCCGCATCCCCCGACACATCGACGGAGGGGTCGATGATCGGGACCGGCTGGGTGTCGCGGAGCCGCACCTCGGGAAGAGGTTCCTTCGGCTTTCCCTTGGATGGGACGTCCACCTCTCCCGAGGACACAGTGACGCCGATGCGCTGACCGGCTCCCACCCTGCCGGTGGCGGCCGCGGCCGGCGCAGGGGCCTCCGCTGGGGTGGCAGCCTGTGCGGCCTGTGCGGCCTTCGCGGCCTTCGCGGTCTGGGCAGCGGCCGGCGTGGCCGCTGCGGCCGCGCGCATGGGCCCCGTGTCCACGAGCGACATGGGGTGGGGCTGCGTTCGCTCCGCGACGATGCCCCCGTCCTCGAACAGGAAGTCCGAGGTGTCGAGCTCCTCCACCTCGAAGTCGGCGCGCATCGGGCGGGTGGCGCGGGCGTCCGACGGCGCGTCACCCACGACGCGGAGCAGCATGACCGTGATGTTGTCCTTGCCCCCGTTCTGGTTCGCGATGCGAACCAGCGCGTGTCCCATGGCCTCGAGGTCGTCCTCGTTGCCTGCGATCACCTCTTGGATGATCCAGTCGTCCACCAGGTCGCTGAGGCCGTCGGAGCAAAGGAGCCAGATGTCGCCGCGCGACTTGTCCGTGCGCTGGACGTCCGGCTCCACGTAGTCCTTGAGGCCCACGGCGCGGACGATGACGTTCTTCGACTTGAACGCCTTGATCTCCTCCTCGGTCATGCCGCGGGTGCGGATGTAGTGGTTGAGGAGGGAGTGGTCTTCCGTGATCTGGGCGATCTGCCCGTTCCTGTAGCGGTAGGCCCGGCTGTCACCCACGTGTGCAATGACGAGGCTCTCGCCCGCGCCGGCGACGGCGACCAGCGTCGTCCCCATGTCGTCGTACCGGCGGTCCTTCATGGACTCGATGAACACCCGGTCATTGGCGTACTGGATCGCGTTGGACAGGGCGATCTCTTCGAAGGTGGTCGCCTTGGACTCGGGGGGGTAGGGCCAGCGGAAGCCGTCTACGCGGCAGGAGGTCGTAAAGAACTCCATGAGGTTCTCGACCGCCAGGCGGCTGGCCACCTCGCCCGAGGCGTGGCCGCCCATGCCGTCGGCGACGACGAACAGCTCAAAGGCGTCGTCGATGCCGTAGTAGTCCTCGTTGTGGTCGCGCTTGCACCCGACGTCGGTGACCGCGAAGGACTCGATGCGCAGCATGTCAGAACGGCCTCAGCGGTCGGTACGCAGGCGCGTCCGCGGTGATCTGGATGGTGTAGTTGGAGCGATCACGCGAGCTTGCGGCCGCTACCTTCACGAAGTTCATGCCCGCGGGGAGGCTCCCCTTCAAGACCATCCTGGAGTTGTCGCTCTTGCGCTTCTTGTCCTCTGCGATGGGCATGCCGTATCGATCATATAGGCCGATGTTGGCCTCCACGCCGTCGTCCTCGAACACCACGGTCACCGTCACATCCGTGGGAGCGTCGATCTTGAAGGTCTTCCAGTCAGTAGCGTCGCCGTTCGGGCCGTCGAAGTCGTCCGTGATCCACAGGTCCAGCTCGACCTCGGTCGCCTCGTTGCGCCAGGCGTCGGGGCCGGAGCTTGCCTCGGGCCCGGTGGCGCAGCCCGCCAGGATCAGGAGGAGGGAGGCGAGAGCTGCGAGTTCCTTCATGGGCTCTGCAAAGGTTGGCAGCGTTGTGGACCCCGCGGTCGTCGAGCACACCCGAGCGCCCGCGACACGCCGCAACCGTGGTAGCACGCGACGCGAAGCAGTGTCAAGGCACGCGCCACCGAGCAGCGCTCGTTGCGCACCATCGGCCTGGGCGGGCGGGGATGGCGCGGCGGGCTGTGGCATGGACGGTTCGGTTGACGTCGATCACGCCGCCACTTGACGCTGGTCAAGGCGGCTTGCGAGAGATGCAGGCATGCTTCTCGTCGACGCCGCGCTGGGAGGGCCTTGACGGCGGCGCTCTCTGGAATCCCACCCTGGCTGGCTCGTCGTGAGCCGGTCGAAGCCCCTGCACGCATCCCTGCCAACACATCCTCGCGGTCGGCCCGCTCCGCTCCCGGCTCGACGCCGGTGAGCGGAGCCGGTCACCGCACGCGCCCTGCTCCCCGCAGGCCCATGCGGGGTGAGGGTTGGCGCCCGAAGCGCATTGTTTCAGGCGCGAGGACGCGATAGTTGACCTGGATCAATCGGAGTCTTGATCCACACCAAGGTCGAGCGAGGCCGCATTCACTAGGTTGCGCACCGTGGGATGGGGACGGTGAAGCCGCCCCGATCAGAACCCCGCTTCAAGGAGATGATCAGCACCATGAGCGCTCTCAATGCACTGTCGGGCGATCTGGCGTCGGGGAGCCCCAGCGCCGCCGCACCCAAGGTCAAGGTCGTCAAGCAGCAGATCGTGGAGTTCGTCTCCGACTCGGGTGAGGGTGCCCAGACGGCCGGCCAGCTCTTCGGGACCGTCAGCGCCAAGATGGGCAACGGCGTCTGGACCGTGGAGATCATCCCTGCGGAGATCGAGCCTCCCGTCCGCTCTCGCGCCGGCGCCAGCGGCAACCGCATCCGCATTGGCACGGACCCCGTGACCAACACGGGCGATGCCGCAGACGTGGTGGTCGCGTTCAATGAGCAGGTCATCTACAGCCGCATCGACGTGGGGGCCTTCCGGCAGGGGACGGTGATCTTCCTGGAGAACAAGTGGGCATCCGACCCGCAGCAGGAGATCCGCCAGGCCTACGCCGAGGCGGTCGCGGACTTCGAGGCCCGTGGCTACGAGGTGCGCGAGGTGCCGATGGAGGCGAAGTGCCTCGAGATAGTGCCCGACCCTCGGCGCGGCAAGAACGTCTGGTGTCTGGGGATGCTGTGCGCCATCTACGAGCGGGACCTCGGCGTCGTGCGCGCGGAGATCTCCAAGAAGCTCAAGCGGAAGGGCGACGCCATCGTCGAGCAGAACTTCCGGCTGCTGCAGTCGGGCTACGACTGGGCCGTCGAGAACGTGCCCTTCCGCTACCGTGTGCCCGTGCGGCAGGCCACCGAGGCGATGGTCGTCATGAACGGCAACCAGGCCGCGGCGCTCGGCATCATGGCGTCCGGCGCCGAGATGTGCGCCATGTACCCCATCACGCCCGCCACCTCGGCGTCGCACTACCTGGCGAGCATCTTCCACAAGAGCGGCGGCTTCCTGCACCAGGCGGAGGACGAGATCTCGGCCATCGGGTTTGCCATCGGCGCCTCCTATGCCGGGAAGACCGCGTTCACCATCACCTCCGGGCCGGGCCTCGCGCTCAAGACCGAGTTCATTGGCCTCGCTGTGATGGCCGAGGTGCCGCTCGTGATCCTCGTGGTGCAGCGCGGCGGACCCTCCACGGGCCTGCCGACCCGCGTCGAGCAGGGCGACCTGCTGGCGTCCCTGTTCGGGGAGCCCGGCGACGCCCCCAAGATCGTGCTGGCGGCGAGCACCATCGAGGAGTGCTTTCACTTCATGATCACCGGCCGCAAGCTGGCCGAGGCGTTCCGTGGGCCGGTCATCGTCCTGACGGACGCGAACCTGGCCACCGGGCAGCAGCCCTTCCCCCGGCCCAAGCCCCTCGACGAGTGGATGGCGCCGCCCATCGACCAGTCGCCCTGGGACTCGACGGTCGCGCCCTACGCATGGGACCCGGACACGGGCCTCTCGGAGCGGCCGGTGCCCGGGCAGCCCGGCGGGCAGTACGTCCTGACGGGGCTCGCCCACGACGAGCGCTCCAAGGTGGCCTACGACACGGCGATCAACCAGCGCAGCTCCGAGATGCGGAGCCGCAAGCTGGCGACCCTGCTCAAGACGCTGCGTCCTCCGAAGATCTACGGGGCGGACTCGGGAGACCTCCTGGTCGTCGGGTGGGGCTCCACCAAGGGCGCCATCGAGGAGGCCGTCGACCGGGTCCGCGCGGACGGCGCCAAGGTGTCGGCCATCCACCTGCGGTTCCTGTCGCCTCTGGAACCCGGGCTCAAGGAGATCTTCTCTCGGTTCAAGAAGGTCTTCACGGTCGAGATCAACTACAGCGACGACCGCAGCGACGCCCACGTGACCCCGGAGAACCAGCGGTACGCCCAGCTCGCCTACGTGCTGCGCGCACAGACGCTGGTCGACGTGGACTGCTGGTCCAAGGTGCCCGGCGTGCCGCTGGCGCCCGCTACCATCGAGAACGAGCTGCGACGCCGCCTGGCGCAGGCGTAGAGGAGGACCGCATGTTTGGACTGAAGCAGGACTGGGATCTGGAGAGCAAGTCGCGGTTCTTCGTGCTCGACGACTACCAGGGCGGTGTGCCCCGGTGGTGCCCCGGGTGCGGTGATCACGGCGTGCTGACCGCCGTGCAGCGCCTGGCCCGGGACGAGCAGCTCGAGCCGGAGAAGACCGCCGTGATCAGCGGCATCGGCTGCTCGAGCCGCTTCCCCCACTACATGAAGACCTACGGGTTCCACGGGCTTCACGGGCGCGCCCTGCCGGTGGCCTCCGGCGTGCGGTCCCGCCGCCCGGACCTCCACATGTTCGTGGTGACGGGCGACGGGGATTGCACCGCCATCGGCACGGCCCACTGGATCCACGCGATCCGCTACAACATGAAGATGACCGTGCTGTTGCTCGACAACAACATCTACGGTCTCACCAAGATGCAGACCTCGCCGACCACGCCCAAGGGCAAGACGTCGTTCACCCACCCGACGGGGGCGCTGTTGAGCCCGCTCAACCCCCTGACCGTGACCATCGGCATCACCAACGCCTCCTTCGTCGCGCAGACCGTGGACTGGAACCCGGCGCACATGTTCTCGGTGCTCAAGGCGGCGCATCGCCACCCGGGGCTGGCCTTCGTGCGCGTCCTGCAGCGCTGCCCTCACTACATGCCCGGGTACTGGGATCCGATCATGCGCGACGCGCAGAAGGTGCTGCTCCTGCAGCACCCGGATGGGATCCAGCTCGATCCGGGCCTGGAGAAGTCCTTCCCCAACAAGACCGTCCACGATCCCCACGACCGGGGGGCGGCCTTCAAGATGGCGATGCACGACGACGTCGTGCCCATCGGGCTCCTGTTCCGCGACGACGAAGCGGAGCGCTACGACGAGATGTGCGCTCGCGGGCTCGGGATGGACAACGCCGACAAGATTCGGGCCCTCGATGCGGAGCTGGACCGGTTCCTGATCTGAACCAGCCGCGCGCAACGAGGCGCGCGGCTCGATGTGCGCCCACCACGCTCGCCGCGTGGGAGAACGACCCGGGGGCGCGAGTCTGGAGGCGTCCCGAGGGTGATCCCCGCCTCCGCTCCGCTCCCCTTCCCCAAGGGAGGCCGCCGTGAGCACGGCGATCGCAACGGAATCCGAACGGATGGGTGCCTCGACGGCTGCCACGCAGGCGTCCGGCGGCAGTGTTGGAACGATCCTCTCCGGGCGCGACGCCATCAACGCGGCCGAGCGTGTGCTGTGCGGGGCCGGCGCTGTCGCCGATCCGGCGCGCGCCGAGGGGCTCGGCCTCGCAGGGCTCTCTGCGGCGAGCCTCCTCGGAGGCCGCGAGGCGGCGGTAGCGGCGGCCCCCTATGTCGCCCACCGGCGCCGTCTGTCGCCCCCAGTTCCCGCCTTCGGAGCGTTCGAGCTGGTCGCGGAGAGCGTCCAGCAGGGCGTCGACCACTGCGTCGTGGCGCACAGGCTCGTCTCCGCATTGGGTGGTGCTGGGGCCTGCGTGCTGCCGGGGGCGCTTGCCTCCGACGTGGCGTTCGTGCGGCTCCCTGGCGCTGACGCCGCCCGCGCCGAGGGTGCGGCGGACGGAACCGAGGACGTCGTGGGCGCGTTCGAGGCGGCCGCTCGGGCTCTCGGGCGTCCGTGCAGGCCGTTCAGCGCCCTCCACGTAGACGGGGCCGATCACGTGATCGTGGCGGCTGGACCCGCGGCGTCGGTGGCGCGGCGGCTCGTCGATCTGCTTCGGGGGCGCGGCGTGTCGTGCGGCGCGCTCTCCGTGGCGCTGGTCAGGCCCATGGTCCCGCCGCTGCAGGAGCTGCTGCGGGCGCGCTCGTCGGTCATCGTCATCAGTGACGAGGCTGACGAGGCGGGCTCGCTCCTCGCTCACGTCCGGCGGGCGCTCGCCCACGGGGGGCCCACCGTGGTCGGCGTTCCCTTCGTCGCAGGCGGGGAGTCCGAGCTGGTCGCCAGGGTCGCCGCTGCCCTTGGCGCCGAGATCAACGGCGACGCCAACGGCCTGCGCCTGGGTCCACCGCCGATGCCCGCGCGCTCCTTGTTGGCAGGCGCCGCTCCGGCCAGCCAGTGGAGCGACGAGCTCCTGCGAGGCGCCCTGTCGTGGGTTGGTGAGCGGATCAGCGTTGCACAGCCGGCACAGGGCGGTTTCGGGGCGTCGGTGCTCTCGGTGGCGAGGGCGGGGCTCCGTCCCGGTGCCGTGGAGGCCACCGCCGGGCTCGACATGCTGTTCGTAGCGCACCCCCGCCTCGTGAGCCCTGCGCTCGTCGCGCGGCTGCGGAGGGGGGGCGCGCTCCTCGTTCAGAGCGGCGCCGCCGACAGCGACGCCCTCTGGGCGGAGCTGAGCCCAGCACGCGCCAGGGCGATCACCGAGCAAGGCGCCAGCCTGCAGTGGGTGGATGCGGCGCAGTGTGCGCCCGCTGGCGATCCGGTCTGCGACCCGCGCGTGTTTCTGCAGGGTGCCATCCTCGGCGCCTTCGACGCGCTGGAGTCCGTGCTGCCGCCGTCTCAGGGCGGTCGGGTCCCGCAGGGGGCGGGGGCGGAGCTGCTGGGCCTGGGCGCGAGCGCAATCCGCAGGGCCTCGGACCCTCCGGCGAGCCTGTCGCCTCGCCCACAGGTGGGGACACCGCGCGTGCAGGCCGGGCCGGACACGGTGGATCTGTCCTGGCGTGACGCCATCCGCCACTTCCATGTGACCGGGGAGGGAGGGTGGACCGGGGCCGACCCGCTCCCTGCGCTGCCGCTCATGCCGCTCCGGCTGACCGGACTGCTCTCGGGCGCCCCGCGGGATCTCCCGCTGGTGCTGACCGGGCAGGCGACGGGCCCCATCGCCCTGCCCCTGGCGCGAGTGATCGCCAACGCCGTGGAGTCCTACGAGGCGTCGGGCAGCCCCTCTCTGGCCGTCGGGCCCCGTGTGGACCGGCTGCTCCGGGTCGCTGCCCGAGCGCTGGGGAGCGGCGCTCCACAGGCGCTCTCCAGTGTGATGGGCGCTGCGCTCGACGCCTTCGTCGCCGAGTTCCAGGTCAGCGACAAGGCCGCGCAGGCGCTCGGGGCCGAGGTGGCTCATCTCAAGCGGAGCCTGCCCGAGGGAGCGGCTGCGGTGGGACTCGGGCGGCACGCCGTCTTGGCCCTCCACGCGGCGGCGACCAACAGGGCCCGGGCCGGGGCCGTGGCCACCGTCACGGCGGAGGTGCGGGAGCTCTGCCGCAAGCTCCAGGACCTGCTCCGGGTCGACGACGCCAAGTCGCCCGCGGCCCGCAGCGCCAGCGCCCTCTCGGCGGGCGTCGGGGCCGGCGCGCAGGATCTCATCGATTCCACTGCCCTTGCGGCGTCTCTGAAGACCCGCCGTGGGGCGACCAGCCTGTCACCCTCCCGGCGGGCACACATCGAGGCGACCATCGGCGTGCTCGCCGGTTGGCTGGGTGGGCGGCGAGCCAACGCCGTCGTGCTCCACAGCGGCCTCCTGGATGGCGTGGAGCTGGCAGACACGGACGTCGTCGCGCACCCCGACCCGCTGGAGGCTGCCGTCGGGGTCTTCGACGGGCTCAGCGGCAAGGTGGCCGCGCTGCTTCGCGCCGTGCGCCGCGCGCGCCTCGAGGCCGCTGGCGCGTATGATCCAGCCCTTCACGACGCGCCCATCGCGCGCCTGGGCTGGGAGAGCTTCACCGCCGACGAGCTCCGCCTCGTGCCCCCGGTCATCGTCGTGCAGGACGCCTCCGCCGTCCGCCAGGCGCTCGCGTCGTTCGCCGGCCTGCTGCGCTCGGGGCGCACCGTGCAGGTCATCGCGCTCGAGGGCGCCATGGGCGGCGAGCCGTCGCCGGACCGCTTCGGTCTGGGCTATCTGGCCGTGGCACATCGCGACGTGTTCGTGCTTCAAGGGACGCTGGGCCGGCCGCTCCACCTGGCGGAGGGGCTCTGCCGCATGGCGCGGGCGACGCGACCCGCCGTCGCGCTCGTCGCCGAGCCCGCGTGGGGCAGCGCCGCGCCCGAGTCCGTGCAGCTCGAGGCAGCGCTGCAGGGCCGCGGGACCCCCTGCTTCATCCATGATCCCGCCGCCGGACCGACCTGGGCCGAGCGCTTCGACCTCTCGGAGAACCCCGCGCCGGAGGCCCCGTGGGTCACGGCCGGCGCCGACGTCATCGGGCCCGACGGGGCTCCCACGCGGGTCGAGGGGCCGTTCACCTTCGCCCACGCCGCCGCCCTGGACCCGGACGCCCGGCTGCACCTGCGCCTGATCCCCTCCGCTGCGTGGAGCGACGAGCAGGTGGAGGTGGCCGAGTGGCTCGCTGGCGATGGCGGCACGCCGCGTGTGCCGTATGTGGAGGTGGTCGACGAGGCTGGCCAGGTGCGCCGCGCGGTCATCTCACGGGAGCTGGCCTGGGCGGCGCGGGACAGGGCCCAGTTCTGGAGGGTCCTGCAGGAGCTCGCCGGAACCAACAATGAGTATGCCGAGCGTGCGGCCGCGGCGGCGCGGGCGCGCGCCATCGAGGAGGCCGACGAGCGGCTCGCGGCGGCCGCGGCGCAGCACGCGGCCCAGCTCGACCAGGCGCGGGCCGAGACCGCCCGCGAGGCCCTCGAGAAGGTGGCGCGGGTGCTCCTGGACCTGGACCTGGCGGCACCGGCGCCCGCGCGTGCCGTCGTGACGGCGCCCCCGGCGCTCACGGCGCCGCCCTCCGCGGTGGCCGAGGCGGTCGCGCCGGCCCCAGTGGTGGACGCGGCCGCCGAGGAGGACGCATCGTTCGACGAGGCGTACCTGGACACCCCGCTGTGCACGACCTGCAACGAGTGCATCAACCTGAACCCGCGCATGTTCAAGTACAACGCCGACAAGCAGGCGCTGCTGGCGGACGTGACGGCGGGAACCTTCGCCCAGCTCGTGGCGGCGGCCGAGAAGTGCTCTGCCCGCTGCATCCACCCCGGCAAGCCCCGGAAGGGTGACGCGTCGGCCACGCCGGACGTGCTCGCGCGCGCCGCGGCGCTGTAGGGGGGGAGGATGGACGCCCTGGCCACAGGGGGAGCGATCCTGCTCGGGGTGACGCTGGTCTTTGGCACCGTGCTGGCCATCGCCAACAAGTACCTGCGGGTCATCGAGGATCCGCGCATCGACGTGGTCGAGGGCAAGCTGCCGGGCAGCAACTGCGGAGCCTGCGGGCAGCCCGGGTGCCGCGCCTTCGCCGAGGCGGTGGTCGGCGGCGCTCTCAACCCGGGCAAGTGCTCGGTGAGCTCCCCCGAAGGAATCGCCGACATCGCCGCCTACCTCGGCGTCGAGGCGGCGATGGAAGAGAAGCGTGTCGCGCGCCTCCACTGCGCGGGCGGCTCGTCGTGCGTCCCCAAGGTCGCGGACTATCAGGGCATGTCGTCCTGTCGTGCGGCCTTCGTCGTCAACGGAGGGGGGCGTGCGTGCGCCTGGGGGTGCCTCGGCCTCGCCGACTGCGAGGTTGCCTGCACCTTCGACGCCATCCGCATGAACGGCGACCACCTGCCGGTCGTGGACGTCGACAAGTGCACCGCCTGCAACGCCTGCGTCGAGGTGTGCCCCCTGCACCTGTTCACGCTGGAGCCCATCTCACGCAGGCTCATCGTCCAGTGCAGCTCGCCGCTCGCGGCGGACGCCGCGCGCGCCACCTGCACCGTGGCCTGCGACGCGTGCGGGCGCTGCGCCCTCGACGCGAAGCCCGGGGTCATCGAGATGAAGCGTGGGCTGCCCGTCATCGTGAACCCGGCCGGCGCGACCGAGGAGGCGACCTTCCGGTGCCCGAGCGGCGCCATCCAGTGGGTGACCGGCAACCAGTTCCAGGCCGAGGACGCCCGGCCCGTCAGCCGACCAGTCAGGAGGATCCGCCATGCGTAGCTGGTTGGGGGCCGTCCGCAAGCTGCGGGCGCTGTTCGGGCGCGCCGAGGAGGCAGCGCCGGTCCCGTTCCCCGGGAGCGATGCCCTGGTCAGCGGGGAGCAGGCGGCGTTGGTGACGGAGGCCCTCCTTGCCGACGGCATCTGGCGCGCGACGGTGGGGGCGGGGGCGTCCTCTCGCTTCGACACCGAGGAGCTCGACCTTCCGCCCAACGCCTTTGGCGACACCGTGTCACACCACGTGGTCGGTGGGGGCGCAGACGCGGTGGCTGGAGCCGCCGGCCTTGCGATGACCGGGCAGCGCGCTGCGGTGTTCCTGACCGGCGAGCGCCTCCTGGAGGCCCACGGAGCGCTCCGCGCGGCCGTGGAGAGGCACCTGCCGCTCGTGCTCCACGTCTCCTGTGATCCTGGCCACGGGGGCGCCTCCGGTCCGGGCAACGGGCATGAGGCCGTCCACGCCATCGCGGATACGGGGGCCGTCGTGCTCTTCGCCAGTGACGCGCAGGGGGTGGTCGACGCGACGCTCATGGCGCGGCGCGTGGCCGAGCTGGCGCTGGTGCCGGTGGTCATCGCGATGGACGGGCCCGAGACGGCGTGGGGCGTCCAGGACGTGAAGCTTGCGGGCGCCGCGTTGATCGCCGAGTACCTTGGTGCGTCCGGCGATGCCATCGACGCGCCTACCCCGGCGCAGCGGCTCCTGTTCGGGGAGTCGCGGCGGCGGGCGCCGCGCTGGTTCGACCCGGACCGCCCCGTCGCCCTCGGGGCCTCCCTCGCTGGGGACGACCTGGCGATGGCGCTGGTCGGTGAGACCATCTTCTTCGGGGCCCACGCGCGGCCCATCGTCCACGAGTCGAGCGAGCGGCTCGTGGCTTTGACGGGGCGGTCACTCTCCCCTCTGGTGGCCCACCGAACCGACGACGCCGAGTCGGTGGTCGTCCTCCTGGGCGCATCCGTGGAGTCCGCGACCACCCTGGCCGACTCCCTGCGAGCCAGCGGAGCCCGGGTCGGGGTGCTCGGCGTGAGCCTCGTGACGCCCTTCCCCTCCAGAGAGGTCGCGGCGGCGCTCCGCGGCGCCCGGGTGGTGACCGTCGTCGAGCGCGTGGATGGCGCCCTCGCAGCGGGCGGGCCGCTGTGGCACCAGGTCCGCGCTGCGCTGGCCGGATCCGAGACGCAGGTGGTCGCCGCGACCGCGGGCCTCGGCGGACGGCCGGTCTCCGGCGCTCAGCTCGCGGCCGTCTTTCGCCAGATGGGCGAAGGGGGAGACCCGCGCTCGCTGCTGCACCTGGATCTGGCGCCCCTCGAGGAGCGCTCCCGCTTCCCGAAGCGCGAGATGGTCCAGCAGGCCGTGCGCCGCGCCTACCCGGATCTGGAGCGCTGGGCCGCCAAGGGGTCGAGCCCGACGCTGCGGCCGGCATCTGCCCGCGTCGTGGCCCTCTACGGCGGTGTGGCGGACATCCGGGAGGAGGCCATCGAGGCACTCGCGGTCGCTCTGAGTGATGCCGGTCCTCGCGTCCGGAGCTACGCCACCACGCTCGCCCAGGGCGTCTGGGCAGGGCGCGTCGGAGCGGCAAGAGAGCCAATAGGGGCGCTGGAGGGGCCCGTCGAGGCGGCCCTGGTGCGGAGCCTGGATCTGCCGGCTGCGCTGGACCCGCTCGTCGACCTGAGGTCCGGGGGGACGCTGATCATCGCCACCGACCTGCGCGGCGAGGCGCTCTGGCGCGCCCTGCGACCCGCCTGGCGAGAGGGCGTGCGGACCCGGTCGGCGCGCCTGCTCGCTGTCAGCGGTGGCTTCGAGGAGCTGGTGGCCGCGCTGCATGGTGGAGAAGAGGTCGCGTGGGCGGGCCTCGACTCCCCAGCGGCGCCTGCGGTCCCCGCTTCGTTGCCCATGGCGGTGCGGCGCTTCGGCGACCACGGCGCTGCCTTCGACAGCGTGCCTCGATTCCATGGCGAGGTGGTCGAGCCGCGCCTCGGGGGTGAGGCCCCGGGCACTGCGCCCGATCCCTTCCCGTCTCTGCGCCTCACCCCGGCGGGGACGGCGTCGCTGCGGGACCGCTCTGCGGTGCGCACTCATGTGCCCGTCGTCGACCTCGCCGGCTGTACGGGCTGCGGCGTCTGCTGGGCGGCCTGCCCGGACGGCGCGCTGGCGGCGACGGCGCTCCCCCTCGTCGAGCTGCTGGACGCGGCGGCGGGGCGGGTGCGTCGCGACGCGCCGGATCCCGCGGCGGACAAGCTCCGCCGCGCCCACAAGCAGCTCGCGGCGCGGCTTGAGGGCGACCTCGCAAAGGGGGCAGCCCTGGACCGCGCGACCCTGGACGCGGCGTGGGAGTGGCTCGCGGGCCGCATGGGCGTCGAGGGCGACGAGCGCGCTGCCATGGGAGTCGCCCACGCGGCGACGTCCGACGAGCTCCTCCGCGCTCCGCTGGCCGCCACTCGCGCCCTGTTCCATGAGCCCCACGCTGCGGAGAAGGGCACGGGCGCGATCCTCAGCCTCGTGGTCGACCCCCACGCCTGCCAGGGATGTGGCGTGTGCGTCAAGGAGTGCCCGGCGGGCGTCATCGCCAAGGTCCCACAGGACGGTCCCGCGGTGGATCGCCTGCGCCTGGGCTTCGCTGCCTGGGAGGCCCTGCCGGAGACGCCCGGTCCCGTGATCGCCAGGGCCCGGGAGCGGGTCCAGCCGGGGCCGCTCCCGGCCATCCTCATGTCCCGCGCCTGCCACTTCGCCCTCGCCGGTGGCGACGCGGCGGAGCCCGGGTCCGGGGAGCGGCTCGCGACCCGGCTGGTGGCGGCGACCACGGAGTATTCGCAGCAGCGCCGCTCCCTGGCCGCCCTGCGCGAGGCGGACGAGCTCCTGGAGGCGCTGCGGGCCAGGCTGCGGACTTCTCTCGCGGGCGGAGTCGCCACCGACCGGCTGGACGTCCTCGACGCCGCGCTCCACGGCACGACGGGGAAGGGCGCCGGTGAGCTGGTCGTGCGTCTGGAGGCGTTGGGCGAGCGATCCACCATCGACCGGAAGACCCTCGCGCGGCTCGTGCAGGCTGCGCGGGGGGTTGAGGCGCTGCGCGACTCCCTGGTCGACGGTCCCACGGGCTACGGGCGGGCGCGCTTCGGGTTGGTCGCCACGGATGGCACGGTGCGGGAGTGGGCCGCGGGCTGGCCCTACAACCCGTTCTCGGTTCCGCTGACCATGGATCTCGGTGGCAACGCCGTCGAGGTGGCGCGCGGTGTGGTTGAGGGGCTGCTGGCGCGCCGGGTGGACGAGGTCCGTGCGCTGCGCCTCGCGCGCCTCGCTCTGGATGCCCCCTCGGACGTCGTGGCGCGGGAGCGGGCGCTCACCGGGCTGCGCTGGTCCGACCTGAGCGACGACGAGCTGCTCCTCGCGCCGCCGCTGCTCCTGCTGGTGGGCGCCGAGGGCCTCTCCGAGCGCGCCCTGACCGGCCTCGGGCGCCTGCTGGTCTCGGATCTCCCCATCAAGGTCGTGCTGCTCGACGGGCGGGATCTGCTGGCACCGAGCCCCGACGCGACCCTGGTGGCGCTCGCCCACCGGTCGGCCTTCGTGGTTGCGGGCTCCGTCGCGCACCCGGACCACCTGTTCCGGGGCGTCGAGGGGGCCCTGGCCCACCCCGGGCCCGCGCTGCTGCACCTGCACGCGCCGTCCCCGCTGCGCCATGGCTACGCCCCCGAGCTGCTGCTCGTCCGGGCGCGGGAGGCCGTCGCCGCGCGGGTCCACCCGCTGGCCGTCTACGATCCGAAGGATGACGGGGTCTTCGGGCGGCGCTTGTCCGTCGATGGGAATCCCGACCGTAACGCCACCTGGTCCCAGGATGGCGACGGGCGTGCCTTCACCGCTGCCCACTGGGCTCTGGGCGAGGCGCGTTTCGCTCCCCACATGGGTGTGGACGCGAGCGCCCCGGCCCTGGACCGCTGGGCAGCCCTCGGTTGGTCGGAGCGGCGCCGCTCCTCCGCCACCTTCGAGGCCGGCGGCACCCGGAGCCTGGCGCCACCTCTGGCCCGGGCGGTGGCCGAGCGGGCCGACCGCTGGCGGACCCTGCAGGAGCTTGCGGGCGTCGCGTCTCCCTTCGTCGACACGGTGAGAGCCCAGGTGGATGGCGAGGTCCGGGCGACCTGGACCGCCGAGGTCGCCGCGGCCCGAGCCGAGGCCGAGCAGCGCATCGCCGCGGCGGCCAGGCAGCAGGAGGACGACCAGGTGGCGCGGCTCCGCGACCGGCTGATGGCGCTGGCCGGCTACGGCCCGGGCGCGCGGGGGTAGGGCAGATGGCCACGTTCCGCCACGGGGTCCACCCGGAGGAGCACAAGGAGGCGACGGCGGGGCTCCCCATCGAGCGCATGCGCTTCGTGGGGGAGCACGTCCTTCACCTCGCCCAGCACATCGGGGCCCCGTCGCGCGCGCTGGTCCGCGCAGGCGACAAGGTCGTCCGCGGCCAGATGATCGGGGCGCCCGGAGGCTTCGTCTCGACGGCGCTCCACGCTCCGGTCACCGGGACCGTGAAGGCCATCGAGCTGCGCCCGCACCCGTCGGGGCGCCTCCAGGAGGCCATCGTCATCACGACGGACCCCTTCGCGACGCAGACCATCGACGCGCGCCTGCCGGTCAACGGGTCCCTCGTGAAGCAGGTCCAGGACGCGGGCATCGTGGGCCTGGGGGGCGCGGCGTTTCCAAGCCACGTCAAGCTGAGCGTCCCCGAGGGCAGGAAGGTCCGTCACGTCATCATCAACGGCTGCGAGTGCGAGCCCTTCCTGACCTGCGACCACCGGATCATGGTGGAGCGGCCCGAGGCGGTCGTGCGCGGCCTGCGGCTCCTCATGACGCACCTCGGCGCCGAGCGCGGCGTCATCGGGGTCGAGCGCAACAAGCCGGACGCCGTCGAGGCCCTGAGCAGGCTCACCGCTGAGATGCCCGACGTGGAGGTCGTGGCGCTCCACGTCAAGTACCCCCAGGGCGCCGAGAAGATGCTCATCGACGCCGTCTTCAAGCGAGAGGTGCCGAGCGGCAAGCTGCCCCTCGACCTGGAGATGGTCGTCAACAACGTGGGCACCGTCGCCGCCATCGCGAACCTGGTCGACCAGGGGACGCCGCTGGTGGAGCGCGTCGTGACCGTGACGGGCCCGGGCATCCGGCGGCCGGCCAACGTGCTGGTGCCGCTCGGCACCCCGGTGCAGGCGGTCATCGACCACTGTGGGGGCCTCCTCCCCGAGACGCGCCAGGTGATCCTCGGCGGCCCCATGATGGGTCAGGCCCAGAAGTCGCTGGACATCCCGGTGACCAAGGGCACCTCGGGCGTCCTGGCGCTGCTGCGGCCCATGGAGCTGGCCGTAGAGGAGCCGTGCATCAAGTGCGGCCGCTGCCTCGAGGCCTGCCCCATGTTCCTGAACCCGTCGCGCCTCGGCCTGCTCGCCAGGGCGGAGGACCACGTCGGGCTCAAGCAGTACCACGCCCTCGACTGCGTGGAGTGCGCGAGCTGCTCGTTCGTCTGCCCGTCGTACATCCCGCTGGTCCAGCTCATCCGCGTGGGCAAGGCGCTCGTCCGCCAGAAGGAGGCTCGGTGATGGGCTCGCGCCCCGCAGACCTGCAGATCGCCACCGCGCCCTTCGTGCACCAGGGTCAGAGCACCCGCCGGGTGATGCTCGAGGTGGTCGCGGGGGCCCTGGTCATCGCCGCCGTGGCCACGTGGTACTTCGGCCTGGCGGCCATCCTGCTCATCGTGACCGCCGTCATCGGCGCGTGCGGCACCGAGTGGCTGCTCCAGCCGGCCCCGCGCAAGGGGCTCGGCAGCCTGCGCGACGGCAGCGCGCTCCTGACCGGCCTCCTGCTGGCGTTGACGCTCCCCCCGTCCATGCCCCTGTGGATGGCCCTGCTCGGCGGCGTCGTGGGCGTCGGCCTCGGCAAGGTCATCTGGGGTGGGCTCGGGCAGAACATGTTCAACCCCGCTCTCGTCGGGCGCGCCTTTCTCCAGGCCGCCTTCCCGACGGCGATCACCACCTGGACCGCCCCGGGCCAGGAGTTCATGAAGATCTCCTCGAGCACCGTGGCCGCCCCGCTGCTCCACGGGAACGTGGACATCGTGACCAGCGCCACCCCGCTCGGCATGGCCAAGTTCGAGAAGCACTTCATGGACCTCGGGCCCATGCTCAGCGGCAACACCGCCGGGTCGCTCGGCGAGACGGCGGCCATCGCGCTGATCGTCGTCGGCCTGGTACTTGGAGTTCGGCGCATCTTCGACTGGCGCCTGCCGGTCTCCACGCTCCTGACGGCGGCCATCTTCGCGGGCATCGTCCACCTGGTCGCGCCGGAGTCGTACCCCAGCCCGCTCTTTGTCCTGACGTCGGGCGGGCTGCTCTTCGGCGCCGTGTTCATGGTGACCGACCCCGTCACGACCCCGATCACGCCGAAGGGGGCCTGGATCTACGGCGTGGGCGTCGGGCTGCTGGTCGTCCTGATCCGCTTCTGGGGTGGCCTGCCGGAGGGGGTCATGTACGCGATCCTGCTCATGAACGGGGTCACCCCGCTCATCAACCGCGCGACCCAGCCGCGGCGCTTCGGAGGGTGACGTGAGCACGAACGAGCCCTCTGCCTCTCGCCTGATCGCGACCATGGCCATCGCCGGCCTCACGTCGGGCCTGCTGCTGGTCGGCGCCTATCTGGGGACGCTGCCGACCATCCAGCGCAACCAGGCCGAGGCTCTCCGCGCGGCGGTGTTCCGCGTGGTGCCCGGCTCGGCGACCATCGACGCCTGGATCTGGAAGGGTGACCGCCTGGTGCGCTACGACGGCCCGAAGGACGCGCTCCCCGAGGGAGAGGCCGTCTATGCCTGCTCGGCAGAGAGCGGCGAGGTGGTCGGCTGGGCCATCCCGGGCGCCGGGCCCGGCTTCCAGGACACCATCGCCCTGATCTACGGCTACGACCCGGCCCGCAAGGTCATCGTGGGCATGGAGGTCCTGGAGAGCCGCGAGACGCCGGGCCTCGGCGACAAGATCCAGAAGGACGCCCACTTCGTGGCCAACTTCGACGCCCTGGCCGTGGAGCCGTCCATCGTGGCGGTGAAGCCCAACGAGAAGCACAACCCCAACGAGGTGGACACCATCTCGGGCGCGACGATCTCGTCCAAGGCGGTCATCCGCATCCTCAACCAGAGCACCGGCGTCTGGGTCGAGCGCCTCGCCGCGCACCCGGCCGCGGAGGTCGCCCCATGACGGACAGCCGCGCCGTCCAGGAGCTCGTCAAGGGCCTCTGGCGCGAGAACCCCATCTTCGTGGCCGTGCTCGGCCTCTGCCCGGCCATGGCCGTGACCAACTCGCTGCGCAACGGCCTGGTCATGGGCATCGCGACCCTGTTCGTGCTCGTCGGGTCGAGCCTCCTGGTCTCGCTCCTTCGCAAGGTCATCCCGAAGCCCGTGCGCATCTCGGTCTACATCATCATCATCGCGACCTTCGTGACCATGGTGGACTTCGCGCTCGCCGCCGCCATGCCCGACGCCCACAAGGAGCTCGGGGCCTTCATCGCCCTCATCGTGGTCAACTGCGTGATCCTGGGGCGCCAGGAGGCCTTCGCGTCGCGCAACACCGTGGGGCTGGCCGTGATGGACGCCGTCGGCATGGCCGGCGGCTTCACCATCGCCATGGCGATGATCGGCGGCATCCGCGAGATCCTCGGTAGCGGGAGCCTGCTCGGCATGCCGCTCTTCGGGGCGGAGTTCGAGCCGTGGGCCATCATGATCCTGCCCCCCGGAGGGTTCTTGACGATGGGCGCGCTGCTGATGACGTTCGCGTGGGTCAAGGAGCGCCGGGCGCTGGCCGAGCGGAGGGCCTGATGGGAGAGCTGGTCTTCATCTTTGCGTCGGCGAGCTTGATCAACAACTTCACGCTGGCCTACTTCCTCGGCCTGTGCCCGTTCTTCGGGGTCACGGGGCGCCTGGACACGGCCTTCCGGCTTGGCCTGGCCAACGTCTTCGTGCTGCTGATCACGTCCTTTGCCGCCTGGCTCCTCAACACCTTCGTGCTGGTCCACGCCCCCTACCTGCGGCTGATCAGCTTCATCGTCGTCATCGCGAGCACCGTGCAGTTCGTGGAGATGGTCATCAAGAAGGCGTCACCGGCGCTGTTTCGCGCGCTGGGCATCTTCCTGCCGCTGATCACCACCAACTGCGCTATCCTGGGCCTCGCCCTGTTCCAGACGAGCAAGGGCTACGGCCTCGTCGAGGGGCTGGTCTACGCGCTCGGCGCGGGCGTGGGCCTGACCCTGGCGCTGGTCATCATGGCGGGAATCCGCGAGGAGGCCGAGCTGTCCACGGTGCCGCAGCTCGTGCGCGGCACGGCCATGAGCTTCTTCATCGCCGGCATCCTGTCCATGGCCTTCATGGGCTTCGCCGGCCTGTTCGCGGAGGCCTGAGATGGAGCACCTGGTCGCGGTCGGGGGCCTGGCGGTCATGGCGGTGATCTGGTTCGTGCTCCAGCGCGCCACCGGCACCACGGAGACGGCGGGGCGAGGGCGCTGCGGCGGCTGTGGCTGTGGCGAGCGGTGCGAGAAGGAGGAGGGCGCGCCGCCTGCCTGAGCACCCCTGCATCCCTCCGAAGTTGAAAGAGGGCCGCACGACGCAGCCTTTGGCACGTCGCGACGATGGTCGCCGTCATGGTCGAGCGGGTTCGGGCCTCGCTGTGCCTCCGCGGACGCCTCGACGCGGACGACGGAGAGGAGCCGCCGCCCGACGCTCAGCCGGAGACCGGCGGCCTCCTGGATGTGCAGCCCCGTCCCAGCTACCATCGGGGGCCATGGTCGGTTCGCTCCCCCTGGTGCTCCTTGCTCTCGTGGTGCCGCCCGTCCCGCTCGGGGCGGACCTGAGCGGCGACGGCGTGCCCGATGAGGTGTGGGCGGCGCACGACGGCGGCAGCGGCTACGCCCGGGACGAGGCCTGCGCCCGCGATGGCGCGTCCGGCGCCGTGACCTGTGCGGTCCTCGCCGACACGGCCTACGTGCCTTTCGCCGGCCTCCTGCTCACCCGTGATGGCGCCCCCCTCGCGTGGGCCGAGGCCGCCGCCGACCCCCTCGGCGCCGTCGTTCTACCGCTCTCCTGTGCGCCGCCCGACCCGTCGAGCCCCCGGCAGGGCGCCCTGTGGCGCCTCGCCTCGCCGAACCTGCCTGGCGGCATCATGGACCTGCCGCCCCTGCGCGTCCCCGGGCGCCCCCAGCCGCAGGAGCGCGTCTGCATGGACGCCGCCGCTGCCGCGCCGCTCGCAGGCGCCTTCGCCTGGGAGCCGTCAGGGACTCTGGACGCCGCCGGCGCCGCCCGGGAAGGCTGGCTCGTGGCGTGGCTCTTCGCGGGTCCCCCGTCCGTGGAGCTCGAGGCAGGGCCCCTCACCCTCTACCGGAGCCACGCGGCCGTCGCGGCGTGGCACCGCGAGGCCGACGTCCACGGCTGGCTCTTCAACCTCGCGGACGGCTCGGGCGAGGGCTTCAAGATCGACCGCTGGGCACGGCTCAGCGGGTTCCGGCAGGACGGGGAGAGGGTGTCCGTGGAGGTCGCCCACACGGGCCTCCCAGAGCGCCTCGTCGTCGATCTGCGCACCTGGAGGCCGTGACCGGCGGTTGCCGCGCCCGGAGAGCCGCCCCCATGCGCGCGATCCCCCTCCAGCGCGTCCCGATCACGCAAAAAGAAGGGCCGCACGACGTGAATCGTGCGGCCCTCTCTGGTCGGGGCGACAGGATTTGAACCTGCGACTCCACGGTCC
>BTVJ01000082.1:0-33603 GCA_045863395.1 Myxococcales bacterium
CGCCGTCCCGAGACGTTGATGCGTCTCCCGGCCCCTTTGGTCCGCTTGAATGCGAAGCTCTCTTCCCGCACCAGCAGCGTCCGGTTCTGCCAGAACGACAGCTCGTATACGTCCAGCGCGGCCTGGCTGGAGTGGCGTGTCACCTGGGCGTGAACCCCCAGCTTGATCTTCTGGGCCCCGGACTCCCCACGGCCCTGATAGCGCAGCGCCGGGAACCCCCCGTTCCGCTCGATGGCGGGGCCGAGGTCGAGCCGGGCCGTGTCCCCGAGGAACCCGATGGTGCGCAGGAAGTTGGACTTGCCCGCGCCGTTGGGCCCAACGAGGACGTTCAGCTCGCGAAGCTCCACGTCCACCTGTCGGAGGCTGAGGAAGTTCTCTGCGGTGATCCGGTGGATGTACCTCATGGGCGCCAAGGCTACCGCGCCTTCCCGCTGAGGGCAACGTTGGGCCGCGCCAGGGTGAGAGGCGCCTCCAGCGGGCACCTCCTCTCACTCCGGTCGCTCTCCTACCACACCGCCCGCTCGACCAGGAACCGCTTGACGCGCGGCACGATGAGCTCCGCGCGCTCCAGGAGCGCGAAGTGGCTGGCGCGCCAGAGCGCGAGGTGCTCCGCGTTGGGGAGGCGGCGGGCGACGCGGTAGCTCTGGTAGGCGGGGGTGAGCACGTCGAGGGCGCCGCTGATGACGAGCGCCGGGGCGTCGATCTCGCGAAGCACGTGGTAGACCGAGTGGGCGTCCAGCTCCTGGAAGAGGCGGACGTAGTTGGGGAAGCTCGGGCCCAGCACGTCGTCGAAGTAGCGGCGCAGCATGGGGCGCATCGACAGGCTGCGGCGCCCGGCGGTCACGCCGAAGAGCAGGGCCGTCGGCAGCTCGATGAGGCGGCTGCCTGCGGCCAGCGGCCGCGCCACCGCGGCGTGGTCCGACACCCAGTCGATGAGCCAGTGGAGCGCGCGCGGCAGCATGGGCACGGTGAACAGGGGCTGGAAGCCGTAGCGCAGCACGTGGCCCCAGGTGCCGTTGATCAAGATCAGGCCCGCCACCCGCTCCGGGTTCGTCGCGGCCACGTCGAGAGACACCTGCACGCCCATGCTCCAGCCGACGAAGACCGCGCGGTCGACCCCCTCGGCGGAGAGCACCGCCAGGGCGTCCTCGCTGTGGTGGGCGAGGGACAGCTTGCGCCGCGAGGTGGGCGTGTCCGAGTCGAAGAGACCCCGGTAGTCCCAGGTGATCAGCCGGTGGGTCTGCCACAGCGCGTCGAGCAGCGGGCGCCACGCATACAGGCGTCCGCCGAGGCCGTTGGCGAGCAGGATGGCGGGCCCACCCTCGCCGACGACCTCGTAGTGGATGCGGGTGCCGTCGGCCGCCGTGACGCGCTTTCGCTGGAGAGTATGAGCCCACGCCGCGCCTTCGATCATTTTCCGCTGGTCTCCACTTTGGTCTTGGGGCCCAGGGTGCCGCTGGGCTGGGGCCGGTCGGCGAAGCAGTCCTTCAGGGTGACCTTCTTGATGCCCGGGTCCTGGGGCACCTCGTACCCGCGCTCGGTGAGCGGGAACTCCTCGGACTGGGACCAGCTCCCTTCTTGAGATGGCAGCCCCACCGTGTACTTGTAGCGCAGCAGCGTGCCCGGCGCGAAGGGGAAGGTCGCGGTCCATTTGTAGTCCTTGGCCTTCAGGTCTGGCGCCACGCCGTTGTCCACCATGGGGATCTTGTTCGGCACCCAGTTCGACAAGGAGTCCTGGTTGCCCGTGATGTAGACGATGCCCTTGTTGCCGTCCGGCGGCGGCGGCGGGTTCTTGAGGCTCGTGTACTTGTCGATGGCCTCGCAGGTGCCGCTCACGTCCACCTCGAAGGTCACGTACACCTGGTTGGTCACGTCCTCGAAGACGATCTTCGACCCCAATGTCGGCGCCGCGTCGATGACCTTGCCGCCCTCGACCGCGACCACCAGCAGCTCCAGCGGGTCGCCGAGGGTGAAGCCCATGTCCGTGAAGGGGATGCCGAGCTCGATGATCTTGTTGCCCGCGAGCGGTCCGCCGAGCTTGATGCTGTTGGCCGCGGGGGTCCAGCCGCCGCTCCCGTTGGCCTTGTTGAGCCCGACCTTCGCCGTGGCGCCGGAGAAGTCCACCCGCACCTCTCGCGCCGCGCCGCCGGCCTTGAACTCCAGCTTCAGCCCTTGGGGGGTGGTGGTGTTGAACGGGTCCTGCTGGAAGGTGCCCGTCGCCGCGTCGACGACGTGCTTGTGGCTCAGGTAGACGGCCAGGTCGTAGCTCTTCCCCAGCTTGTCGGAGAGCACCTCGTTGGCGGAGATGCCGACGTAGAACGTCGTCGCGTCGTAGCCGTAGTAGACGACCGCGATGTCGTCGTCCGGGTTCTTGATGGCGCCGCCGCTGTCGTCGTCGAAGTAGAGCGCGCCGCCGATGTCCCACTCGCTCTCGTTGGGCGTGAACTTCCCGTCGATGACCGGCGGCTTGGTGAACGGCCCCTCCAGCGCCTTGGGCTTGGCCTGGATGATGGGCGGGCACTCGGGCACGTCGATGGGGGGCTTGCCCTTCATGGCCAGCGCCTCGTTCATGAACTCGGACATGCCCGCCAGGTGGGCGCGGAAGCCCTTGTCGAAGGGCGTGTCGTCGTTGGACGGGGTCGTCATGTCCTGGCCGAACCACCAGAACCAGTCGCTGCCCTCCGCCGCGTAGATCTCGTCCCACGCCTTCCAGACGAGCCAGGCGTAGCTGGACGTGTCCACCGGCGGCGGCGCCGACGGGTTCGGCTGGGGCAGGCCGCTCTGGGCCAACGCCGCCCGGGACTTGGCGAGGCAGCCCCAGGCGAGGTTCTCTTCCCCTTCCCCGATCCAGATGGCGAAGGTGCCGTCGATCCAGCTCCCCGCCCAGAGCGGCTCCAGCTCCGTCTGCTCGTGGACCGGGTGCGGGGGCACGTTGCGCGCCGGGTTGCCGTCCAGGTACTCGCTGACCGTCACCGGGATGATCTCGCCCACCTGGTAGGACTGCTGGAGCGCCCCGTACAGGGCGTGGAAGAAGCCCTTGCCGTCGTGCTCGTACTTGTAGGACTCCCAGGCGTTCTCGCCGTCGAGGATCACCACCACCATGCGGTCCTTGCCGCCGAAGGAAGGGGCCTGCGCAAGCACGTCCTTGAAGAACTCCTGGGTGGCCGCCGCCCCGGTCAGCGACTGGAAGGTGAAGCCCACCTTGTCCGAGAGCTCCGTGTCGCGGAACAGGATGATCATCTCGTCGTCGGTGTTGCCGTTGTCGCCCACGGCCTTGTCGCCGTCGACGCGGTAGGGGTAGTAGGCGGGCTGCCCCGACGGGGTCGACTTCTCGAGCACCTTGCTGGCGGTGGCGATCCAGCGGATGCCGTTGTCGACGAACAGGTGCACGACGTCCTCCGCCACGGAGCCCTCGCCCGGCCACATGCCGCGGGGCTTGATGCCGAAGGTCTCCTCGAAGAAGGCGACCGCGCGGGCCACCTGGGCGTTGGCGTCCTCCGGGTAGGCGTAGGGGGGCGATGGGACCGGGTCGAAGGGCTGGCCCTGCTTGGCCAGGTCCGAGTTGAAGATCAGGGGCAGGATCGGGTGGTAGAAGGGCGTCGTCGCAAGCTCGATCTGCCCCTTCTTCGTGTCGGGGTCGTACATGAGCTTCTTGTGGATGGCCACCGTGTTCGCCATGATCTTGTAGTTGTCGGCGACGAGGCGGTTGGCGACGGCCTCGGTCAGCGGAACCCGAAGCGTGTACTTGCCGCCCTTCTTCTCCAGCACATCGGACAGGTCGACCACGCTGCCGTCGGGCATGGTGACGGGCCCGTCGAGGAAGTCCGGGTCGAACCACGCCAGCTCGAACCAGATCTTGAGCGCCAGGAAGTCCTCTTGCGTCAGCTCCGCCGGGTTCTTCTCGCGGAGCGCCACGTACTCCGGGAAGCGCTGCATGATCTGGTCGCTGGTGCTCACGCAGCTCCAGGGGCCGGCGTAGAGCAGGTCGAGCTGCGCCTCCGTCGCGGACTTCGGGGTCGGCGTCGGCTCCAGCAGCAGGTCGACCCACGGGTCCGTGTGCCCCTTCCACTTGGCCAGGAACGCGGGGGCGTCCACCGTGTTCGTCTTGACGTCCACATAGGGGCCGAGCCGCTCCAGGTAGATGTTGAGCTGGTTGAGCAGCACCACCGTGATGTTGATGTTCAGGTTGACGTCCGGGTACAGCTCCAGGATGGCCGCCATGTCGTAGTAGTCCTTCGTGGCGTGCTTGCGCACCCAGGGCCCGGACATCTCGTCGCGGATGGCGTCGTGGTAGAGCGGCTGGTGCTGGTGCCAGATGATCGTCAGATACACGCTGCGGCGGATGGTCGCCTTGTTCTTCTGCGGGTGGATCTTGTTGCCGGCGAGGTCCGTGACGTTCTTTACCTGCACGGTGTAGGTCAGCGACGGGTTGATCTTGGCCGCCGCGTCCAGGGTCAGGGTGGCGAAGAGGCCGTCGGTCTCTGCCAGGGTCACGCCGAGCTGGCTGTTGTCGCTGCCCCGGACCGTGAAGTTCTCGGCGTCGGCGCCCGTGACCGGGTCCATGTCCTCGTCGTAGCGCACCGTGATGCGCTCGCCGTCGCTGCTGAAGGCGCTGACCACCGTCGGCGGGGTCTCGTCGGGGGGGACGAAGACGTCCTCGCCCGTGTCCACGGGGCCGCCGTCCTTGGGGGGCGTCGTGCCGCCGTCCTTGGGGGGCGTCGTGCCGCCGTCGTTGCCCCCAGCGGTGCCGCCGTCCGTGAGGGTCACCCCGTCCTCGCCCGCCGTCCCGTCGGGGCCCCACCAGGAGGCGCCGTCTCCGGCCGTCCACCCGTCCTGGTCGCTGGACGAGCCGGACCCGGCCTTCTCGGGCGGGGGCTTCTTCTCACACCCCGCCACCGCGAGGGCCAGGGCCGCGAGCAGCGCCCATCGCTGCGCTGTGGTTCTTGCCGGGGCGTACATGGTGCGACCTCTCGGGCGTGGGAGCTACTGGCTCCCGAAGACGGTGAAGACGGCGACCGCGCTCTGCTGCGTGCTCCCCTCACCGGTCGCGCCCTCGGGCAGCGCCTGGTTGGCGTAGGAGTCGCCGTAGTAGGTGACGCGGACCACCACCGCCACCTTGGCGCCGCTCGCCGGGATGCCGGTCGGGAAGAGCGTCGCGAGCGGGATGGCCAGCTCCATGCCCTCCATGCCCGTGTTCACGTCCCCGAGGATCCACCCGAAGTCGTTCCACGGGCTCAGGCTTCGCCAGCCGGCCTCACCCGACAGGCCCTCCGACCCGAGGACCCAGTTCTTGCCGATGGCGCCCGCCCCCCACTCCGCGCCGAAGCCCGGCGCCGTCACGTTGAGACCGCCGGAGAAGCAGGCGTCGAGGCCCCCCTCCTCGTCGGTGAGCGCGCTCATGTTCGACGCGCCGGTCCCTGCGCCGAAGTCCGTGTCGATGTAGGCGACGATGGCGTTGGTCGCCTCGACGGTGCCCGTGACCCCCAGGTAGAGCGTGGTGGCGTCGAAGGACGCCCAGAGGCCGCCGAGGGTGTTGGCCGCCGTCCAGTCCGAGACGACCGTGTTCTCCGCGAGCTGGAACTCGATGGGCCAGTCGGCGCCGACCACGCCGTCGACGGTCGGCTTGCCCACCTGCCCGTAGGCGAGGGTGCCCGGGACGTTGATGGTGCTCCCTGGGACGCCCACCTCCACGTCGACGAGGCCCTCGGCGTGGGGCGGCGCGGTGAAGGTGACCGTCGTGTCCGTGACGTTGGTGGTCACGGCGCTCTGCCCGTCGACGAAGACGCCGACGACCCCCGAGAGCTTGACGCCGGTCAGCGTGACCTTGGTGCCACCGAGGATCGAGGCCACGCGCGGGCTCATGGAGAGCACGGTCGGGGTCGTCGGCATGGCCTTGACGGTGAGCTTGCCTGCTTTCGACGCGGCGTACTCCGCGGGCGACGTCGCGCCGTCCCCGTCGGCCACGAGCCAGGTCAGCCCGCCGTTGACCGAGAAGCGCAGTGCCCAGTCGTAGGAGCCCGCGGTCGGGGGAGTGACGGCGCCGCCCCACACGTCGTTGTTGCCCTGGTCGCCCTGGTAGGCGGCCGCGACCCACTGCCAGCCGGCGGCGTAGGGGTCCGAGCCGGCCGGCCCGTAGCCGACCTCGGCCGTCACGCCGGAGCCCTGGCCCGGCAGGTTCGTCACGTCCGCCTCGTAGATCTCGCCACGCAGGAGCGGAGTCGCCTGGCCCTCGAAGACCTCCGCAGTCAAGGGAGACACGAGGCCGGCCCAGTCGGGCGCGTCCGGCACGTAGGTGAAGGCCCCGGCCTTGGTGTCCGACTGGCCGTTGGGGTTGGAGACGGCCACGTCCACGGCGCCCAGGGCGCCCGACGGGGTCTTGGCGGTGATCTTCGTGCCCTGCACCACCGCGTCCGTCGCCTGCTTGCCCCCGAAGGTGACCAGGGCGCCCGCCGCGAAGCCGCTCCCCGTGATGGTGACCGCCGTGCCGCCCTTGACCGAGCCCGTGTTGGGCTCTACCGCCGTGATCTTGGGCGCCAGGGCCGCGTCCAGGTACTCGAACCCATCCGCCAGGGTGGACGTGCCCCCATCAGGGTTGACCACCTTGACTTCCACCTTGCCGGCGTTCCCTGGGGGCGTCGTACACTGGACGCCGCCGCTCGTCTCGGAAACGCCCGTCGCCTGCGCCGCCCCGAACCACACCTGGACGCCAGAGAGCAGCTCGGAGCCCGTGATGGTCACGGCGGTGCCCCCCGTGGTGGGGCCGCTCGCCGGGTCGACGATCTGGATGACGGGCTTGGAGACGGGCCCCGAGACGCACGCCCCGGTCCCGAGATCGCAGGTTCCGCCGGGGCAGTCGGCATCCGACGTACACCCCTGCTTGGGCACGCAGGTGCCGGTCCCGAGATCGCAAGTCTGGCCGGGGCAGTCGGCATCCGAGGTACACCCCGCCTTCGGCACGCACACCCCGGTCGCCTTGTTGCAGGTCTGGCCCGGGCAGTCGGCGTCGCTGGTGCAGGTCGGCGGCAGGTTGGAGTCGTCGCCGACGACGATGGCCGTGTTCAGGGTCTTGCCCTTGGAGTCGAGCTTGAGCAGCAGCTCCTCGGCGGTCCAGGTCCCGGGTGTCTCCCAGTCCGTCCAGACGGCGACGCCCTCCGGCGCCGCGTCACCGCCCACCTTGTACTCGACGCCCTCGTCGGGCCCGCCCTCCGAGTAGCCGATGACGAAGACGAACTGCGCCTCCTGCCCGATGAGCAGGCCTCCGTCGTGGGGACCGAGCTTGTCCTTGTGGATGTAGGTGTAGACCCCGTCGCCGGCCGCCTCGTCGCCGCCGGTGCCGTCGTCGAGGATCTGGATGGCCGTCCACGAGTTCATGGTGCCCTTGACGAACACGCCCTTGGGGGGCACGCCAGCGAACTCCTCGTGGAGCGCGCCGGTGTCGAGGGTGACCCGCATGTTCACGTCCCCGAACGGAGGCAGCACCATGCCGTCCAGGTCGTAGCGGTCCGTGGAGCCGGCGGGGACGTCCACGAGGCCGTTGGGGCCGATCCAGATCCAGTTGCCGAGCTCGTTGAGGGCGCCGTACTCGATGGTCGTGTCGTCCGCCGCCGCGAGCCACACCTCCGTCGAGAAGACGTGGTCGCCGGCGACCGCCCCCTCCATCTCGTGGCCGCCCGCGGAGATGGGCCCGTCGTCGTAGAGGAAGGGGAAGGGGCCGTCGGTCGGGAGCCAGCTCGTGGCGTAGGTGATGGTGTTGTCCGCCTCGCTCCAGGTGAAGGAGCCGGTCCACTGCATCTCCCCATCGCCGTAGGTCTTGTTCGCGCTGTCGTCGATCCAGAAGGAGAGGGTGGCCGTGCCCGCCGGCTGGACCCAGCGCGGCTCCCCCGGCGCCACGTCCTTGCCGCCGGTGTCAGGGCTCCCGGGGCCCGTGTCCGCGACGACCCCGTCACCGCCGCCGATGTCCACGGCCGCCACGTCGCCGAAGGGCGTGGTCGTGTCCGAGCCGGCGTCGGTCGCGTTGGTGGGGCAGCCCGCCGTGGCGAGCGCGAGACACAGGATGAGTCGCTTCATGGTGCTGCTCCAGTGTGGTCGTCAGAACCCCGTGGCCTCGTCGCAGAGCAGCGGCGACGACGTGCCCCCGCTCGGCGCCGCGTCCGGCACGCAGTCCCCGTCCGTGTCGATCAGGTTCTCCCGCGTGTCGTGGCCACAGCCCGCAGTCTTCTCCGACTCCCACTTGTTCACGCCGCACCCGCCGTTGGCTGGCGAGCGCAGGTTGGCCTTGTCTTTGTTGGAGGTCTCGTCGCCGAACAGGTCGAAGCGGACCACGAGGCGGTCCCCGTCCAGGTCCTCCACCTCCAGGAGGCGCTGGTTGCCCGGCCACTCCTCCGTCGCCGTCCATCCTTGGGAGGGCTTGCCGAAGGTGTACTTGTAGCCGATGCGCACCCCGCGCCCGTCGGGCGACGTCGCCGTGGGCACGTACGGGAGCGCCACCGCCAGGGTCCAGACTCCGTCGCCGGCCACCGCGTCGCCGTGGGTGCCGTCGTCGTACATGGGCACCTTGTTGGGCGTCCAGTTGCCGAGGACCTGGTTGGCTGCGTCCACTGCCGCCTTGGTCACGCACGCCGTGGTGCGCTCGGCATCGCACAGCGGCGCCGACTCGTGGATGCCGCCCGTGAAGAACACGGCCTTGCCCGCCTCCTGGCTCGCCCACTTGAAGGTCGCGATCTCTTTGCAGTTGGCGTCGAGGCCGCCCGGGCGCAGGTCGACGAGGAACACGACGCGCATGGCGTCATGAGGGTAGCAGGTGCCGCTCTGGACCTCGTCCTTGAGCGCCGGGTCTCCCGCGGCGGCCTCCAGGGCCGCGTCGAAGGGCGCCGTGCTTGGGTCGGGTTCGCCGTCTCCGTCGTAGTCCACCGCCGTGCGGTCGAGGAAGGCCACGTCCAGCGCCGTGGCCCCCGCCTTGCCGGCCCAGGTCGCGAGGAACGGCGTAGGGCCGACCCCCGCCGCCGGAGACGCCCCCAGCAGCCGCTCCACCATGCCGAGCAGGGTCGTGAAGGTGGGGTTGCCTGCGTCGAGCTGCGCCGCCACCTGGGCGGCTCCTTTGGCGAGCGCCTCACCGGCCAGGGGCGCCCCGGAGGTCAGGCGCGTCAGCACGAGAGAGGCCGTCGTGCTCCGCCCGTCCAGCACGCCCATGGCAGGCACTGCTTTTCCGAGATCGATGCGGCGCTCGGGGTCCAGCACGGACTTCTGCTTCGAGACCGGCGGCAGGAGCCCCCACACGGACCGCTGCCCCACGGACGCGATCACGCGGATGCCCGTGAAGTCCGAGCTCCCCGGCAGCACCAGGGTCCAGCGCCCTTGGGCGTCGGCCGTCGTCTTGTAGGCATCCAGAGGAACGCCGCCGGACGTCCACACGGTGAGCGTCGCGCCAGGCATGGCGCCGACGAGCCCGCTCACGACGTTGGGCTGGGCCTTCGGCAGATCCGGGATGTCCTCCCCGGTGAAGGGCTGGGCGATCAGCGGCTCCAGACCACAGGCGGCGAGGCACAGGAGCAGGGGCAGAAATCGGGTGCTCACCACGCCACCTCCACGCTGGCCTTGCTGCGGAACACGTCGTGGGTCTGGTCCGGCTCGGCCTCCCGGAGCTGCGCCTTGTGCACGTACTCCATGGACCACGCCAGGTGGACGCCGTCGAAGTCGTAGCGCAGGCTCGCCAGGAACTTCTCCTTCTCCGTGTCGGCGTCGTTGTAGACGGTCACGATCTTGGAGCGGTTCTTCTCGTACCAGCGGTCGATCTGCCCGCCGATGGAGACGCGCAGCTCGTCGGTGAAGGGGTAGCTCAGCCCGAGCCGCGCCGTGATCAGGTCCCCCGTGTAGTCGTCCTCCACCGATCTGTGGCTGCGCGTGTCCACGTCTCGTATGTACTTGGCCTTCCAGGTCAGATCCAGGCCGAGGCCCACGTCGAAGGTGTACCTGCCGGCCAGCACGGCGATCTGGGTCAGGCGGTCCTGGTTGTCCCGGTACACGCTCCGCGGGTCGCGCCCGCGATCGCTACCCGCCACGTTGGCGTAGCTGTAGAGGTCCGTGTCCGTGAAGCCGTCCGTGTGGAGGAAGTCGGGGTAGGTCTTCTCCACGTCGCGGCCCTGCTCGTTGGTGTTGAACGTCAGCAGGGTGTACTCGGCGCTCAGCTCGAGGGCCTCGACGGCCAGGTCGATGACCAGGGTGCCGCCGTGCCAGCCGATGCAGCTCTCCACCCACGCCTCGTCGAAGTCGATGAACTCGTTGGCCAGGTTGAGGGTGGGGAGCTGGCCCCCCTCGATGAAGCCGTCGGTGAGCAGCACGTCGGCCTCCCGGCGCGCGCCGAACATGGAGTTCCACGCCGATCCGATGTTGAAGTACTCCAGCTTGAACCCGAGGCCGACACCGAACGGATCGTCGAAATCCAAGCGGATCTTGCCTGAGAACGCGTCCGTGTCGCCGTAGATCACCGGAGAGACGCCCTGGTTCATCTCGACGCCGTTGGCGGTGAGCTGCGGGTCGAGCTGCTGGTGGGACCACCCGAAGAGCAGGTTGACGCTCATGAAGTCGAGGGGGTCGAGGCGGGCCTCGGCGGTGACCACGGCGTTCGAGAAGCGGGTGAAGGTGCCGACGGCGTGATCCCGCGCGTCCTCGCACCCGGGGACCGGGTTGCCGAGGTCGTCCTTGCACTCCGGGTACAGGGTCCCCTTGGCGTCCGGGTCGGTGCGGTCGATCTCCAGATCGTTGGTCATGGTCCCGATGAGCGTGAACGTCCCCCACCAGCCGGGCGTGGACTCCAGCTTGACGGCGTAGGCCCAGTCGTTGGCGTAGAAGGGCAGGTCGACGACGCTCTCCAGCGCCGGGTCGCCGATGCCCGTCGACCACCAGGGCCCGACGTAGAGCTTGGGCAGCGCGATGATGCCGAGCTGGTAGCTGAACGCCCGGTCGGCGAAGGTCGCCTCCACGAAGGAGCCGTTGGCGTTCTCCCGGTCGATGTAGCGGACCTTGCCGATGGTCCACGGGTTGTACATGCCGAGGTCCGAGGTCCCGATGTGGACCCAGTCGATGCCGGGGATCGGCGGCGCGAACCGGATGTAGGTGCCTCGGAGCCGCATGTACTGGGCGCGGTTCATGCCCATGCTCTCGCCGGAGGTGTTGACCTCCCCGACGCCGTAGCTCTGGTCGCCGTTCTCCCACCAGTCCTGCCAGAGCGCGCCGAAGCGGCTCTTGATGGTCGCGCCCGCCTCCACGTACTGGCTGACGCGGCCCGTGACCTTGAGCTCGAACTCGCTCCCGACGCCGTTGTTGCCGGTCAGGTTGTCAGGCCAGAACGGGTTGCCGTAGGTGAGCAGGCCCTGGCTGTCGTCGTTGCGGTAGAGCCACTTCGTGTAGATCTTGCCCGCCAGATCGAAGTTGGCGATGTCGGCGCGCGCGGGTGTCGAGAGCGCGAGGGCGAGGGCGAGCAGGGCGATGCGGTGCTTCACGGGCGTCTCCCCAGGCGCCGGAGGAGGTGACCGGCGGGAGGCGCCGGCGGGACCCTCCGGCGGCGCTACCGACGGATCATCGGGACCGTCGCGAGGGTGCTCTTCGAGAGGTCCCCCTTCGGGTCGCAGGTATACTTGAGGGCCTCGGCCTGGGCCTTGACCTCGTCGCTCCCACCCTTCGCCCCGCCCGCGAGCAGGTCGATGACATGGGGGTCGCACTCCCAGTCGTTGCCGCCGCCGAAGCGGTGCTGCCCCCCGATCTCGTTGACCTTGCGGGTGAGCAGGTCGGCCTTGTCCGGGTAGCCCTCGTTGGACTGCATGATGAGCTGGAACCCGCAGCCCTTGATGTCCGCCCCGAGATCGCCCTTGCTGAAGATGGCCGTCAGGGTCTTGCCCCGGGCGCGGGTGACCCGGGGGACGATCACGTTGCCCTTGACGCTGGGCGCCTTGGCGCCCACCTCCGACGACAGCCGCGTCTTGCCCTGGGGGCTCAGCAGGACGACCTTGTCCCAGGCGTCCTCTGGCGCGAAGCGGACGTTGATGCCCGGGAGCGCGTCGGTGTGCCCGCTGCCCGGCTTGTGGTCCGTGTCCACGTAGAGCTGGGCGAACTGGAGCGAGAAGCCGTTGCCGCCCCACTCCTTGCTGTTCCAGGGGTCCTCGATCTTGGCGGCCACGTCCACCTCGACGGTGATCTCGTCGCCGTCCTGCTTGACGCGGACCTGGGTGACGTCGAAGGACCCGGGCTTGTAGACCGCGTCCGTGGGATAGGTGTAGGTGCCGGGGCCCTTGTCGTCGCCTCGCGGGTCGTCGAAGGTGAGCTCCTCCGCCGCCGCCCCGGCCAGCCCGAGGGCCGCCAGGAATGCCGCCGACCGTGCGAGTCCGAGCTTGATGCGCATGACGCTCCTCCCGAAGCCTGGAAGTCGAGCGCACGCTACCGCCGGGTGTCGGAGGCTGTCAAGGCGTTGCAGGGGGCTGGGAGGGGGACGGATCTGGGAGTCAGGGGGTCGCTGTTACCGGCGTCGCGGGTGGCGGAGCGGACCCTCGCTCCGCCTGCGTCGGCGGCGCCGCCGGGCGGCGGTCTCGCGGCTCCGGGGGAGCAGGCGGGCGGGCCGTGGGGGCGGGCATCGTGGGGCGGGTGGCCGCGTCGCGCACGGCGATGGCGGCCAGGGCGTCCGAGACCCGGCGCACCGTGTCGCCGATCTCGCCCCAGTCGATGCGGAGCGCCGAGGGCGGTCCGGTGAGCACGAAGTCTGGCACCAGCTCGTCCCCCACGCGGAAGGCCTCGACCTCCAGGCGGCGCATCGGCGCGACCGGCGCGGGCGGGGTCGGGGCCGCCGGGTCCCGTGCGCCGAGCCACTCGGCGACCCTGTGCGCGACCTTGTCGTTGCGCGGCGGGTGGAGCACCCGAACCTCCTTGGGCGCTGGCCGGTCCGGCATGCCCCGCGTGAACACCACGGCGCGGCCCGGCGCCAGGTCCTCCAGGAAGGTGCGGAGCCCGGCCGGGGGGCCGAGGCCGCGCAGCTCCACCCGCATGACCGGGAGGAGCGCCTGCAGGTACACCGGATCGAACTCGTTGAGGAACCAGGGGCGGCTGTCGCTCGACATGGCGCGCCCCAGGATGCGGGGTGCCTCCGGACCCAGGAGGTCAACCGCCGCCGCCACCATCAGCAGGGGGTCCAGGGTGTCCGGAAGGGGCGTGCCGAGCGACGGGTCCTTGACGAAGAAGCGGCGGATCCACTCCCAACGGGCGACGACGGCCTGGGGGGTGCCGTTGATCAGGCGATCATACGATGCGTCCCCCTCGGGCATCCGGGACTCGTCGTCGTAGCACGGCTCGTCCGGTGTACCCATGGAGCGGGCGCGCACCGCGAAGGCCGCAGAGTCGTCCCGCCACACGACCTGCTCCAGCTCGACCCGGTAGCGGGTCTCCTCCGTGGCGTCCCAGACCACGTCCACGATGTACCTGCGGTCGTCGCGCAGGTCGTGCAGGCGCAGGACGAGGAGCTGGGTCCCCGCTGCCGTGATGCGCCACCGCCCGTCCGGCGACTTGGGGCCGTGAGAGATGCGACCGGTGATGCGCAGCTTGCGGTCCCAGCTCTCCAGCTCCGAGTGCGGGGTGTCCACGTCCAGGAGCAGCTCGCCCTTCTCGTCGCGCGCCTCGATGAAGGCGCCTCTCTCCGTGGAGTCTCCGTGGCACAGGAAGGCCTGGCCGTCGCGGGACCAGCCCCGCAGGGTGAGCCACTGGTGGGGGGCGGGGCAGGCGAAGGCCGGACGGTCCACGGCCACTGCAGCGCTGAGCGCTGCTGCCGCCAACCACGTCCTGGCCTGCGTGAGCCCGATCATCCGGTCACCTTGTCGGAAGCCCGTTGCAAGATCAATTCCCGCCGCCGATCCCGCACTCAAATGCCAACAACAGTCCGGATTTGCGGCTCAATCCTCTGCCCCTCCGCTCAGCGGGGTGCGCCCCCCCGTGTCACGGTTGACACGGCGGCCTGGGATGGCGCCACGCGCCTCCGGGCCGTGACCTCGGCCGCGTGGAGGGCCCGGCGCTCGATGGGGCTCAGCCCGGGCGTCCCTCGCAGCGCCAGGGCCCAGGCATCCAGATCGGTGGCCGATCGGGCGGCGTCCAGCGCCGCCAGCAGCGTCTGGCAGGTCTTGCCAAGGCCTCCGAGGGCGGTCTGGACCGGGGCAAAGGACAGGCGGTGCTCCTCGCAGGGCCCATGGGCCATCAGCGCCGCGCGGTGCGCAGGGGTCGGGTAGCCCTTGTGCTTTGCGAAGCCGTAGACCGGGAAGCGCGCGTCCAGGGCGTCCATGAGGTGGTCCCGGTGCACCTTGGCGAGCACCGAGGCCGCCGCGATGCTCAGCTCTTGGGCGTCACCCCCGACGACGCGCGTCTCGGGGCAGGGGAGGCCGGAGACGGTGCGGCCGTCCACCAGGGCGTGCTGCGGGGGCATCGCCAGGCCCTCCACCGCGCGGCGCATGGCCAGCAGGCCGGCGTGGTAGATGTTGATCTGATCGATCTCGGCTCGGCTGGCCTGCGCGACGCACCACGCCACGGCAGCGTCCTTGATGGGCTGGCACAGGGCCGCCCGTTGCCTCGGGGTGAGCTTCTTCGAGTCGTCGACGCCCGGGAGCGAGCAGTGTGGCGGGAGGATCACCGCCGCGGCGACCACGGGGCCGGCGAGGGGGCCGATGCCGGCCTCGTCCACGCCGGCCACCCGAAGGAGGCCCCGGGCCCACAGAGCCAACTCATGCTTCCGGTCCATGGGTGCACCGTCCTTGGTCGGAGCGTCGGGAGCGCCCTTCGTACTCCACCTCCATCCTTCGATCAACCGTCCTCGGAGGGGACGCCGACGGGACCTCGGGGACGACCGCGCCGCTTGTATGATCGGGGCGCTCCGGGTATACACGCCGGTTGTTCTGCTCCGAGGTGGTTCCATGTGCGATGTACGACGACCCTTGCCCCTCGCCTTGTTGCTGCTGGCCCAGCTCGGGCTCGCCTCGTGCGCCAAGGACGGTGGAGCGCCCCCTCCACCCCCTCCGCCCCGTGGGGCGGCGCCCGCGCCCGACACGGGCGTGCACCCGGACGCGGGGCCTGCGGAGCCGCCGAGCCCCCTCGCCGACGCGCGCGACGTGCTGAAGGTCTACGACTTTGGGGATGAGACCCTGTCCGCGCTCGGCAGCCTGCGTGCCTATGCGGTGGAGTTCCCGCGCGCCAGGGACGCCGCCGAGGCTGCCCGCCTCGCCGCGAAGACCGAGCTCGACGTGCTGGTGCGGGCGCTCCACACGAAAGACGCGGAGCTCCTGGCAGGGCTCGCCGGGCGCTTGGAGTCGCGGGCCACCGAGCCCGGACCCGCCGCACAGGCCGTGGCGGCCGACACCAAGCGCCTGTTTGCCGCCCTGGGCTGGCCGGAGAACGCAGACGAGGCCCTCGCCGCCGCGGCCGAGGAGGCCATCGCCGTCGCCGACGCCGTCGCGGCGGTGACGGCCGGCGAGGGGAGCGTCGATGTGGACAAGCTCTCGTCCATTCTTGCCGGCACCGGGGCGTATTCCGGTGCAGCGCGCTACTTCGTGGCGGGAAAGCTCGTCGATCTCTTGGAGCCGCTCCGTGGACAGCGCCAGGACGTCGTCTCGCAGGCGTTCGCGACCCCTGTCGCCCGGCTGCTCTGTGCCTCGTGCGAGCAGGCGGCGCGCGATGAGGGGGGGGACGTCACCAAGAGTCTGCTTGCCGGGGAGCCCGGGGTGGCCTGTGCCGCCATCCGCGACAAGACCGCCGGGCTTGGCGGGCAGGAGGCCTGGGCGTTGCTGGCCTCGGAGTGCTCGCCCGCCGACTGGGGCCTTCAATCCCGTGACCAGCTCATCCAGATGGCCGGGGCGAACTTCCTCCCCATGCGCGCCTATGGCCTCCTCTCCTTGGTCGCTGGGGCTCCCCCCCTCGGCAATGATCCCATGGGGCGCCTGATCCCGCAGCTCGTGGATCCGGCGGCGGGCAACAGCGAGCACCCACCGGTCGCCTTGGGTCTCGCCGTGCCGTATGTGGCGCCCGCCGAGGACGCGAAGGACTCCCTGGTCGTGTCGGCCGCACCTCACGGCGGTCCCGGCTGGATGCTGTCTCCCCTCGAGACGCTCATCGTGGACTCCGCGGTGCGGACGGCCCAGCGCCCCGTCGTCGTGCTGTCCGAGGGCAAGGTGGCGCTGGAGGGCGGTGGTGACTCGCTCTGGCCAGGGCGCGAGGTGGTGACCCTGGAGGCGCTGCTTGCCCCGCCGCCCGAGGTGCCTGCGGGCGAGGCGCCTGCCGGGGAGCCGGCGGTGCACCCCGGGAAGGCAGCGCTGGCCAAGGGGCTGCAGGACCTCACCGCCTCTGCCAGCGAGCTCGCAGGACGCCACGCGGGGCTGGCCCCGACGGTCTCTCCTCCGCCGGAGGGTGGCACGTCCACCCCTCGCAGGGCTGCGTGGGTCGCTGCCCACCGTGACACCGACGCCGCCGCCCTCTCTGCCGTGGTCGCCGGGATGGTGGAGGCTGGCTACGGTCGTGCCTGGTGGCTGACTGGCCCGGGGGCCCACGCGTATGTGCCGACGGCCATCGGCCCCTTGACGTCACTGCCCGTGCGCGCGGTGGACCTCCGCTACAAGCGCCCGACGCTCGTGGTGTTGACACCTGAAGGGGCCGACGTCTACCCGCCGGCGGGCTCGCTCGGTTCGGCGCGCGGGGCGCGACCGGGCGCGCCGACGGCGCTCCCGAAGGGCGCCCAGCCCTGGTACCGCGGCGAGGAGCTCTTCAAGGTCTCAGTGGCGCTGCCCAAGAAGGGGACGGGCGCCGCCCGTATCGTGGACACCGCGCGCTTCCTTGCGGGCGTGGCCGATGCGGGGAACGTGGTGCTGCTGGACGGGGTGGCCGGTGTCCCCGCGAGCCGCCTCGTGGAGGTCGCGGCGCTCCTCGGCACGGCGCCAGGGCCCGACTGGGATACGGCTCCGCGGGTCTTCAAGGGCCTCGTGTGTGCACCCTCCGCGAGCCCGCCGCAGGCGGACCCCGAGGCGCCGGCCCCCGGCGGCCCGGACGCGGGCCCGCCGGAGGAGGGCGCCCGGGAAGGGCTGGACCCGAAGGCCGATTCGGGCTCCGCCTCGGGCACCTTTGGACCCTGTCCGACCCAGGCCGTGGTCATGTTTCCGGGCGTCGACGTGCCGAGCGCCGGCAACTTGACGAAGGAGCCCGTGAAGAAGGAGGTGGAGAAGGTGCCGCCCAAGGTCGAGGTCAAGGAGGAGGCGTCGGCCGCGTTCTGCAACAAGGGCGACATCCAGCGCGTGATGGGCGGGCGCTCCGGGGCGTTCAAGTTCTGCTACGAGCGCGAGCTGCAGCAGAACCCCGATCTGGAGGGGCGCGTCGTCCTCCGGTTCAACATCGACCTGTCGGGCGACCCCCAGGCCATCGCCATCGCCTCGTCCACGCTGAAGAGCGAGGCGGTCCACGAGTGCCTGAAGGCCAACGTGAAGAAGCTGACGTTCAACAAGCCCGACGGCGGCGTCTGCGCAGTCCAGTGGCCGCTCGTCTTCAAGAACTGATGCGCCTCGTCCTCGCCTCGGCCAACCCGGGCAAGCTGCGCGAGATCCGAAGGCTCCTGGCTGATCTGGCGGTGGAGCTGCTGCCTCTGTCGGACTTCCCGGCCGCCGTCGGGGCGCCGGAGACGGGCGAGACCTTCCTCGACAACGCGATTCAGAAGGCGGCGTGGGTCTGGCGCCTGGCGGGCGTTCCCGCCATCGCCGACGACTCGGGCCTGTGCGTGGACGCGCTGGGCGGAGAGCCCGGCGTGCGTTCGGCGCGGTACGCGGAGGGCGGCGACGACGCCAACAACGCCAAGCTGCTGGGGGCTCTGCGGGATGTGCCCGTGGCACTCCGCGGGGCGCACTTCCACTGTACGGTGGCGCTCGTGGGTCCGCCTGACCACCCTGCCTTGATGGGGCCGCTTCCCGAGGGGATGTCGCGCCTGACGGCGCACGCGGAGCTGCCGGACGGCGCCGTCGCCGTCTGGGCGGAGGGCAAGGTCTTCGGGGTGATCGCCGGGGCGCTGGACGGCCAGGAGGGCTTCGGCTACGACCCTCTGTTCATCTACCCGCCCGAAGGCCGGACCTTCGGGGTGCTGTCCGCGGACCTCAAGAACCGAGTGAGCCACAGGGCACAGGCCTTCGGGCTGCTGTCCGCCTTCCTGCACGGGGCGCTCTCGGGCTCACCGTGAGGGCTCCGTCGCCAGCGCGACGTCCAGCTCGACGAGCGCCCGGGCCAGCGCGTCGGCGATGCGGTCCTGGTGGGCGTCGAGGAGCAGCGCCGTCCCCTCGGACTCGTTGGTCAGGAAGCCGCACTCCACGACGACCGCAGGAACGACGGCCTCTTTCAAGACGGCGAACGGGGCCTGCTTGACGCCGCGGTCCGGCGCCGGCGCGGTCGCCTTCACGAGGTTCCGCTGGATCAGCTCGGCGAGGCGCTCGCTGAGCTGGTGGGCCGCTCCGAGCCGGGCGTCGAACAGGATGGCGTCGATGGCCGCGCGGTGCACGTCCTGCGGAGAGGCACCGACGGGCGGCGGCTCCGTCGCGCGCTCCTCGCGCTCGATGAGAGCGGCGATCTCGTCCGTCGCGGCGCTCGCGCTCAGGAAGTAGGTCTCGGCGCCGCTGGCGGTCCCGCCCAGGGACGCGTTGAGGTGGATGCTGACGAACACGTCCCCCTGGACCTCGCGGGCGTAGTTGGCGCGCTCGCGCAGCCCGAAGTCCTCGTCCCGCCGGCGCGTCAGGAACACCTCCGCGTCGCTCAGCTCCTGGAGCCGCCGCTCGGTGCGCTCGGCGATCTGCAGCGTGATGTACTTCTCGTAGACCCCATTGAAGCCCATGCAGCCCGTGTTCTCGCCCCCGTGGCCGGGGTCGAGGACGACGCGGCGCACGACCTTCATGGTGCGCTTCTTGGAGGTTGGCGGGCCAGCGCCCTCGGCCGCGGGGGCCAGGGCGACGAGAGCGACGAGCACGAGCGCGAGGGGGGGCTGCATCGGGTGGAGAGTCTAGGTGCGTCGTCGCCCGTGCGTCAATCTCAGGAGGAGACCTCTCGACTCCGGCCCCACGTTGACAGGGGCGCTCCACCTTTGTTATGCGGCGCTCTGCCCGTGCGGGCAGGGAGGTGATCCATGGCCGAGATGCTGCGGTACGAGGTGGACGCCCAGGGCGTCGCCCTGCTGACCATCGACCGTCCGGAGGCGCTCAACGCCATCAACGCGCAGGTGCTCGACGAGCTGCGGGAGGCGCTCGTCGACTTCGGGCGCGACTCACGGGCGCGGGTGCTCGTCCTGACAGGCGCTGGCCCCAAGGCCTTCGTCGCGGGCGCCGACATCAAGGCCATGGCGCGGTGGGAGCTCGAGGAAGCGCACGCATTCTCGCGCAGAGGGCAGGAGGTCTTCCGGTTGCTGGAGGAGGGCGACAAGCCCACCCTGGCAGCGGTCAACGGCTTCGCGCTGGGCGGAGGCTGCGAGCTGGCCCTGGCCTGCGACATGATCTTCGCGTCCGAGAAGGCGCGCTTCGGGCAGCCCGAGGTCAAGCTCGGCGTGATCCCGGGCTTTGGCGGGACCCAGCGCCTCGCGCGCCTCATCGGGCCTGGTCGCGCCAGCTATCTGATCCTCACGGGCGAGACCATCACCGCGCAGGAGGCCCTGGCCATGGGCCTCGTCGTGCGCCTGTTCCCTCCCGACGCCCTGCTCGACGGCGTGCTCGGCATCGCGCGCGCCATGGCGACCCAGTGCGGTCCCCTCGCGATGGCGGCGTCGCGGGAGGTCCTGCGGGAGGGGCTCCAGGGGCCGCTCCAGCGTGGCCTGGAGCTGGAGGCGCGGCGCTTTGCGGCCATGTTCTCCACCTCCGAGCAGCAGGAGGGCATGGCCGCGTTCATCGAGAAGCGTCCGGCGAGATTTCACCAGCCTTGAGAGGGCACCCATGATCCTCGAGTTGACCGAAGAGCAGCAGATGATGCGGGAGATGGCCCGGAGCTTCGCGGAGCGCGAGGTGAGGCCCGTGGCCGCCGAGCTGGACGAGACCGGGCGCTTCCCGGTGGAGCTGGTCCGCAAGATGGCCGAGCTCGGGCTCATGGGCGTCGCCGTGCCCGAGGAGCACGGGGGCGCGGGCATGGACAACCTCTCCTACGCCATCGCCATGGAGGAGGTCTGCCGCGCCTGCGCCTCGACGGGCGTGATCATGAGCGTCAACAACTCGCTCGTGTGCGACCCCATCCTGACCTTCGGCACCGCGGAGCAGAAGGCCCAGTGGCTCGTCCCCCTCGCCCAGGGCAGGCTCCTCGGCTGCTTCGCGCTGAGCGAGCCGGGGACGGGGTCCGACGCCGCGGCCCAGACGTGCATGATCCGCCCCGACGGCGACCACTACGTGGTCAACGGCACCAAAAACTGGATCACCAACGGGCCGGAGGCCGACGTCTGCGTGCTCATCGGCATGCAGGAGCCGGCGAAAGGGGTCCGGGGCATCACGTCCCTGATCGTGGACATGAAGACCCCGGGCGTCTCGGTGGGCAAGCACGAGAACAAGATGGGTATCCGGGGTTCTGGGACGTCGTCCATCATGTTCGACGACGCCCGCTTCCCCCGCTCGGCGCTCCTCGGCAAGGAGGGCGACGGGTTCCGGGTCGCCATGAACACACTGGATGGGGGGCGCATCGGCATCGCGGCGCAGGCCCTGGGCATCGCCCGGGCGGCGTGTGAGGACGCGGTGCGGTATGCCACGGAGCGCAAGGCCTTCGGCGGACCCATCGCGGACCTCCAGGCCATCCAGCACAAGATCGCGGACATGGCGACGGAGATCGACGCGGCGCGGCTCCTCGTGTGGCGCGCGGCGGCGCTGAAGGACCAGGCGAAGAAGGACGGGCGGACGAAGTTCGGCAAGGAGGCGGCCATGGCAAAGCTCTTCGCCAGCGAGATGTCCCACCGGGTGTGCCACCAGGCGCTCCAGATCCACGGCGGCTACGGCTACGTGAAGGAGTACGCCGTCGAGCGGTACTACCGGGACCAGCGCATCACGGAGCTCTACGAGGGGACGAGCGAGATCCAGCGGCTGGTCATCGCTCGCGCCGTCATCAAGGAGATCGCGGGGTGAGCGCCGTTCAGGGCTTCGACCCCCGGGCGCTGCACGCGGAGGAGCGCGCGAGGCGTGTCGCTGAGGAGATCGCGCCGCGCGCCGCAGAGGTGGATCGGGAGGGCAGGGTGCCCCTGGAGACGCTCCGGGCGCTCGCCGAGGCTGGGCTCATGGGCGTCAACGTGCCCGCGGCCTACGGCGGCCTGGAGGCGACCACCGTCGGGTACTCGCTGGCCATGCAGCAGGTGGCGAAGGCGGACGCCTCCGTGTCCGTGGCCATGGCGGTCACCAACATGGTCGGCGAGATCCTGTGTCGGTTCGGGTCGGAGGTGCAGCGCGCGCGCTACGTGCCGCGGCTGACCAGCGGCGAGGCGGTCGCCGGCAGCTTCGCGCTCAGCGAGGCAGGCTCGGGGACGGACGCGGCGTCGTTGAGAACCACGGCGGTGCGGCGCGGGGACCACTACGTGCTGAACGGCAGCAAGATGTGGATCACGAGCGGCGACATCGCCGGCGTGATCGTCGTCTATGCGCGCACGGACGCGAGCCACAAGCAGCGCGGCATCTCGGCGTTCATCGTCGAGCCGACGTTTCCTGGCTTCCACGTCGGGGCCCACGAGCAGAAGATGGGGCTCCACGGGTCGAGCACCGTGGGCCTGACCTTCGAGGACTGCGTGGTGCCCGCCGAGAACCTGCTCGCCGAGGAGGGCCAGGGCTTCACCATCGCCATGGCGGCGCTGGATGGGGGGCGCATAGGCATCGGGTCGCAGGCCGTGGGCATCGCGACCGGGGCGCTGGAGGCGGCGGCAAGAGCTGGGGCTCCGAGCGGCGCGGCGCTGGAGGCCATCGCGGACATGGCGACCCGCCTCGACGCGGCGCGGCTGCTGGTGCTGCGGGCGGCCCACCTCAAGGACCAGGGCCGGCGCTTCACGCTGGAGGCGTCCATGGCCAAGCTCTTTGCGACCGAGTCCGCTCTGCGCATCTGCGAGGACGCGCTCCGGGTGATTGGGGCGGGGGCGATGTCGCGGGACCTCCCGGTGGAGCGGTTGCTCCGGGACGTCCGCGTGACGAGCATCTACGAGGGGACCAGCGAGGTTCAGCGCATCGTCATCGCGCGCGAGGTGCTGCGCGGGGCGTGAACACCGGTCGCATGGCGACCCAGGGGTAGACATGGCGACTCCCAAGGCACGAATCCTCATCGGAAAGCCCGGCCTCGACGGCCACGACCGGGGCGCGAAGGTGGTCGCGCGCATGTTGCGCGACGCCGGCTACGAGGTCATCTACACCGGGCTCCACCAGACGCCGGAGATGATCGTCGCCGCAGCCATCCAGGAGGACGTCGACGTGGTGGGCCTGTCCATCATGAGCGGCGCCCACAACTTCCTGGTGCCAGAGGTGCTCCGCCTGCTCGCAGACCAGGGAGCGGGCGACGTGCCCGTGTTCGTCGGCGGCATCATCCCGCCGGATGATGCTGCTGCCCTCAAGGCGGCCGGCGTGGCGGAGATCTTCACCCCGGGCGCGTCCATGGCGGAGATCGTGGGCGCGGTGGAGCGCATCGTCGCCGGAAGGGCGGAGTGATGAGCGAGCTGGCGCTGATTCAGCAGACCGTCCGAGACTTCGGTGCACGCGAAGTTGTGCCCTACGCGGCGCGGTGGGATGCCGAGGGACGGGTTCCCGCGGCCGTGCTCGCGGGGCTGGCGGAGCTGGGTCTCCTGGGGATGGAGGTGCCCGACGGTCTCGGCGGTTCCGGCCTCGAGGCCTCGGACGGCGCGGCGGTCATCGAGGAGCTGGCGGCGTGCGACGGGTCGCTTGCGCGCATCGTGTCGGTGCACAACGCGCTGGCGCTCGCGCACCTGCTGGCGGGGTCGGCGGAGCAGCGCGCCACGCTGGTGCCACCCCTGGCCTCGGGGGAGCGCCTCGGAGCGTGGGTGTCGGGCGGTGGTGTGGTCGCCCGCAGGGTGGGCGACGCCTGGGAGCTCACCGGCGTCGAGCCGCTCGTCCCGGTGGGGGCTCTCGCCCACGACTGCGTGGTGGTGGCCAGCACGGAGGGTGGCCCGACCGCCTTCCTGGTGGACACGGCCACGGCGGGCTGGCGTGCGCGCGCGGTGGACACCCACGGGCTTCGGGCGGCGGGGACGGCGGAGGTCACGCTGCAGGGGGTCGTCGCGCCGGATGCGCGGCGAATCGGTGGCATCGGGGCGGGCGTTCGCGACGCAGAGCGGGTGCTCCGTGGGGCGCACCTCCAGGTGGCGGCGATGGCCGTGGGCATCGCCCGGGGTGCGCTGGCGGCGGCGGCGCGCTATGCCTCGGAGCGCGTCCAGTTCGGCAAGCCCATCGCCGAGTTCCAGATGATCCAGTGGAAGATCGCGGACGCGGCGACCTCTGTGGACGCCGCGCGGCTGCTCACCGAGCGGGCGGCGACCCTGGCGACGGCGGGGAGGCCGTTCGGCCAGGAGGCCCTCATGGCTCGTGCCTTTGCCACGCGGGTGGCGCCGCAGGTGTGCAGCGACGCGATCCAGATCCACGGGGGCTACGGCTACACGACGGACTTTCCGGTGGAGAGGGCCTGGCGCGACGCGCGCGCGTGCTGCTTCGCGGAGGGGACCTGCGACGAGGTCGGGCTGGCGGTGGCGAGGGGAGTGCTCGCGGCGAGCTGAGACAGATTGGAGAAGGTCAGTCGCCGTCACCGGTGGCGTCCTGGCCGCCGGCATCCTTGGCGCCGTAGGGCGTCTCCCCGCTCTTGGTGCAGGCGCCATCCGCGCACGCCTGCCCGTAGCCGCAGATCTTCGTCACGGCCCACCCCCGCCCATCCGACGTACACTTCACGACGTTGCCGCCCTTGCAGGTGCTCGGCCCCCCTGGCACGCACACCCGCGCGACGACCGTCTCGACGGGCTCGCCGCAGCCGGCGAGCAGGAGCGTGAGGGCCAGCCAACGTGCGGTGGTCACAGGTCGACTGCCTCCGAGCAGTATCCGAAGCCCCCGTAGATGGGGTTGCACTTCACGTCGAAGCTCTTGCACTTGGGGTTGTTGGTGTTCATCGAGGCGTCGCACACGGTGAAGCACTTGCCCGCGCCCTGGCACGTCAGGCCCGGCTGGCAGTCGTTGGAGGTGGTGCAGTTCTCGTACTTCTCCTTCTTGCCCGCCGACAGGCAGATCCACTTGTCGTCGCTGGGGTAGCAGCCGGCACCCACCGGGCAGTCGCTGCCGAGTGGGTCGCAGGTGGGGAACTGGACGTCCTCGGTGCAGATGCCGGTCTTCGTGTCCTTGTCCTTCTGCTCGAACTTGCCGGCGCCGCACAGGCTCGAGCAGGCAAAGGAGGCGTCAGCTCCCGGGGCAGTGCTGCACAGCCGGGCGCAACCCTTGACGATGCCGTAGTTGAGGCACACGAGCCCAGGTGCGCAGTCGTTGGCGTTGCCGTTGCAGTTGTCCCCCAGGCCGTTTGAACCCTCCTTGAGGCAGGTCATCGCCGAACCGCTCAGGTAGCAGGCCTGGCCCTCGGGGCAGGAGCCGGCCACGAAGGCGTCGCAGGGCGGGGCGGCCTCGCCGCAGAACTTGAAGTGGGTGGACCCGGTCACGGTGATGTTGCAGACCCCGCCCTTGGGGCAGTCCCCGTCGGTCTTGCAGGGAGCGATGCAGGTGGCGGCGGCGGCCCCCTCGGCCTTGCCGCAGACGCCCGCGGTGCACTCGCTGGAGTCGTCGCACTCCGCGCCGGGCTCTACGTCCCCGGTGGTGACGCACTTCCAGCCGCCGCCGAGGAGGACGCAGGACTGGCCGGCTCCGCAGCCCGTGTGGCAGAGCGCGTTGCACTCGAGGCCGGAGGGCACGACGCACTTGGGATCGAGGATATCTGCGCCCGGGCTCGTCACGTCCGAGGGGTGGCCGCCCGCGGTGTCGGTCGGGGCGGCCGTGTCGGAGAGGGCGGAGTCGGCTGCAGGCCCGGTGTCGGCCGCGGTGGACCCGCTGTCGGCCGCCCCCGTCCCCCCGCTCGACTCGCAAGCGCCCGATAGCCCGGACAGGGCCACCAGCATCGGTATCATGAAGGATCGCGTGACCATGGAGCTGCTCCCGTCGTTGCCAGGCGCCGATGTGCGCCCCGGAGTATAGCAGGGGCACCCCCGCGCGCAAGGTGACGGCTGGTGCCGCCGTTCGCTCCGTCACAGGCGCGAGCTGCTCCTCGGGCCATGAGACGTGCAACTGGTCGAGCATGGTGACGGTGCAGGGGATTGTGCGGCTACGGTGCACAAAAAAAGCGACGGCGCGTGAACTCGACTGGTCTCGTGGCGGGGGGAACCGCGAGTCAGCTTACCGAATTCACGCGCCGTCAGGTGTGACCCGCAGGCCCGCGGCGGGGGGGAACCGCGAACCCGAAGCGTTGGTCACGACGGCCATCCTACTCCGATTGTGCGGCCGGGCAAGATGATCAATTTGGGACATCGGTTACATTGTTGGCGTCATCGGTCGGACCACGTGCACACGGGCGGTGGGGCGGACAGGTCGCCCTTTCGGCGAAGCAGCAGGATCCGCTGTGCCCTGAAGTGGAGCAGCGCCGGGTCATCGAAGGTCCTGTCGAGTGCGAAGTCGCGCACGGGCGGCATCCGCGATAGGGACTCGGGGGCGAAGAGAGATCGCGGGGTGCTCACGAGGATCGCGAGCTTCGTGTCGCAGGCGCGCCGGAAGAGGCCCTCGACACGTGAGATGCCCGTCTTGAAGCGCTTGGAGTTGGTGTCCACCTCGTTGGCGGCGATGGCCCGGCCGGCGAGCAGGGCGATGAGGGGCGTCGTCGTGGACGCACCGAGGATGGTCGCGTCGGGCGGGGTCGTGTCGCGGATGTGCGCGGCGATGGCCTCCGCGGTCGAGAACCACCGCTTCTTGCTCCACAGGTAGTGCGCCGGGCCCGGCTGCAGCTCGCCTCGGACCCTGTGATCGCGCCAGAACAGCAGGTGGACGACGCCGGACAGGCTCGGCAGCACGGGCGGCTCGATCCACCGGAAGTCGACGCGGGTGCCGGCGGCCTCCTGCTCCTCCGGCCAGGCCTTGGCGTTGGCGCGGTGTCGGAGTGGGGACGCTGCGAGGGTCAGGGCGAGGACGGCGACGCCGAGCCAGGCGCGGCCGGCGGGCAGGCCGTCGCGGAGGCGGGCGAGGCCGTCGGTGACCAGAGAGGCGGAGGCGGTTAGGGTGAACGCAGCGAGAGGCGCCAGCGCCGCGAAGGGCAGCACGAAGTAGAAGTCGTAGAGCTCCTTGAACATCGAGAGCTGGAGGAAGTAGCCGAAGGCCACGAGGTACAAGAGGCGGGCGGCGCCCTCGGGGGTCCCGTCCCAGAGCGTGCGGGGATCGAGGAGGCGGAGCAGGCGCCGGGAGCGAGGGCCCCCTGCCGCAGGCGTGAGGACGCGCGCGAGCAGCGGCAGGGGCGCCAGCACGGCGGTCCAGAACAGGGAGCCGTGGTAGTAGAGGCTCTCCTGGAGCTCCTTCCCGCGCAGGAACACGCCGAAGTTGTGGATTACGGCGCCGATGGGGCCGCCCGGGGAGCCGAAGAGGGGGAGCTGATCCGGGTCCTTCGCCGCCTTGAGAAGGTGGTAGCGGTACACGCCGTCCACGTAGCCCTGGCCGCCGATGGCCCAGAAGGTGAGGTTGATCGCGCCGAAGACCACGGCGAAGCCAGCGGCGAAGCGCAGCGTGGGGCGCAGGCCGCGGAAGGGCAGGGTGGCGAGGAGAACGGCGAAGCCGGCCATGGCGTAGAAGCCCGTGGACGCTGCCAGGCCGAACAGGGCGCCACCCAGCAGGAGCCGGTCGGTGAGGGCCGCCCAGGTGCCGCCCGCGCTGAACAGGAGCGTCAGGTTCACGCCCGTCAGGTTGGTGCTCGCCTTGAGCAGCTCGCTGGCGAACAGGAAGGCGCCGAGGGTCAGGAGGGCGGCGAAGGCGCCAAATCGCCGGCGAGCGAGGGCCCAGGCGAAGGCGCCGGCGCCAGCGGCGGCCAGCGGGGCGATGGACTTTGCGAGGAGGAGGGTGAACCCGAAGACCTTGAAGAGGGCCGCGGGGACCAGCAGGTGGACCGGAGGGTGTGCGAAGAAGAAGTCGCGGTAGGGGAGCTGCCCCTCCGCGAGGAGGTGCGCCATATAGAAGTAGATGTTCTCGTCGCCGTCGGCGGCGCGCAGGCCGTGGGTCTTGAGCAGGGCGTAGAGGGCAAAGGTTGTCGCGACGGCGAGGGCCTCGGCGGCGCGGGCGGTGGTGACGAGTTGCGGTGGCGAGGTGGCCAGCGCGTGTGCGGTCGTGGCCACGGTGATGGCGGCGGCAAGGGCAGCGGCGACGGCCGCCCAGGGGGCGCCGGTCACCGCGAGCCACAGGACCGGGTGCAGCAGCGTCACGACTCCCAGGGCGCGGTTCAGCGGGGGACGTGGCCGTAGCGCGAGCGGAACGAGCGCGAGGGCGGCGACCAGCGCGAGCCCGAGCAGGGACGTTGGCAGAGGGGACGTGGGGTCGGTCATCGCCAGCACGGGGATGGTCAGCGTGCCTCCGGGCCACTGTGGGGAGACGAGGAGGCCCGCGACGAGAAGCGCGGAGCCAGCGGCCACCACGCGGGCCGCCAGAGATGAGGGCGCGTCGGCGAGCGAGAGGAGCGCGGCGCCGAGGGCCGTCATGAGCAGCGGCGCCGGGACTCCGGCGACGCCCCGATCCCAGGGGTCGAGGAGGGTCGACACCCCGGACTGCGACACCCCGTAGAGGGACCACATCGCGAGCGTGGCGACGACTCCTCTGGTCAGGTCGAGGCGCGGGGTCGTGGAGCGGCGTGTAAAGGATGTGCACGCCAGCAGGAGAGTCAGCAGGGCTGAGAACCATGCCAGACCGGGAGAGATGGGATTCCCGACCGCGGCGCCGCCCCCTAGCGCTCCAATGAAGGGTCCCGAGCCCCACGGGAGGAGGAGGGCGGCGACTGCGAGGGACGCTGCGGCCAGGTGCGCGCGCCTGAGCAGGGCGGGGCGCTCCTTGGCGGGGAGGGACGGAGCGGGCCCCGTGGAGGTCGCCGGGGTGTCAGGTGGCCGTGCCGCATCTGACGGTACACCCGGGCTCGTCTGTGGCTCGGGTCCCGGAGCGTCGGTCCGGCGCTCCTTGGGGCGCTTGCGGCTCACGGCGTGCGCAGGAGGGCTCCGAGGACCTCGTCGCCCACGCTGTAGGGGTCGGTCTCCCGAGCGATGATCTGGTCGATGTACGTGTCGCGGCGCCCGTCCGTGGCGAGCCATCCGTCGATGGCGCGGACCGCCAGGTCTCGCAGCACCTGGTCGAGCACGTGGCGCTCCCGCAGCCGCCGCCTCCCGCGGGTGCCTGCGTCCGTGGTCAAGAAGGCGCGGTGCTCGGCGATCTTCTCCGCGACGTCCGCGATACCCTCCCCGCGCACCGCGACGGCCTTGACGATGGGAGGGAACCAAGGCGGCATCTCCGACATCATGGCCTGCATCTGGCGCAGGTCGCGCAGCACCCGGTCGGCGCCGTCGTGGTCCGCCTTGTTGACGACGAAGATGTCCGCGATCTCGAGGATGCCCGCCTTGATGGCCTGGATGTCGTCGCCGAGGCCCGGCACCACGACCACCACGCACGTGTCGGCGAGGCGCACGATGTCGATCTCGTCCTGCCCGACGCCGACCGTCTCCACGATGATGGCGTCGTACCCCATGGCGTCGAGCACGGACACCACGTCGTGAGTGGAGCGGGACAGCCCGCCCAGCGCGCCGCGCGTGGCCAGGGAGCGGATGAACACCCCCGGGTCCGTGAAGTGATCGACCATGCGGATGCGGTCGCCGAGGATGGCTCCGCCGGAGAAGGGGCTCGACGGGTCGACGGCAACGACGCCCACGCGGAGCCCCTCGCTGCGGTAGTGGCGCACGAGCTGGTTGACGAGCGTGCTCTTGCCGCTACCCGGGTTGCCGGTCAGCCCCAGGACGAAGGCGCGGCCCGTGTGGGGATAGAGGCGCTTGAGGGCCTCGGTGGCGCCCGCGGAGCGGTCGTCGAGCAGGCGCATGAGGCGCGCGCCGGAGCGCACGTCGCCCGCGAGGATGGGCTCCACCAGGGCCAGGGGATCTCGGGTGCGCATTGTGTCTCCGGGGTCCGGGGGGCGCGGAGGCCCATGAGCCCTTCTATCGTCTGCCCGGCGCGCGGGTCAAGGCGCGGGTCGGGCTGGAATGTAGTAGGGTGCCCGCAGGTTCTGCGCCGTCGGAGGAGCCCCATGACCATGCGCCTGTTCGTGTGCCTCGCCCTGCTCGCCGCCTGTCGCAAGGACGAGGCGAGCGAGGCTCCCGCCGTTCCCTCCCTCGATGAGGCCCCGGCAATCCGTGTCGCCGAAGACAACCCCGGCCTCGCCTTCCGCTACTTCGACGCCGTCGAGGGGAAGCTCGTCACCGTCGGCGCCATTGACGTGGTGCCGGAGGAGGTCCGCTCGGCGGTGATGGTCGTCGATACCAGCGCGCCTCCGGCCCCGCCCAATGCGCTCTATGTGGCGGACCTCACCAGCAAGCGCGACGACGGCACCTACGCGTGGCGGGTCGTGGATCGCTTTGCCTACGAGAAGGTGGGCGTCCCGGAGGTGCGGGCGGAGGGGCGAGCGCCCGTGACCATCTACAGCGCCGAGTGGTGCGGCGCCTGCAAGCAGGCCATGGCCTGGATGAAGAAGAACGGGGTGGCCTTCGTGGAGCGCGACGTGGAGAAGGACCCGAAGGCGCTGGATGACCTCAGGGCCGACGCGCAGAAGGCGGGGGTGCCGTACTCCTCGCTGGCGCGCAAGGTGCCCGTGATCGTCGCCAACGGGAGGGTCATGTCGGGCTTCGACCCGGGGGCGCTCCAGGCCGCCCTGTCTGGATCGCCATAATCGTTGCAGATCATGTGAGTACACGCCACTGTCAACAACTTGTTGACTCCTGAACGGGTGTTTCCTACAGTCGCCGGCCAAGGTGAGAACCGGAACCTCTCGCAGGAACAGGTGCTGTGCGATGACGATGGCGTATGCGGTCCCCGAGGCGGCCGAGGTCATGGACGTGGCAGCCTCCTTCAAGGTCGAGCAGGTGTGGTCTTCGACGGAGGCCCGGACGACACAGGCCGTGCGGGTCGGTCCCGAGGCCATCTGGCTGTCACGCATGCCCGGCGACGACCGCAAGCGCTTCCTGTGGCTCGAGTTCACGCTCCCCGGCACAAACCAGCGAATCCGCGCCCTGGGCGAGGTGCTGCCGGCGCCCGACGCGAGCGTTCGCTGGACCTGCGTGCGCTTCAAGCACCTGTTCCCGGACCAGCAGCGCGTCGTGGAGCGCTTCGTGTCGGCCCACCGGCCACGCATGGCGGCTTGATCCGGCATCCCTCGTCGGCGCTCGCGAGGTCCCGATGACCCGCCCCTTCGAGCAGGTGGCGTCCGCCCTCCTGTCCCTGGATCCCGAGCGCATCGTGCCCGGCCTGGAGCGCACCCGTGAGGCGCTGCGGCGGCTGGGTGACCCGCACGTCGGGCGCACCCGCTGGTGCATCATTGCCGGCACCAACGGCAAGGGCTCGACGGCCGCGTTCCTCGACGCCATCTGCCGCGCGGACGGCCGCCGCACCGCGCTCTACACGAGCCCCCATCTGGAGCGGGTCACCGAGCGCATGAGGTTTGGCGGTGCGGAGATCGGCGAGGAGGACTTCGCGCGGCTTGGCGAGAGGGTGTTGGAGGTGGTCGCCGGGGGAGTCCCCCTCAGCTTCTTCGAGGCGCTGACGGTGACCGCCTTTCTCTGGTTCGCCGAGGTGGAGCCCGAGATAGGGGTCCTCGAGGTGGGCCTCGGGGGGAGGTGGGATGCGACGAACGTAGTTGATCCCGCCCTGTCGGTGCTCACGACGGTGGGGCTGGATCACACCGAGTGGCTTGGCAACGATCTCTGGAGCATCGCCCGGGAGAAGGCGGGGGTGGTCAGGGGCGGTGGCGTCGTCGTCAGCGGACTGCCCGACGCGCTGCACCCGGTGGTCGAGGCCGCGGTCGCGGGGGGGCGCGTGGTGCGCATCGGGCGCGACGTGGAGGGGAGCCTCTGCGGGGGGCGCTTCTCGTACCGAGGGCTGGGCGCCGGTATCGACGACGTGCTCCTGGGCATCGGGGGCCACTGGCAGCGGCACAACGCGACCCTGGCGGCGGCGGCGGCGGAGCTGCTGGGCGCCGGCGGGGAGGCCATCGCGCGTGGGCTGGAGTATGCCCGCTGGCCGGGGCGCTACGAGCGCATCCCGGGGGCGCCGGCGATCATCCTCGATGGGGCGCACAACGAGCAGGGGGCCCGGGCGCTTGCGCAGACGCTGGCGGAGGATCGGCTCGGGCGCGTGATCCTGGTGGCCGCCTGCCGCCAGGACAAGGATGCGGGCGCGATCCTGGGAGCGCTCTGGCCGCACGTGTGGGCGGCCGTGCTGACCCGGGTGCCGGGGCCCAAGGCGCGCCAGCCGCAGGAGCTCGCTGCGTTGGCGCCGGGCCCGCTCCCGGGTGGAGTGGTCGAGGCCCTCGATGCCGAGGCCGCGCTGGAGGGAGCGCGAGCGTTGGCGTCCCCCGAAGACACGATCCTGATCGCCGGCAGCCTGTACCTCGTGGGGGCGCTGCGGCCGCTGGTGCGACGGTAACCGCGCGTCCCGCGCCGGGCGCGACGCGGGCATTGCGGTGACCGGGGCGCGCGGCGATCCTTGCCCTTCGGTGGGGGGCGGAGGCTGGTGCGGCACAGCGACCTGGGGCCGGCGGCGCGCGTCTGCGGCGCGGAGAGGCGTATGGGCAAGGCATGCACATGGTGGATCGCCGTCGCGCTGTTGGCGTGCTGCGGTGACGCGCCGGGAGGCGCTCCCATCGGCGACACGGGACCGTTGCAGGGGGCGGACGATCCGCGGTGGTCGGGCGGTCGCGGAGCTGGGGACGGGGTTGGGGGCGGTGATGGGGGCGGCGCACGAGGCGGGGTCCTGGACCCGCACGCGGACGCGAGCGCGGATCAGGCGTCGAGCGGCGGCCCCGCCGACTCCGAGGCGTGGGGCGACGCACTCGGAGTCGGGGACGTCGCCGCGCGGGCCGCGTGCGGTGACGGGGTCTGCGGTCCCGGCGAGGGGCAGTGCACCTGCCCCGCGGACTGCGGCCCATGCCCGGGCTGCTGCCAGGGGGAGGTCTGCCGCAAGGGGGACACCGACGATGCGTGCGGCGTGGCGGGGGAAGAGTGTGGCGCCTGCGCCCCGGGGACCCGCTGTGACGAAGGGGCGTGCATCTGCGCGCCTGCCTGCGCGACAGCGTGCGGCGACGACGGCTGCGGCGGCTCGTGTGGCGCCTGCGCGCCGGGCGAGACGTGCGTCGAGGGGGCGTGCATGGCTGGCTGCACCCCCCAGTGCGGAGGAGCCGCCTGCGGGGACGACGGCTGCGGCGGGTCCTGCGGGGCGTGCCCGCAGGGGCTGAGCTGCCAGGCGGGCGCCTGCCAGCCGGGGCCGTGCGCACCCTCCTGCGCGGGCAAATCCTGCGGGGACGACGGGTGCGGGGGCTCCTGCGGCTCCTGTGGTGGGGGCCAGACCTGCACGGCTGGCGCCTGTGGCTGCCTGCCTTCGTGTATAGGCAAGTCCTGCGGCGACGATGGGTGCGGCGGCTCCTGCGGGACCTGCGACGACGGCGACGGCTGCAACGGCCTGGAGACCTGCCAGGCTGGGGCGTGCGTGACGGCGGCGACGGCCTGCCCGGCAGCCCCGGCGGAGTGCGGGGTCTCGCCGTCCTCGCCGGGCCCCAAGGCCGGCGTCCTGACCGCGGCGCCCGCCGCCGGCTTCCGCATGGTGGACCAGAGCGGCTGGGCGGCCGCCACGAGCGCAATCGACGCCATCGCCGCCCACCCGAGCGTCCAGGCGGTGAGCCTCGCCGACGTGCTCGCCGACCTGAACCGCACCGCAACGAAGGTCTCGTCGGTGCCCGGCGTGGAGTGCTTCCACACGGGCTTCACGTGGGAGCCGGGCGACGTGAACGTCGACTACTGGTGGCCGCAGGGCATCTGCGGCACGGCGTCGGCCTACCCGGACGGCGCGTACCAGGGCCGCAAGGTCGCCATCGTGACCTGGTACCACAAGCCGGAGCTGGACACGGCGGGTTCGCCGGACAAGGGCGTCCGCGTAGCCATCGTGGACACGACGAACCTGGCGGACGCCCGCTACCGCCTGGCGCTCCTGGTCGCGCCCACGACGACGGGCGGGGTCCCCACCTACGGCGCGGTCAAGGTCCACGCGGGCGGCATCGCCTGGTACCGCGACCTCCTCTACGTGGCGGACACGTCCAACGGCCTCCGCGTGTTCGACCTGACGCGCATCCTCCGCGTCCAGACGGGCGACAAGGACGCCATCGGCAAGGTCTCCGATGCGGCGGGCTACCACGCGGCGGGCTACAAGTACGTCATCCCCCAGGTGACCCGGTACAAGCTCTGCGGCCCGTGCTGCGCCCGCTTCTCCTTCGTGGAGGCGGACCTGAGCACCACGCCGCCGTCGCTCCTCGCCGGCGAGTACTCGG
>BTVJ01000083.1:0-33472 GCA_045863395.1 Myxococcales bacterium
GTGGGGGGACAAGTATACTCATATCTCATATCCTGGATGCACCCGGGATATGAGATATGTGTATACTTGACCCCATGGTGCTGACCCCATGGTCTCGTTGCCTTGCGGGCGGGAACCGTGTAGATCCTCGTCACTTCGTGGGTGACGGGGAGCCAGCATGCAGGGAGTCCCAGCGGTAGACGGGGGCGGGGTCGCGCGGCGCATCGACGCCCTCGTGCTCCTCGCGATCATCGTCTTCGTGGCGGCTCACTGCCTCGTCAAGTACGAGCCCTACACGTTCATCTTCCGGGACGGGTCCTTCTACTCGCAGACCAACCGCTCCATCGCGCAGGGCTTCACGCTCCGGCAGGAGGAGGTGCAGCCCGGGTCCTGGTACGACGGGTCGCTGCCCTGGTACCGGGACGTGGACAAGTCGTGGAGCAACATCTCGGTGGGGGGAGGAGGGGAGTACTACCCGAAGCACTCCTTCCTGATGCCGGTGATGTCCACTCCTTTCTACTTGCTGCTGGGGTTGCCCGGGCTGCTGGTGTTCAACTGCGTGGCGCTGGTCCTCGGGATGTGGGCGGGCTACAGGCTAGGCGCGCGCTTTGCCGGGGAGGGGGCGTCTGCCGTTGCCACCATGGCCCTGCTGGCGACCCCGCTCGTGCCCTACCTGGCCTACTGCTACAGCTTCGACGTGTTCTACGGCGCCCTGGTCGCCGGGGGGGCCGCGCTCATCGCAGCGCGGTGGGGATTTGCCGGCGGGCTGCTGATGGGGCTGTCCTTGTGGGCCAAGCCGACCAACGTCCTGCTCGCGGGGCCCCTGGTGTTGGCCCTGACCGCGTGGGATCGCCGCTTCCTCGGGCGCCTCGTGCTCGGCGGGGCGATCCCCATCGCGCTGGCGGCCCTGGCCAACGCCGTGATGTACGGCCTGCCCTGGCTGACGAGCTATCACCGGATCCTGGTGGTGGAGGCGGGTGTCCCGAAGATTGTGTCCTTGGGTGGGGAGTTCGACATTCCCCTCGGTGAGGGGCTACGGCGGTTCTGGAAGGACGCGGACGGCTTCGGGCTGCGGGAGTATGTGTTCCTGCCAGTGGTGGGGTATGTGGGGGTGGTGCCGCTGGCGGTCTCCCGGTGGTGGCGGGAAGGGCGGGCCGGTGGGGAGTGGAAGGTGGCCCTCGCGCTGCTGGTGTCGATGGTGGGCTTCGGGCTCCTGTTTGGTCGCTACGTCTATATGTCTGCGCGCTTCTTCATGCCTTGGGTGATGGTCGGAGCGGTGCCCCTCGCGGCGCTCATCGGCGCGTCCCTCTGGGGGGCGGACCGGATCGTGCGGTGGGTGGGGCGCCCGGCGGTGCGGCGGTGGGCGGCCTGGGGTGTAGTGGCGGGCCTGCTCGGCGTCACGGTGGCTCGTGCGGCAGCCGGAGGGGCACCGAGCCTCCACGCCGACGTCGAGCGCCTCGAGGTCACCCTCGCGGGGACGCCCTGCGACTACCTGAACCTGACGCACATGAAGTGGGAGTGCAGCCGCCGCGAGGCGCGGGGCGGCTATCTGGTCGGTCGCGCGCTCGGCGACCAGTGCGGGCAGTTTGGCGAGCCCATGCTGTGGGCGCCCATGAACCCGGACGGGCGTGTGCGGGTCTTGCGTTGGACGGTCAGAGAGGACGCTGCAGGCCTCGATCTGGTGTGGGGGCTCGACGAGACCGCGGAGCGAGGAGAGGCGACGTTCACGGTCCAGGTGGGGGCAGAGTCGTTCACCGGACGCACCGGCGCTCCCGGGGAGGTGCAGCGACACCGTCTGGAGGTTCCTGTCGTCGAGGGAACGCCTGTCACCGTCACGATTCCAGGGACGCGGCACCAGAGGCGCTTCCTGTGCTTGAATGTCGTCGCCCGGTAGGCGCTACTTCAGCATCCCCCGGAGCTTGAACAGCAGGTTGAGCGCCTCGATGGGGGTAAGCGCGTCGAGCTGGAGCCTGCGGAGCTCGTCCTCGACAGGGGAGGGCGCCGGGCGCGGCTCGAAGAGGCTGAGCTGGAGGCCGGGGTCCTTGCGCCGGGTCTTGGGTTGCAGGACCTCGACGGTCAGGTGGCCGCTCTCCAGACCCGCGAGGATCTCCTTGGCCCGCTGAATCACGGACGGTGGCAGGCCCGCCAGGCGCCCGACCTGGATCCCGTAGCTCCGGCCCGTGCTGCCATCGACGAGCTTGTGCAGGAACACGATGTCGTCGTTCCACTCCTTGACCGCGATCTGGACGTTCTTCACCTTGTCGCGGGTGCGCACCAGCTCGGTCAGCTCGTGATAGTGCGTTGCGAACATGGTCCTCGCCGCGATCTTGTCGCAGAGGTGCTCGGCGACGGACCAGGCGATGGAGAGTCCGTCGTAGGTGCTCGTGCCGCGGCCAATCTCGTCGAGGATGATCAGGCTGCGGTCGGTGGCCTTCTTGAGGATCGCAGCGGTCTCCGTCATCTCCACCATGAACGTTGACTGGCCGCGGGTCAGATTGTCAGCGGCGCCGACGCGCGTGAAGATGCGGTCGACCAGCCCCACGTGGGCCTCATCGGCGGGGACGAAGCTGCCCATCTGCGCCAGCAGGACGATGAGCGCCACCTGGCGCATGACCGTGGACTTGCCCGCCATGTTGGGTCCCGTGACGATGAGGAGCTGGGTCTCCGCCCAGTCCAGCTCCACGTCGTTGGGCACGAAGGCGGCCTCCGTGAGCAGCGCCTCGACCACCGGGTGGCGACCTCCCTTGATGGACAGGCGCCGCGAGGTGTCCAGGGTCGGGCGCACCCAGCGCCGCCGCTGGGCGGTCTCCGCGAGGGCACAGAACACGTCCAGCTCCGCGATGCGCTGCGCGCTCTCGCGGATGCGTGCCCCTTGGGCGGCGACCCGGGAGCGGAGCTCGTCGAAGAGCTGAATCTCCAGGGTAATTCGCCGCTCATCGGCGGAGAGCACCTTGTCCTCGTACTCCTTGAGCTCCGGCGTGTAGTAGCGCTCGGCGTTGGCCAGGGTCTGCTTGCGCAGGTAGCGGTCGGGCACGCTCTGGAGGTTGGCGCGGGTGATCTCGATGTAGTACCCGAAGACCCGGTTGTACTTGACCTTGAGAGACGGAATCCCCGTCTTTGCCTTCTCTTGAGCCTCGTAGGCTAGTATCCAGTCCTTGCCGTGGCGGCTGAGGTCCCACAGCTCGTCCACCTCGGCGTGGGCACCCTCGCGGATGACCCCGCCGTCCTTCGTGGTGGCCGGTGGAGACTCCGCGAGCCAGTCGGTGAGCTCGGCGTGGACGTCGTCGAGAGGATCCGTGTGGTCGGCGAGGTCTCCGAGGCGCGCCCCTGGCAGGGAGCGGACGTGACCGAGGATCGCCGGGAGCTGGCCGAGGCTCGTGCGGAGGGCTGCCAGGTCTCGGGGGCCCGCCACGCCCGCGACGACGCGCCCCGCCAGACGCTCCAGGTCGTAGACGCCGCGGAGCAGGCCGCGCAGCTCCTCTCGGGTGATGGAGTCCTCGCGCAGGGCGGCCACGGCGTCCAGCCGCTCGTCGATGCGCTGTACCGAGACCAGCGGAAACTGGAGCCACTGCCGCAGAAGCCGCGCCCCCATGGCGGTGGCGGTGCCGTCGAGCAGCGCGAGCAGCGACCCTTTGCGGTGACCGCCGACGATGGTGCGAGTCAGCTCCAGGTTGGCCTGGGTGGACTCCTCCAGCACCATGGTGTCCCGGATCTCGTAGGGCACCAGGGGGGCCAGGGTCGCGGCGGCGGCAGGGAAGGTGGCGCGCAGGTAGGCGAGCAGCGCCGTGGCCGCGGCGTGAAGGGAGCGAGGCAGCTCGGGCAACAGCGAACTCGACTCGTCCTTTGGGGGCTCCACCGTGCTCACGAAGGCGCGCGGCTGCCGGCGGACGAGCGCGGTGAGGTGCGGGGCCGCATCAGGCAGGAGCAGGACCTCTCGTGGCTCGATGCGGGCCAGCTCCGCCTCCAACGCCCCAATGTCGGTCGCGAGCGCCCCGCGAAGCTCCCCGGTGGTCACGTCCGCGAAGGCCAGCCCAATCCCTTCCAGGCCCTCGATGAGCGCCATGAGGTAGTTGGGCGCGCGGGCGTCCAGGCCCTCCTCGTCGAGCCACACCCCCGGGGTCACGACGCGGGTCACCTCGCGGCGCACGATGCCCTTGGCGACGGCGGGGTCCTCCACCTGCTCGCAGATCGCCACCTTGCGCCCCGCCTCGATGGCCCGCTGCACGTAGCCCTTCACGGCGTGGTAGGGCAGGCCGCACATGGGGATGGGGTCCGGGTCGTTCTTGTTGCGGCTGGTCAGCGAGAGCTCGAGGAGCTCGGCGGCCTCCACGGCGTCCTCGAAGAACAGCTCGTAGAAGTCGCCCATGCGGAAGAACAGGAGCGCGTCCGGGTGCTCCTGCTTGGCCCGCAGGTACTGCTGCATCACGGGGGTCTGGGCGGCGGCGGAGGTCGTAGACATGGGGGGCGGTTCTAGCCCACGGGGGGAGGGCGGCGCAAGGGGTCAGTCGCAGCCGGGGAAGGCGTCCACGATCTGAATCTTGTAGTCGGGGAAGGCGGAGACCTTCTGCACCTTGAAGTCGGGGAAGGCGTCGACCACCTGCCACGTGCCCGGCCGGTCTGGGAAGGCGCTGACGAACTTCACCTTGATGTCGGGGAAGGCATCGACGATCTGCACCTTCACGTCCGGGAAGGCGTCCACCCACTGGATCTTGCCGTACAGGCGGCACTTGGAGGGCAGGTCGGCGGCGGCCGCCTCCGAGCACGCACGCAGCTCCGTAGCGAGGCGCTCGGGGCCGCCAGGGGAGGCATCGCGCAGGTTCGGAGCGGCGGATACCAGGCTGGCGAGGATGAAGACCGCGGCGCAGGTTACTCGGCGAAGCGCGCTCATGAGACACCTCCGCGGCACAGGCTACCACGGGTCATAGGGCGGATCACCCCGCGCGCTACGTGCAGTCCTGGGGACAGATCTGGGGGTTCGCCTTCTCGAACGGGTCGCAGACGCCGTCCCCACACGGCTTTGGGCCGCCGCCGGCCGCCTTGCAGCTCCCCGCGCCGTTCGCGGTCGACGGTGTCTGCCCGTCGAGCTGGGACAGGACCGCGGCGCCGCGCTCCGCGACAAAGGCCTGGAGGCCGATGGACAGCGACGGGCCCTTCTGGACGTCGCTGGCCAGGCCCTGCTCGAACTCGGCCTGGGTGTAGAAGAGCACCGGGCTCGCGGCGACCGCGGGGCGGATCAGGGCTGCGGACGCCTCGATGCGCGCCGCCATGGCATCCGGGGAGAAGGACCCCTCGACCAGCGCGCGCAGGTGGGCGTGGTACTGGTCCCGCCACACCGGGACCTGGAGCAGCTTGTGGACCAGAGGCTTGTCGGCCAGCGCGCCGCACGTCGGCTCGTCGATGCGCAGGCCGATGAGGCCGGCCCGGTCGCAGCCGCAGGTGAAGGTCCCGAAGGCCTCGTTGGTGTCCCAGGGGATTGTCACGATGCGCCCCTCCGACTCATACAAGTAGTAGTTGTGGCCCGGGCCCAGGTAGGAGTCGAGGTTGGTCAGCAGCGTGTGGAAGGCGAGCTGGAGCAGGGCTCCGTCCACGTCGAGGGCGGCTGAGATCGCTGCCTGGTCGCCGCCGTCCAGGGCGGTGACCAGCGCCAGGAAGGCGGCGTGGTCCGTCTCCTCGTTCTGCTCCACCTCGATGCCCGGGTAGGCGGACGGGTCCGGCCCCATGAGCGTCAGATTGCCCGCTGGCGGCTCGGGCTTGTAGAGTGTTCCGTCGCTGGCCGGGAAGTGCTGTGCCAGGAAGTCGTCGTCCACGTGCTCCACCATCAGGTAGAGCCCCAGGTGCTCGCCGCCCACGGTCAGGTCGACGAAGGTCGTCCGCGGCGCCGGCACACCTGCCTCGCGCATCAGCGCGTAGGCCAGGTGCTCGCGCAGGAGCGTCGGGTCCTTGAAGCCGTTGTTGAGGTTCAGCTTCTTGACGCCGAGCAAGGTCTGGCCCGGGACGTTGCGGTTCGTGTCCACCTTGAAGCTCAGGCGGTGGCTGCCCATGGACGCCACGGACTTGAGGCTCGAGTTGCCCTTGGTGCGCACCGCGACGTTCGCGACGGCCAGGCCGTCGAAGATCAGCGTCGCCGGGTGATACTCCTCGTCCAGCGGCGCTGCCAGGATGGCCGCCCAGTCCTCGGGGGCGAAGACCACCTCGACGGGAACGACGCGGTCCGAGATGAAGGGAGACGCAGGTGGCGCCTTCGTGAGCGGCTGATTGGGGGCTCCTGGGGTGGGCGTGAGGCTCGTGGGGGCGCCCGTCCCATCAGGGAGCCGGCCGAAGCTGGTCCCGGCCGGCGCGTCGCCGCTCCACGCCAGGGTGTCGATCACGGTGTCCGCCTGACGGAGCGTCAGGGCGTCGCTGCTCCCCAGCTTGAAGGGCAGCCAGGGAGACCCGTCCCCGGGGTCCGCTCCAGAGGCGAGGAGCACGAGGTACTCTCCAGGAGAGAGCGAGACGTTGGGGAGCTGGGCCGGAGCGTGCTCGGCGGAGTCGTCCACCAGGGTCCAGCCGCCCAGGGAGACTGACCCGCCAACGGCGGTCAGCTCCACCCAGTCGGGGCCGCCGTCGTGGGATTTGCACACGATCTCGTTGATGGCGAGCACCGCGGGGAGAGCGCCCATGTCCGGGGGAGGCTCCTCGACGTCGGTCGCAGTGACCGTGTCGGCTGGTCCGGGGGGGGCCTCAGCGGCGTCCGTACCGCCCCCGGTGTCCGAAGGGGGGCCGCCCGGCATACCGTCCGGGACGGTGGCGTCAAGCGTGCTCACGGACACGTCGGTGGCGGTCGACGCGTCGGCGCCGGCGCCCGGCGCAGGCTCTCCCCCTCCACACGCGGCCAGCAGCGCGAACGCGATCCACCACCTCATGCCGTCACCTCCTCGTTCGAGTACGGTACGCCTGACGGGGACGCATCTCAACGCCGCGCAGGGGCTGGTTGCCCTGCGCAGGCGGCCGTGGCATGGTTGCCCGCGGTGGGAGTCGGAGGTGACGCGATGCGATCCTGGATGGTGCTCCTCGGTGTGTGCGTGGCTCTGGCGGGCTGCCCGGACGACGGCGCGGTGCCCGATGTGGGAGCGGCGGACGCGGTCGGCGATGGTGCGAACGATGGCGTGGTGTTCGACGCGGGTGACGTCGCGGCGCCCGGCGACGGTGGCGCGACGGATGACGTGGACGCGGGGCCCGGGGGTGCCGATGCAGGCGACGGCGCGACGGACGGTGGGGCCGATGGTGCGGCCGACGGTGGCGTCGTGGACGTCTGGGCCGATGCTGGCGTCGACGCTGGTGTCGACGCTGGCGGGCCACCAGACGCGGGCGGCGACACGAGCGGGCCGTGCCTCGCGGAGGGGACTCCGACCAACGAGGGGGCTGCGATCCCGTGCTGTCCGGGCCTGGAGGCCCTCAAGACGGTGATGACCCTCCCGGATGGCACGTGCCTGCCTGCCCGGTGCGTCGACTGCCAGATCTGCGTCAAGGGCTGTGGTGACGGCGCGTGCACCACCGGGGAGGACGCGTGCTCCTGCCCCGCCGACTGTCCTGCGTCGTTCGCCGGCGGGCCTGGCGCTCCTTGTGCCAATGGCGCGGACTGCGCGGTGGAGGGGGCGTGCCTGCCCGAGGCGTCGGGCTACCCGACGGGCGGCTACTGCACGGGCGGGACCTGCACTCCCGGCGACCCCTGGGACTCGTGCCCTTCCGGGTCGCTCTGCGTGGGCACCGTCTTCGCTGCGGCCTACCTGTGCATGGCGTCGTGCAACGCCGACGAGGACTGCCGGGTGGGGCTCACCTGCGAGGCCTTCCCGGAGCTGCCACCGGGCAACGGCGAGTACCTGTGCTGGGAGAGCAGCCTCGGCAAGCCCGGGTCGCAGTCCGGCCATGGGCTCGACGAGCCCTGCACCGAGGACGCGGACTGTATCTCCCACCTGTGCCTCGCGCACCCCACGCAGGGCGGCAAGGTCTGCTCCGCCTTCTGCAACGACGACAAGCCGTGCAAGGGGGGGCGCACGTGCTCCCCCATGGGCGGCTGCGGCTTCCCCGGGTGCGGGGCGTGCTTCGCGCTGTGAGGGCTCGGGGCGCATCGGGTGGGTGTGCCCCGCTCTCGTGCTTCGTCACCACAGCGGGGCTGCCGTACAATCCCCCCTCACATGGAGGTCGGTGATGTTTCGATGGATTGTGGCCGCTCTGGTCCTGATCTCCGTGGAGTCTGCGGCCCAGGACCTCGACGCCGTGGTCGGCGCCCCCCGTGAGGTGCGCACGGACCTCATCGCCCGCGGTATCCCGCCCATCCCGCCGGCCGTCTCGCAGCGCGTCGCCCCCTACCAGGAGGCTCGCACGGCGGGGTTCGCGAGCTGGGTCCCCGGAGGGGGGACGCTGGTAATCACCCGCTTTGGGGACACGGCCCAGGTCCACCGCGTGGACCAACCCCTCGGCATGCGGCGGCAGCTCACCTTCGGTCGCGAGCCAGTCTCGGCGGCGTGGTGGGCTCCGTGGCGAGGGGTCGACGGGTTCCTGTTTCTTCGAGACGTTGGAGGCGCCGAGGCCTACCGCCTGCACCATCAGGACGCCCGTCGCGGAACCGCGACGCCCTTGACCGCGGAGGGGGCGAGGACCGTCGGTGTCGTCCTGTCGGAGTCGGGGACGCAGGTGGCCTTCGCCAACACGGCGCGCAACAAGAAGGACCACGACATCTATGTGATGGACCTGGCGCGGGACGAGGCTCCGCGGCTCGTGGCGGAGCGGGAGGGGCACTGGGAGCCGCGCGCGTTCTCACCCGACGGCGCGTCGCTGGCGCTGCTGCGCTACGTGTCTGCCACGGAGGCCGAAGCCTGGCTGCTGGACCTCGCGACGAAGGCGGTGACGCGGGTGGCACCTTCGGCTGCGCCCTGCTACGACGAGCCCGTCGCGTTCTCTCCGAGCGGTGACCTGTACCTCGTGTCGGACCGCTTCGCGGAGGTGCGGGAGCTGGCGCTCGCACCGAAGGGGGGCGGTGAGCTTCGGCGCCTGACCGCGGACATCCCATGGGACGTGGAGAGCGCCGACGTGGCCCCCGATGGCACCCTCGCCTTCGTGGTCAACGAGGGGGGGCTCTCGCGCGTCGTCGTGCAGCGCGGTGAGGTGCGGTCCCCATTGGGAGACGGTGCCCTCCCGACCGGCGTGATCGGGGGGCTGCGCTTCGATCCCGCCGGCGAGCGGCTCGCCGTGACCGTGAGCGCGACCCGCACTCCCGGCGACGTGTACGTCCTGACCCTGGCGGATTCCAGCGTCACCCAGTGGACGGCCAGCGAGGCGGGCGGCCTCGATCCCTCTGGCTTCGTGCTCCCCGCGCTCGTGCACGTGCCCACCTTCGACAGCGTGGACGGAGCGCCGCGCAAGGTCCCGGCCTTCGTGTTCCGCCCGGAGGGGCCTGGCCCCCACCCGGTCGTCATCTTCATCCACGGTGGCCCCGAGTCCCAGTGGCGCCCTGGCTTCAGCGCGCTCGTCCAGCACTGGGTCGCGGACCTCGGCATCGCCGTCATCGCGCCCAACGTGAGGGGCTCCAGCGGCTACGGCAAGACGTACCTCGCGCTGGACAACGGCATGCTCCGGGAGGACTCCGTCAAGGACATCGGCGCGCTCCTCGACTGGATCGGCACAGACGGTGGCCTGGACCCGAAGCGGGTGGGGGTGTTTGGGGGGAGCTACGGTGGGTACATGGTGCTGGCGTCCCTGGCCCGCCACGGAGATCGGATCAAGGCCGGAGCGGAGATCGTTGGAATCTCCAACTTCGTCACGTTCCTGGAGCGCACACAGGAGTATCGGCGCGATCTGCGCCGGGCGGAGTATGGCGACGAGCGGGATCCGGACATGAGGGCCCACCTGCTCGCCATCTCCCCCACGCAGCTCGTCTCGCGCATCCGGTCGCCGCTCTTCGTCGCGCAGGGTGCCAACGACCCGCGCGTGCCCGTCGGCGAGTCGGACCAGATCGCCGCGGCCGTGGCGGGGCAGGGGACCCCTGTGTGGTATCTGCTGGCGAAGGACGAGGGCCACGGCTTCGCAAAACGGAAGAACCGGGATTACTACTTCGAGGCGCTGACGCACTTCTGGGAGGAGCACCTGCTCCCAAAGCCGTAGCGGCGCCCCGAGGGTGGCTGAGGGGGCGTCAGGACCGTCAGGAGGATGCTCATGTGGAAGGCGCTCTGTGCCCTGACTCTCCTGGTTCCGGCAGCGGCCGTGGGGGACCCCTGCTCGTCCCGAGGCGTGAACGCCCACCTCCAGTCTCCCGATCAGCTCGACGCCATCCGCGCCGTGGGCTTCGGCTGGGTGCGCTTCGACTTCAACTGGAACGAGATGGAGCCTGCCAAGGGCCAGTTCAACTGGGGACCGTGGGACGCCGCCGTGGATCACGCCGTCTCACAGGGGCTGTCCGTGTTTGCCACGCTCGCCTACACCCCCAAGTGGGCGGCGGTGGACCCAGGCTGCACGGTTTGCCACATCGTCCCCTTCGCCAAGGTGTCAGACTGGACCGCCTTCGTCACGGCGGTCGTCAGTCGATACAAGGGGAAGGTCAGCCACTGGGGCATGTGGAACGAGCCGAACCTCAAGTCTTTCTATCTAGGGACCGCCGAGCAGTATGTCAGCGACATCCTCGTGCCCGGGGCGGCCGCGGTCAAGGCGGCGGATCCGGGTGCGAAGGTCCTGGGGCCCGAGCTGGCTGGGCTGACCAAGAGCTCCCACTGGAGCGGAGATGAGGGGCAGTGTCTGCTCGGCCAGTGCATCTTCAACGGGTGGGAGGTGGATCTGGCGAAGGTCCTCTCCGCCGCTGGCGGCTCCATCGACGTCATCACCCATCACTTCTACAAGGAGGACCCGGCGGGAATCTACCAGGCGGTCCTGGACGGGGAGGAAGGCCTCGGGTGGAAGACCCACTCGGCTCTTCGCGAGATTGTCGACGCCCACGCGCCGGGGAAGCCGGTCTGGCTGACGGAGTGGGGCTGGAAGACCAAGCCCTACGGCCAATTTGCCGGGAGCGGCGGAGACTCGGAGGAGGATCAGGCCGCCTACGTCGTGGAGACCTACGAGCGATTGACCCAGGTGCGCATGGGCACGTATGCGGGCTCGTCCAACGATCCGTGGCCCGCGCTGGAGAAGCTCTTCGTCTATGACTGGCACGACGGCGTGTCCGAGGGGGAGCTGTGGACCTTCGGGCTGGTCCGTGACGACGGGAGCCCGAAGCCGGTGATTGCGGCGCTGACCGCGTCCTTTGCTGCCCACCAGGAGGGCTGTGGCGGAAACTTCCCCGAGGGCCCGCCCAAGGGGGTGGTGCCCAAGTCGTCGGAGGCGATCCTCGTCGAGGGGAAGCCCGACGGGGACATCGGAGAGTGGACGGACGCGATGCTCCCTCTGCTGCTGACGCCACCCGGCGACTGGGTGGCGTTGTCTGGGGGAGCGCCGGTGTCGGCCATGGATCTGGGCGCGAGGGTCTACCTCGGGTGGGCTCCCGGGCGCCTCCGACTGGGGGTCGAGGTGACCGACGACGAGCACGCTCCCGTGAAGGACCCATCGTGGGCGGGAGATTCCCTCCAGGTGGCGCTCGATCCCGGCTACGACAAGACCAAGGGCGCCTACGACGCCGGGGACTGGGAGGTGACCGTCGCCCACGGAGCGACGCCGGTGGTTGCGTGCTACGCGAGCCCTCCGGTGGGGTGCGCCGTGGCCGTGGGCACGCGGCGGGTCGGGGCGTCGTCGTTCTACGAGGTGGACATTCCGCACGACACGGCGGGCCAGAAGGTCGTGGGGCTGAGCGTGCTCGTCAACGAGAGCGACGGCGCGGGCCGGGAGGGCTGGCTGGAGTGGACTCCAGGCATCGGTCTCGCGAAGGACCCGTCCGCCTTCGCGACCGTGACGCTGGTCGGCGAGCCCGGGCCCGATGCGGGCGCGCAGGACGCCGGAGGGAGCGCGGGGGATGCGAGCGCGCCCTCCGGCGACGCTGGCGGGGGCGATGCTGGCGGGGGCGGCGCTGGCGGGGGCGGTTCCGGTGGCGTGGGAGACACCGGCGGCAGCGCCGAGCCCGGTGGTGTCATCAGTGACGCAGTGGGTGGGGGATTCAACGCGCAGGGCGAGGACGCCGCGTCGCCAGCGCCGGAGCGGCCCGCCGACGACGGGTGTGGTGCGGCGGGAGGCACGAGCGGCCTCCTCCTGCTGCTCGCGGTGCGCCGGCGCCGGACGAGCCGCTGAGCCGTCAGGGCACGGAGATGTACCAGAGCTCGATGCGCGTGCTCGGGTACCAGTTGCCGGCGTCGGACAACGTCTCGCCGTCGAAGAGATCCACGTGCCCCGTGCCGCCGTAGCCGAAGATCTTCTGGAAGGCGACGATGCCCTTCTTGCCTTGCACCAGCGGGCGTATCGTGGAGTCGTAGGCCTCCTGGAACTCGGCCTCCGTCTTGTAGGTGCCCTTCTGGGGGAACACCACGTCCGACTTGCGGAAATGCTTGGTCAGGTACTGCCACATCTCCGACGCGGCGACGATGTAGTACTCTTTGGTCTTCTTGCTGTACGTCGGCGCCCGCGTGATCCCCGCGGCCTTGACCGAGGCAGGCGTAATCTTCTGCCCGATCTTGTTGAGCATCACGCTCAGGCGGATGGCGCAGGTGTTTGCGAGGTACGCCGGCAGCCCGTGCTCCTCCCGCACCTCGTCGCTCGACGTGTTCTGGGATGCGTCGTCCTGGTAGTTGTGGGGGTGGGCGTCCCACATCTCCTGGAAGGCCTGGTCGCCGCTCCCTAGCGCGGGCTTGCTGGCGCCTGCGCTGCCCGGTGCAACGGCAGCCGCCTGCTGCGCGTAGGTGAGTCCGGCGAGCTGGGAGCGGCGCGCGGCATCGCCCGCGACGTCCGGGGCGACGGTCTGCGTAGTCTGGGTTCGGTTCTGAAGTGCGGTCTCAGGCATGGCTCCTCCAGGGGGCAACGGCACACGTCCGGCGACTGCCGGCGAGCGTAACCCTCCTCGGCGCTGCGGTCAACGGCCAACGCGGTCGAGCCTGACTCAACCCCGGCTGCGAAGCCGACGCCTGTAACCGACGTGCTGCGACAGTGGCAGGATCGTCGCGATTGCAGCCAGCTACAGGAAGGGTGACTCGTCGTGGTCGACCTCTCCCTCTGCGCTCGCGCTCGCGGGGAGCTTGGCCTTGGCCTCCTGCAGCATCTCGACGTGCTCGGTCTCCTCGTCCCGCAGCTCCTCGAAGAGGGCGCGGACGTCGGGATCGGTGATGCCCGGGAGCGCCTCGTCGTAGAAGTCGTGCGCCTTCTGCTCCGCGGCGAGGGCGACCTCGAAGGCCTGCAGGACCGACATGGTGCGGTGCGGCGCACCCGACTCCGGCGCCTCCACGTCGAACAGGTCGTCCAGCGTGACCCGCGCCGGAGCGTCGCCGAACAGCGCCTTCCGCCGCTCGTGGAGCGCCGTGCCGTGCTTGGCCTCGTTCTCCGCCATCGCCGCGAAGAAGGAGCCCGGGTGATTGGCGCCGCCACGCCCGAGCTGGGCGGCGAACATCAGGTAGCGCTCATGCGCCTCGACCTCGATCAGCGTCGCAAGATCGAGGGCGTCCATGAGGCTCAGCTTCGAGAGGTCGAGACGGGTGGACATGCGTGACTCCAGTGTGGGTACTTGTTCCTTCGCGCAACGGCCCGGCATGCGCTCCTGCTGGCATGCCGACCCCGTAGGCGCGGCGCATCATAGCACCGCGGCCGAGGTGGTACACCCCCCGCGATGCCCGGGTGAGCTGGACGGTTTCACCGGGTCGACGAGGCGAAGCGCGACCAGCCGCTCGGTCGCCGCCCTCGCCTCAGACGTTGAACCGATGTTTGCTGGCCTCGTGATTCCGTGGGGTTGTGGGCGTTGTCCCCAATTTGTATCCATTCAGGCCATCGAAACGACCTCGACCTGCGCACCACGGCGGCGGGCATCGGCCGCCCGCTGCTCCAGATCGGCGGCGACCTCATCGTCGATCCACTCCTCGCCGCACTGGTCGCAGACGGTAGCCGGCACCTGGCGCACGACGACCACACCTTCCCCGAGGTCGGCCGTGAAGGTCACCCTCCCGCTGACGCGGGTGCCCCCACAAAGGGGACAGAGGCCGGAGCCGAACGTTCGCGTCATGGGGTCCTCCTGGCCTTCCAGTCCGGCTCGAACTTGTCTGGGCTGGGCTCGTATGCAGTGATGACATACATGTCCGGAGCGGCCTCGTCGAACGCCAGCACGGCGTGCAGAGGTCGGCCCTCTACGAACCCGAGCAACAGGGCGCTCGGGTACGGCGAGTCGTCGGGGTACTCCTCGATGACCTCGCCCGCAATGATTGCTCCGAAGACCTCGCTGCGGCCGATACCGCGCTCGACCATCCGGCGCAAGACGTGGGCACGCCACACGAGGCGGCCGGCCCGAAGCGTCGAGATGGCTGCGGCAAGTGGAAAGGCCCTCCGGTCTCGTTCAATACCCAAGCCCAAGCTCCTGCGCTTCTCGGGTTGGCTCGTCGAGGACGGACTTGGCCTCGGCCCCTCGCGCCCTTCGGAACTCCATCACGTCCACGGCCCGAACCCGGCGATGGGTGCCGACCTTGTGGAACGGGATCTGGCCCTCCTCCAGCAGCCGCACGAGGTAGGGCCGGGAGATGCCGAGCAGGTCGGCCGCCTGCTGCGTCGTCAACTCAGCCTGGACAGGCAGGACCGTAACGGCGCTCCCGTTCGCCATGTGCGTGAGGATGCCAGCGAGAAGACGGATGGCCTCGGCGGGGAGGACGACCTCGACCTCACCAGTGGAGTCCTCGGGCCGAAGTCGTACCTTGGTGTCGCCCGCGATGGGCACGCCTCGGAGCGCGTCGATGGCGGCCTGGGCGGCGGTTGCGTCGTGGTCGGTCGGAAGGCTCAGGGCCGATGCGTTCATCTTCGCCAAGGTACGCTGCAATCGAAACAAACGCAACTGGCGGAACAGCCTCCTGCGAGCGGGGCTGCACCTTCGAGTGGCGGTCGGTGTCTTGGCTCCGATGTCGCGAGTGCCGGTCTACTTGGCCGGCCGTGTCCGAGCGGCGGTAAGCCCGGCCTGGAGATCTGTGTGGAGGTCGTCGGGGGCGACGGTGGAGTAGTGCCGGACAGCCGTGACCGGGGCGTGGCCCATGAACCTGGCGTAGCGGTCGAGGGGCACGCCACCGCTGCGCAGGTGGTCGGAGACCGCACGGCGGAGGGGATGGAAGGTGAACTCCGGAACGCCGGCCTCCTTCTGGGCCTGCTGCGGCCGGTGCCGCCAGTAGTGGTACAGCCCCTTGCCGTTGGACGGGATCAGGGGGGCCTCGGGCGAGGTGACCAGCAGCCGAAGGTCCGCCATCTGGGCCTCGGTTACCGGGACCCGTCGAGCCGAGTCGGGCGTCTTGGGTACGAAGCCACCGCGCTCCTGGATGACGACGAAGTTCCCGTCCGCCAAGAGGTCGCATCCCCGAGTGGTGGCGCCCTCCGAGACCCGCATCCCGGTCTTGTACTGTTCCCGCCACTGCAAGACACCTCGCCGCCCCCACAGCCGATTTCCCGGCGGCAAAGTGTCTCGCAGTGGCGGGAACGGTACAGGGGCGTAGCGCCGGAACGGGCGATGAGCTACAACCTACCGCATGAACGTAGACGTGGAAGCAGCACTGAGTGAAGCAGGAAGGCTGGGCCTTCTTCGAGACGGCGAACCCTACTCCAAGGGCGTCCTCATCGACGCCTTTGCGGGCGTAGGGCTTGAGCGCGGGCAGGCCGACACGGCGTTCACGGTCGTGAGGGACGCCACCAAGGCGAGAAGCAGCGTTGGCACCGTTGAAGTACGGGCGGTCGGAGAACGGCGTGGCCGAAGGTACCTGTTCTCCGGGTTGCCCGATTCTGGGTCACCTTCACCCAAGCGCCCCGTCATCGCCGCCCGTAGGGCGTCGAAGTTCGTGGAAGAACGCTCTCGTCCTGCTCCTGGTCCGACGCACCATGGTGAGCTGACCATCCACTTAGGCGACAACCTCTCAATCCTCAGGGATCTGCGGTCTGCCAGCTTCGACCTGATCTACATCGACCCGCCCTTCAACACGGGCAAGGTGCAGGAACGCACCCGTATCCGAACCGTTCGGGATCAGGACGGGGGGGACCGCACCGGGTTCCAGGGGAAGCGGTATCGTACCGTCAAGGTCGGCACGGCCAGCTTCGCCGACGAGTTCGAGGACTTCTTCGAGTTCATGGAGCCGAGGCTTGAGGAGGCTCGTCGTCTCCTCAAGCCGAGTGGGTCCTTCTTCCTTCACATCGACTATCGGGAGGTCCACTACTGCAAGGTCCTTCTCGACCAGTTGTTCGGGCGTGACTCGTTCATCAACGAGATCATCTGGGCCTACGACTATGGCGCACGCTCCAAGCAGAAGTGGTCCGCCAAGCACGACAACATCCTCTGGTACGTCAAGGACCCGAAGGACTACACGTTCAACTTCGACGAGATGGACCGCATCCCCTATATGGCCCCTGGCCTTGTTGGGGAGGAGAAGGCCGCCAGGGGCAAGACGCCCACTGATGTCTGGTGGCACACGATCGTTCCCACGAACGGAAAGGAGAGGACGGGGTATCCGACCCAGAAGCCGCTTGGGGTCTTGGACCGCATCATGAAGGTCCACACTCGCCCTGGCGACAGGGTCCTCGACTTCTTCGCAGGTAGCGGAACTACCGGAGAGTCGGCCGTGCGCCTCGGCCGTCACTGCACGCTCATCGACAACAACGTCGAGGCGATGAACGTCATGGCACGTCGGCTGTCGTTCGCCCGCCCGGTCTTCCACGGGTGGCAGCCCGAGGAAGAACCTGAGCTTCAGCCGGACAAGGAGACTGTGGCCCAACCTGTTGCTGACGGCGGCACGTCCGTCGGCAGCCCAGTGACCAAGGAACCGCAGCAGCAGAGCCTGTTTGGCTGAGAAGGCGGGAGCATGACGAGAAGAATCGAAGACCCCGAGGTGCAGGCGTTGGCGGCCGTTTCCGCCACGCTCCAGGTGGACTACGAGTCCGACGACCTGATGTGGGAGGGGAGTCCGTTCGGGTGGATCAAGAGGCGACCTTCCCGACAAGTGGGTGCCATCGGGGAGAAGCTCGTTGCGGGCTGGTTGGCGGCGAAGGACTTCGACGTGGTGCGGTCCCCGGACTCCGAGGCGGATCGGCTCATCAACGGGCACCGGGTCGAGGTCAAGTTCAGCACGCTCTGGAAGAACGGGGGGTACAAGTTCCAGCAACTGCGGGACCAGAACTACGAGGTTGCCATCTGCTTGGGTGTCAGCCCGTTCGCCGTCCACTGCTGGGTGCTACCCAAGGTCGAGATCATGCGGCGGTGGCGAGCGAACGACGGCATCCAGCCGCAGCACGGCGGTGCCCAGGGTACCGACACGGCGTGGTTGAGCGTTGTTGCCGACCATCCATACCCGTGGCTGGCCGGGTTCGGTGGCACCCTTTCGGCGGCCGTTCGGATTCTTGCCGCCCGGCTCCCGAGGTGATGTGGTGGCAGCAGGAATCTCGAACGATGGCGAGAGTGTCGAGGTCGAGTTCCGGCGGCTCACCGAGTTCCGCAAGCCTACTCCCGCCAGGCTCGGCGATGCCGAGCTGACCCTGGACGGCCAGACGAAGTACGTCGAGGTGAAGAAGGCCAGCAGCGACACGCTCAACCAGGTCCGGCCCGTGAAGTACTCGACGCTCGTTGCGAAGGACGTGCGGGACGGTCAGTGGTGCGTCGTTCCACCCCAGGTCGTAGTGGCTGAGGCGATTGACAAGGGGCGGGGCCAGCACTCCGAGAGCCCATTCGAGTGCTGCACCCTGAGCCTCGGAAAGTTGCTGGCGTACCGGACGCCGGTCGGGAAGCTACGGGATGCTGTCGTGGAGGCGACCCGCAGCGGGGATGCACTCGACGGCCTGCCTGAGGTTCTTCGGAGTCACATCGAGCGAATCCGAAAGGTCGTGGAGGAGGACCGAGCCCGCATCCGGGAGGCACTTCCACGAAGCTGACGCTGGATCACCCCGACAACCCCGACCTCAAGGCCCAGGTGGGCATCGACCGAGCCCTGGGCTGGTTCTGCACGGTTCGGGAGCGGGGCAGGCTGCGGGCGGACTACGACGGCATGTCCGACGGGTACGACGGCCTCCAGGGCCTGCTAAAGACCCTCATCACCCACGGGTGCTTCACCAGGGACGACCTGGAGGAGGCCATCCGCCTCCTGCCGCACCTGGAGCCCGAGGAGATGGACGAGCCCGGCGTGGCACGGGCGGCGGACATCTACCAGCGGCTCAAGGCGACGGGGGCCGACTGACCCTCGGAGGTCAGGTCCGGCGGCGGGGCGAGAACTCGGAGTCCGGGACCGTCAGCATGGCCCAGCCCCACCAGTGGGGGTGACGCCGCTCGACCTCCCGTACCGCCTCCTCCAGGTCGGACACGAGTGCCAACGCCCGGCCCATCAGGGCGTCCCGGTACTGCGGGTCGTGCCGGGCGGCGGTGACCAGGTTCAGGAGCACGTCGGAGAGAAGGTCGAAGGCCACGCCGGGCTCGGCGGGCAGGCCGAAGCTGGACGTGGGGACCTCGTGGTCGGGAAGCCGGTTCATCATCACCTCCATCTACCCGTTCGGATAGGCGGATCACCCTACCTGCGAGGTGCTCGTCCGGGGCGGCTGGAGGCTGTGCGGGTTGTGCGGGTCTTGGGCCGATCTTGGCGGGTATTGACCCGCACAGACGACCCGGCGTGGCTGCAAGTGCCCGAAAACTGGAGGGCCGGGTCAGCCTTCAAACATTGAACCGGAAGTTGATGATGTCGCCGTCCGCGACGAGGTAGTCCTTGCCCTCGAGCCTGTATCTGCCGGCGGCCTTCGCCCTCTGCTCGTCGCCGTACTTCTTGAAGTCCTCGAAGGCGATGACCTCGGCGCGGATGAAGCCGCGGGCGATGTCGCTGTGGATCTTGCCGGCGGCGTCCTGGGCGCGGGTGTTGCGCTCGATGGTCCAGGCACGGCACTCGTCCTTGCCCGCCGTCAGGAAGCTGATGAGGTTGAGCGAGGCGTAGGCGGACTGGATGAAGCGGTCCCTCGCGCTGGCCGTGACGCCCAGGTCGGCGAGGAAGGCCGCCTGCTCCTCGGGCGGAAGGTCGGCAATCTCCGCCTCCATCGCGGCGCAGAGGCGCAACGGCGTGATGCAGCTCCCTCGCAGCCGCTCGTCCAAGGCCGGCGTCGGGAGGTCCGGGTCCGACTCGGGGGTGTTGACCACGACCAGCAGCGGTTTCTGGCTCAGGAAGCGGTAGCCCTTGAGGAGCTCCCACTGGTCCGGGAGCAGGTCCAGGGTCCGCAGCGGGCGCTCGGCCTCCATGTGGGCCATGCACGCATCCAGCGCCTCGCGCTCCCGGTCGCTGCCCTTCTCCTTCTTCATGCGCTCCAGGCGCTTCTCGACGATGGCCATGTCCGCGAGCACCAGCTCCGCCTCCATGGACTCCAGGTCGCGGAGCGGGTCGGGCGCCGCGTCGAGGGCCGGGTTGTCGAAGGCGCGAGCGATGAGGGCCAGCGCCTCCAGGGTGCGCAGCTCGCCGATGACCTGGGCGTCCAGGCCGCCACCGGTCTTGCTCGGGGCCTTGCCCGGCATGTCGCTGAAGTGGATCTCCGCGAAGGTGGTCTTCTTCGGCTCGTAGACCTTGGCGAGGAACTCGATGCGCGGGTCCGGCACCTTGGTGACGCCCAGGTTGGCCTTGCCCTTGGAGCCGCCCACGCCCGTCTCCGCGTGGAGCCCCGTGAGCAGGTTGAACACTGTCGTCTTGCCGCAGCCTGCGAACCCGATGATGCCTAGCTTCATGTGCCCTCCTGAGCGTCGCGCACCCTAGCGCAGCCTGCCGCGCCGTGCAACGGCCTTCGCCTCCCTGAACTCGCCGCCCCAACGGCCCTGTGTTACAGTGCCCGGCCATGATACATCGCCTGTGGATCCCAGCGCTGCTCCTCCTGCTCGCGGCCCCGGCCATCGCTGCGCCCGCGTCCGTGGAGGTGCGCGTCCACTGGTCGCCCGACCCGGAAGAGGCCCAGCCGCCGCCCCTGCCCGACGCGCTCGTCTGGGCGGACTGCGACCCGGTGGCTGCGCTCCCGCTGCGGGTCATCCTCACCATGCGCACCGGCGGCGTCGTCCCCTCCGTTGTGGCCCTCAACCCGGGGGGGCGGGTCGTCCTGTCCAACGACACGGGTGCCACCGTCTCGGTGCGCCTCACTCGCGGGCGCGTCGTCGTCCTGCAGCAGGACGTCGCGCCGGGCGCAGAGGTGACGACCGAGCGCATCACTGCGACGGACCGCCCCCTCGACCTGGAAGCCACCACCCCCGGCGTGCCGACGCTGCGGGCCACCGTGCGGGTGCTCGACCGCGCCAACGCGCGGACCGGCGATGCCGGCGCGACTCCGCTCCGCATGGCGCCCGGCGAGCGGGCGATCAGCCTGTTCCACCCGCTGATCGGCGAGCTCCGCTGGCCGGGGTTTGCTCTCGCCGACGGGGAGGTGGCCGTCCTCGACCTGGTGGGGCGCGGCGAGCGCTGGGACGCCGTGCTCCGGCGCCGCGAGAGCGTAGCGCCGCCGGGCAACCGCAGCGTGCTCATGGGCCGGGTCCTGTGCGCGGGGGAGCGCTGCCGCGGGTTGAAGCTCGGGGCCGACGGCGGCCTCCCTGGCGCCGTCGTCTTCGCGGGCTCTGGTCCCCTCGCGCCGTTCTCCGTGGCCGACGGCGACGGGCGGTTCCGCATCGAGGGGCTCCCCCCGGGCCCCACGGAGGTCATCGTCTGGCACCCCAACCTGGGCGAGCACCGGGAGCCCGCCCGCCTGTCCCCCGGCGCCGTCACGGTCGCCAACTACGCCTATCACGAGGAGTAGCGTCAGGCACCCCCATGGCGTTGTTCACCTCCGACAAGAAGCTGGTCCTCGGCAAGCTGCGCAACCATGACTGGAGCAGTGAGGCCCAGCTCCAGGAGCTGCTCGAGCGCCTGATGTCTTTCGAGCTGCGCCTCGACGACGTCTTGTGGATGGCAACGGATCCGAACCGCACGCTGCGCCACTATGGTGGGCAGATCATCATCCAGGGGGACTTCCCCAACACGCTCGCGACGCTGCTGCGGGCCGCGCAGTCCATGCAGGGTGCCGCCCGCAAGCAGCTCGTGGCGCTGCTGCCCCGCCTGCGCGAGGACTTCTCCGTCGCCCGGGTGGACGCCTGGCTCCGCGACCGGGACCCGGAGAAGCAGAAGCTCGCCGTCGACATCGTGCTGTCCTATCCGCCCGGGCACGTGATGCCCCAGCTCACGGCGCTCTTGCAGGCCGCCGACTCCGACACGCGGAAGCGCGCTGCACAGCGGCTGCTGGAGGAGCCCGACCCCCGCACGCGCCCGCTCCTGCTCCCCCTGCTCAGCGACCCGGACGAGCGCATCCGCCTCACCGTCGTGCAGGGGCTCGGCAAGACGCCCGACGACGCGGTCCTCGATGCCCTCATCGACCGGCTGCGCGTCGACGGCCTCGTGGTGCGGCAGGGGGTGCTGCGCGTGCTGCGCGAGCTCATCGAGCGCGGCGTCCCCGGCGTCGAGGACCGGGTGATCCCGCTCCTGGCCGAGGGCGAGGAGAGCGTGCGCGCCGCGGTGATCCAGCTCGTCGTTCATATGCGGGACCGGGCCGCCGCCGTCCGCAAGATCATCCTGTTCTCCGGGTCGCTCATGGGGTGGATGCGGGAGCGCATCCACCGGACGGTCAAGGAGGCCGGCGAGCCGCTCATCGACGTCGTCGTCGAGCTGATGCTCCACAAGGACCAGGAGATCCGCCGCTCTGCTCTCCTCTTCTCCACCCACTTCACGAGCCCCCGCATGGTCGAGCCGGTCATCCGCATGCTCTCCGACGGGGACTGGTGGATCCGTGTGGTGGCCATCGACCTGCTCGGGCGCCTCGGGGACGAGCGCGCCGTGGACCCCTTGATCGCCGCGCTCGACGACGACGAGATCCGGTGGAGCGCCGTCGAGGCCCTGAGCCGCATCGGGAGCCCGCGCGCGCTCAAGCCCATCGCGCGCCTGCTCGGCGACCCGGTGGCGTCCGTGCGGCTGGAGGTGGTCCGCGCCATCGAGGTCTACGACGACCCCCGCGCGCTGCCGCTGCTCATGAAGGTGATCCGCGGCGATCCGGAGATCGAGCTCCGGGAGCGAGCCCTGCAGGCGTACAAGGCGATCACCCACCGGCACCAGATGGCGGTGGACGAGGCGGAGCTGCGCGAGGCCGTCGGCTACGACACGCGCTCGGGGCGCCAGCTCGACCGGCTGCTGGCCGAGACGCGGCGCATCGGGGGCAGCGACTTCCACCTGTCCATCGACAGCCTGCCCACGGTGCGCCTGGACGGGGAGCTGCGCCGCATCGGCAAGCGCGCGTTCGCAGCGGCGGACACGGAGCGCACCATCCTGGAGGTGCTCACCCCGGCGCAGCGCGCGCTGTTCGAGAGGGAACACCAGATCGACTTCTGCTACGAGGTGCAAGGAGTAGGGCGCTACCGGGCCAACGTCTATAGGGAGCGCCTCGGGGTCGGGGGGGTCTTCCGCGTCATCCCGAACGAGGTCCCATCGATCATCGACCTGCGCCTGCCGCCCCACCTGGCGGACATCACGTCGTACAACCAGGGGCTCGTCATCGTGGGCGGTCCGGCCGGCTGCGGCAAGACCACGACCCTCGCGGCCCTGGTGAACCTGCTCAACGAGACCTGGCGGGGGCACATCATCACGCTCGAGGACCCCATCGAGCTGATCCACCCCTTCAAGGGGTGCCTGGTCAACCAGCGGGAGGTGGGGCGCCACACGCAGAGCTTCTCGGCGGCGCTGCGGTCCGCGCTGCGCGAGGACCCGGACGCCATCGTGGTCGGGGAGCTGCGCGACCTGGAGACGATGGCCCTCGCCCTGACCGCCGCCGAGACGGGCCACCTGGTCATCGCGACCATGCACACGACCAGCGCTCGCAAGACGGTCGACCGGCTCATCGACGCCTTCCCGCCGCGGGAGCAGGGGCAGGTGCGCGCCATGCTCGCCGAGTCCCTCAAGGTGGTGATCACCCAGTCGCTCGTGCCGCGGAAGGACAGACAGGGGCGGGTCGCCTGCTTCGAGGTGCTCATGGTGACGCACGCCGTGTCCAACCTCATCCGGGACCAGAAGACCCACCAGCTCGCGTCGGTCATGCAGATCGGGCGCGCGGCCGGCATGTCCACTGTCGACCAGTCGCTGCTGGAGCTGGTCCAGGCGGGGGCGATCTCCGCCGAGGACGCCTACCTGCGCGCCACCAAGAAGGAGGACTTCGAGCCGCTGGTGTCGAAGGGCTTCCTGGAGGGGAGCCATGCCGACTGAGCCCTCGCTCCCGACGGCCAGGGACGCGCGCATCGACCGCTTCCTGAAGCTGATGGACGACCGGGGCGCCTCCGACCTCCACCTGGCGGTGGGACACCCGCCGCTCGTGCGCGTGCACGGTGACCTGGAGCCCATCCGGTACCGTACGCTGTCTGCGGCGGACTACGAGTCGCTGATGCGCGAGATAGCGCCTGCTGCGGTCTGGGATGAGTATCAACGGACGGGAGACGCCGACTTCGCCTACGAATCGCGCGGAATTGGCCGGTTTCGGGTCAACCTCTTCCAGCAGCACCGGGGTGCGGGTGCGGTACTGCGGATCATCCCGACGAAGCTCCTGACCATCGAGCAGCTCGGGCTCCCGGAGACCGTCCACCGCTTCACGGACATCGAGCGCGGCCTGGTCCTGGTCACGGGGCCCACCGGCAGCGGCAAGTCGACGACGCTCTCGGCGATCATCAATGAGATCAACGAGAAGAAGAAGTACCACGTCATCACCATCGAGGACCCCATCGAGTTCGTGCATGCGCACAAGCAGTGCCTGGTGACGCAGCGGGAGGTGGGCACGAGCGCCAGCGGGTTTGCGCCCGCCCTGCGGGCGGCGCTGCGCGAGGACCCGGACCTGGTGCTGGTCGGCGAGATGCGGGATCTCGAGACCATGCAGATGGCCCTGACCGCGGCGGAGAGCGGCCTCCTGGTGTTCGGCACCATGCACACGAACAGCGCGAGCAAGGCCATCGACCGCATGATCAACGTCTTCCCGGCGGACGAGCAGGACGTGGTCCGCAACGTGGTGGGCGACACGCTCCGCGGCGTCCTGGCGCAGCAGCTCGTGCCGCTGAAGGACGGCGGGCGCGTCGCCGCGGTGGAGATCCTGTTCGGATCGCCGGCGCTCGGGACCATGGTGCGGGAGGGGCGCACCCACCAGGTGGCCAACCTCATCCACATGGGCAAGACCGCCGGAATGGTGACCATGGACGCGAGCCTGCTCTCCCTGGTACGTTCCGGGCAGGTCGAGCCAGCCGCTGCCTACGAGAAGGCCATCGACAAGCCCGAGTTCCGGCGCTTGCTGCGCGAGGAGTGCAACGCGGTCGTCGGGGCAGACGACGACCCGGATGCGTGACGAGTCCCGATGCGAGGTGTGACATGCGTTGGTTGAGCGTTGTGGTTCTCCTGGCGAGCTGTGCCGACGGGGGCGGCGGCGGTGGCGTTCTGGTGGATGCCGGCCAGCAGGCGGACACGGGGGGCGGCGTCGTGGTCGACAGCGGTGGAGGGGGGACCGACGTCGCGGTGCTGGACGCGAGCGACGCGGCGCTGGACACGGGCGGCTCCGACGCGGGAGGAGGCGAGGACGTGAGCGCGCCCGACGCGGTCGCGCCGGACGTCGTCGACGCGGGCCCGGTGGACGCCGGCGCCGATGCCGCAGACGTGTCCCAGGACACGGGCCCCACGGAGGTGCCCGTCGGTGGAGAGTGCGGCGCGCTGCCGTGCGTGGAGGGGGCCACCTGCCTGCCGACCGCGCCCGGCGCCGCGACCTCGGTGTGCTACGAGGACGTGGGCCTCGGTGACCCGTGCGGCCCCGGGCACGGCGCCTGCGCCGAGGGGGAGTGCGTGACGCTCCCCGCCGGGGACACGTGCGTGGTGCTCGGGGAGGCCGGTCACCCTTGCGACGAGGACCACCCCTGCAAGGCGAACCTCTCCTGTGAGCCGACCTTCGGGGAGGTGGGCGGCATCTGCGTGGCGCCCGCAGCCCTGGGCGCGCCCTGCGGCGACGGCGTCGGGCCCTGCATCCAGGGCGCGACCTGCGTGCCTGGCGCCGAAGGTCCGGGCACGTGCCTCTACTACGCGGACGCCGGCGAGGACTGCGGGACGCCCTTCGTGGAGTGCGCCGGCGGGCTCGCCTGCGTCCCGTCCCAGTACAAGGGGCAGCCGTCCGTGTGTCTGCCCGCCGCGGCCGACGGGGCGCCCTGCGGTCCGGGCGTGGCAGGCTGCTCCCCCACGAGCGGCTGTGCCTGGAACAACGCGGCTCACGACGCCCAGGTCTGCCTGCCTCGCGCCGCCGAGGGGGCGGTGTGCAACGTCTACGGGGTCGGGGGCTGCGTGGAGGGGACGGCGTGCGTGGCGGAGGCGCTCACGTCCACCGTGTGGCGCTGCAAGGCCCTCGCCAGCGAAGGCGCCGCCTGTGGGCACGGGCTCGCGGCCTGCGAGCAGGGAGCGGACTGCAACTTCCAGACGGTCACCCTGGAGTCCAAGCTCTGCTACGAGGACCTCGGGAAGGGCGAGCAGTGCGGGCTCGCGGGCGCGGGCGTCTGCGCCCCCCAGACGAGCTGCGTCTGGGAGACCCCCGAGCAGCTCGCGGCCCTCTGTGCCGACGATGGGCCGGCGGGCTCGAAGTGCGGAGACTTCGGCATCGGGGGGTGCCTGCCCGGCTCCACGTGCCTCCTGGAGACCCCGCAGGCGACGACGGCGATCTGCAAGCCCGACGACACGCCCCTCGGCAAGCCCTGCGCCGTACAGGGGCTGCCCCTGTGCGCGCCGGGGGGTGACTGTCTCATCGACGCCCCGGGCAGCGCCGGGGCCCACTGCTATCCGCAGGGGGAGCTGGGTCAGGCCTGTGGCGCGGGCGTGGGCTTGTGCAAGGCGGGCGGGGACTGCCTGCTCACCAACGTGGAGAAGCTGCTCGGGACGTGCGTCCCGGCCCACCCCTTTGGCCATCCCTGCGGCGTGGAGGCCGGGCTCTGTGCCAACGAGGGCGTCTGCGCCTGCTCCGATCCCTTCGCGGCGGTGTGCCCCGGTGAGGTGTGCGTCGCCCCAGCGGGCGCCTTCGACATCTGCGCCGTCAACAGCGTCCTGATCCCCACGGGCTGGGCCGGCTACTGCCCGACGGGCTTCACCTGCTCGATCAACGAGCTGGTCCTCTACGCCGGTGGAACGACGGTCAACGAGGCGCACACCATCCACTTCCGCTGCCTGCCGACCTCCGCAGCGGGCGGGCCCTGCGGCCCCTACACCGGCGGGTGCGACACGGACCTGGAGTGCATGGTCAACGGCCAGCCCCTCACCCTGGAGACGGTGCTCGCCGGGCAGGTCGGTACCTGCATGTGAGGGCGAGACGAGGCCCCCAGCGAGGGGCCACCTCGATCGCGTGCCCAAGGTGAAACCTTTTCAGCCGACGCGCGTTGCTCAGTCGGACTGTGACCACCGCGCCGGAGGCACCATGAGGACCGCCATCTCGCTACTGTTCCTCTCTCTCGCGCTCGGGACGACCTCCGTCGCCTGCGCGCACTCCCGATCCAGCTACGACCTGGAGCTCCGCTGCGGCGGATCGGCCTGCCAGGAGGTCACCTGGCGTGGCAACCGCTGGGTGGTCGGGGACTGGGGCGACCGCTACACCATCGTCGTGCGCAACCGCACCGACCGCTGGACGGAGGCCGTGGTCACCGTCGACGGGCGCGACGTGCTCAACGGCTCGCGCGGCAGCACCTCGAACCGGGGCTACCTGGTCGAGCCCTACGGGCAGATCGAGATCGATGGGTGGCGCATCTCTACGCAGGAGGTCGCCGCCTTCCGGTTCACGTCGGTGGGCGACTCCTACGCGGGGCGGGTCGATGGCGGCCAGAACGCGGGCGTGGTCGGCGTCGCGCTGTTCCCCGAGGCGCGCCCCCGCCCCGTCGCGCGCAAGCCCGTGGCCCCCGTCCCGTGGCCGGAGCGCTACGGTTACGACAGCGCGCCCCGGGGGGGCGCCGAAGAGGCGGCGGAGGCGGCCCCCTCGGCCAGCGGCGACGCCAAGGCCTCGCGCCACTATGACGCGCCCCGCAGCCAGCAGAACCTGGGCACCCAGTACGGCGAGCGGCGTTGGTCGGCCGTGACGGAGGTCGACTTCAAGCGCGGCTCATCGTCGCCTGCGGCGGTGCTGACCGTGCGCTACGATGACCGCAGCGGCCTCGCGTCCAAGGGTGTGTACGTCCCCCCTCGCTACGTGGAGCCGCCCTACGTGCCCTACACGCCGCCGCCCGAGCGCTTCGTTCCCCCCCCGCCCAACCCCTTCCCGACGTGGTAGGCGCGCCCCCTGTCTGGGCTCCTCCTCCGGCATTTTCTCTGCGAAGGCGCCGCGACGTCCGTCTCCCCTTGATCGATTCCGAAGTCGTTGGCTATAGTTGCGCCGCCGTTTCCGCCAGTCACACCCTGACGTCTGGCGATGCCCTGGCTCGGGATCCGGAGGACGTGTCCAATGTTCAAGCGTATGGTCGCCTGTGTGAGCATCGTCGCTCTCTTCGGGCTGGGCTGCTACAACACCTACGAGGTCCCGCGGACGGAGTTCGAGAAGCTCCAGCAGGCGACGACGCAAGACCAGAGCTCGGTCGTCAAGTCCTCGGAGGGCGAGGGCGTCGAGGTCACGAAGGACACCGCGCTCTTCGTCCGCTCCAAGGGTGGCCGGCGCTACGCCGTCACGCCCTTCAACTTCAAGATGACGCCGACCCAGATGGTCGCGTCCGACCGGGACACGCTGCTGACCCTCGAAGAGATCGACACCTATGAGGTGGACCACATCTCGGTGCTCAAGACCACCCTGCTCATCGTGGCGGGCGTGGGCGCCGCGGCCGGCCTCATCGTCTACACCGTCGCGACCGCCGGCGAGAAGAGCTTCGGCGGCAACTGATCGCGTGCCTCCCTCCCCCTCGTCGTCGCCGCGGCCCTCATGAGGAAGGGCGTCATCGTCGGCCTCGTGCTCCTGGGCCTGCTGCTGGGGGTCGGGACCGGGGTGTACCTGGGCCTGCCGACCCTGGCAGAGCGCTTCGCGGGGCGGGTCATCGGCAAGATCGCCACGCACTTCGGCCGTGAGCTGCGGGTCGGGGCCCTGCGCTTCCACCGCTGGGACCGCTTCGAGCTGGAGGACGTCGTCGTGCGTCGCCCGGGCGCCCCGGACAGCGAGCCGCCCCTCTTCGCATCCCCGCACATCGACGTGCGCTTCGATCCCGAGTCCGCCATCGGCGGCAAGGTGCGCCTGCTCCGCGTGGAGATCACCTCGCCCAGCGTGGGGCTCGTGCGCTACGCCGACGGCACCGACAGCTACGGCGACGTGGTGGAGCGCGTCCGACGGCTCCTGGCGCGGGAGCGGACCGGGCAGGGCGACGGGGATGGGCCCTTCAAGCACCTGGCGCGCGCGGTGCCCGAGATCGTCGTCAAGGGTGCCACGGCCACGGTGCGGGATCACACGGGCAAGCTGCCGCTCGGGGTCGAGGCGGTGGAGCTCACGGACGGCAGCTTTACGGCGCGGGACCTGTCCAAGGTGACCGACGAGATCCGCCTGGTGTTCTCGGGCCACATCGCCGTGCCGCTCATCGACAACGCCATCGGCTTCGAGGGCCACTACAACCACCCCGACAAGACCTACGACCTGGCAGTCGCCCTCGACCGGCGGCTCCAGTACGTCGTGGGGGGGCGCGACGTGTCGGCGGGGGGCCTGTCCTGGGACATGAGCGGCCGGCTCCAGCTCACGGACGTCCAGCTCGCGGCGGCGCCGGGCTCCCCGGAGGCGAAGGCGGGGAAGCCGGCCCTGCGGGTGAAGGCGGTGGACCTGACCCTCGCCGACCCGGCGCCTGGGGAGGTCTCGACCGGCGCACGGGGCCTGAAGGGCGCGGTCGGCAAGATGGTGCGGCGCATCCGCAAGGTCACGCTCATCGAGCCGGAGCTCTACCTGGCGCGGTACGCGGACAAGCGCACCAGCTTCAGCGACCTGGCGGAGCAGCTCGTGGCGGCGCCCGTCGTCGGCACCGCGGTCAAGCCCGAGGACGAGGGGCGCGAGCAGCGAATCAAGAAGCGGGAGACGGAGCGGAGCTCGGCCCGGGAGCGCCGCGAGAAGGTGCCGGGCGAGGGCTTCCGGCTGGTGGTCTCCGGCGTCCTGGGCTCTCTGGAGGGCGGCTTCCGGCGGCTGTCGGACGCGGTCTTCATGGTCGGCTCGCGCATGCCCATCCCCGAGATCGCCATCCAGGGAGGCACGCTCCACTACAAGGACGCGCTGCTGTTCACGGGTGACCACCAGCTCGATCTGCGCAACTTCGACATGACCGCCAAGCGCCTGCCGGGGGAGCCGGTGCTGGCCTTCGACGTGCGCTTCGAGACCGGGGGCAAGGCGCGGTCGTCGAATCAGCTCGCGGGGCGAATCCACCTGCAGACGCGCGACGTGCAGGTGGGGGTCACCCTCGACCGCCTGCCGCTGCTCCCCTACCGGGCCCTGTTCCCGAAGGCGCTGCCCATCGAAGAGGGCACGGTGCTCCACAAGACCCGGGTGCAGTTCGTCTACTCTCACGAGCGGGACGAGATGCAGGTGGAGGGGTCGGTCCGGCTGGAGGACCTCGGCTTCGCCCACAGGCTGGTGGCGAGCGAGCCGCTGACAGGGCTGGACCTCGGGGCGGACTTCACGGCGAGCATGGACTTCGCGAAGAGCGCGCTGAAGGTGGAGAAGTCCACCGTCTTGATCGGGGGCGTCCGCATGAGCGCCACGGGCACAGTGCAGTCCTACGACACCTACCCGAACGTCGACGTGGCGGTGCGGATGCCGCGGACTCCGGTGCAGGTCATCGCCGACAGCCTGCCCACGGAGCTCGTCCCCATGCTGGAGGGGCTCAAGGCCAGCGGCTACCTGAGCTGGTCGCTGGACGCGAAGCTGGACACGAAGAACATCGCGACCATGGACTACACCTCCGATTACCGCCTCGAGGACTTCTTCGTGGTGGACCTGGGGCGGCGGCTGAGCTTCGACCTGCTGCGGGGGCCCTTCATCCACCGGGTGCACGAGCCGGACGGGACCATCCGCGAGTTCATGACGGGGCCGGGGGCGCCCGGGTGGGTGCCGTATGGTCGCATCGCCCCCGAGATGACGCTGGTGATCACCACCACGGAGGATGGCAGCTTCTTCTCGCACAGCGGCTTCAGCACCACGCAGATGAAGCAGTCGCTGATCACGAACATCCAGAAGGGCGGCTTCTACCGGGGGGCGAGCACCATCAGCCAGCAGCTCGTGAAGAACCTGTTCCTGAGCCGCGAGAAGACCATGAGCCGCAAGCTCCAGGAGCTGTTCATCACCTGGCAGATGGAGAAGGCCCTCACGAAGGAGGAGATCCTCGCCCTCTACTTCAACGTCATCGAGTTCGGGCCGGGCATCTACGGGATCGGCGCGGCGGCGAGGCACTACTTCGGGAAGAGCGCGGACGAGCTGAGCCTGCTCGACTGCGTGTTCCTGGCGAGCATCATCCCCAACCCAAAGAAGTACTACAAGCAGTTCGAGGGTGGGCAGGTCACCGAGAGCTGGCGCCAGAAGCTCGAGTACTACGCGCGCAAGATGGTGGAGCGGGGCAAGATCTCCGAGTACGACTTTGCCATGGCGCGGCCCTTCTCGCCCGTCTTCGCGGGGCAGCCGACGCCGCCCCGGCCCGCGCAGCTCATCGGGTCGAAGGGGCAGGTCCTCGACCCGGACCCCCACGGCGAGCGGCCGGGGGTGTTTGATCCCGACAACGACGAACCTGGCGACGATCCGGATGGCGAGCCCGACGACGAGGGGAGGCGCGACGAGCCGCCCGTCATCGAGTTTGCGCCGGCGCCCCGCGTGATGCCCACCAAGCCTCCGCTCCAGCCTCGCCTGCCCGGGGGCCCTTGATCCTGGCGGGCGCCCGCGATCAGGGCGTCGGCCGCGCTTTGCCGCCCGCCGGGGGGGCTGGTACGCTCCTTCCCGCTGGACGCTCGCAAGCTCGCCTCAGAGGTGCACTCATGAGGACCGCCCTCGCCCTCGTCGTTGCCCTGCTCGCCCTGCCCGCGGCCGCGCTCCCTGGGGTGAGGGTCCAGGGCGCCCTGTCCGCGTCGTCGGGGACCCCGGTGGACGGGACATTCACGCTGACCGCGCGGGTCTTTGCTGCTGAGACCGGCGGGTCACCCCTGCACGCCCAGGTGTTCGATGGGGTGGCCGTGCAAGGGGGGCTGTTCGACGTGCTCCTCGCCGTGCCGCCGGGGCTGTTTCGGGTCAACGACCCCACGTGGCTGGAGGTGGCGGTGGACGCAGAGCCGCCCCTGCCGCGGCAGCGCGTTACGTCGGCGGCCTACGCGCTGCACGCCGAGTCTGCGGGCTCGGCGGAGCAGGCGACGGTGGCGCTGGGCGTCGCCTGCAGCGGCTGCATAGGGGCGGGGGAGCTCTCCGCCGGGTCCGTGTCGTCGGGTCACGTCACCTTCAACTGGGCCGCGTCGGCGACCAAGGGGGGCGCGGCGGCAGACCTGGCGTGCTCCGGTTGTGTCGGCACGGCGGACATCGCGGACGGCGCCGTCGGGCACGCGCAGGTGAACATCCCCTACGCGGGGAGCACCGCGAAGAACGGTCCCGCCAGCAACCTCCAGTGTACGAAGTGCGTCTCGGGCAGCGAGGTGGACGACAACCCCACCTTCAACGGCGTCGTGAAGAGCACGGGCGGGCTCTCCGCGTGCTCGTCCAACACGACGGGCTGCGCCATAGACATCGGGTACGACGGGGGCATCTACGACCACAACAACGGGTTCCTGACGCTCCAGACCACGCAGGGGCTGCGCGTGCGGAACATCGGCAACACCGCGTGGGCGCCGGTGGAGCTGGGGGCGCTCACGGTCAATGGGGCGACCTCCCTGGGCGGCGACGTGACGCTGGCGGAGGGGGCGAAGCTGCGGTTCGCGGCGACGGACAGCGACGTGGCGTGGCTCTCCGAGGCGACGGCCCCCAACGACAACCTCATCGACGTGCGGTTGACGCTGGGCGACGACAAGTCGGACCAGGAGCGCTTCTCCATCTACGCGGGCGCCCTGTGCTGCGGGCTCCAGGAGGAGTCCATGCACTGGTTCACCGCCGCAGGCAACGCCTTCCACAAGAGCAACCTGCAGGTGGGCGGTGGGGTGAGCGTCGGCGGGAGCGTCACGGTGACCGGCGACCTGACCGTCAGCGGGAGCATCATCGGACAGGCGTCGCAGGACACGATCATCCCCCACGGCAAGAAGCTCCAGTTCGCGAGCCAGGACAACGACTTCGGTTGGTTCGTCGAGGCGACGGGCCCCATGGACGACAAGTTCGACCTGCGGCTGGTGCTCTCCGACAACGGCTCGGACGACGAGCGCTTCAGCATCTGGGCCGTCGCCCCCGGGGTCGACCGCTACGTGCACTGGTTCACGGCCGCCGGCAACGCGTACCATGCCGGCGGGCTGGGCGTGGACGGGAACGTCACCGTGGGCGGAGGGCTCAGGGTGGACGGGGCCGGGGAGCGGGTGCGGTTCACCAAGCGGCCCGTGGACCTCCTCGACTGGGGCGCTCTGGAGGTGGGGGCGACCGGGACCTGGACTGCGGGCGAGATCAACGGGGTCATCGGCTTCCCGGGCTACGGCGTGCAGCACGGCCAGGTGGCGTTCGCGCCCGGGAGCGGCTTCTACCTGTGCAACTCGTCATCCAAGACGCCCTCGGGCAACTACGGGCTGTGCTCGAGCCGCGTGAACCTGTACGCCGGGGCCGGCGACTTCAACGCCGGGCTGAAGGTCGCGGGGGACCTGGTGGGCGCCGCGCGGGAATCGGGGACGGGGAAGGCGCTGAAGATCTGCGCCGGCGGGACACCGAAGGGTAGCACTGCGTGGATCCAGTACCCGGGGGGATCGGGGATCTATGTCTCGGTGCCCATGTCCTGCGGCTTCACCCAGCCGCCGTATGTGACCACGTCGCTGCACGGCGACACCAGCCACTGGACCACGACCGGCGGCTCCGAGCCCTACAACGTCACGGCGACGGGCTTCGGCGCGTACATCTACGGCATGGGCAGCCCGGCCAACGCCAACGCCTGGGGGTGGCGCATCCACTGGATCGCGGTGGGGGAGTGATGACGCGCTGGTGGGTGGTGGCGCTCGTGGTCGCGGTGGGGTGCGCGTCGGCAGGAGGGCCTGCTCCGCTCCCTGCTTCGGACGTGGGGGACGTCCAAGGCGGCGACGCGCCCAGTGGGGGTGATGCGGCGCTGGTGGACGCCGGGAACCCGGAGGATGCCCCCCCGAGTGGGAGCGACGGTGGGGACTCCGGCGGTGGGGACTCCGGCGGTGGGGACTCCGGCGGTGGGGAC
>BTVJ01000084.1:0-33077 GCA_045863395.1 Myxococcales bacterium
AGGAGAGGCTCAGGGGGGTGCCGCCCGAGGAGAGGCTCAGGGGGGTGCCGCCCGAAGAGATCCTCAAGGCGCTGACGCCCGAACAAATCGTCAAGGCGCTGACGCCCGAAGATCGGGAGCGCTTGCGGCGCTTGCTGCACTGACGCCGAACGTCCCGCTGGGGTGGCTCGGGACCACTGGCCATCCACCGTCGTCGCCTCGCCCCCATCGGCCCGCTCAGTCATCCGGTCTCGACGCGCGGAGCCCAGGTCCGGTCGTCAAGGTCCAGGACCAGGCGGCCGTACCTGGGATTCTCCTCGACGCCCTTGTAGCCGTAGGGGTTGGCGACCAGGCGGCACCCGCCGAGGCTCGTCCAGATGGAGTCGTGGGTGTGGCCGAAGATCCACAGGCGGGGGCGCGAGACCAGGGCGTCGGGCAGAGGGCAGACGAAGAACCGGTTGAGCGGGTCGCCGGCCCACCGGGGTGCCACGCAGGCGGGGTGGGGCAAATGGTGGGTGACGACCACGTCGCTCGGGCGCACGGCGGCATCGAGGAAGGCGGCCGAGGCCCTGTTCGCCTCGTGGACCCACCCGCGGAAGCCCTCAATCACGCGAAAGTCGTTGAGGAACGGGGCATAGAGCGCGTCTCTCTCGTCATGGGGCGGGAACCACAGCGTGGCGCCGACGAAGCGCACCCCGCCGATGTCCACGGCCCCGTCGTCGAGCCACGCGAACGTCGGGAGGCGGTCCTCCAGCCCGTGGAGGAGGTCCCGGACCCGCTCGCGGCTGCTCCCATAGTACTCGTGGTTGCCGGCGACGAAGACGACCCGGGGATACCGGGCGCAGAGCCCCTCGATGGTCGCCTTCAGTGAGCCGTCCCGCTCGAGCCCCAGATCGCCCGCGACCACGAGCACGTCCACACCGTGGGGATCCCGCGACTCGACGAAGCCGCGCCCGCCGTCGCCGTGGAACTCCACGTGGATGTCGCTGAGGATCTGGACCTTCACGGCGCCTCCAGAGTCAGGCTACGGGCCCGGTCACGGCTACGCGAGCGCGCGCATTCCCGGCGCCTCGCGGCCCGTGCTGGCGACATACTCGTCGTAGGTGCCGCCGTAGAGGTGGGGGCCGGCCGAGGAGAGCTCCAGGACGCGGGTCGCCAGGGCGCGCAGGAAGGAGCGGTCGTGGCTGACGAAGATGACGGTGCCCTCGTAGCTCACCAGGGCGCGGGTCAGGGCGCGCTTGGTGATCAGGTCCAGGTGGTTGGTCGGCTCGTCGAGCACCAGGAGGTTCGGGGCGTCGTAGAGGATCTTCGCCAGGGCGAGGCGGGCCTTCTCGCCGCCGCTCAGCACCGCGATCTGCTTGTCGACGTCGTCGCCGCTGAACCCGAAGGCGCCCGCCAGGTTGCGGAGCGCGCCGATGCCCGCGGTCGGGGCGTGGGCCTGGAGCTCCTCCAGGATCGTGTGGCTCCCGTCGAGCTGCTCCATCTGGTGCTGGGCGAAGTAGCCCATGACCACCGAGGCGCCCAGCTCCACCGAGCCACCGTCGGGAGCGAGGGCGCCTGCAATCATCTTGAGCAGCGTGGTCTTGCCGGAGCCGTTCTCGCCCATGACCGCCCAGCGCTCACCCCGGCGCACGATCAGATCCAGGCCGTCGTGGACGATGCGTGACCCGTAGGCCTTGCGGACGCCGCGCACCTTGACCACGTCGTCGCCGGAGCGGGGCGGCTTGCGGAAGTCGTAGCTGCGCTCGACGATCCGGCGGGGGGGCTCGACCCGCTCGATCTTGTCGAGCTTCTTCACGCGGCTCTGCACCTGCGCGCTCTTCGCCGCGTGGGCCTTGAAGCGCTCGACGAAGCGCATCTCCTTGGCGACCATCGCCTGCTGGCGCTCGTACTGGGCCTCCCGGCGCGCGGCCTCCTCGGCGCGCTGCTGCTCGTAGAGATCGTAGTTGCCGCCGTAGACCCGCACCTCGCCGCCGTCGATCTCGATGATCTTCTTCACCACGCGGTTCATCACGTCGCGGTCGTGGCAGGTCATGACCAGGGCGCCCGGGGCGTCCCGCAGGAAGTCCTCCAGCCACAGGATGGACTCGATGTCCAGATAGTTGGTCGGCTCGTCGAGGAGCATCACGTCCGGACGGGCGAGCAGGATCCTCGCCAGCGCCACGCGCATCTTCCACCCGCCAGAGAGACGCCCCACGTCCCCCTCCACCTGCTCCGCGGTCAGGCCCAGCCCGGCGAGGATGGTGTGGGCCCGAGGCTCCAGGTCATAGCCGCCGAGCTGCTCGAAGCGGCCCTGCACCTCTCCGTAGCGCTCGATGACGGCGTCCAGATCCTCGCCGGCCTCCGCCATGCGGTGCTCCAGCGCGGCCAGCTCCTCGTGCAGATCCGCCACCTCCCCCGCGCCGGCCATCGCCTCGGCGAGCACGCTGCGCCCCCGCCAGTCGCCCACGTCCTGGCGGAAGTACCCGATGGTCAGCCGGCGCGGGCGCTCGATGGTGCCCTCATCGGGCTGCTCCTCGCCCATGATCATGCGAAAGAGGGTCGTCTTGCCGGCCCCGTTCGGGCCCACGAGGCCCACCTTCTCGCCAGGGTTCACCTGGAAGCTGGCGTCCACGAACAGGATCTGGCCGCCGTACACCTTGCTCACACCGCTCCACGCGATCATCGGTCTCCTCGCATCTTCCGGGGTCTCGCCGCCTCTCGGGCGGGCGCAGGGTAGCGGGTCGAGGGGGCCGGCGCAACGCGGGATCAGTCGTAGAAGCGCTTGTACCCCTCCTCGTACAGCCGCACGAGGGGCTGGTCGTCGAGGTCGTTCACCGGGGAGTCCACCTCGGCGGTGTCCTTGCCAAAGACGAACATGCGCTGGACGACCTCCGGGGTGACATATCGCGTCTCGACCCCCATGTGCATGGCCGCAGGCTCGATTGCGCGCTCGGACGCCAGCACGAAGCCCCACTCGCCGAAGCTCGGGACGTGGGTGGTGTAAGGGGCGACGTGGAGGGTGCCTCCCCCCCGAGGCTCCACGGCACGCAGAGTGTGGACGATGCACCAGAAGGCCGCGCGGGTCTCGAAGGGGCTCGTCGCCTGGGTGACGAACACCCCTTGGCGGGACAGGCGCTTCAGGGCGAGGCGGTAGAACTGGCGCGAGTAGAGCTTGCCCACGGCGAGGGTGTTGGGGTCGGGGAGATCGGCGATGATCACGTCCCATGCGTCGGTGCCGTCTGCCAGGAAGCCCATGGCGTCCGTGTTGACCACGCGGACGCGGGGGTCGTGGAGGGAGCGGCCGTTGATGGCCGCCAGGATGGGTCGGTCGCGGAAGAGCCGCGTGATCTCGGGGTCCAGGTCGACGATCACCACCTCGTCGGGTCCCCACTTGAGGATCTCGCGGGCGGCGAGGCCGTCCCCGCCACCGAGCACGAGCACGCGGCGGGCGTGGGGGACGAGCGAGAGGGCCGGGTGGACGAGAGACTCGTGGTAGCGATACTCGTCCACACTCGAGAATTGCAGGTTCCCATCGAGATAGAGCCGGATGTCGTCGCGCCAGCGGGTGATGGTGATCTTCTGGTATTGGGAGTCTCGCGTCAGGATGACGTCGTCCTGGTAGAGCTCCTGCTCCAGAGCTGCGCTGAGGGGCTGGGCGAACACCAGGAGCCCCCCTAGCAGCGCGGTGGCGGCGGTGGCCCCGGCGACCAGCGGGCGCAGGGAGCGGCCGATGGCCTCCCGCAGCAGCCAGAGCGTGATCCAGCCGACGCCCACGTTGGCCAGGCCCGCAAGAAGGCCAGCGCGGATGAGGCCCGCCTCGGGGACGAGCACGAAGGGGAACAGCAGGGACCCGAACAGGGCGCCGAGGTAGTCCGCGGAGAGCACGTTGGCCACGGAGACGCGGAGCTGCGTGCGGTGCTGGAGGATGCGGACCACCAGCGGGACCTCCAGGCCGATGAGGACGCCCGTGGCGATGACCAGCCCCAGGAGGACGACCCGGTAGGCGGACGTCAGGGCAAAGGCCGCGAACCCGGCCACGCCGATGACGCCGCCGACCACACCGACGAGCAGCTCCACCGCGACGAAGGCCGCCACCAGGGAGCCCCGGACGTGCTGAGACAACCAGGACCCGACGCCCATGGCGGACAGGAAGATGCCGACGACCAGGGAGAACTCGGTGACCGAGCTGCCGAGGAGGTAGCTCGACAGAGCGCCAGCGAGCAGCTCGTAGACGAGGCCGCAGACCGAGGCCACGGCCATGGCGACGAGCAGGACGACCGCGGCGCCACGGGGCGGGGCGGACTCACCCGGTTCTGCGGTCTCTCCCCTCTCAGCCATGAATGGCGGCGGCGAGGATGATCGAGAGGCCGAGGAGCACGGCCCCGATCACGATTCCGAGAGCCGTGTTCTGGTCCTCCTCGATCTCTTTTCGCAGGCTGAAGGGTACGATCTTGTTGATGATCCAGAACGCCACGGCGAACAGCGCCAGGCCGAGGGCGGCGTAGACCACCGTCCCGAGGAGCGTCTCCACGAAGGCGTCCGAGCCGAAGCCGGCCGCCGCGATGATGCCGTGTGTCATGTTGCCTCCAGATTCATAGGGTTACTTGCCGCCCCTGTATCCGCCGCCGACGAACAGCACCCGACCCCCGCGGGAGTGGCCCGTCTTGGGCGACCCCTCGCGAACGCTCTTGGCCTCCACCGTCGCCCGGGGCACGCCGACCGCGTTCACCGTCGCCCAGACCGTTCCGGCCGCCCCTCCAAGGAGCATGAGGATCACGACGGCCGCCGCGGGCGCCAGCCCTCTGTGTCGGGACTTCATGGGCGCCCCCTGGTGTGCGCACGCTCAGTCATCGTCATCGTCGTCTCCCTTGCGCTTGCGGACGAAGTTGAGCCGGTGGACGCCCAGGGCGATGAGCAGCGCGGCGGCGGCGGCCAGAAAGAGGCCCGCCCACTCCGCCGTCATGGCGCCCTCCAAGACCCGCGTCTGGATCGGTGGCTCGAAGGTGGGGTCAGGGTCCTCCTGGTCGCCGTGCCCGGCCTCCGCCTCGATGCCGATGCGGTAGGTGCCGGCCTTCTCGACGCGCAGGAGCGCGTTGTCCGACAGGTTGCCCTCGGTCCAGGACTCGCCGTCCTCCACGCCATGGAAGTAGCTGAGCTGAGAGGACCACTCGCTGACGACGCCGCCCTCCTCGTCGAGGAGCGCGGCGCGCAGGTAGACCCACTGGTTGTCGAGGCTCGGGGTGTCGAAGACCACCTCCAGCGTGACGTCGTCCCGGCTGACGACGAAGGTGTCGCTCTGCTCGGGCTCGTCGTAGGCCTCGTCGAAGGCGAAGGTGGCGATCTGCACGCCGGCGCCCAGGGTCCAGACCAGCAGCGCGATGGCCACGACCAGCGCGACGGCGGACGCCACGAGGATCTGGCCCGCGGCCCGAGGGTACGGCTGGTGCGGGGCGACACCCTCGGGGCGCGGCAGGCGGCTCGGGTCGGCCACCGCCGCGCGCAGCTCGGGCTGGGGCAGATACTCGGCGAGGGTCCACTCCACCTCGCTGGAGTCGCCGCGGGAGGCCCACTCGGCGCTCAGCATGTGCGGGGGGCGCGCGTACTCTGCGGTGCGCACGCGGTCACCGACCATCGCCACCCACGGGAGCTCCCCCTCGACCCACAGGATGCGCGCCGTGCACTGCTCTGCCAGGGTCCAGCGCTCGCCACGCCAGGTCAGGGAGTCCACCGGGGAGCCGGCGTCCGGGCCGCTCACGACCTTGACCCCAAGCGAGGCGTGCCCGTCAGAGAACTCCAGCCACGCGTGGCCCGCCTGCTCGCTGAACAGCAGGACTTCGTCCCACCGGAAGGTCTCGCTGCCGCTCTGGCCCTCGTATTGCGCCCAGCCGGTCGCCTCCCACGTCACGCCGCGGAGGGTGACGCTCGAGCCGAGGGGGATCGGGGGGCGCGGGCGCGCCTGGGCGAGCTTCGCAAGGACGGTGGGCACGCTGGACCGGAGCGAGATCAGGGCGCCGCACGCGCACGTGGCGACGCCCGCCTCGCCAGAGCGGACGGGGACCGGGGCGGCGCAGGATGGGCACGTGACCGACCGGGGGCCCAGCTCCTCCACGTGGTCGCAGTAGGGGCACCGGACGCGGTCTGGGACGCCGCCCTTGGAGTCGACCTCCATGCCGCCGCCGCAGCTCGCGCAGCTCACGGCCCGGACGGCCCCAGAGAGCTGCGTCAGCCGCTCCGGGGCGTCTCCGGCGGCCTTCCGCGCCACGGGGAGGTCGTCCGCGAAGCCGTCCGCCTCACGCTCCTGATCGAGCCGCAGCTCCCCCGGGCGCAGGATCTCTCCCGCGAACAGCCGCGGGCCGTCGGCGTCTCTCTCCAGTGTGGCGACGGCGTGATCGGGCCCCTCCAAGTCGACGAACGGGACCGCCTCCCCCTCCACGGCGGCGAACGGGAGCTGGCCCTCGCCGCCCTCGCAGCGCCCGGTCCCCTGCTCCGTGACGCGCCAGGAGCGCCCCCCGGCAGTGATGATCGCCCCTGGCAAGAGCGACGCGACGTCCACGTCGGGCGCGCCGTCCAGCGGCCGCTCCAGTGAGAGCTCCCCCTCGTCCTCGCTCAACCAGATGGGCTCACCGTCGTCTCCCGCCAGGAGCCACTCGTCCCAGAAGCCGCGCGACCAGCGGTAGCGGACGCGCCCGATGGCCGTGAACCGGCGCCCCTTCACAGCACCGGTGCCGCCCACCCAGAGCCGGCTGCGGGCCGCCGGCAGCACGGACATGCGGCCGGCCACCCGCGCCGCGCCCTCGCCGAACGTCACGACGGAGCGGCACGCGCCGCACACCGCCATGTGGGAGAAGCGGCGGTCCACCGGCACCGGGGAGCCGCACTGGGGGCACTGGATGGTCGCGTGCTCGGCCATGGCGGCGGAGGATACACGCTCGGCGACCGGTTGCGAAGGCCCGCGCGCACGTCGTAAGGTTGGCGTGGGGGCGAGGGTTGATGCCGACGAGATCCCAGATGCGGCGCCTGCGGGAGGTTGAGCGGCACTACGAGGCGCTCTTCCCCACTCTCACGCGGTTCGACCTCCAGGCGCGACCGCCTGAGGCGGACGACGACCTCATGGGAGAGCTCCTGGACCACGGGGCGAGCTCCAGCCTCGTGCTCGGCTTCTACACGCTCGACGGCATCCGACACGGACTGCGCGTCTACGGGTTCATGGACGCGCTCACCCGGCGCGGCTACCCCGACGCCCACGTCACCGTGGACGTCAGCGACCCCTGGCGCCACCTGCTGCGCATCTACGCGACGCCGGATTGCGACCCGCGGGAGCTGCTCGTGGACCTGCGGCTGCGCCTGGCCGAGCGGGCCGCCGGGGACGTGCTGCCGGCAGAGCACCCGAAGGGCCTGGAGGGGTGGCTCGTGGCCGAGTGGCTGGTGCTCCAGAGCCCGAAGGGGTGCTTCGACGCCCGGCGGGGGCTGGTGCCGCTGCCCGGGCAGCGGTGTCCGGGGCTGGGGCTCGGCGCCGAGATGATGGCGCTCCTCGAGCGCATCGCCACGCGCCTCGGCAAGCGCGGCATCCTCGCCCACCCGAGCTGGGTCCACAACGCCGTGATGTACCGCCCTCGCTTCCGCTTCGTGGACCCGGCGGTGCAGGGGCGCTTCGACGCCCTGCGACGAGACACGGCGGCGCTGACCCTGGCGGAGCTGTCCTGGGCGGTGGAGCTCGGGTGCATCGACGATCTGCGGGCAGGCGCGCCGTGGGAGTGGCGGGGAGACGAGATGGTGCTCCCGCTGACGGAGGCGGACCGCGCCCCCATGGAAGGCACCGCGTGGCGGGAGGCCCGGGCTGAGGCACGTGAGAGCGCCTCCTTTGCGCTGGACGAGGCCCGCTTCGCGCGGCGCCTCGCGGAGCCGGACGACGACCCCGCACCGAGCCGCGAGGAGCTGCGCCGCTACGGCATGTCCCCCAACGTCCGCTCGGTCCTGGTGCCCCTCGATCTGAGCGGGCCCGCCAGCGCGGCGCTCCCCGTCGCCGCGTCCCTGGCGGCGGCGCTCGGCGCGAGCATCCACCTCGGCTACGTGGTGCGAGCCATGCCGCTCTCCGGCGGCGAGGAGATCGAGCCGCCGCAGGGGCTCCTCGACGTGGCGGACTCGCTGCGGGGCCGCGTCGCCGAGGTCCACGCCTTCGCGCGTCGAGGCACCCCCGCCACCGAGCTGCTGCGCGCGACTGACGTGTGCGGCTTCGACCTGGTCGTCATGTCCCTGGGCAGCGTCAACCCGCTACTGGGCCTCGTCGGGGGAGCGACCACGGACCGGATGATCCGCGAGTCGCGCACGCCGGTGGTCGTGGTACCCAGAGACCTGGAGGGTCCCTGGGACCCTGGGGGGCGCATCGTCTACGCGGTGGACTGGTCCCCGGCCGCTTCCGCGTGCCTGCCGCTGGTCGCGTCCCTTGCCCAGGTCCTGGCCGCGGCCCTGGACGTGATCCACGTGGTCAGCCTGCCACCGGACGTGCCGCTCCCGCCGGTGACACGGGGAGCGCCGGCCTTCCTGGATCCCCAGGCCATGGACGCGGTCTTCGACAACCCCATCGACCGCTTCGTCGCCCGCCTCGACCGCCTCGCCCCGGACTCCACCTTCGCCCTGGTCAACCACCCGGATGCGGCGAAGGCCATCCTGGAGCGAGCGGCCGGAGCCAGCCTCATCGTCATGGCGACTCACGCGAGCAGCCTGGTACAGCGCCTGCTCATCGGGAGCACCACCGCACGGGTTCTGGAGCAGACGCACGCTCCGGTGATGGTGGTGCCGCCGGACATGTGGGGGGAGTGAGGGCAGGCCCATCGCGCCCCGGAACGTCAGCCTCCCTTGGGGCGCGGAGCGCGGCGGGACGGCTCCACGCGAACGTTTCCTGGGGCACTGAGGTCCAGGACGAGGCGACCGCGGACCGGGTTGCCCGCGGGGCCCGGGAGAGCGTCGAGCAGGCGGGTCCTGCCTTCACGTAGGAGGCGGTCCGCCTCACCGTCCGACAGGGGGCGGCCGCCCTGGTCGAACCACACGACGAAGGTGCAGCCGTCTCGCCACCGGGAGCAGCCCCAGCCGCGGTGGCCGCGGATGATCGTGCCCTCGTGGCAGGCCGGGCAGGTGGGCGGGACGCGGGGCTCCGCGCTGGAGCGGCGCCTTGGCGCAGGGGTCGCGCGGGAGCCGGCAGCGGTGAGGGCGCCCTCCTCTGCATCGCTGGCTGGTGCACCCGGATCCGTAGACTCCACCCCCGGGAGGAGAGCGGGCGGGGAGGATTTTGATCGCGATGAGCCGGGGCGGGAGGGAGAGGTCGGAGAGGCGCCGGCTGAGGCGGTGCGCGGGGAGGGCCGACGGCCGTGGCCCCCTCCGCCGGCCTTGTCGTCGAAGCGGAAGGCCACCTGGCCCTGGGCGTCGAGCGCGAGGCGCGCGCTGAAGCGCTTGCCCGCCTTGCTGCGGAAGCCGTCGAGCACCGTGGACTCCCCGCGGCCCAGTAGGACCTGGACCAGCTTCGCGGTCACCTTGCGGCCCGCGACCGTCTTGAAGATGACGAAGGAGCACTCACGGCCTCGGGCGCAGGAGAAGGCCCGCGGGCCCTCGTGGACCGGCGTCCCGCAGACGGGGCAGCGACCGAGAGGATCGGCGCCGCTCGGGGCGCCGGATGTCGCGGCGCCGCCGGCCGCCGTCGTGCGCCGTCGCCGCCCGCCCCCATGGCCCGGGGACGGCGACTCCGCGGACTCCGAGCCCCCTCCTCCGGGGGCGTCGCCCGCGCCGCGAGCGACGCCGCCCGTCCGTGGGCTCCTCGCCCGCACGGGAGAGGGCGCGGGCGGCTCCGCGCCCAGGATGGCGCCGACGATGGCGGCGGTGTGCTCGCGCACGCCGGCCATGAACTCGGACCGCGACAGCCGCCCGGCGGCCACGTCGGCGAGGCGCCTCTCCCAGGCACCGGTCAGCGCGGGGCTCTTGAGCTCCTCGACGGGGACGGCGCCGATGAGCGCCCTCCCGAGCGCCGTGGGCGCCAGGCTCTTGCCGTCCCGGGCCACGAAGCCCCGGTGCAGCAGCCCCTCGATGATCGCCGCCCGCGTGGCGGGTGTGCCCAGGCCCGCCTCCTTCATGGCGCGGCGCAGCTCCGCCTCCTCCAGCTCCTGGCCCGCGCGCTCCATGGCGCCGAGCAGCGTCGCCTCCGTGTGGCGCTTGGGTGGCTGCGTCTCGCCCTGGTGGACGCGCACCTCCTGCGTCACCGCCGGCTCGCCCGGCCGCACGGGGGGGAGGGGCTCGGCCTCGTCCTGGCGCCTCGGTGGGGGCTCCACCGCGAGCCACCCCTCCTGCACCACCACCTTGCCAGTGGCCGCGAAGGCGTGCCCCACCACCACCACCTCCACACGAGCGGTGTCGAAGATGGCCTCGGGGTGGAGCGCGGCGAGGAAGCGGCGCACCACGAGATCGAGCACCTTGCGCTCGGTCGGGGGGAGGGCGTCCGGGTCCGGGCGCCTCCCGGTGGGGATGATCGCGTGGTGGTCGCCCACCTCCGCGTCGTCCACCACCCGGCCGAGGCGCAGGGGCTCCGCGAGCACCGCCTCTGCGTGGGGGGCCCAGACCCCCACCGCGACTCCCTCGAGCACGTCCGGGAGCCTCGGCGCCATGTCCGAGGTCAGGTGGCGAGAGTCGGTGCGCGGATAGGTCAGGAGCTTGTGCCGCTCGTACAGCGCCTGCGCCGCCTCCAGGGTGGCGCTCGCGGAGAGCCCGTAGCGGCGGTTGGCCTCCCGCTGGAGCGTCGTCAGATCGAAGAGCAGCGGCGGGCGCTCCCGGACGGTCTTGCGCTCGACGGACGCGACCGTGCCGATCTGCGCGTCGATGGCCGCCGCGATCCCCCCGGCCTCCTCGGGGGAGGGCAGCCGATCCTGCTTGCCCCGGTGCCACGTGGCGACGAAGGAGCCCGCCTCGACGCCGAAGCGGGCCTTCACCTGCCAGAAGGGCTCGGAGACGAAGGCCTCGATCTCCTCCTCGCGCCGCACCAGCATGGCGAGGGTGGGGGTCTGGACGCGCCCGACGGTGTAGAGGGCGTCGGATCCCCCCCGACGCCCGAGCAGCGTCAGCGCGCGGGTGGCGTTGAGCCCCACGAGCCAGTCGGCCTCCGAGCGGCAGCGCGCCGCGTCACCCAGGGCGTCGTAGGCCGAGGCGGGGCGCATGGCGCGCATCGCGTCCCGCACGGCCTGGTCCGTCAGTGACGACAGCCACAGGCGCTTCACGGGCTTGCGGCACCCGGCGTGCTCGGCGACCAGGCGGAAGATCAGCTCACCCTCGCGGCCAGCATCGCAAGCATTGACGATGGAGGTCACGTCCCGGGACCGAAGCAGGCGCTCCACGATGCGGAGCTGCTTCGCCCCGCTCTTCACGGGCCGCAGGCGGAAGGGGTCGGGCAGCATGGGGAGTGTGCCCGCGGACCAGGCCCGCCACGCCGGGTCGTGCTCGTGGGGCTCGCACAGCTCGACGAGGTGGCCGACGCACCAGGTGATCCAGAGGTCGTCGCCTTGCAGGAAGCCGTCGCCTTTACCCCGCACGCCGAGGACCCGCGCCAGATCGCGCGCGACGGACGGCTTCTCGGCGACCAGGAGGGCGACCATGGGTCACCTGTGTAGCATGAGCAGCGCGGAGGGCTCAAACGGTGGGACGCCCCCGGGGTGGGGCAGAGGGCACGGGGTGGGGTGGATCCGCGCTACTGGCACTGGGGAGCGCAGACCTTCATGCCGTTGAACTCGCAGCACTTGCCCGCGCTGCAGTCCCCGTCCGAGGTGCAGGGGCTGCCCACGCCACCGCCACCGCCACCGCCGCCACCACCGCCACCACCGCCACCACCGCCACCGACGCCGCTGGTGTCCATGGTGCACGGCTCGCCGCCATACTCGCAGCCCTTGGAGGCGTCGGACTCAGCCTTCGTGACGGTGAACTTGCTGCCGTCGGGGCAGGTCACCTCGATGTCGCCGCTCGTTCCCGTCTTGATGACGTACTTGTCGCTGTTCTGCGCATCCGTGTACGTCGTGGTGCTGGACTGGGTAGCGAGATCGATGCTGGACTCGCCGGTGAAGCAGGTGCTGCCGCCAGCGCCCGTCGCCGTGGTCTTGGCGCCCATGCCCTCGGGCTTGGTGACGATCGTCGCGCCGTTGGCCCAATTCAGCGTAGTCGTCGTGCCCTCGATCTTGCCATTGCACGCGCCCTCGGGAGCCCAGCAGCCCTTCGCCATGTTCTCGAGGCACTTGCCGGCCCAGGGGCTGTCCTCGCAGGAGACCGCGCCGCCACCGCCACCGCCGGTGCCGTCACCGCCGGCCCCTCCGCCACCGCCGCCGCCACCGCCGCCACCGTTGTTGCTCCCGCTGTCCGTGTCGTCGCAGCCGACCCCTGCCAGTGCCAGCGCCATGCACCCGACCATCGCAAGAACCTTCATCACTTCACCTCACTCTCGTTTCAAGTACCCCCACCCCGCGGCACATGAGAGCACCGCGACCGGTCCTCGTCAACTCCGCTCCCTTCCGGTGATCCGGGCCGCGGCGACAGACGTCCCCGCGCTCGAGACAAAGCGTCACACCACCGCCCCCAGCTCCACCAGGACCCGCAGCGCCAGCTCCCGCGCCGCGCTCAGCTCCTCCATGCGCCGGATGGTGCCCCGGTGCGCCGCCTCGTTGCGGATGTGCTGGAGGTGGTTCAGGTCGGCCGCCAGACGGCTGACGAGGGCGTCGTCCTTGCACCGGATCGGCAGCACCGGCTCCAGCGCTACGCCCCCGCTGCGGAGCTGCCGCCCGAAGACGAGCAGGACCATGGCCCAGGCCCGCAGCCCGTCGATGATGCGGTAGGGAGACTTCTCGATGCGCCCCGTCCTCACCGCGCGACACAGCGCCACGACCTTCTGCACGGGGAGCGCCTCGGGCGTGAAGTCCCCCGCGCAGTCGAGCAGCGCGATGAGCTCGGGCGCCGCCAGGGCCTCCTCGTCGAGGCCGAGCTGGACGACCCGAGCGCGCATGGCGGTGAGATGGGGGCTCGCCTCGGCAAAGACCGCGGCCCCGACGGTCTCCTGGAGCACGAGGTCGATGGACTTGACGTACTCCACGAGGATGGTCGACTTGTCCACCCTGTCGTCGAAGAGGTCCGTCCGCCCCACGGTCAGCTCGGCGTTGCGCAGCACCGACTTGGCCGCCTCCGAGTAGCGCCCGTAGCCGGGCAGCCGCGCCTCCAGGTCCGCGTCCGCCGTGTGCGCGTCGCCCGCGGGCGCCTCCGGGCTCGGCGCCAGCAGATCCCGCAGCCGGATGGCCGCCGCGAGCACGTCCGGATCCTCGAGCACCGGCGGCCTGTCCCGCAGCGCCTCATCCAGACGCTCCAGAAGCTCCCCGGCGCGAAGGCTCCGCAGCACCTTGAGGGCCTCGGGCGCCGTGGCTCCAGGGCGCAGGGCCCAGTCCAGCAGCTCCCTCGCAACCGCCGCATCCCCGGACGCGCAGAGGCTGTCCAGCGCCCGCTGCGCCAGGGCGGGGATGTCCCCCCGGAAGGCCGCCAGCAGGGGCTCCCGCAGGCGCTCCGTGTAGTTGTGCCGGCAGGCGGCGATGGCCAGGAGGCGCTCGGTGAAGTCGCCCTGCAGGCACGCGTGGAGGAGCGCCTCCTGCCCTGCGACCTGGTTGCGAGACAGGATCTGCAGCATGGCCAGCCGCTCTCGCCCCAGCGGAACGACCCCGCTCAGCGCCTCGGTGGAGGGCAGCTCCCCCACCCGCGCCAGCCCCGCCAGCAGGTGCGCCGTCTCCCCGTGGCCCCGCCGCGTGGCCAGGCGCCGCAGCAGAGCCGGGGCGCCCGCAGCCCCCAGGTGCGACAGCCCGAACACCGCCGACCCGAACGCGGCATCACCGGCCTGCATGCGCCGCTCCAGCTCCCCGGCGGCCCCGCCGACGCGAAGCTGCCCCAGGGCCCGCAGCAGGCGGCTGCGCACCTCGGGCGTGGTGACCTGGCGCGTCAGCCGCAGCACCTCCTCACCCACCCGCGCCGCGTGCTCCGCCCTGGGCACCACCATCCGCGCCTGCGAGACGAGGGCGTTGATCGCCTCGATGCGGGCCGCCGAGTCCTCCCCTCGCTCGACGACCGCCGCCAGACGCTCCACCGCCGCCGGCTCCCTGACCCGCGCCATGAGCGCCCGGCTCGCCTCTGCCGGCAGCCCGGCGTGGATCGCAGGGAGCGCCGCGGCGTCCACCTCCCGCAGCGCGATGGCCAGAGTCGCCGCGGCCTCCGGGTCCCCTCCCCCATGGGCTGCGTCAACCAGGAAAGTCACGTCCTCGGCTACGGTGTCCGGGCCCGCCAGCGCTGCCCGCACGACGCAGGAGAGGGCCGCCGGCGCGCCCTCCGCCAACACCGAGAACGCCTCCCGCGCCTCGCCCCGGGGGAAGGCCGCCAGCACCTGGAGCGCGTCGCGCAACGCGTGGGGCCCGGCGCCACGGACACCCTCCACCGCGTCCTCCACGGAGACCCGCGCCCGGACGCGCGCGTGGGCCACGGCCGCGTCGCGGAGCTGCTCGGCAAAGAAGCGCGCGCGCAGGTCCAGCCCCTGGAGGCGCCGGACGCCTCCCCCATCCGCGAGGCGCCCCGCGGACAGCAGCGCCGCGTTGAACACCGGCCCGGGCGCCGCGGGGTCCAGCCATCGCTCCACCAGGGGCCACCGCTCCGGCGTCCCCACCACCCCAAGCGCGAGGACGAGGTACTGGACGAGGCCCGTGGCCCCCTCCCCCGCCGCCTGCTCCAGGGTCCGGGCCATCAGCGCCGCAGACGGCCAGGACTGCCGGCTCAGCGCCATGATCGCCTCCCTCCGGTGGGCGGGCTCCCCGCCCTCCACCACGGACGCGAGCAGCTCCCCCACCGCGACGCGGTTGCATCCTCCGAGGGCCACCACCGCCTCCGCCCCGAGCGCCACGTCGCCCGGGTCGCCCACCGCGCGAATCAGCAGCTCGGTGCCCCGCTCCTGGCCCATGCGCCCCAGCGCGTGGAGCAGCGCGACCCGCGTCTCGCGCCACGCGCAGCGCTCCCAGACCTCCACCAGCACCCGCGCGGCGTCTGGCGTCCCCAGATCCGCGATCCGTCGAATGGCCCACAACCTCAGCGCCTCGTCGTCGCTCCCCTCGACCACTCGCAGGAGCGCCTCCACCTGAGCGTCCAGCGCGAACTTCATGGGCTCACCCCATTTGCCTTGAGCATCTCCCTGAGCCGCGCTCCGTCCAGATACTCGTGATCGATGAGCTCCTGTGCGGCCATGTCGAGGACTCCCCGGTGACTCTTGAGCAGGGCCATGACCCGGGCGTGGGCGTCATCGAGCAGGCGGCGCACCTCCTGGTCGATGAGGTCGGCGGTCTTCTCACCGACCCTCCTCCGCGCCGCCATGTCCGGCGTCAGGAACTGGGCCTTGCCCCCCGGCTCCTCGAAGGTGACCGGGCCGAGCGCCGGGCTCATGCCGAACTGGAGCACCATGCTCCGCGCGATGTCCGTCGCGCGCACCAGGTCGTTCTGCGCCCCCGTCGAGGGCTCGCCGTAGACCAGCTCCTCGGCGCAGCGCCCGCCAAGGAGCACGGCCAGCTTGTCCTGCAGCTCGCCCTCCGTCATCAGGTAGCGGTCCTCCGTGGGGAGCTGGAGCGTGTAGCCGAGGGCGTTCATGCCCCGCGGCACGATGCTGATCTTGTGCACCGGGTCGCCGGAGTCGACCAGCTCTGCGATCAAGGCGTGGCCGATCTCGTGGGCGGCCACGCGGCGCTTCTCGGGCTCCGTGATGATGCGGCCCTTCTTCTCCAGGCCCGCGACCACGCGCTCCACGGCCTCCTCCAGCTCGGCCATGCTCACGGACTCGCGGCTCCGTCGCGCCGCCAGCAGCGCGGCCTCGTTGATCAGGTTCGCGAGATCCGCGCCCACGAACCCGGGCGTCCGCGCCGCGAGCAGCTCCAGATCCACGTCGGGCCCGAGCTTCACGCCGATGGAGTGTACCTTCAGGATCGCGAGCCTCCCCGTCTTGTCCGGGCGGTCCACCAGCACCTGCCGGTCGAAGCGCCCGGCCCGCAGGAGCGCCGGATCCAGGATCTCGGGCCTGTTGGTGGCCGCCATCATGACGACGCCGGTGTTGGCGTCGAAGCCGTCCATCTCCACCAGGAGCTGGTTGAGCGTCTGCTCCCGCTCGTCGTTGCCGGTCATCATGCCGGCGCCGCGGGTCTTGCCCAGCGCGTCCAGCTCGTCGACGAAGATGATGCACGGGGCGCTCTTCAGCGCCTGCTCGAAGAGATCGCGCACGCGAGCCGCGCCGACGCCGACGAACATCTCCACGAACTCGCTGCCGCTGATTGAGAAGAACGCCACCCGCGCCTCGCCGGCCACGGCCCGCGCCAGCAGGGTCTTTCCGGTGCCCGGAGGCCCGATGAGCAGCACGCCCTTGGGAATCCTTGCGCCGATGGTGATGTACCGCTCGGGGCGGCGCAGGTACTCGATGATCTCCTCGAGCTCCGCCTTGGCCTCGTCCACGCCGGCGACGTCCGCGAAGGTGGTCTTGACGTCGTTCTCCTTGTAGACCCGCACCTTGCTCTTGCCGAACTGGAGCGCGCCCTGCCCCTCCTTGGCGCGGCGCGCCATGAAGGCGAAGAAGCCGACCACCAGCAAGAGCGGCAGGAGCCACGACAGCGCGACGATCCAGGCCCCGGAGCCGTCCCGCTGCCCCCGGTAGGAGACGCCGTGCTTCTCGAGCAGGGGCACCAGCGCCTCGTCGCCCCCGGGCAGCGCCTTGGCCTGGATCTGGCCGCCCCCTTGGAGCTTCTGCACGGTCTCCCAGGCCTGGGGCTTCTGGACCTCGGAGCCGCCGAACGCGGTGGCCACGTTGGCGTCGGGCCGCAGCGTGGCGACGATGTCCTCGTCGCCGATGACCAGCGAGGCCACCAGGTCGGCCTCGATGAGGCGCTTCAGGTCGCTGTAGGGCACGCCGGGGGACGACGGCTTGCCCATCTGGAGCAGGAGCAGCACCCCCAGGAGCCCGAGCAGCAGCAGGAACGGGAGGACCCCGCGTGGCCGCTTGAGGCCGGACTCGGGGCTTGGCTCAGCCATCGTGGAACTCCTCTTCACCCCCTGGCAGGAGTGCTCCAGACCCTCTATGATGGGACGCCCCCAGAAGGAGCGCCACGGCACCGATGGTGCCGCATCGCGGCCGCCGCCACAAGGAGTGACCCATGCGCCTGTACGCCCTACTGGCCCTTGCCCTGCTGATCGGATGCAAGAAGGCTGAGACCGCCCCGGCTGCGACTCCTGCCGCTGGAACGGCTGCCTCACAGAGCGCCAGCGGCGCCCGGGCCCAGCCCCCCGACCCGGGGCCAGCGCTGACGGCGCGGACGGGGCGCCCGGAGGCCAAGAAGGGGGCGGACATCACGGTGACCGCCAGCGCCCACGAGGTGAAGGGCGGCCACGTGATCATCGCGGCGCCGCTGCCACAGGACATCGGGAGCCAGCTCAACCCGAGCATGACCCCCGACCTTCGCACCCTGCTCCCAGCAAGCGCGCGCGGCATGGCCGTCGTCGAGCCACCGACCAACGCGGCGCCCATGGGGCAGCTCCTGGTGCGCCTCGTCGGCACCGAGCCCCCCGCGACGCTGGACCTGACCCTCGCCGAGCTTCCAGACCGCTGGGGCCGCTTCCTCGCGCGCCCCTGGACCCTGCGCACGGTCAAGATCGAGGCCATCGCCAAGTCTCCGGCCAGGAAGGACCTGGAGCCGACGTTCTGGGTGAACCTGGCGAGCTTTTTCGAGCGGTGGGACACCCAGGGCTGGGGGAGCCGCGCGCCCTTCGCCGGCTTCGCCCAGGGGCGGGCGGCGCGCCTCGGCGGGGGCACGGGGGCCGCGGCCGACGCCATCCCCGTGCGGGACCGCAGCGGCGACGTGGCGGAGACCATGAGCCTCTACACGGGCATGACCTCCATCCAGGAGGCGCTGCAGGCCGACCGGGGCCTGCGCCTTCGCGGCGCGCCGGGCCCCCGTGACATCCCCATCGCGGACCTGAAGCCCGTCCCGCTGGCGGCCCACCCCTGGGACGCGATGATGACGAAGCTCGGCAAGCAGCCGGTCATGGAGCCCATGGCGAGCGTGGTGCCCGCCCGCATGATGTACCTGCACTTCAAGGACCTGCGAGTGGCCGTCCAGCTCGCCAACGACCTGTCGACCTGGCTCCAGCCCGCCGCCGAGCTCATCGAGGGCAACACGGGTACCTCCCGCATGGCGGAGCGCTACGAGCGGCAGCTCGTGGTGGAGCGCACCGGCCTCGCGGAGAAGCTCGGCCACCTGGCGTCGGACGGCACGGCCTTCATCGCCGGCGACCCCTTCTTCCGCGAGGGGACGGACGTGGCGATCCTCTTCAAGGTCAAGAACCGGACGCTCCTCACCACCGCGCTGGCAGGCTTCGAGGCGTCGGCGCGGGCGCGCCGGAGCGACCTGGGCGATTCCACCTATGAGATCTCCGGGCACACGGTGCGCCGCCTCTCGACGCCGGACCGGGAGTACGACCAGCACCGCGTCGAGCTGGGCGACGTCCTCATCCTCGCCAACAGCCGCGCCACCATCGAGGCGCTGGTCGCCGTCGCCGACAAGAAAGAGAAGTCCCTCGCGGAGTCCGGCGACTTCAAGACCTTCCGCACCATGGACCCGTTCGGCCCCGACGAGGACGGCTATGCCTTCCTGAGCGACGACTTCGTCGCCCACGCCATCAGCCCGGCGACCAAGGTGCTCGCGTCGCGGCGCATGCTCGCCGGGGCCGACCTGCGGACGGTCGGCTACGCGGCGCTGCTGCACGGCTGGCTGGAGGGGGAGACCCCGTCCCTGGAGGGGCTCGTCAAGGCGGGCTATCTGGCCCAAGAAGAGCTGAAGCACCAAGACGGCACGCCGATCCTGCTCGCAACGACGGGCCCCAGCTCCACCACCTGGGGGCGCCTCGGCGCCATGACCCCGCTCTCCGAGCTGCGGGTGGACACCGTGACCGCCGAAGAGAAGCAGGCCTTCGAGGACTTCGCGCGCACCTATCAGGACTACTGGCGCGGCACCATCGACCCGGTCGGCATCCGCATCAAGCGGTCCGCGGACGGCAAGGCCCTGTCGCTGGACGGCCGCATGCTGCCCCTCATCGCCAACACCGAGTACGACTCGATCCTCGAGACGGTCGGCATGGCACGCATCGACGCCCAGGTGATGCCGTCGGGCATCCGGTGGATGTTCGGCATCGGCGACAAGGCCTCGGCGCGGCGGGAGCTGGACGGCCTCGGCCGCATGATGGGCCGGAGCGACCTGGAGTTCGGCTGGCTCGGCACCTGGGTGGAGGTGGGCGCGCTCGACCGGAGCGGCCTCTGGGACCTGGTGCTGCTCGACAACACCCTGCCCCAGCCCGAGGGCGAGGACAGCTTCCGCTGGAGCGACCCCAAGACCTTCGAGGCCATCTCGCGGCTCCCGCTCTGGGCCGGCGCCCACGTGAAGAGCCAGCTCGGCCTGGCGGCCACGCTGACCGCCATCAAGGCGACTGTGTCCATGGCGGCGCCGGACCTGGTTGTCTTCGACGACGGGGGCACCTACCGGGACGTGTCCGTGGTCACCATCAAGCCGTCGGCAAAGGGGGCGTCCATGGAGCGGGGCCTGGACAAGCTCGCCCTTCACTACGCGACCCCGGCGGACCGCATCGTCGTGAGCCTGGACCGCCCGACGCTGGAGGCTGCCATCGACGCGGCCCTGGACGGCAAGGGCCCGAAAGCCCTGGAGCCCACCGCGACAGAGGGGGCGCAGGCCATGCTGACGGTCGGCAACCCCAGCGCCGAGAGCTGGCTCGGCAAGGCGGTGCTGGGGCTGCTGGAGCGCGAAGCGCGGGACGCCTTCCGGGGAGCCTACCGGGACGCGGAGGTCCTCCTGCGGGGGCTGCCCGGGGTCGCGCCGGGCTCCGAGGCATGGGATCAAGCGGCCCTGGGCTTCCTCGGGTCCATCCCCGCCTCGGCCCACGGCGGGACGTTCACAATGGAAGGGCCGCTCGTCGCCCACTCGCTCTACGGGTCCGAGGCGTCGCCCGCCTTCCCTGTGGTCCCCGTCGAGGGCTCTCCGGTCACGGAGCTGGCGCGGAGCCTGGAGAGCGTCTCCTTCGGCATCGCCTTCGAGGGCGAGGGCGACTTCCGGGGCCTCCGGGCGAAGGTGTCCTGGTCGAGGCGCTAGCGAGGGGTGTGAGCATGGACGACAGCCCCAAGCTACGCGATCTGCTGACGCAGTGCGACCTCGAGCACGTGGAGACCCGCTGCCAGATGTCGGGCGGCGCGCTCGCCCGTGGGTCGGAGCTGGACCGCCTGTTTGCGCAGAACCGGGAGTGGGCACGGCGCATCGAGGCGGCGGAGCCCGGCTACTTCGCGCGGGTGTCGCAGCTCCAGGCGCCGGAGTTCCTGTGGATCGGGTGCTCCGACTCCCGGGTGCCCGCCAACCAGATCATCGGGCTGCTGCCCGGGGAGGTCTTCGTCCACCGCAACGTGGCCAACGTGGTGGTGCACACGGATCTCAACTGCCTGTCCGTGATTCAGTTCGCCGTGGACGTGCTCAAGGTTCGGCACGTCATGGTGGTGGGCCACTACGGGTGCGGCGGTGTGACAGCGGCCCTGCGGGGAGAGCGGGTGGGCCTCGTAGACCTCTGGCTCAACCACGTCCAGGACGTGCGGTCCAGGCATGAGCTGCGCCTGGAGGGCGTGGCGCCCGAGCAGCGCGTCGACCGCCTGTGCGAGCTCAACGTGCTGGAGCAGGCGCTCCACGTGTGCAACACGGTGGTCGTGCAGGACGCGTGGCGGCGCGGGCAGGCGGTGACCGTCCACGGCTGGATCTACGGCCTGTGCGACGGCCTCCTGCGCGACCTGGGAATGACGGCCAGCGGCCCGGAGCACGTGGCCGCGCGCTACGCGGAGGCCCTGGCCCGGCTGGGGTGACGCCGTTTCGTATCACTTCGGCGGACCGAGGAGGACCGAGATGGACGCAGAGGCGCGGCTCCAGGAGCTCTTGGAGCTGCTGGAGCTGGAGAAGATCGAGGAGCACATCTTCCGCGGGCGGAGCCAGGACCTGGGCTTCGGCAACATCTTCGGAGGCCAGGTGCTCGGGCAGGCGCTGTCCGCGGCGCTCCAGACCGTGCCCCCGGACCGCCCCACCCACAGCGCCCACGGCTACTTCCTGCGGCCCGGCGACCCGGCCCTGCCCATCGTCTACACGGTCGACGCCATCCGGGACGGGACCAGCTTCACCACGCGGCGGGTGGTGGCGGTCCAGAAGGGGCGCGCCATCTTCTCCATGGCGGCGTCGTTCCAGATCGTTGAGGGCGGCTTCGACCACCAGGACGAGGCCCCGGTGGTGGACGGTCCAGAGGGGCTCGTCTCCGACCTGGAGATTGCCCGCGCCCACGCAGACCGCATCCCGGAGACCGTCCGCGCCAAGCTGACCTGCGACCGCCCCATCGAGATCCGCGCGGTGGACCCCATCAACCCCCTGGCGCCGGACAAGCGCGCCCCCGACCGCCACTCGTGGTTTCGCGCCATGGGCCGCATGCCGGACTCCCCCGCCGCCCACCAGTGCCTGCTGGCCTATGCGTCGGACTTCGGCCTGCTCGGCACGTCGCTCTACCCCCACGGCCACACCTTCTTCGAGCGGAAGATGCAGGTGGCGAGCATCGACCACGCCATCTGGTTCCACCGGCCGGTGCGCGCGGACGACTGGCTCCTCTACGCCATGCACAGCCCGAGCGCGAGCGGCGGGCGGGGCCTGAACTTCGGCCGCATCTTCACGCGGGACGGGCGCCACGTCGCGTCCGTGGCCCAGGAGGGGCTGATCCGGTATCGGGGGTAGCCTCGGGGGGTCAATCGGTGGAGGCGAGCCAATCCAGCCAGGCGTGAAGCAGGGTATAAGGCTTGGACGTGCCTTCCTGGACGCCCGCGAACAGGAAGGACGACGCGACGGCGCGCCCGCCCCCCGGCCCCTCGTGGACGACCGCGACGCCGAAGGGGTCGGGGCCCGCGCTGCGGAGGACGACACCCGCGGGAGACTCCAGGCGGGTGACGAGGCCGTTGAGGAGCGGGCTCTCGGCGGTGGCCCAGGACTCGCCGGCGAGAGGCCCGGCGCCGTCGAGGCCGCTGATCGGGCCCGTCCCCGGCGTGGCCGCGGCGGGGAACCAGGGCGCGAGGACAGGGGGGAGGCCGCCCGCGAAGGCGTCGCCCTCCAGGTAGACTCGGCCCCCGCCCTGCAGGTAGGCCGCCAGCTTCGCAGCCTGGCCGGCGGTGAGGCTCTGAGCGTTGGGCCAGACTCCCAGCGTGGCGAGGACGACGTCGAAGGGAGACAGGTCCGGGTACGGCGCCAACGACGGCTGAATCTGCGACTTCACGGTGGTCTTCGGGAGCGCGGCGCGGATCGCCTCGGCGGCCCCGGGGGTCGCGCCGGTGGGAGCCCAGATCAGGATGCCGCCCTCGTACTTCACGACCAGATTGAAGGACTGCGCGGCGCTCAGGTCCCCGTCGCTCACGCGCACGGTCACGGTGGAGACCCCGGCGTGGGCCGACGCGGGAGTCCCGCTCAAGGAGATCGACCAGGTCCCGTCCACGGCAGAGTAGCTCGCCGCACTCTTCTTGACCCAGCTCGGCCCCTCGACCGTGAACACGAGCGGGTCGCCATCCGGGTCCGTCGCCTTGACGGGCATCCACCACTTCTGCCCGGCGCTCGCCACTTGGGGGCTCCCCGATGTCACGAACGTGGGGGCGCTTCCTGGCACCATGAACACGTCGTCGATGAACCACGCCCAGCTCCCGAAGGTGTTGGCGGTCTTCACGCAGAAGCGCAGGGCGACCTGCTGGGACGGCAGGAACGGCGTCGGTGGCGTGATCGAGACTCGGTGCGCGGTGGGGCCGGAGGCGCCCGTGGGGGAGTCCGACCACAGCTTCTGCGAGACGCCCGCCGCCGTGACCAGCTCCACCCGCAGCGAGATGGGCGCAGCGCTCGACGTGTGCGCGAACCAGCTCGTCCACCCGACCTGGAGCTTGGTGGAGTCTCCCGTGTCGTAGGTGGGAGTGACGACGCAGCTCTCGTGCCCCGGGTCTGCGATGGCGCCGCCGGCGAAGCGCAGCGCCTCGCCACCGGGAGTCTCCACGATGCTCCAGTGGCCGGCCTGCGGGGGCTGCCCCAGCTCCAGGAGGGAGAACCCCAACGCCTCGAGGCCGACGCCGTCGGACAGGAACGACTCCTTGAACACCGCGCCCTGGTTGCAGAGCGGAGTCACCGCGCACTTGCCTTGGGTGCAGGTCCGCTGCGTACAGGGGTCTCCGTCGTGCGGACAGTCATCGGGCAACGTGCAGCAGTTCGGCGCCGCGGGGGTCGGCACGTGACTGCACTTGCTGGCAGTGCAGACTCCCGTCGTGCAGGAGTCGTTGTCGGCGCAGGCGGTGTCCGCCGTGCAGCACCCGGGGGGGCCCGGCCCATACCTGCACTCACCCATGCTGCAAGACGTGAACGCGCAGGGCATCGGAGGGCAGTCGTTGGTGACGCAGCACGTACCAGGCTCGAGGTAGTTCTTGCACGTATGCGTCGCAGGGTCGCAGGTATCCACCGTGCACGCGTTGCCGTCGGAGCACTCTGGGTTGGTCGCGCAGCACGTGGGATCCGGCTTGACGCTATTGCACTTTCCGTCCGGGCCACAGGAGTTGACGGTGCAGACGTTCCCGTCATCGCAGTGCGCATCCTCGGTGCATGAGACGCACTTGTTGGAGGTCGCACCAGTCGTGGAGCACCACGTGGGGTAGGAGCAGTCGAGGTCCGACTGGCAGCACGCCTTGTCGCTGACATGGGTGTAATAGCAGACAGCGGGACCACCGTGCGACACGCACGCCGCCATGTAGCACGCATGTCCGGGCGTGCAGTCCGCCACCTCGTCGCAGGGGTTCGCGACATGAACGACCACGGAGTGCTTTGTGAACCAACCCACCAGTGGCTCCCCGTCGACACCGACGAGCCAGGCGCCGAGTCTGTGCGCCCCGAGTGGGACGCCCGTGAAGGTGAACACCGGCTCCGCAGACTCGCCGACGGACGTCGCATCCACGAACCACCGGATCTGCCCGTCGGCCCCCAGCGCGAAGCCGGTCACCTCCACAGTGACCTCGACATCCACGGGCTCGCTCGACTTGAACGTCGAGTGCGACTTTGGACTCGTGAACTTGATCGTGGCGAAGCTCACCGCGCTCTCCGCGACTCCGTAGGGAGCGGCCTGTGGCACCTCCTGCTCGGCACAGGCAACAAACGTCAGGGCTGCGGTGGCCAGCAGGACGAGGCGCCCCCTGACGCCCCCAATCGGCCGCGGATCGTCGTACATGGTGGGCCTCCCTGCGTGGAGAGGCGCCGCGGGGCGGCTGTCGCCCCCGGGCCGGCGCGCTGCACATCGCTCACTCTCCACCAGTAGCCGCAACGGGTGGCGCAGGCAAGCAGCAAGTTCGGAGCTGGGGAAGCCTGGCGCGTCGCGTGAAACCGACGCCCGGCAACGGCTACTTCATTGCGCCCGTCTCGAAGAAGCTCAGCCAGGAGGCCAGCAGCGAGCCCGGGCTCTGCGCGCCAGCCTCCACGCCGGCGAACAGCACCGACGACGCGATGGAGCGCCCGCCGCCCGGAGCGTCACAGGCCACGGCCACGCCGAAGGGGTCGGCGCCCGCCCGTCTCAGGACGGTGACACAGCCCCCTTCGGCCTCGAGCGCATCGACCAGCCCGTTGAGGACGGGGCTCTCGGTGTAGCTCCACGCCTCGCCCTCCAGGGGCCCCGCGCCCGCGAGGCCCGAGACGGGACCGGTCCCCGGGGTCGCCACCAGCGGGAACCAGGGCTGCAGGATTGCCGGGAGCCCGAGGGAGAACACGTCTCCCTCCAGGTAGACGCGACCTCCACCCTCCAGGTAGGCCGCGAGCTTGGCCGCCTGGCCGGCGGTGAGGGTCGACACGTCAGGCCACCGCCCCAGAGAGACGAACACCGCATCGAAGGGACCCAGGTCCGGGTAGACGGCCAGCGACGGCTGAAGTTGGGCCGCCTTCCCCATCTTCGCCAGGGCCCCCTTGATTGCGCCGGCCCCGGGGGTCGCTCCCGTCGGAGACCAGATCAGGACCCCGCCCTCGTGCTTCACCACGACGTCAAAGGTCTGGGCGACGCTCAGATTCCCGTCGCTCACGCGCACGGTCACTGGCCAGACTCCGGCGGCAGAGGTGTCGGGCGCCACCACGAGGGCCACGGCCCAGGAGCCGTCCTGCGCCGAGAAGGTAACTTTCCCCTTGGAGATCCAGGAGGGGCCGCTCACGTCGAAGGACAAGGGGTCGTTGTCCGGGTCCTTCGCCTTGATGATCACCGCCTTGGTCTGGCCTGCGGTGACCACCTGCGGGAGCACCTCTGTCATGAAGGCCGCGGAGCCACCCGGAACCACGAACACGTCGTCGATGGACCAGCTCCACACCCCATAGGTGTTCGAGGTCTTCACGCAGAATCTGAGCTGGGCCTTGCTGCCCCCGAGAGTGGCCGAGAGGTTCTTCAGCTCCACTTGGTGAGCCGCGGCAGAGAGATTCGACGTAGCGGTCGCCGCCCACAGCACCTTGACGCTGTCCCAGGCGTCCTTCTTGCCCACCTCGACGCGAAGCTCCACCGGGGCTGCCCCCATCTGGTAGGAGAACCAGCTCTTCCACCCCATCTGGTGCGTGGGCGCCATCAAGGTGATGGCGGGCGTCGTCACGCAGCTCTCCAGGTCCAGATCCGTGACCCCATTGCCACCGTTGAAGCGCAGCACGTTTCCGACACCGGGCTGCCCTGCGGGGACCTTGACGACGCTCCAGTGGTTCACCTGCGGAGTCTGGCCCAGCTCGGTGACCTTGAAGCCCAGCTCCGCGAGGCCCTGACCCACCTGGAGCAAGAACGGCTCCTTGTAGACGATCACGGGCTCGCACCAGACCCAGAAGCCACAGCTCCACGACTCGCAGAACGGCACGGTGCAGGAGTCTCCGTCGTCAGGACAGTCGGCGGCCGTGAGACACAGCGTCGGACAGAGCGGGTCCATCTTGTGAGCGCACTGGCCGGCTTCGCAGATGTCGAGCGTGCATGGCGCGCCGTCGTCACACTCGCCATCCTCGGTGCAGCAGCCATCCGTCGGGTCGTATGTGCACTTGCCCAGCTCGCACGCCGTCTTCGCCGTGCATGGGAGTGGCGGGCAGTCGGCATCCTTGCAGCATGCGCCAGACTTGATCGGGTGGGCGCACGTGTTGGTGGACGCGTCGCAGATGTCCACGGTACACCACACTCCGTCGTCACAGTCCCCGTCGGTGATGCAGCAGGTGGGGTCCTTCACGTAGGAGCAGGCCCCGCTCGGGGTGCAGCTCTTGGTGGTGCACGGATCCCCATCGGGGCAATCGGCGTCCTCGGCGCACGTCACGCATGTGTTCGCGAGGGGACCGCTCGTCGAGCAGAAGGTCGACCAGGCACAGTCGAGGTCCGACTGGCAGCAGCCGCCGCCCCCAGCGGGCGCGTACTTGCACACCTTGTCGTCGACGCCGAAGAGGCACTGCGTGACGTAGCACGCATGGGCAGCGGAGCACTCGTCCGTCGTGACACAGGGGTTCGAGACCTGGACCAACACCGAGGCGCGCACCCCCGGACCCGCCAGGAGCGCGCCGTCTGTGTCGACGAGCCACGCGCCGAGCCGGTGGACCCCGAGCGGGACTTCCTCGAAGGTGAAGGCCGGGCCCACCGACTCGCCCACCTGCGTCGCGTCCACGAACCACCGGATCTGGCCGTCGGCTCCCAGCGTGAACCCCGTCACCTCCACGGTGACCTCGACATCCACGGGCTCGCTCGACGTGATCGCCACGCCCCCCGTGGGGCTCGTGAACTGGATCTTCGCGGAGCTCACCGCGCTCTCCGCGACTCCGTATGGAGCAACCTGTGGTATCTCCGGCTCAGCACAGCCTACAAACGTCAGAGTCACGGTGGCCAGCAGGACGAAGCGCCCCCTGACTCCCCCAATCGACCGCGGATCGTCGCACATGGTGGGCCTCCCTGCGTGGAGAGGCGCCGCTGGGAGGCCGTCGCTCCCGGGCCGGCGCGCTGCACATCGCTCACTCTCCACCAGTAGCCGCAACGGGTGGCGCAGGCAAGCGGCAAGTTCCTGCCCGCTGGACCAATTCAGCAGCATGAAACCGAGGCCAGGTAGCGTGCAACGTTTTCGCGTTCATCCACCACGGCCAGGCCATGAACCGTGACACACTCGAAGCCCCTGAGCTGGGCCGATCCGGTCGGCCCCGGACGCCGTACCAAGTACACAACCCCTTCGAGGAGAAGAGAGCATGAGCACCACAGAGCAGAACCTCGAGACCGTCCGCAGCATCTACGCCGCCTTCGGCAAGGGCGACGTGCCCGCCATCCTGGAGCTTCTGAGCGATGACGTTGCCTGGGACGCCGACCACACGCACACGGGAGACATCCCGTGGCTCCGCCCGGGCCACGGCAAGGCCCACGTGGTCGAGTTCTTCCAGACCTTGGGCGCTGGCGCCGAGTTTCACGCCTTCGAGCCCATCGCCATCCTCGGCAATGAGCTCTGGGTCACGACGATCCTGCGCGTAGAGTTCACGGTTCGCGCGACGGGCAAGCGGGTCGCGGAGCCCTCTGAGGTCCACATCTTCGGTTTCGGGTCCGACGGAAAGGTCAGCTCCTTCAGGCACTCCGTGGACACGCGTCAGCACGCGGAGGCCGCTGGGGTGCTGTGACTACCTGGGAGCGACGGTCCGGGCCCTTGCCAACGGCGCGCTGCCCGGCGCTTCTACGTGCTGGTCGGCTGGCCGCCCCTGTCGGTGGCTGTTGACCCCGCAGCAGCAACGTGAGCTGCCAGGTCAGCGCGCCGCCCGCACCCGGTCGGGCCCGACGCACTCATCCCAGCTCGCGTCGTAGCCAACGTAGTGGATGCACGACGACTCCCCCTCCTTGCGCATGACGAGGGCCGGCCACCACCGGCCGCCCCACTCCACCTCCACCGCGTCGAGGCGCCGGCCCTCCTGGTGGGGGCCCACGATTCGGTCCGAGAGCACCCACTCGTCCCAGGTGTCGGACCAGCCCGGGTAGCCGATCCAGTGGAAGTCTCCGTCCGTGCCCTTGACCCGGGCCTCGTAGACCTTGCCCTCCCAGGTGACGTCGACGGCCGCCCCCACCGGGTAGCGCTTCCAGGAGCGCGGTCGCATTGCGGCGGGCTCCACCTCCAGATCCACCTTGTCCGTGTAGCGGTAGAGCTGCACCCGGGGCTTCTGCCCGCTCGCGACGACCCGGGCCGCCTCCCAGCCCCGGTCCGTCTGCACCTCCACGTAGGCACCCGCCCCGCTGGGGCGCCCGCCCCGCGCCCGCGCCAGCGCCAGGCCGGGTGGGACACCACACAGCGCCTCGCCTGCGCGCTGGCGCTCCCGGCCCGCCATGGCGTCGCGCACCTCGGCGCCCAGCTCGCCGAGCGTGACCGTGCCGTCGCCGTCCCGGTCGCCCATGGCCTCGCCCCGGAGGGCGTCGATGACAGTCTGGGTGAAGGTCCAGTTGTCCGTCGAGGCGCTGGCGAGGTCCGCCGACGTGATCGCCGCCGCCGGGATCCCCCGCTGCGCCAGGGCCCGCGCCACGTGCATCAGGGCGCCCGAGTGGCAGCAGTCCGCCCAGAGGAGGACGCGGCGCCCGCGAAAGTCGCGGAGGAGCTCGGCGAGCTCCTGCGCAACCAGCCCCGTCGCCAGCGCGTCCCGCGAGCGCACGTCCCAGGTCGCGAACACCACGCGGCCGTCCTCCTGCCTCATGCCGTGGCCGGCGTAGTAGAAGACGAAGGTGTCGCCGGGCTCCGCAAGCGCCGCCGTGCGCGCGATCTCGCCCCGCACGCGCGCCGTGGTCGCCTCGGCGTCCAGGATCAGCGCCAGCCGCTCCGGCGACGCGCCGCGGGACACGAGCAGCGCGTGGAGCTCCTGGTCCTTGCGCCGCTCCACGGAGTAGGTCGTAAGGCTCGTGTCCTCCCAGCTCAGGACCCCCGCGATCACGCCGACGAGGCGGCTCGTGTCCAGGGTCTCGGCGTGGGCGGTGGTGGCGACGAGGAGCAGCAGGACCAGGGTTCTCATCATCTCGCGTGACCTCCAAGCGTTGGAACATAGCAGGCGGGCTCACCCCGCCACCAGGGCGCGGCCGCGCGAGGACGCCGGCAGCCGCGGCATGTTCACGGCGGCGTGCGGATCCATGTTTCGATAACAAGATAAACTTACCCTATTTTCTTTTGTCATCGCCCGCGGTATACATCTCCCCATCGGCGGCCCTCACCGGGGAGGCGCCGCCAGACAGACCGAGACGGCACGGAGGCCCCCCCATGACGGAGTTGCACTGGTCCACATTGCTGATGGAGGACCACCAGGTCACAGAGAAGGTGTTCGCCACGCTGGACAAGTCCTTTGCCGGAGGGGCGAGCCCGGACCCGGCGCTGATCCGGGACGCCGTCGCCTACCTGGTCGAGTATGTGGAGGGCTGCCACAACCGCAAGGAGGAGGAGCACCTGTTCTCACGGCTGGAGGCGCTCGGGATGCCGCGCCAGGGCGGCCCCCTCGCCGTGATGCTCATGGAGCACGAGCGCGCCAAGGCGCTGCTCGCCCGCATCCGCCCGCTGTCCGCCGCCTACGTGGGGGGCGACGCCAGCGCGCTCCCCCAGCTCCGGCGCTTCTGCACCGAGTACACGACCCTCATGAAGGACCACTTCTGGAAGGAGAACGACATCCTCTACCCCATGGCGCGCCGCTTCCTGTCCGGGGCGGACGACGCCGCGGTCCTCGCCGGCATCGAGGACGTGGAGGAATCGCTCGGGCCCGACACCCGCAAGCGCTGGTACGCCCACGCGGACCGGGTCTGCTCGTCGCTGAAGGACCTCGCACACGGCCTCGACCGGGGCGTGCTCGCCGCCATGCTCAACACGCTCCCCATCGAGCTGTCGTTCATCGACGCGGACGACACGGTCCGGTACTTCAGCCACGAGGACCAGGAGAAGATCTTCCCGCGGCTGCGGAGCGCCATCGGCACGAACGTGCGCAACTGCCACCCGCAGAAGAGCCTCCACATGGTCGAGCAGATCATCGCCGACTTCAGGAACGGCGCCCGGGACGTGGCGGAGTTCTGGCTCGATTTTCAGGGGAGGAAGGTCCACGTGCGGTACTTCCCGGTGCGCGACAAGGCGGGCACCTACCTGGGCACCATGGAGACCGTGCAGGACATTACGGCGATCCAGGCGCTCACCGGGCAGAAGCGGCTGCTGGACCCGGCGTGACGGACACTGCGAGCGCTGCTACCATCGCGCCCCATGGGCACGGTCAAGCAGCGCGTCGTCCTCGGCGTCCTGGTGGTGGTCCTCGCGGCGGCGCTCTGGTGGCGGCTTCGGCCGGGGGGCGCTCACGACGCGCCCCACGGGGAGGAGCCCCCACCCATTGCCGCCACCCTGGAGGTGGTCGCCTCGGGGCTGAAGCAACCCCTGGGAGTCATCGCGCTCCCTCGTGACCCTGCCGAGCGCCTGCTGGTCGTCGAGAAGGGCGGCCTCGTGCGGGTGCTGGGCGCAGGTGGGCCGGAGCCAGCGCCCTGGCTCGACGTGTCCGACCGGATCTCTCGCGGCGGGGAGCAGGGGCTCCTGGGGCTGGCGCTCCACCCTCGCTGGCCCGACGACCCGCGCGTCTACATCAGCTACACCGACGCCGAGGGCGGCTCGCGGGTAGAGGAGCTCCGGGGCCCCGGCAGTAGCCCGCCGGACCCCGCCCCGGCACGCACCCTGCTGGCGCTGCCCCAACCCTACGCCAACCACAACGGCGGCCACATCACGTTCGGGCCCGACGGCGCCCTGTGGCTGGGCCTCGGCGACGGCGGCTCCGGCGGGGACCCGCACGGCAACGGGCAGAACCCCGCGACGCTCCTCGGCGCCCTGGTGTCCTTCGACGTGGACGGCGACCCGCGCCCCCGGGTCCGGGTCCACGGCCTGCGCAACCCGTGGCGCTTCGCGTTCGGACCTGGGGGAGACCTCTACATCGCCGACGTGGGTCAGAACGCCTGGGAGGAGGTCACGGTCCTCCCCGCTCACGGAATCGACGGCGCCAACCTCGGGTGGAACGTCATGGAGGGCGCCCACTGCTTCGGCGACCGCGCCTGCGACCCCGCCCCCTACGTGGCGCCGGCGGTGGAGTATGGCCACGACGCCGGGTGCTCCGTGACGGGCGGCCTGGTCATCCGGGACCCGGCGCTCCCTGCGCTGGCCGGCGCGTACATCTATGGCGACTTCTGCAGCGGGCGCCTGTGGACCTTCCGCTGGGGCGGCGCCGTATCGGACCACTGGGAGTGGACCGCCACGCTGGGTGCGGTGCCCTCGGTCGCCGCCTTTGGAGAGGACGCCCGAGGTCGCCTGCTGCTCGTCACCCTGGACGGGAGCATCAAGCGCTTGGTTCCAAGCCGCTGAGCCGCGACACGACGGGAACTTTCTCTACACGCACCACTCAGCGCGCCCCGAGTCCGCCGGAATTGTCATTTTGTATCTGACACTTACGAATCCGCTCGCGGTGGCTCGGTTCTTGCCCCATGCTGCCCCCGAGACGCGACTACCCTGCCGCACCGGCGGCTCGTGAAGGAGGCTCCCATGAAGACACGCACCACTCTCCTCGCCCTGCTCCTCGCCGCGGGCTGCGCATCCGACAAGCCCGGCACCGGCCCAGCGAGCGATCCGAACAACCAGATCACGGGAGCCATCTCCTTGGAGCGCTTCGCCTCCTGCGGCGAGGTGGAGTCCTACCTCAAGGATATGGCGGTCGAGCAGATCGAGCTGCAGTACGACGCGCTGAAGGCCGGCGACTGCTTCGGCTGGAGCTGCGGCGGCTGGCGCGGCGGCCCGGTCGCGGTGGACCTCGGCGGCGGCGAGGCGCCGAGCGGCGACGCCAACTTCGGCGGAGGGGGCGGCTCCGCAGGCGGCGCGGGCAGCTCCGGGGGCGGAGCGGGCGCCCCGACGGCCTCACCCCAGGGCCCGGGAGACTCCAAGGGCACCACAGAGGACGGCACGGACTACAGCACGACGAACACCCAGGAGGCCGGCGTCGACGAGGCCGACTTCGTCAAGACCGACGGGGAGTACATCTACGTGCTCCGCGGCTCGCGCCTGATCATCGTGGACGCGCTGCCTGCGGCAGACGCCCACGAGGTCAGCGTGACGCCGGTGCTCGGGTCCCCGCAGGAGATGTTCCTCCGGGGGAGCCAGCTCGTGGTCTTCTCCACGGTCTGGCCGTGGGCGTCCGAGGGCATCCCGACCATCCCCAGCACGGAGGTCAAGTCCTACGACGGCCTGCTGGCGATCACCATCCTCGACGTGAGCGACCGCACGACCCCGAAGCTGGTGCGCCGCACCCTGGCGGAGGCGTCCTACGTCAGCGGGCGCGTGGTGGGCAACACCGCCCACGTCGTCGCGCGGACCAGCGTCGCGCTGCCGGGCCTCGACTATTACGGCTGGTACGGCGGCGACGTCGCGGTGGGCGGGTCCAGTGGACCGAGCGTCGGGGTGGCGGTGCCCGCACCGTCAGGCAACGCGACCGACCCCGCGCCTCCCGAGGAGGGCGGCGGGTCGGACGGCAGCCAGCCGAAGGGCGATGAGGCGGGCGCTGCAAGGCCCGACGAGATCTGGGAGCAGCCCACCCCCCAGACCAAGGAGGAGTGGCTGAAGTCCCTGGACGAGGCCAAGGCGAAGGCCATCGCCAAGGTGGAGGCCATGACCCTGGAGCAGCTCGTCCCCGCGGCCTGGCACGCCGGCGCGGACGGCGCCCTCGGCGAGGCCGGCCTGCTGACCGCCTGCACGGGAATGTACCACCCGACGGTGTTCTACGGCCCGAGCATGGTCACGATCATCACCATCGACCTGGACGCCCCCTCGGTCGCGCAGCCCAGCGCCGCCATCATCGGCAACGGCGACACGGTCTATGGCTCGTCCAACGCGCTCTACGTGGCCAGCGACCTCTTCAACGGCTGGTTCGGCATGTGGTCGGACGCCCAGGAGGACTGGC
>BTVJ01000085.1:0-33020 GCA_045863395.1 Myxococcales bacterium
CTTCTCTTCCTTCTTCTCGACGACCTCGGGCTGCTCGGTCACCTCGCCGGTCGGCTTGACCTGCTGCGTCGTGCTCGGGCAGCCCGCGGTCAGGCCCAACGACACCGCCACGGCAGAAGAGAGGAGCGTCCGTGTCAGGGTGCGCATGGTCAAACCCTCGTGAGTGCGTGTCGGGAGCATCAGTTGAGGCCCTCACCCGGCTGCTGGGCGCCGGTCTCCTTGATCTCGATGACCTGGACCTCGACGTCGCCGCGGCGCAGGGAGCGAATGAAGTTGGCCGAGAGCAGCGTGTCCATCTCGTGGTCCGCCTTGGCCACCGGCTCGCTGGAGACGGGGAAGGACTCGGGGTTCACCTTCGCGGCGAACTCGGCCGACAGCTTGGACCACTCGTTGTAGACGCCAAGCTCCTGCGCGAGCTGCAGGGCGAACTGGAACGCGGTGAGGGACTTCTCCTCGAGCGGCGCCGCGGTCTCCTCCAGGGTGAACTGGTACTCCTCCTCCTGGTCGGGCGACAGGCCCTCGGGCACTGGCACCGAGAACAGCGCTTGCGAGAACTCGTAGTAGAGGAGACCGTTGCGGAACAGGGCGCCGGCTGTCCAGCCACCGCTCTTGTATTCGAGGACCGATAGCATCAGCCCCTCGCACTTGGCGAGCAGCTCCGCCTTCGTGGTCAGGCTCTTCTTGAGCTTCGCGATGGAGGACGTGTCGATGCTGGCAGCGTGGAAGTCGTCGTACACGTACTCTGCGAGCTGGAAGGCAGCCTCCGCCGCGAAGTTCTTGGCGGGAGACTTGCTCAGGTCCTTGCCCGAGGTCGCAAGGGTGTTGAAGGCCTTCAGAGCGTCGGCGAAAGCCTGGCTCGCCGCCTTGCGGTTCTTCACCTTGTCGGTGGCCTGAAGCGAGTGGCCCATGCGGGTGAGCGCCTCGACGATCTCCTCGCCGTGGCCCCCCTTGCCATACTTCTTGATGAACTTGCCGTAGTGGTCGGCCGCACGCTTCCAGCCGTCCGCGTTGTTCTTCATCTCGAAAACCCGGCCGATGTGGAGCTCCACGGCGACCGCGTCTGGGCGGTCCTTGAACGTCTTGAGGTAGGTCTCGTAGGACTGGATGGCGCCGTCGTAGTCGCCCATGGCCTCGCGGATCAGACCCGCGTTCTTGATGGCGTCCGGTGTGTCCTCGTACTTCTCGAACTGCTTCATCTGCTCGAAGGAGCCGGCCGCCTTGTCGAACTGGGTCTGGCTCTCGTAGATCACGCCGATGGTGAACAGCGCCTGGGGGGCGATCTCCTCCTTCGGGAACTCCTTGATCACGCGGTTGTACGTCGCGATGGCCTCGGGCAGGCGCTTTGCGTTCTCGTGGATCACGGCGACGTTGTAGAGGGCCTTCGAGGCGAGGTCGGGGCTCTGCGCCTTGAACTCCTTGTAGACGTCCTCGTTCTCCTTGATGGCGGCGTCGAAGTTCTTCTCCAACGTGAGGTCGCGGGCCAGCTCGGCCTTTGCGATGGCGCGGATCTTGTCGAGCTCCTTCTTGCTCTTGAGCTTGAAGTTCTTGGCCGCGATGAGCCGGCTCGCCCACTGCTCGATCTCGTTCCAGTAGCGGAGCTTCACATAAGAGTCGAGCATCAGGTTCACGGCGTAGGCCGCAAACTCGTGGGTGTCGTCGTACTGGAAGATGGTCTCCAGCCGCGTGATGGCGTTCTTGAACTGCCCGTGGTTGTAGAAGACGCGCGCAGCCAGGTACATGATCTCCGGGATCTTTTCGCCGCGCTCGGGGTTCTTCTTGCGGACCTCGGGGTCCTTGAGGAGGTCGAGGGTCAAGGTCACGTACTGGTCGGCGGCCTCCACGTAGCCCTTCTCCACCTCGTGGAGCTCGGTGCGCTCGATGGACGCCTCGCGCTTCTTCATGTCCTCTTCGGACAGCTTGACGAGCTTGATCTTCGACTTGCCGCCTTCGTCGAGGAAGCCCTCGATCTTGGCCTTCTTGGCCAGCTCGCCATACGAGTACACGATGCCGAGGAGCGCATCCTCAGCGAAGTCGCCCTTCTTGTCCCGGTCCACGACGGCCTGGTACTGCTTGATGGCGTTCTCGTAGTCGCGCATCTGCTCGTACAGGATCTCGGCGTAGTAGAAGTTCGCGATGTAGGCGTTCTCGCTGCTCGGGAAGGTGTCCACGAACTGTGCGTAGTCCTTCGCCGCCTGCTGGTAGAGCTCGACCTTGCCGTCCTTCTGTGCGCGCTTGTGGTAGTCCGTCGCGAGGAAGAGGAGGTTGTTCTCCGCGAGGGTCATCGCTGCCTTGATGGCCTCGGGGTTGCTCTTGTTGGCGGAGTACCACGTGTTGCGAGGGTCGAAGTACGCGATCATCTCGCGGATCTCGGCCTCGATGCGGGTTGCGTCGTTCAGCTTCTTGAGGACCGCGATGATGTTGTCGTAGTAGTCCGGCGCCCGGAAGTCGTTGGGGTCGTGCTCGAGGAAGTGTGAGTACAGCGCGACCGCGTCCTCGTCCTTGTCCTGGCCCACATACAGCTCGGCCAGCTTGCGGAGCTTGTCGTAGGCCTTCTCCTCGCCGATCTCTTTCGTGAAGTAGGACCGCGCCTCACGCCAACCGTCGGGGATCTCCGCGTAGATGACCACCAGGTCGTTCAGGGCCTGCTCCTTGAACTCGATCATGCCCTGCTGGTTGGCGTTCTTGACGATCTCGACGACGTTCTGGAACGTCTGGATGGACTTCTTGAACTCGGCCAGGTTGAAGTAGACCCAGCCCAGCTTGTACAACGCGTAGTTGTACATGCCGGAGTCCTTGAAGTTGTTGATGATCTTCTCGTAGTTGGTCTTCGCGTAGTAGAGCGAGTTGTTCTCGAAGTAGTGCTCCGCGAGCGCCAGGTGGCTCTCGGCGATGAACCGGCTGTTCGGATAGTTCTGCACCAGCTTCTGGAAGTGGCTCACGCCCTCCTTGGTCAGCTCCCGATCCTCGCGGTCTTTGCCCGCCTGGAGCGCCCCGCGGCCCAGGTAGTAGATGACCTCGTCGATGCGGTTGTAGTCGGGGAACTGCTGGAGGATCTTGCGGTAGTAGTCGAGGGAGACCGCGTAGTCCTCTTCGGGCTCCACGGGCTTGGTCGCCAGCGTCTTGTTCTCGAACGCCTCGAGCTGGCGCTCGAAGTCCTCCCGCTGGATCAGGTACTGGAACTTGTTCTCCTCCCAGTAGGCCTCGGCCAGCCGGAAGTACACGTCCGCCTTGTTCTCGTAGTACGGGTTCTGCGCCAGGAGCTGCTCGAGCTTCTGGATGGCGCTGCGCCGTAGCTCGCTCTTCTTGGCCTGGAGGTCGCGCACCCGCGCGTCCTGGAATTGGGCCTGCTCGAACTTCTCCTGGGAGAAGTCGCCTCCCATGACCGGCTTCTTGCCCTCGGTCGAGCCCTCCGAGGCGGGGTCCATGGGCTCCTGCGCGTGAGCTGCCATGGGGGCCGACAAGGAAAAGACCAGCGCGAGGGCTGCGGCCCTGCCGAGCGTGCGTCCGTGCGTACGAGTCCTCATTTGCTGCAAACCTCCGTCAGGAAGCTGCGGTAGCTTCCGATCTCGTCGCTCCAGTACTCACCCTCGAACTGCCACTGCATGGAGTCGGCGCCAACGATGGCGATGGCGCCCTCGCCCGAGGCCGACTCCTCCTTCTTGATCTCCTCGGTTTCTCCGAAGAGCTTCTGGGTCTCGGCGTCGATCTTCTCCATCTCCTGGACCTGGAGGTCGACCTCGATCTCGGTCACCTTCACCGCGTACTGCTGCAGCTCGTCCTGCACGCGCTTGAGGACCTGCTGGACCTTGATGCCGATCTCGTTCACGCGGCTCTGGCGGATGGTCGCCAGCTTGCCCGCCAGCTCCTGGCCGAACGCCCCGAGGCCCGCCTGGTTGTCCTGGATGATCTGCTGCTCCCGCTCGATCTGCCGGACCGTGCGGTACAGGTTGTAGAAGTCGACGTTGGCAAGCACCGGGGCGACGAGGCGCTCGGGCAGGAACTCCTTCTGGTGATTGGCCGTCTGCGTGATCGCCGTGTAGAAGTCTGCTGGGGTCCTCATGCTCTGCATGAACCGGGACATGGGCTCCATCAGCGACGCCACGTCCCGCGTGAAGGTGTCGATGGCATCCCGCGCCAGGTCGTACCGGCACATGTTCAGGTAGATGGTCGCCTCGAGGATCCAGAGCTCCGGGTAGAAGTAGTGGTCGAACACGGGGCTGTGCAGCGCCTGGAAGGTGCCAAGCGCGCGCCCGTAGTCCCCCTTGACGAAGTAGGTCCAGGCCGACTCGTAGAAGGCCATGGGCAGCTTGGTCGACTTCTTCGAGACCTTCCGATAGTAGTAGATGGCCGCGTCGTAGTCGCCGCTCTCGTAGGCGATTCGAGCCAGCGCCATGTACGCCAGGTCGCTGATCTCGGGGTTGCTGTCGTTGCGCTCCGTCGCGAGGATCGCGTTCTGGAAGGACTCGAGGGCCGAACGGTAGAGCTGGTTGCGCACCTGCACCAAGCCCTTGAGGTACAGGGCCTTGGCGTACTCGTCGCTCTCGGGCGTCACGAGGTCCAGGTACTTGAGCGCTTGAGCGAAGTTGCTGAAGTCGTAGAAGAACTCGCCCAGCAGGTAGTTGTAGCCGTCCTGGAACTTCTGGCTGAAGCCCCCGACGTAGAACTTGGTCAGCTCCTCAAGGTCCGGTGGCGAGTAGTTCAGCTTCTGACGCAGGTCGCGCAGGTCCTCGATGGCGGGCATGAAGAACGGGCGGTCAGGGCCCTCGAGGATCACCTCGACCAGGTTCTTCGCTGCGCTCTGGAGCAGCCCCGCCTCCTTGAGGGCGTTGGCGATGCCGTACTTGGCGATGTAGAACTCGTCGGACCCGGGGGCGTAGTTGCCCTTTGCAACGAAGTCGTTGAACTGCTGGATTGCCTCGACGAACTTGCCCTCCTGCGCGAGCTCCTGCCCGCGGCGAAGCACGCCCTGCGCGTAGGCCTTCTGCTGGGTCTCGCGGACCTTCTTTGCCTCCTCGGCGAGCTTCGCGGCCTCCTGGCGGATCTTCTCCTGCTCGGCGGCCAGCTCCTCCGGAGTCTTCTCGCGCGTCGTCGGAGTCACGGTCGGCTGCGTGGTCGTGCCGCCCATGGCGTCCTCGGCCTTCTTGCCATAGAGCTGGGGCGTGTTCAGCATGTGCTTGATCACGCCCTCCGACACGCCCGCCTGCTTGAGCGCCAGGATGTCCTGGATCTGAAGCGAGAAGACCGTGCGGTCCTTGTCGATGGCCTTGATGACCTCGTCATCGGAGATGCCGAGCTTGGTCAGCGTGATGACCTCGTCCTTCGAGATCGCGAAGGCGACCGGCGACGAGAACAGCATCGCTCCGAGGATGGATACCGCGATGAAGCGAGTGAGGCGCAGCTTCATGATCGTGTCTTACCTCTCCGACGGACCGCTCGAGTTTGGGGCTCCATCAACCTTGCCTGGACCGCCGCGCCAGCAGCTCCACCGGGGTGGTGACGTGCTGGCGTGGCCTGCCTTACGCCAGAATCACTTGGGCGCCGCCGTGAAGAACGACACACCCAAGGTGATCTCGGCGGGGTAGGAGAGGCCGCCGCCCTGGAACTCGTAGAAGAAGTGGCGGTAGTCGATGCGGATGGCGAGCCAGTCGTTGACGAAGCCCGCGGCGCCCGCGCCGACGTTGCCGGCGATCTTGTACTCGTCGCTGTTGGGTGCGTTCTGGCCCGGAGGATCGACCTCCGTCCCAACGACGCCCACTCCCGCGGCGATGTAGAAGTCGAAGTGGAAGAGCTTGGTGGTGAAGAGGCCCACCTTGCCGTGGAAGGGGCTCCACTTCACGTCCGCGGACGCGTACCACTTCAGCGTCTCGGTCAGGAAGATCTGCGCGTCCACGCCGCCGCCCGACTCGAACTGATCGGTCAGGAACTCGCGGAGCTTCGTCTCCACGGCGAACAGGTAGGCGCCGCTGATCTCCAGGCCGATGTCCTCGGAGAAGTAGTAGTCGTAGCGTCCGCCGATGGGGATGTACACCTTGAAGTCGTCGTTCGGAACGACGCCCGTGAAGATGCTGAACTCGTGGCGGGTGTCCTTGAGGAACTCCCGCTTCTGGATCGTGCGGATGTCGCGCCGCTCGCCCCAGTACTTGTCCAGGTCGTCGTCCAGCGGGGTCTTGTCCTCGGCCAGCGCGGGGGAGGCGAAAACGGCCCCGGACAGGCACGCAAACACGAACAGCGCCGCGCGGCAGATGCTTCGGGTACGCATGAGGCTTTCTTCTCCTGAGCAGTCTTCGACAGGTTCCTTGTTCGTCCCGCTCGGGGCGGCGCCCCGCGCAATTCCGCCTAGTCCAGGCACGTGAGGTCCACGGCGCTGTCACAGCAAGGCTTCTGCACCACCGAGCACTGTGCGTCGGCCGCCTGCGGAGTGCCGCAGCAGCACGTCCCCTCGGTGCCGTCCCCCAGTGTGACGGTCCCGCCCTGGCCGATGGGGATGCCCGGCTGTGCCTGGTTGAGCTTGTTGGTCCAAGGCCACGCGCACACGCTGCCCTGCGGGTTGCAGGTCACGAAGCAGTCGCCGTCCTGGCCCCCGGGGCACTGGGTGTCCAGCGTACAGGTGCGCCGCAGGAGCAGGCGGCTGTCGGCGGGCGGGCTCAGGTGGAACCCGTAGCTCTTCTGCTCCGGGTTGACGATGTTCGGCGGCACGAGGGTGAGGGTTCCGTCCAAGGCGTTGATCAGGCCGGGGGGCAGGAGCGGGTTCCCGGCCCCATCCACCTCAGTGAGAGACGGCACCTTGACGAACGCGCGCCAGACGCCGCCAAAGGTGTACCGAATGACCTGCAGCGCACCCTGGAGGTCCCGCTCGAAGTCGTTTGAGTCGTCGGCGTAGTCGAGGCGGTTGATCCACTTGTAGACGCCCCCGGTCAGACACGCGATCTCCATCTGGGCGGCGTCCTGCTGCGGATAGCCGTAGGACTGGAACTGCACGAAGGTCACCGGAATCCGCTGCGCCATGGGCACGGCCTCGACCTTCTGCTTGAAGGTGTCGTAGTCCAGGTGGGTGGCGCAGGGCTCGTCCGGGAGGAAGTTGGGGCTCTTCGGGTTGCACGTGTCGGGCGAGTCCGTGACCACGACGATGTGCCGGGGGAGGTCACCATCCGACGTCTTGGCATTGGCAATCAGGAAGTCCCACGCGTGATCGACCGCTGCCCAGAGCGGCGTGCGTCCCCGTGCGATGATGGTGCCTTTGCCCAGCTCGGTGAAGGCGCCCTCGACAGCGTTGCCGCTGGAGTCCGTCGCGCCGGCCACCCACTCGTGTCGCGTGCCGAAACAGGCGCGCTCCTGCTGGATCGCATCGCCCGCCTGTTCGAGGTTGGGGGCGTTACAGGCGAGCTTGACGCCGTCCTCGTTGAAATACCACGCGATCAGCCTGTCGCTCGGGTTCAGGTAGCGGATCAGGCCTTCTGATGCCGCCTTGTACCGTGCGTGGGTGGGGTCGGAGAACTTGCCGGGCTCGACGAAGCCCTGCTTGACCTCCTTGCGGTCCTGGTTGCCGAAGCCGATCATGCTCTCGCTGTGGTCCATGAGCACGGCGACCGCGATGGGCTGCTTGCGGCTGTCGGTGCGGCGGACGAAGTCGACGTCCTCGAGGGTCGCGTTGGGGTTGGGGAGGCCGTCGTCCGTCTCGCAATTGCTGGTCTTGTCCGGGAAGCCCTCGATGCACGAGAGGGCGAGCCCGAAGATGCCGGCGTTGATCGCCTTGCCCGGGCCTACGGTCACCGCGCGGTCGCCGACGCGGTCGTTCTCACGCACCTGCAGGTCCGTGTTGCCGGTCAGAGCGCCCTTGTGCTCGGTGCTCTTGAGGTTGAACGAGATGAAGAAGCCGTCCGCCTGGTCGCCCGACCCGCAGGCCGGGACGCGCTCTCCGTTCTCCGTCTTGTAGGGCGTGGCCGCGATGATCTGGATGGGGGTGACCGGGTCGAACTGGACCACGCTGCGCTGAAACGTCGCCGTCGTGTCGCAGCCGGCGAGCGGCCCGATGAGCAGGCCGAACGCAGCGGCAGAAATGGCGCCAGCGATGCCCGCTCCCCGCGTCAGGCCCCCAAGCGCCCGTTGCGCCGCCTCACCTCGCGTGCCTTGAGCCATACGGTCTCCTCGTCCGCTGCCGACCTGTCGCATTGGCATGCCGTCTGTTCGCACGTCCGTCTCGCTTTTCGTCGCCGAGCGCCCCGGGGGCCTCGGTCGCTGTACCCCTCGTGCGCCCACCGTCCATGCTCCGGAGCGAAGGGCGCGCCATCCTACATCACCCGGGTCGGACTTTGGAAGAGCCAACGACTCGGTTCTCCACCCCTGCATTGCCGCTCTCGGACTGGCCCCACGACAGCGGTCCGTGTGTCCCATGGCGGCGAGCGGCTCGCCTGCGAGCGTGCATCTGGGGGCTTGGGCACGAGGCCGCAAAATCGGCCCCTGGTTCTAGTGGCGAGGGGGGCAAAAGTCAACCACGTTTGCGTCACGATCCGCGCCGGGTCGGCCTCCCTGCCGTAGCTGCCGGCGCTCGTGAACGGTGGTTCAGTCGCCCTCGGTGCGCTTCGGGGAGCTCAAATTGGTTACATCCCCTCACGCCAGGAACGGTGATCACAAGCGTCGAGGGTGCGGGTGAGAGGGGGGTGGCAGGCCGGAGGACCCGGTCGCCATCAGGGGTCGACGAACCGGGACAGGGCGATGGGCAGGCAGGGCGGTGGACGGCACGGCCATGATGATCGTAGGGGTTGACGCGCCGCCGACCGCATCCGTAGAATGCCACGCCTATCGGGCACAGGTCGCCAGGTTCGTGGTTCACCCTCTCGGTCCACCGGTTTCACAGCACGAGGTGAGTTGGATGAAGGCTCTGACTGGTCGCCGGGGCATTGCCCGGCAGTTCGCATGGGCAGTGGCCCTCACCGGGGCGCTCACGGTCGTCGCCTGTGGCGACACATCGGGGGAGGACGGCTCAGGTAAGGGCGGAAAGGGCCCGGGTGGTAACATCCTGCTGGTTCCGCAGATCGAGCTCGACCCGACCAAGTTCCCGGTGGTCGTGAGCCAGACCATCGGCGCTGGTCAGGAGAGCGAGCACGTCGTGCGCATCATCAACACGGGCGACGCGACGCTGAAGGTCTCTTCGCTGGCCTTCGCATATGCGGCTGACGCCGGTGAGACCGTGCCTGCCTTCCGCCTCGACGCGGTGAGAGGCAAGTGCTCGGCCGAGGCGAACTGCGCACCCAAGTCATGGTCGCCCTCCACGGACACGCTCCCCACCCTCGAGGTGCGGTCGGTTCGCCAGGGCAGCGGCGTGGCCGCCTTCGACTCGGTGGAGGTCGTCGTCGTCTTCCACCACCCGGGTGACTCGAAGCCTCGCAACGCCCAGCTCACCATCTCATCCAACGCGGACGGCGCGACCACCAAGATCGCCACCTTTGCGACCCAGACGGGCGCTGCGCGCATCGCCGTCACACCAAAGGAGGTGGACTTCAAGCAGGTCAAGTCGGAGCAGACCGCCGAGAAGCTCATCCAGATCAGCAACGTCGGCAGCGACGCGCTGCTGGTGCACAAGATGGAGTTCACGGGCAGCAACTACTACTCCATCGAAGTGGACGACGACAACGACGCCACGACCGCCGCCAAGGTGTTCTCCGTGGCCGACGACGTCTCGTTCGACCCGCCGGTCCGCATCGACCAGGGGAAGGTCAACACCATCAAGGTGAAGTTTGCACCGCTCACCTCCGACGCGGCGACGGCGAGCCTCGTGGTGTTCAGCAACGACAGCACCGTCCCCGCGGGCGTCGAGGTGCTGATCAAGGGCAACCACGAGGGCTCGTGCCTGAAGGTCAACCCGAAGATCGTGAACTTCGGTGCCAAGGGCGTCGGCCTCCTCGCCACCCTCCCGGTCGAGCTCGTGAGCTGCGGCACCTCTCCGGTGGAGATCTACGGGATCGGCTTCGACCCCGAGCGCACCAGCCCTGACTTCGTGCTGGACCTCACCACCTTGCCGGGCCTGGAGGCGGGCGGCGAGGTGAGCGAGCAGACCCCGATCATCATTCCTATCAACGAGAAGGTGGAGTTCAACGTCCGCTTCGTGCCCGACGTGGAGAACCCGAAGGACGAGGCGGGGCAGCCCATCCCCGACCTGGGCTACATCATGGTCGCAAACAACTCCTTCGACGACGAGCTGGAGGTGGAGGTGCGCGGCGTAGGGGTGGACATCACCTGCCCGCAGGCGATCATCTCCATCGACGAGGGCTCCGAGGTCATCCCGCAGACGGTGCTCCACCTCAAGGGCCACGAGAGCTTCGCGCCCAGCGGGACCATCGCCAAGTGGGAGTGGACGGTCCAGCAGCCCATCGGAAGCGTGTCGCTGTTCGTGCCGTCGGCGACCTTCCCGAACCCGACCTTCGAGGCCAACGTCGCGGGGTCGTACCTCTTCAAGCTGACCGTGTGGGACGAGAACGGCAACCCGAGCTGCATCCCCGCCGAGGCGGAGGTGGTGGTCATCCCCGACGAGGCCATCCACGTGGAGCTGCTGTGGAACACGCCCAACGACCCCGACCAGACCGACGAGGGCCCCGAGGCTGGCGCGGACGTCGACCTCCACTTCCTGCACCCGTATGCCTCCGGGCCCGACCTGGACGGCGACGGCAAGCCGGACGGCTGGTTCGACCAGCCCTTCGACTGCTTCTGGTTCAACCCCCACCCGAACTGGGGCAGCTTCGACCCGGCGGTGGACGACGATCCCAGCCTCGACCGTGACGACACGGATGGCGCGGGTCCCGAGAACCTGAACCTGAACATCCCGGAGAACGAGAAGAAGTACCTGGTCGGCGTCCACTACTGGCACGACCACAAGTACGGGCCGTCGTACGTGACCATTCGCGTGTACATCTACGCGATGCTGGTCTTCGAGCTGACCGACGTGAAGCTCCTCAACCACGATATGTGGGAGGTGGCGACCATCGCGTGGCCGTCGGGCGAGGTGACCTTGATCACCGACAAGAACGGCAACTACAAGATCACACCCAACTACGAGAACCCGTTCTTCTTCCAGCCCTGATGTCCGCCGGCGGCCGCTCGGGCCGCCCCCGCATCACCAGTCGCGGGCTCCGATTGCCGGCCTGCTCGCGCCTCCCCCCAAGCATCACACCCTCGTCACCCAACAGCCCGCTTCGCTCTTTTCCTGAGCGCACGACCGTGTATCATCTTGCGGACGCTCGACTCGAACCATGACGGAGACCACACATGAAGACGCCCGCCTCGAGGACGACATGGGGAGGCCTCGCGCTCGCCTGCCTGCTGGCCATCGCCGGGGGGTGCTCCGACCAGGAGGGAGCGGGGGGGGCTGAGGGCGCAGGCGGCGAGGGCTCGAAGGACCCGTTCGGTGGTGGGGGCGGCGACGACAAGCTGGGCCTGCTCGACAACGCCACCATCGAGGTGTCTCCCAAGGCGCTCAGCTTCAGCGGACAGTTTGCGACCGAGACGAAGAAGGTCACGGTCACGAACAGCGGTGACAAGGGGGGGCTCACACTGAAGTCCGTGAGGCTGTCCGACACGACCAGCCCGTCCTTCTCCTTGACCCAGCCCGAGCGCATGGCCCTCGGTCCCCTGGACGGGACCGAGTTCACCGTGACCTACACCAAGTCCCTGACGGGCAACGACACGGGCGCAGTGATCATCGAGCACGATGGGAAGGGCGCCGGACCTGTCACCGTGCCGCTGAAGACCGACTCCACGGGCGGCGCCATGAAGGTCTCGCCGTCCCTCGTGAAGTTCAACGACGTGCCCATCTCCAGCTCGGCGACGAAGTCCGTGTCCGTCACCAACGTCGGCTCCGCCCCGTTCCAGGTCACCGGGATCGCCATGGTGGAGGGCACGAGCGCCCCCGACTTCACCGTGGCCCCCAAGGCGACCCTCCCCGTGGTGCTGGCCGCATCGGCGACCCACATCTTCGAGGTGACCTACACGCCGGACGGGGAGGGCGACGACGTGGGACAGGTGCGCATCTCCACGGATCTGTCGAGCCAGTCAGAGGAGGTGGTCCCGGTGACGGGCAACGTGACAGGCCCCAAGCTGGTTGTCGTGCCCGGCATCGTGAACTTCGGCGTCATCCCGATCGGCACGAGCAAGCCCATCGAGGTGACCCTGCAGAACGTCGGGAGCGCGGACCTGACGCTCGATAGCGTGTCCATCACCTTCGGCACCAGCCCCTTCGTCACCGTGCAGGGCGTCCCGACCGCTCCGGTGGTCCTCGCGCCCGCCGAGTCGACGAGCTTCGAGGCGATCTTCGCGCCCACCGAGGCCTTCCCCTACACGCTCGATCCCCTCGGAGGCATCTCGGTCGTGAGCAACGATCCGGGCACGCCGCAGCTCGTGGCGCCGGTGTTCGGCAACGTGGGGGCGCCGTCCATCCAGGTCAACCCTGTCTACGTGGACTTCGGGCTCGTCGCCAAGGACGACATCGTGTTCCGCGAGGTGAGCATCCTCAACGCGGGCAAGCACGTGCTGGACGTGAGCTCCATCGCCTTCCAGTCGGACAGCAACGGTGAGTTCAAGCTGGTGGACTACGACATCGCCGGGTGGTCGACCCCCGGCGTCCTCCAGGAGGACGAGCGGGTGATCATGCGCTTGTCTTTCACCAACACCACCCTCAGCACGGCCGACGCCAGCGGGCTCATCGTCATCGAGAGCACGGACCCGCAGCAGCCCAAGATCAACGTGGAGCTGACCGCCAAGCGCGCGGGCCAGAAGGAGTGCAAGCCCGAGATCATCCCCGCGGCCCTCAACTACGGCATCGTGCCCTACGGCAACACCAAGACCATGCCGGTGACCATCAAGAACAACGGGTCCGGGCCGTGCTCGTTCAAGAAGGCCAAGACCTTCAACTGCGGGACGGGCTTCTTTGGCCTTCCAGGAGCGTGCACCGACGGCATCGGCGGACAGGCGAGCAACTTCAAGATCGTCGGCCAGCCTCCGGCCATCCCCGCGGGCATCCCTCAAGGGGGCAAGGTGACGGTCCAGGTCATGTTCGTGCCCCCGTCGGATGCGCCGCTCATCGAGTTCTTCAACACCTACAGCGGCGCCTTCCAGGTCGAGGTGACCGACCCGAGCAACGGCGATGCCCTCATCCAGATGCCCGCCGCCGCGCAGCCGAGCGCGCTGCCCGTCAACCTCCAGGCGCAGAGCGGCATCTCCGACATCAGCGTCATCCCCTCGCAGGTGGACTTCGGCCTGGTCACCATCGGGTGTACGTCGGAGGAGACGCGGGTGACCATCTACAACAATGGCAACGCGCCGCTGGTCATCACGGACCTGGTGCTCGAGGGCTGCACGCCCGAGTTCAAGATCACGCAGATGCCGCCCATCCCGCCTGGCGGCCTGGAGGTGTGGCAGAACAACCCCGTCGACGTCTGGGTGCTCTACACTCCCCAGCAGAAGGGCAAGTCGTATTGCACCCTCGCCGTCGTGTCCGACGACTCGGATCAGTCTCTGCTGACGGTCCCGCTCCAGGGAGAGGGCACCTACGAGTCCGAGTGGACGGACGTGTTCACCCAGCTCTCGGGCAAGCAGGTGGACGTGCTCTTCGTGGTGGACAATTCGGGGTCCATGGGTGACGAGCAGAAGAACCTGTCGGACAACTTCGGGTCCTTCATCCAGGAGGCGAAGACCTGGAACACGGACTTCCACCTGGGGGTCATCACGACGGACGCCCAAGGCAAGGACCACGCGGGCAAGCTCCAGGGCAACCCGCGGATCATCACCCCGGCAACGGCGGACACGTTCAAGCAGACGGTCAAGGTCGGCACCAATGGCAACGGCACGGAGCAGGGGCTCGAGGCGGCGCACCTGGCGCTGAGCCTGCCGCTCGCCTACACCTCGAACAAGTCCTGCGGGGCGGACGCGGACTGCACGGCGCCGTCCACCTGCGTGCAGGGGCTGTGCGGGGGGTGGAACGGCGGGTTCCTGCGCTCGGACGCGACCTTGGAGGTCGTGTTCGTGAGTGATGAGGAGGACCAGTCGCCGGCGCCGCTGACCTTCTACATCGACTTCCTGAAGAGCATCAAGGGCTTCGCCAACGAGAGCCTGATGCACGCCCACGCGATCGTCGGCCCGGAGCCGAAGGGCTGCGGCGGCGATCCAAACGACGCCAACGCAGGAGCAGACGCGGGCAAGCGCTACATCGAGGTGGCCAACCAGACGGGAGGCAAGGTTGGGAGCATCTGCGACAAGAGCTTCTCGGCCGTGCTGTCAGGCATCGGATCGGTCGCCTTCGGGCTGAAGCAGCAGTTCTTCCTCACGGCGAAGGCCGACCCGCCGACCGTCAAGGTCTGGGTGAGCGGCGTTGCCTGCAACAGCGGCTGGAAGTTCGACCCGCCCTCGAACAGCGTGATCTTCGACCTCAACGGAGCGTGCATGCCCCAGGAGGGCGAAGAGGTGAAGATCTACTACAAGATGCTGTGCCTCCACGAAGGCTGAGAAGCTCCCGTCCGTTGCGCCTGCCGCCGCGCGTCTGGTATGTTTCCCGCCGCTTTGGGGGCACCTGCGCAGTGTGCCCCAATTCGTGTCGACCCGATGGAGGAACGAGATGCGCTGGATGCCGAGTCGCCTGCTGATCCTGGCAGGGGTGGCCGTGGTCGCGATGTTGAGCGGCTGCAAGGGTACGGGGAGCGTGCGGAAGGTCGCGTCCGTGTCCATCAGCTTCCAGGTGCCTCCCGATGGTCCGACCGAGTCGTACTCCAAAGGCAAAGAGTTCGCCCTCGCCAGCGCCAGCTCCCAGAAGCCGTCGGAGCTCGACGTGAGGATCTTCAACATCGGCGAGGCCGACATGAAGATCCTCAACGTCTACCTGGCCGCTGGCTCCAACAAGTACGTTGAGCTGATCTGGCCCGAGACCGACCCCTCGGGGGAGGCAAAGTACTCGACGCTGGAGGCGGTGCGCTCCTGCCCGCCTGATCGCTCGGTCGTTGGCGACCCCGCGCTGCTCCCCGATGCCCGCGACCCGAACCCCGGCGACTGCATCTTCCCGTTCCTGCTCAAGGGGAGCGAGGGCACGCAGCTCTTCGAGTCGCGCAAGGTCCGCCTCCGGTACAAGTTCGACAGCGTCACCCAGGAGCCGGATACGGCGCCCGTCGAGCTCGTCATCCACATCGACAACCGGGAGGACAAGCTCACGGAGGACGGGGTGATCAAGGTGTCGATCAAGGTCAACGCATGCACGGGCAAGCTGCTCAAGAGCACGCCTGGCTTGACCTTCACCGCTGCCAAGCCAAACAACCCCGAGACCCTGGAGGTGTGCCTGTTCAACGAGGGGTGCGCCGACCTGGTCATCAAGGGCGTTGCGCTCGAGAAGCCGTCTGGCGAGTTCACGCTGCTCGATGCGCAGACCGTCATCGGGGCGACCATCTCGCCCAACACGCTCACGCCGGGCGACAACAACTGCTTCGACGTGCGCTACCTGCCGCAGGACGCCACGTCGGACACCAACCGTGTCGTCATCGAGTCGTCGGATCCGTCGCAGCCAACGGCGTTCATCAACCTCACGTCGGGCGACTGCGCCTACGATTACGAGCTGTCCCACTCGGACGACGTGGAGAGTGGTCTGGGACCGCTCGACTTCACGACGGTGTCCTTCCCCGACACGGGCAAGAAGATCATCAACCTCCGTAACACCGGTGACTGCCCGCTCAAGCTCAACGAGCTTGCACTTCAGCCCGTGGACGAGACCCTGTCGAAGGGAGGCACCCTGTGTGCAGAGGTCAAGAAGGCCGGCGCCTCTGCGGGGGGAATTGGCGGGTGCCCCGGGGTTGGTGCCTTCGCGCCAGTCATCCTCGGTCAGAAAGACCAGACGCTGGATGTGGAGATCAACTACGTGCCGCGCGAGGACAACGCGGGCTCCGGCGGTTCGGTGAAGCTGGTATTGTTCGCACAGGGCAACGAGATCCCGGCGGTGGAGCTGCCCATCCTGGCGGGGGAGCCCAAGGCGAAGATCGCCATCGGGCCCTCGCAGGCAGGGGGTAGCATCGGGCAGCTCACGTGGTACGCCCAGGTCGGCGAGGTGAAGTGCACGACGGCCGCTATCTACAACTATGGCTACAAGGCGCTGCAGGTGGTCGACGTCACGCTGGAGAAGGGCTTCGGGCAGCCAGTCACGGACTTCTACTTCAAGGAGGCTGCCGGCGTGTTCGACGGGGCCGGGGCCTTCAAGGCCCAGTCACTCGGTGCCCAGGGCTTGATCCCCATCACGGTGTGCTTCGCCCCACAGCCCACCAGCAGCTTCAACCCGAAGGCCTTCGTGCGTATCTATACGGACAACCCCGACGTGCCCCCCGCGACCGCTGAGGTCAGCTTCAGCCTGGCGGGTTTCGTCGGGGTCAACAAGAAGCTGCCTGAGGTGAATCCTGGAACTACGGCCGAGTACGCCGGGTACAGCGCTCCCGATACGGTGACCTTGGTGGCGTCCTCCACCGACGGCGAGTACCCGGTCGCCGCGCAGGGCTACATCTGGTGGCTGGCAGGCAAGCCGGAGGGCAGCGCCGCCAAGCTGAACGCCGTGGGGGTCGGGCCCACCCAGACCTTCGTCGCGGACCGTGCGGGGACCTACCGGGTGTTCGTGCAGGTGTTCGCGGTGGGTACAGGGGCTGACAAGGACGTCCTGTATAGCGACGCGGTCAGCGTGGACGTCGTCGTCGACTAGCCTCGCCCTCATTGCAAGGATCCCAAAGCAGATGACCGACGACGCCCGTGCGGAGCTCTGGGTTCCCGTGCTGTTCAAGGGGCAGCGCGTCTTCGCACGGGCGGACGCCCAGGGGAGGCCCGCCGTGCGGGGCGGGATGGTGGACATCCGTTACCGGGTGGACGCACCGAAGGTCTATCGCGGCGCGGCCCGCAACCTGGAGGCTCTGGGCGCGGCAGAGGCGGCGGTGGTCATGGCGCCACCGGTGGAGTCGCCCCCGGCAAGAGGGCTCGGGGTTGGTGCGAAGTCGCTGAAGGCACGTAAGGCAGGGGACCACAGCGTAGCCCCCCCGCGGGGCGGGGCGGCCGTGGCCTACACAGACGGCGCGTGCTCGGGCAACCCGGGCCCCGCCGGTTTTGGCGTCGTCATTGATCGTCCGGAGGCACGTACCGAGCTCAGCGTCTTCCTTGGGCGCGCCACCAACAACATCGCCGAGCTCTCGGCCATCGAGGAGGCTCTCCTGGTGTTGCGGGACTGGCGGGGGCCCATCGACGTCTACACGGACAGCAACTACGCCATCGGAGTGCTCACCAAGGCATGGAAACCCAAGGCCAACCAGGACCTGATCGCCGGAATCAAGGAGCTACTCCCGACGGGGCGTGACGTGCGATTCGTCTGGGTTCCGGGCCACGCGGGAGTCGAGCTCAACGAGCGGGCAGACGAGCTGGCGCGGCTCGCCATCGAAGCGCAGAAGGACAGCCGCGTGGATACGCCCAAGAGCGGCTGAGGTGCTCTTACATGCGCCGGTAGACTCCGACGACGATCCCGAGGATGCTCGTCTCCCGAAAGTCCCTGCGGTGCACGTAGATAGGCGCCATCTCGGGGTTCGATGGCTGAAAGCGCACACGGTCCGGCTCCGGGTAGTACCGCTTGACGGTCGCCTCGTCGTCGATGAGCGCGACCACGATGTCTCCCGGGCTCGCGTGGAGCTGCTTGCGCACGAAGATGTAGTCGCCGTCGAAGATGCCGTCTCCGATCATGCTCTGACCCACCACCCGCAGGGCGAACACCTGCTTGTGGGCGTTGTTTCCCAGGAAGAAGCTGTCAACGTGGACCCGGTCCTCGATGTGCTCCTGCGCAAGGATCGGCAGGCCAGCGGCGATGCGCCCGAGCAGTGGGACCTCCACCAGGTTGCCGGACAGCTCGTCGGCGGGCCGCAGCGCCCGAGACTTGAGCTCGTCGCGCACCAGGTAGCCCTTCCGGCTGAGCGCTTTGAGGTGGTCGTTGACCCCGTTGGTCGAGCGGATGCCCATGTGAGCTCCGATCTCCCGGATGGTCGGTGGATAACCCCGGTGCTCGATGGAGTCGCAGATGAACTGGAGGCAGAGTTCCTGGCGCTCGGTCAGCTTGGGGCGAGCATCGTCGCCATCGCTCCGCTCCGGTCGGTGGGGATCTGAGCTCCGATCAGCGGTCATGACGGCTCTCCTCTGTGACGATGCCTGCACACGTGAGCATCTGAACGGTTGTTCCCTCTTGGGCCCTTTCGAGATTACTGAACCGGCGTGCAGACGTCAACAAATGTTCGGTGGCAATTCGCTCTTGGGGAGCCTGTGCGAGGTGCGCCCTGACAGGCGCCTTGGCGCGCCGGGGCCTGCCGGGGTACGAGGTCTGCACCCTGTGGGAGGCGCCGACGTTGCCCGCTCAGGACGCGGTGATTGGCCGTGGACTGGTGTGCGGTGTCTGCGGTCAGTGCTTGCGCAGGATCCGCGCCTTGTAGACCGTCGCTGGGCCCTCCTTGCGAACGGCGGTCAGGCGCACGAGTCCCAGGTGGAGGTCGACGGTGCGCTGGTTCTCCAGGCGCACGGTCACGCGCTCGAAGTCGGGCTGGTTGACGACCACGCACCGGCCAAAGCGCGGATGCTCGAGGATGTCGCCGGGACTGGTGGAGACCTCCTCGGGCTCCTCGGCGCCCGTCTCGTCCTGAGCGTCGTCGACCAGCGTCTCCGGTGGCGCACCATGGTGCCCATGGGGGTCATCCGGGGCGCGGAGCTGGAGCCACTGAGGCAGGCCGGTGGCTCGGTCCTCATTGCGGATGAGGACGATGTCGTCGAAGGAGGTGGCCACGAACTCGAAGGCGATGACCTCGGCGTCGGCGAGTCGGCCCGCCCAGGTGCGCCCCGCTCCGTCGACGAGGACCGCGTGAAGGTGGACCACCGTGTCGCCGGCATGCTGGCTCGCGGTGCCCTGGGCCGCTGCGATGGTCAGAGGTCCCTGGATGTGGGCCTCCGGGACGGAGGTCTCGCGGGTGGTGGCGTCGTACCGGACGATGCGGGCCTTGCGCAGGTACCCCGACCCGCGCACCTCGCCGCACGCGATCCGGTGCTGGCGGCAGGCGTCCTCGAGTGTGGACACGAGCTCGCTGCCCGCGTCCAGCCGGCCGACGAAGTGCCGTCCCAGGTCGGTCCTCGTGAGGATCATCGCTGCGTGCTCCTGTGCGCCACCGACACCGCGGGCGCCTGTGGCGTTCGCCTATGCCGGCAGGGGGTGCGTCTTGCTGCCGAGGGGCCCTGCGTTCGGGAGGCGCCCTCGCGTCCAGGCGCGGGAACCATACTCCCCGCGCTTCCTCGGGACAAGGTCCGTCCGAGCGCCCATGGCTGGTACTACGATTGCGGTGCAACCGGGTCCGAGGACTCCAGCTTCCAGTCGCCGTCGTCGTAGACCATGGTCAGGGACCGGATGGCGCCATCGGCCGCATAGGCGAAGACGATGACCCGGCCGTCCCCGGGGACGAAGGAGGACGGAGGCTCCAGGTCCCCGCCCCCTGGGGGGATCACCGTCACACGAACGGGGTGTACGCCCACCAGCAGGTTGACCGGATCGATGCCCTGGCGCGACAGGCCCTCCAGGATCGCGGGTCCGGGTGTCTCACTTGCGCCGATGCGAGCAGTGGCGGCCGCACGGGCCGCGGGGCCGAGGCGGGCCCAGGCGCGTTGCCACTGCCCCGCCCCCAGGTGGCCGATCAGCTCGCGGGCGCGTATGGAGGGGGCGTCGTCGAAGAGCCGCAGGCCGTCCATCTGTGCGACCTGGAAGGTCAGCTCGTCCTCTCCGATGAGCGGCTCGAGAGCGGCGCCTGGACCGCAGGCGACGGACGACACCACGAGGAGGGCAGGGAAGGCGCGCATCGGTGTGGGTACTCGCGGGTTGGTGAGTCAGGGCTGGGCTTGGCGGACGGCGGACCAGGTCCCCTTGAAGTTGCTCGACGTCGCATTCTGGATCAGGATCTGGCCGCTCCACTTGCCGTCCTCCAGCTTGTCGACAATCAGGTCGTCGTTCGTGTCCACCATCTTTGCCGAACCTTGGAGCGTCGCAAAGGAGGGCGTCGCCAGACCCTCCAGGTAGCTCTGGACCGGCGCCACGAGCAACGTCACCGTAGACTTGCAGGCCTTGTACGTGTCGGCGTAGTCGACCCACTTGTCCAGCGACTTGGCGATGCCGTCGCAGCCGACGATGGCCACCGCGGCGTCTACCAGGGTGTCTTTGCCAGTCAGGTACTTGAGGATGACCTTCTGCAGCACGAACAAGATGAGCTTGCCGTAGTTCAACGCCAGCTCATGGGGAGAGACCGACAGCGTGTCGAAGCTGACGATGTTGCCCGTCCACTGCCCGCCCAGCAGGTCCATCGGGAAGCTGCCGTTGTTGTTGAACTGGTCCATGGTGAAGGGCATCTTGCCGCAGTCCTCGTAGTCGGGGGCGTTCTTGTCGCAGCCCAGCTTCCAGGTGAGGACGATGCCGGTGTAGTTGATGGTCCCCTGGACGTAGTAGTCGCTCGACAGCTTGGAGATCTTGAGGATGCCAGTCAGCTCCAGCCGCTTGACGATCTGCAGCAGGTCCTGTCCGACGGTGAAGATGTCCTGCACCCACTCGGGGGCGTCGTTGAGGACCCAGTCCGTCACGAGATCGGCCAGCGCGTTGCCGAAGAGGCCGAAGATGGCGTCGGTGAGCAGGCCGCCCAGGTACTGCTTCACCAGGTTCTTGATCTGATTGATGAGGAACGCGCCCGGATCGTAGAAGAGCTGCGTCAGCGCATCGACGATCTCTCCGAGCTGCCCCGGGATCGCCCCCGTGAAGTCGAAGATGTTGTCCAGGTCGTAGGTGCCGGCCGGGTTGAGCACCAGCATGTAGAGGTCCAGGGTCGCCTCGGCCGTCTCGGCGACGGGGACGTAGATCCCGTCACGGCAACCGGCCGCCGCCAGGTTCGCCAGCGGACCCTTGGCCGTCGCGATGACCGTATACGTCTTGCCTCCCTCCAGGCCGTCGAACTGCGGCTTGGCGTTGACGTTGATCACCGTCTTCTCGCCGAGCGTGGTCACGGGTGGCTGGGTCGCCTTGAAGGCGCCGCACAGGAAGCTGCCAGGCATCAGGCGCACCGAGATCGTGTTGATCTCGATTCCGCCCTGGTACTTCAGCGTGATCCGCAGGTTGCCCGTCGGGAAGTTGCCCACCCCGACCTGGGCCGTGACTGGCTCGGCGTTGTCGGCAGTGACCTCCAGGGTGTAGAGGACGTCCGAGGTCAGGTTGGCCCGAAAGACGATCTGTGCGAGCCCGTTGTGATCGGTGAAGGTCGCGTCCGCTGAGAGCTCAGCGTCCCCTGGGGCGCCAGCGCCGACCGCGTCGATGATCTCCCAGTTGAGGAGCACGTTCTCCGCCGCGCCGCCAGTGCCATAGTCGATGACCTTGACGATGACGGTGCGCTCCTCGTTGACGTGGAGCGCCATGGGCGTGCTGCTGTCGTGGAGGAAGATGATCTCCAGCTTGTCGAAGGAGGGGAGGGGAGCGTCTGGACCGGACTGGCCGCCCTTGACGTCCGGCTTCTGGCCTTGGGGATTGCCTCCGACCGGGCCGACGGTGGCGTCCTCGTCGCCCGTCGTCTGCCCCCCCCCCTGGGGCTGTCCGCCCGCATTGATGCTGGCGTCATCGAAGGGATTTCCGCCGCCGACCTCATCCGACGAGCAGGCGGGGACAGCGATGGACCACGCGAGGGCCGTGGCCATCAAGGCGTTGCGGAGGCGATTCATGGGCGTGCTCCCTGGCGTACGACGCTTCGATTGTAGACAACGGCGCTGGCGTGCGCAACCAGGCCGACCGGGTTCCCGTTACGCAGCGCCGCCCGGGTGATCCACGGTGCCCCTCGCCCGGCCAGTTGCCAAGGAGGAGCATCCTGCTATAATCGCTGCCAAGCTCGCTGGAAGTTCAATACAACTTCTTGAATTTATTTACTTTCCGCCCACTGGAGGGGTCTGGATGGTATCCCACGAGGACATCACGCGCGCGCTGGAGCAGCGGTTCGACTACTACTCGGCCCGGTACATCCTTCGAGAGGCGCTGAAGAGTGCGACCCTCTCGGAGAAGCCGTCCTACGATGAGCAGGAGGTGGCGGCTCTGGCCACGGCTCTGTCCGGGATGGAGACCCGCGTCGAAGGAGTCGTGGCCCGGCTGCGGAGCTTGTCCACTGGGTCCTCGGCTGCGCCGGCGCCCGGGCCGGCTGCGCCGACGGAGGAGCCCGCGGCGCCGGTTGCCGACACGGCCGCCCTGGAGGGCGCAGAGGCCAGCGAAGAGGTGGTCTCTGAGGGGGCGGTCCCCGACGAGGCCGTCGCGTCGGAGCACGAGGAGCCGGCGGAGGGGGAGGACGCGGACGCCAAGGGTCGCAAGGGCCGCCGCAAGAAGTAGTGCTCTCGCCGGGCCCAGGGCCGGCACCGCGGCTCCCGCCAGCGCGTCGGCGTCACCTGCGCCGCGACGACCCCGGATGGTAGTACCTCCCGGTCCCATCCTCGTCCGTGCCGTCATCGACCATCGCGGCGTCCGCGTTGGGAAAGGCGATGGTCATCCCCTCCTTGAACGCCTGGTTGGCGCCACGATCCTCACGGCGACGGGGAGGCGCCGGGTCAGGGATGTACTCCCGCTGCGTCGGGCCGTCCCCCTCCGGTCGTTCCCGTCGGCGAGGCGATGGATCACTGCCGGCGTCCCGAGCCGCCCCACCCGGCAGGTAGTGGTAGTGCGCATCATCGGCGCGGGACACGCGCTGCTGAGGCTCCGCCATCGACTCCCTGGAGCTCTGGCGCTGAGGTGGGCGCTCGCTCGGGGCGGGAGCGGACGCGCGCCTCGGGGGACGCTGAAGGGGCTCGGGCGAAGAGCGCACCGGGCCATCGATGCTCACGACGCTCTGTGCTGGGTGGTGCGACTCCGACCGCCCCTGCCACGGCGCCGCCGGGACAAGATCCCCGGGCGACAGCGGCATGCGCAGAGTGTTGCGCACCCGTCCGTCGGACGCCTCGGCGACCACGGACGGCTCCGGCTCCGAGCGCTCCGGTACCCGCACCGGTCTATCTGATGCGCGGGTCGCACGGTCGACGGGCGCGGGCTCGGGTGCCGCGTCCGGCGAGCGTCGGAGGCGCGCTCGGCCAGTCGCAAGCGGCTCAGCGAGTGGAGCGTCAGGGGCGTGAATCGCGAAGGACGGCTCTGGCCGCGACGCGGGGAGGGGCGGGGCTGGTACGACTGGCCGAGACACACCAGCCGTCGGTCGCTCCGGCACGCGCTCCGGTGGGCGCTCCGGCAGGCGGCTGGAGATCCTCTCCGGGGCCGCGCCCGGCGCCCTCTCCGACCCACCGCCGGCGGGGACGGTCCGCTCGGGTCCAGGCTGGGTGGCGGGTCGCCGCGCGCGCGCCTCTCCTGCACGTCTGATCCGCACCAGGATGTGCGTCGTGCCAATGTCGATGGTGTCCCCGTCATCGATGCGGCGCCGCGCATCCAGGGGCTGGCCGTTGAGCAGTGTCCCACGCTCGCTGCGCATGTCCAGGGCGAAGACGCCATGCTCACAGAAGTTCTCGATGAGCAGGTGGGTGTCGGAGATCTTGTCGTCGTCGATGAGCACGTCCCCGTGCCGCCGCCCAACCCGCACCATGGGCTTGTTGATGGTGACCCCGAACGGGATGTCACCTTCCCGCTGGATGATCAGGTTGAGGGCGGTCTCCGAGGTCCGGTGCTCCTCCGCGTAGAGCAGGTGGATCGGGCCGAGGCGGATCTCGTCGCCGTTGCGCAGCGTCTTGACCCCCTCGACCTTCTCGTCGTTGAGCTCCGTATAGCTCCCCGCGACTGCGACGAGCTGGTACTCGGGGCCGGCGAGGAACACCTCTGCGTGGCGAGGGAGGATCGCCTCGTCGCGGATCACGATGTCGTTGTCCTCGGCGCGGCCAAGCAGAACGCGAGGCTTCGTGAAGAAGAATCGGAAGTAGCGCTCCCCGTCCTGGAGGAAGAGGTACGCCTTGGGAGGATTGTCCGCAGAGTCCGCACCAGCCACACGCAGCTCCTTCCCCCCGTGGTCAGCGGCGGTGCTCAGATGCAGCCGGGCGCCCAGCAACGATCGGGAGGAGCCAGAGGATATCACACAGGCCGGCGGGAGGGGCTCCAAAAAACGGGGCGGCCCCGCGCCGGTGAGGCGCGGTCCGTGGTCCCGGGGAGCGCACCCCACAGGGAGAGCGGCAGACCCGGCGTCGTCAGGGGGCGGGGCGCGCGGGGCGGTCCGTCGCCGGATCGCGGGAGGGCGGCTCGACCGGGGGAACCACGGCGGAGCGCTCCACGCGCCGACCGATCTGATCCTCTAGTTTGGCGAGCTCGTCCAGGTAGTTCTCCTCGGTGATCTGCTTGGCGACCTCCTCCGCGTGCTCCTCCACGGAGAGCACCTTGATGGCGGGCTCCGCGGGGCGAGCAGGACGGGCCTCCGGGGACGGTGGTGCCGGCTCGGGGGACTCGGCGGCCTCCTGCTCCTCGGCGGCCGGCTCAGCGGGCTTCGCAGGCTTCTCGTCCTTCTTGCACCCGACGAGGCCGAGGGCCAGCGCCAGGACCAACAACCGCATCAGCGCTCTCATCGCTCACCTCCGGCCGCGCCCTCGGGGCGCTGCGGCGTGGGGCGGGCAGGAACTGGCCGCGCTGGGAGCGGGCGCTCCGCCACCGGCCGCCCCTCCACGCGGAGGCCGGGACGGACGGGAGGTCGGAGCGCAGCGCCGTCCTTCCTGTCCTTCACAGCGGTGACCTGGGTGTCATAGAGCGTCTGCTCCTTGGTGAGCAGGCTGTCTGCCCGGGCCACCGCCGCGGCGTCCTTGGCCTGCTCGGCCAGGGCCCGGATGCGACGGAGCTGGGCGACGCGCCGGTTGTGGGCGTTCTGGAGGCTGGCCAGGCGCAGCTCCATGCGGCTCTGCTCCAGCTCGGGTGACACCGGCCGAAGGTTGCGACCGGCCAGGGCGGTCTCACGCGCGCCGATGGCGCGGAGGCGCTCGGCTCGCTCACCGGTCAGGTTCGCCGCGCGGGCGCGGCGCTCGCGCAGGAGGCGCTCCCGGGCCTCCGGGCTCAGGTCCGCCGGAGTGGGGCTGGGCTTGATGCCCCGCTCCGCAGCCGCCGCGGCACGGCGTTCTCGCTCCTCCTGCATGCGGGCGGTGCGCTCCGCGTCGGTGGCCGGGCGCGCGGGCTCCGGTGCTTGGGCGCTCGCGCCGAGCGGCGCCCCGCACAGGGCGACGAGGAGCGCGACTCCCAGGAACTTCGATGACATGTGTGAATCCTCCTACGTGGGGTGGCCACGGGTTGGCCGCCGAGACAACGTGAGCCACCCGTCGTGCATTCCTGACGGGACGCAGCGGCTCCGGTCGGCCGTCATGGCGCGTCCGCCGACCTGGACAGGGGGCGCACCCGACTATGAAGCGGCGCGAGAGCCTAGCGCCTCACCCGGCGCTCGTCAATCGCCGGGCGGGCAGGGCGCCGTGATCGTCAGATCATCAACCCATACGCCGGGGTGGGCGTTGTCCTCTCCGTCCATCGAATCGAAGCGCAGCAGGATCCGGATCGACTGTTCCGCCCACAGCGACAGGGACAAGGGCCCCAACGGCGCCCAGCCTGGGGCAGGAGAGCCGTCGGCGTGCTCCAGCCACCAGGGCTCCGGCGCCTCGGCGCTCGACCACACCAGGGTCTCGGTTCCGCCTGCGTCGCGCACAAGGACCATCAGCACGTCCCTGTCCAAGGTGCCCGTGCCCGCGGTGAACTCCGTGTCGAGCCGCACCTGGAGGTCGAGCGTCGCTGCGACGTGGGGCAGGGCGACCTCCGGGGACACGGCGGTGACGACCACCCGCTCGCCCGTCTCGTAGGTGCCGGTGACCGGGTCCCCCAGGCGCAGGCTCGCCGAGGGCGACACCGCGTGCTCCGTCGACGGCGCCCACGTCACCCCGTCGCCCGGAGCCTCGTCGACGTCGACGGTGAACCCGGCCATGTCCAGCGCTCCGAAGGTCGCCAGGAGGAGCGGGTGCACGGCGCAGCATGGGGGACCCGGGACCGGTGACTGCTCGCACGTGTTGGCCACGCAGGAGCTGGTCGTGCATGGGTCACCGTCGTCGCAGTCCGCGTCCGCGACGCAGCACGTCGGGTCATCGATCTCCAGGTGGGCGCAGCCTCCGGGTGTGCACTGGTCGAGCGTGCACGGATCGCCGTCGTCGCAGCTCCCGTCTCCGAAGGTGCACAGACCGGTCGCCGGGCTGCACCCGTCCGTCGTGCAGGGGTTGCCGTCGTCGCAGGGCAGCGCCTCATGGGCGCACCCCGCGGTCATGGAGCAGGAGTCGGCGGTGCAGGCATCGCCGTCGTCGCAGCCCAGAGCCAGGTGGGCGCAGCCGGTGACGGGGTGGCACGTGTCCGCGGTGCAGGCATCGTCATCGTCGCAGGGGTCTGGGGCGTGGGCGCATCCGAGGTGTGGCTCGCACCAGTCGACCGTGCACAGGTCGAGGTCGCCGCAATACGTGGGCTCGGCGACGCAGGCGCCGCCCGCGCACGTGCTCTGGGTGCAGGGATCCGCGTCGATGCAGTCCGCGTCGCTGGAGCAGCAGCCCGGGACCCCGCTCGGCGTGTGCGCGCACGCTCCCCCATCGCAGGTGTCCGTCGTGCACCCGTCACCGTCGTCACAGCCCAGCGGCACCTGGAAGCACCCGATGTTGGCGTTGCAGGCGTCCACAGTGCATGGGTCGCCGTCGTCACAGGCCACCGGGCCGTAGGAGCACCCCACAGGAGGGGCGCAGTGCTCGTCGGTGCAGGCGTCATCGTCCCCGCAGTCCAGGGGCGGGTGCGAGCACCCGACCGGGATCGAGCAGAGGTCTGCGGTGCATGGGTCGTCGTCGTCACAGATCATCGGGTCGTGGGCGCAGCTCCCGGCGTCGCAGCGATCAGACGTGCAGGGGTCTCCGTCGTCGCAGCTCGCGTCGCCCTCGCAGGGGGACGGGCCGCCGTCGCCCGGCGCCCACTGGTCCTCGACGGCATCGGGGGCGTCCGCCGTGGCGTCCGCCGTGGCATCCTCGCCCGCGTCCTGGTCGATGGCTCCATCGCCGTCCGTGTCGTCCCCTTCGGTCGGCGTGTCCGATGGGCTCGCATCGTCCCCGCCGGGGGAGCCGTCCCCGACGGAGGTGTCACCCTCGGCCCCGTCGATCAGCGCATCGACCCCGGAGTCGGAGGGCTCCGCGCCGTCACCCCCGCACGCGGCCAGCGCCATCGAGAGGAGCACGAGCGTGGACAGGCTTCTCATGAGGTGCTCCCTGGCGGGGAAATGCTAGAACGTCACGCCCGCCGCGGTTGTCCAGGTGTCGGTCGATGCAGGCGGTATACGTCCATACTCCACGGAACGCAGCGGGATCAACGGGGGGCCGCACCGAGGGCGAGAGGCGGGGGTTGCGCCTGTGGGTGTGTGCCGCTATGCTCCGCGCCCGACCGAGCCCAATTGTACCCAGGGAGAGGCTCATGGCACGGGCAGCAGTGGCGCTCGCCATCCTAGTGGTGACGTGGGGGTGCGACGGGGGTGGGAGCACCGGCGACGCTGGGAGCGTGGTCGACGCGGGCAAGGGCGCACCGGACGCGCCTGCCGTCGTCGACGTCACCACGGGCGCCGACGTGGCCCCGTCGGCGGGGGCGGTGTGGTGCCAGCCCTGCACCTCGCCAGACGACTGCGGCGCGGATGCGCGCTGCATCCCTGACAAGAGCGGCGCTACCTATTGCGCCCTCACCTGCCTGCTCAGCAAGAACCAGTGCCCAGCGGGCTCCAACTGCCGCCCCTACGGCTCGCGGACCGACGAGTTCGCCTGTCAGCCGGACTATGGCGCCTGCCGGGGTGGCGGGGAGCCGTGCAGCCCATGCGCCGAGGACGGCGACTGCCAGGCCGGAAACGTGTGCCGAACCTCGAAGATCGACAAGGAGCGGAGCTGCTTTCGCTCCTGCGAGGGGCCCGGTGGCTGCCCGGGCGACCAGAGCTGCGAGGGCGGTGTGTGCCTGCCCTTCGTCGCCAACAAGCACCGCCAGGTCTGCAACACGGGGGCGTCGGGCCGCTGCGAGCCGTGCAAGTACGACTACGACTGCGCGGGCGGCCTGCTCTGTGGGCCCAAGCTCGGGTACTGCACTGAGAAGTGCACCAAGAAACCCGGCCTCGAGGACTCCTGCCCCGTGGGGCTGTTCTGCGTGGACGGGTACTGCCAGCCGCCTGTCGCATACAAGTGCCAGGGCTGGCTCGGGTGCGCCCACGGGTGCCCCGAAGGAGCGACCTGTGAGAGGGGCGTGTGCGTCGGCTCGTGATGCGGGCCTCCCGACGGGCTCCTCGGATGCTCGGATGCTCGGCTGATTGCCGAAGGACAGGGAAACGATGAGCCATCATGTGGTGCTGATCCCCGGTGACGGCATCGGACCAGAGGTCTCGGAGGCGACCGTCCGCGCCGTGGACGCGCTGGCGCTGGGAATCCGCTGGGTGCCCGTGGAGGCCGGGGCGGGCGCCGTGGAGAGGCACGGGACGCCGCTGCCTCCTGCTGTGACCGAGGCGGTGCGCACGCACCGGGTCGCGCTCAAGGGCCCGATCACGACGCCGGTCGGCAAGGGCTTCACCAGCGTCAACGTGGCGCTGCGCAAGGAGCTCGACCTCTACGTGAGCCTGCGGCCGGTGCAGAGCATGGCGGGGGTCGACACCCCCTACACCGGGGTGGACCTGGTGGTCTTTCGCGAGAACACCGAGGGACTCTACAGCGGCCTCGAGCACGTGGTCACCGAGGGCGTCGTCGAGTCCCTCAAGGTGATCACCGAGCGGGCCTCCCGGCGCATTGCGCGGTATGCCTACGAGTATGCCCGGAACGAGGGGCGGCGGCGCGTGGCCATCGTGCACAAGGCGTCGATCATGAAGCTCTCGGACGGCCTGTTCCGTCGGACGGCGCTCGACGTGGCTGATGACTACCCCTTCGTCGAGACCCAGGATGTGTCCATCGACGACGCCTTCATGAACCTGGCCCTCGACCCCAGCGCCTACGACTGCCTGGTCATGGAGAACCTCTACGGCGACGTGCTCAGCGATCTGTGCGCGGGGCTCGTCGGGGGGCTGGGCGTCGTGCCCGGAGCCAACATCGGCGAGAAGTACGCGGTGTTCGAGGCCGTGCACGGCAGCGCGCCGGACATCGCCGGCAAGGGGGTGGCCAACCCGACGGCCTTGATGCTGAGCGCGGTGCTCATGCTCAAGCACATGGGGTGGCGGGAGCCGGGGCGGCGGCTGGAGCGGGCGATTCGCCACGTGATTGCGCGGCGGGAGACCGTGACCGCCGATCTTGGGGGCAAGGCGACGACGCGCGAGTACACGGACGCCGTGATCGCCGCGCTGGAGGTGGTGTGACATGGCACATCGCGTGACCCTGATCCCGGGTGACGGCCCCGGGGCCGACGTGGCGCCACACATCAAGCGCATCGTGGAGGCGGCCGGCGTCGACGTCGAGTGGGACGAGCAGATCGCGGGGGCCGCCGCCGTAGAGGCGGGGGAGCCGGCCGTGCCTGGGCGCGTCATCGAGTCCATCCGCAGGAACAAGATCGCGCTGAAGGGCCTGCTCTTCGCCCCTGAGGGGCCTACGTCCATGAGCCCCAACCAGACGTTTCGGCGGGAGCTGGGCCTGTTCGCCTCGGTGCGGCCCGTGCGCAACGTGCCAGGGTTGCCGTCGCGGTTCCATGACCTGGATCTGCTCATGATCCGCGAGCTCACCGAGGACGTGTACTCCGGCATCGAGCACGAGGTGGTCCCCGGGGTCGTCCAGAGCCTGCGCGTGATCACGGAGCGGGCGTCCACTCGGGTGGCGCGGTTCGCGTTCGAGTACGCGCGGCTGCGAGGGCGCAAGCGGGTCACGCTGGTCCACAAGGCAAACATCCTGAAGCGCTCGGACGGGCTGTTCATGGAGAGCGGGCGCCGGGTTGCCGCCGAGTACCCGGACATCGGCTTCGAGACGATCATCGCCGACAATGCGGCCATGCAGCTCGTGCTTCGCCCGCACCGCTTCGACGTGCTGCTGCTGCCCAACCTGTTCGGGGACATCTTGAGCGATCTGGGCGCGGGGCTGGTCGGCGGCATCGCGGCCGCCTACGGGGTGTGTCGCGGCGAAGACCCGGCGCTCCGCGTCTACGAGGTGCTCCATGGCGTCGGGGCGAGCGATGGGCGCCGGCGCGACGTGGGGGACCCGCTCGTGTTTCTGACGCCGACCCTCTCGATGCTGCGGCACCTGGGCGAGGGCGACGCGGCCGCCCGCATCGGGGATGCCGTGCGGCAGGTGTTCGTCGCGGGCACGGTGACGCCGGACCTGGGCGGCAGGGCGAGCTGCACGGCCATGTCGAACGCCATCCTGGCGCGGCTGTGAGGAGTCGGCTGGATGTGGGGGCATCCTTTGTGGCGGAAGGATTGTTCCGCCGCGAGCGCGCGGCGGCCCCCGGTATCCTGCACCCCTGAGAAGCCGTAGGGTGCAAGGAACTTGACGAGGGCGCTCCAACGTGGCGCCATAGGGTTTCGCGTCGTGGGATTCCCGCGGGTGGTGTGTGGTCGCTCCGGCGGCCGACGCGACGTGTGATGCGGGAGCATCGGTTCCGGGCGCCCCATGCCCGGGTATTCTTTGGACGGTGGACGGAGGTTCATGATGAAGAAGTTGCTCATGTTGGTCCTGTTCGGCGCGACGCTCGTCGCCGGCGGGGCCACGGCGTCCGCGCAGTGTAGCGCCGGCACGCAGATCGCGAACGACTGTTCGGGCGCCACCTACGAGGGGTGTTGCCTGGAGCCGGGCAAGGTCGTCTGGTGTGAGAACAACGTGCTCTGTGGCATCGACTGCGCCGCTGGCGGCGCGCTGTGCGGGTGGAGCGCCAGCGGTGGCTATTACGACTGCACACCGGAGGGCGCACCGGACCCGAGCGGGACCAACCCGCAGCAGTGCTCTGGAATCTCCTGCACCCCGGACTGCACCGGGAAGGCATGCGGCAGCGACGGGTGCTTCGGGAGCTGCGGGACCTGCTCCGGCGGACAGCTCTGCGACACGAACACCTACACGTGCGTCGAAGCCGCCGGGTGCACCGGCTCCTGCGGCGGTCAGTCGCCGGAGGGGTGCTACTGCGACTCCGGCTGCTTCGGCTTCGGCGACTGCTGCGACAACGTCTGCGACGCGTGCGCCGCCAACTACCCGACGCAGTGCACGCCGTGCGTGCCGAGCTGCGGCGGGAAGACCTGCGGTGACGACGGCTGCGGTGGCTCCTGCGGCTCCTGCGCCGAGGGCAATTACTGTGATGGCGCCGGCCAGTGCATGGCGTGTAGCTGCGCGGGCAAGACCTGCGGCGGCGATGGCTGCGGCAACGCCTGCGGCACCTGCACCGGCGGCCAGGCCTGCAACGCCAGCGGTCAGTGCGTCGCCGTGACGGCGGACTGTACGCCCAAGGAGACGCCGGGCTGCGGCGGCTGCGGCTGCGAGGCCTGCGTGTGCGCCATGGACTCCTACTGCTGCAACACGGCGTGGGACAGCATCTGCGTGAACGAGTGTGGGACGGACTGCGGCGGCGGCTGCGAGGGGCTCTGCGTCCCGACGTGCGGTGGCGCCACCTGCGGTGACGACGGCTGCGGCGGCGCTTGCGGTTCGTGCGCCGCGGGCAGCTTCTGCGACAACGGCGCCTGCGCCGCCTGCTCCTGCACCGGCAAGGAGTGCGGCGACGACGGGTGCGGCGTGTCGTGCGGCACCTGCGGCGCAGGGCTGACCTGCTCTGCGGGCAAGTGCGTGACCGGCTCGTCGTGCGTCGGCATCTGCGGGGCCCAGGCTCCCGATGGCTGCTGGTGCGACACCTCGTGCGTGAGCTTCGGCGACTGCTGCGCGGACTACCAGGACGCGTGTGGCGGCGGCGGCGCGGGCTCTTGCGCGGGGGCGTGCGGCGGCCAGGCCCCGGACGGGTCCTGCTACTGCGACGCGGACTGCGTGGGCTTCGGCGACTGCTGCGCGGACTACGAGGCGGAGTGCGGTGGCGGTGGCGGCACCGGGTCCTGCGCTGGCGCGTGCGGCGGCCAGGCCCCGGACGGGTCTTGCTACTGCGACGCGGAGTGCGTCCAGTACGGTGACTGCTGCTCGGACTACGAGGCGGAGTGCGGCGGCGGCGGTGGCACCGGGTCCTGTGCGGGCGTGTGCGGCGGCCAGTCCACGGACGGGTCCTGCTACTGCGACGCGGACTGCGTGGGCTTCGGCGACTGCTGCTCCGACTACGAGGCGGAGTGCGGTGGCGGCGGTGGGACGGCGACCTGTTCCGAGGCCGTGGACTGCGTCGGCGAGTGCGCGGTGCCCGACATGGCCTGCGCGGCCGGTTGCGCGCCGACCGACGCAGCGGAGGCCGGGCTGTTCCAGGCGCTGATGACCTGCGTCCAGACCAACTGCGCGACGGCGCCCGACATGCAGGCCTGTGCGCTGGAGAAATGCGCGGCCCAGGTCGGCGCGTGCCTCGGCGGCGCCTGCCAGAAGGACTGCACGGGCAAGGAGTGCGGCGCGGACGGCTGCGGCGGCTCCTGCGGGACCTGCAGCGAGGGCGAGACCTGCAACGCGGGCCTCTGCGAGGAGGACATCTGCGTGCCGGACTGCGCGGGCCTGGAGTGCGGCGACGACGGCTGCGGCGGCTCCTGCGGCGACTGCGCCACGGGCGAGACCTGCAACGCGGGCCTCTGCGAGGAGGAGGTCTGTGCGCCGGACTGCGCCGGTCTGGAGTGCGGCGACGACGGCTGCGGCGGCTCCTGCGGCGAGTGCGGTGCGGGCGAGACCTGCAACGCCGGCCTCTGCGAGGAGGAGCCCTGCGTACCGATGTGCACGGGCCTCGAGTGCGGAGATGACGGCTGCGGCGGCACCTGCGGTGACTGCGAGAAGGGCGAGACCTGCACGGACGGCATGTGCATGACCAGCGGCGGCGACGACGTCGGCGGCGGTGGCGGCGGTGGCGGCGGTGGTGACACCGGCGG
>BTVJ01000086.1:0-32967 GCA_045863395.1 Myxococcales bacterium
TGATGCGGCGCATCATCCGCCTCGATGTCTCCCCCGAGTGCTGGGCGCTGTTCAAAGACGCCATGGCGCGGATTCGCCGGGCCGCCCCGGACCCACTCTCGGAGGAGGAGGCCTTTCTAGAATTGTGTCGGCGCTCCCTGACGAGCACCTCAACGTCCGACACCGCTCCCTACCAGGTCCTGCTGACCCTCTGCGAGGACTGCGGGCGGACTTGGCAGGACGCGGGCGGAGAGTCCGTGGAGCTGCCCCCCGAGGTGGGCGAGCGCGCCCTGTGCGACGCGCAGATCCTCGGGGTTCACGATGAAAGAGCCAGCGCTGAGGTGGTCTCGCCGCCGCCTGCCGCAGCCGACGGCACCCTGACCCACACGGGACCAGCCGGGGAGTGTTCCGGCGCCATGTCCGGCCCGACCGTCGATTCGTCGAGCGGTTCCAGGGCTCAGGGGGCCACCACCCACACCCACGTGGGTCACGGGCGCACGGCGCGGACGGTCCGCGGGAAGTCGCGGCGGGACGTCATCCGCCGAGACAACGGCAAGTGCCAGGTGCCGGGGTGCAGGAACCACGTCTGGCTGGAGGTGCACCACCTCCGGCCGCGCAGCGAGGGCGGGAGCCATGCCCACTGGAACCTCCTGGTCCTGTGCGGCACCCACCACGCGGCGCTCCACCACGGATTCCTCGTCATCGAAGGCAGCGCCAACGCCAACCTCCGCTTCTTCCACGCAGACGGCACCCCCTACGGCGAGGCCCCGAGACCCGTCGACGTGGACTCCAGCGCCGACGCCTTCGCCGCGCTGAGAGGTCTCGGCTTCAGCGAGACCGAGTCACGCCAGGCGCTGGCGGCCGCCCGCACCCACGTGGGTGCAGGCGCCAGCGCCGAGGCGCTGATCACCGCCGCGCTCCGGCTCCGCTCGCTCGACCGCGCCGCGTGAGCTCGCGGCCCCAAGAGGCGACACGACACCCGGCGTACCGGCCAGGTGCAGGCGCCGTCTCCGAGCGTCGGAGGACCCGGCCAGGCGTCTCACGACGGCGCCTCCCGGGCGGGGCCCGCGTCGAGCCCGCCGACCGAGCCGCCCCTCCAGCGCGTACTCCGGCTCCCCTCGCCGAGTCCCGAGGACCTCCCCCGGCAGCCGCGGTGGCAGCGCACCGCCCTCTGCGGCGGGCACCCCTGGCGAAAAGTCCCGCGGCGGCAAGTGGTTGCATTTCGATTGCCCCCGTGAGAGGGCTCGCACAATCCGACCGACTCGGGTACGCGTGGCGCGCACTACGCCCCGCGCTCACGCGCACCTTCAAGATCGACCCAAAGACCGACCGGCAACCGCCGACGAGGCAGGCCGCGTGAGCTGGATTCGTCATGGCGGATGGGCACCCACAGGACGGTGCGCGAGCTGGAGCAGGCGGTCAGCGGCCTGGTGCCCGGCGACAGGCCAGGAGACCCGCCGGACCCCCACTTGATGCGACGCATCATCCGCGTCGAGGTCTCCTCCGAGTGCTGGGCGCTGTTCAAGCACGCCATGGTGCGGACTCGCAGGGCGACCGCGGACTCACTCTCCAAAGAGGACGCCTTCGTGGAGCTGTGTCGACGCTCCCTGGCGGGCGCATCCACGCCGGCCACGGCCCCCTACCAGGTCCTGCTGACCCCCTGCGACGACTGCGGCCGGACGTGGCAGCACGTGGGTGGAGACTCGGTGGAACTGCCCCCCGAGGTGGGCGAGCCCGCCCTGTGCGACGCGCAGACTCTCCGGGACCACGACGCCTGCCGCGACGTCGCGCTGCAGCCGTCGCCTGAGCCATGTGGAGATGGCGCAATTCCCCCCGCACCGCCAGCCGAGCAGCACGCCGGCGACGTCCCGGACCGGGCCGTCCATGCTGCAGACGTTCCCAGGGCGCACGCCGCCCCCACCCACGTGGGTCACGGACGCTCCACGCGGCCGGGCCCGTCGAGGACCCGGCTGGCCGTCATCCGGCGCGACAGCGGCACGTGACAGGTGCCAGGGTTCAAGAACCACGTCTGGCTGGAGGTGCACCACCTCCGGCCGCGCAGCGAGGGCGGCAACCACGCCCACGGCAACCTCACGGTCCTCTGCGCCGCCCACCACGACGCCCTCCACCGCGGATTCCTTGTCATCGAGCGCAGCGCCGACGCCACCCTCCGCTTCTCCCACGCGGACGGCACCCCCTACGGAGAGGCCCCGAGACCCGCCGACGTGGACGCCAGCTCCGACGCCTTCGCCGCCCTGCGGGGCCTCGGCTTCAGCGAGACCGAGTCGCGCCAGGCCCTGGCCGCCGCCCGCACCCACGTGGGTGCAGGTGCGAGCGCCGAGGCGCTGATCACCGCCGCGCTCCGTCGCACGCTCGACCGGGCCGCGTGAGCCGTGTGACCAGCGCCTGCACCCGACGGCCCGCGATGGTTCGGCGTGAAGGCGCCGTCCTGCTTCCCCGGCGTCTCGTCCTCACCATCGAGGTCCGTTTGACAGGCACGGGGCCCCCATCCAAACTTCCGCCGAAACTTGCGTCAGAGCGGCGGCCGGTCCCGCTCTCTTCCATGCAGGCAGCGCGGAGGAGGCGGAATGGGACTCTTCAAGGGGATCGCGGCAGGGTTCGGGTGCGCAGGGCAAGGCTGTGGCTTCATCATCGGTGTGCTCCTGTTCCTCTCGGTGCTCGGCGCGCTGGGTCGCGCCTGCGGCGGGTGACCCCGGAGCCTGCGCGAGGAGCCGCCCGAGCGCCCGCTGCCGATGACGCACGATGCCAGGCACCACGCCCTGGTGCGCCATGGGGAGCAAGCACCGCGTGAGGTCGGCGACCATCAACTGGCGGACCCGCGTCCGCACCGCCGGGAGAGTGACTGACATGGCGACACGCATCGTGAGCTTCATCGGCGTCGGGAGCCACAACCCGAGCACCGGGACCCGAACGTACCAGTTGGCGCGGTACGAGCAGCCCGGGCACGCCGGCCCGGCGGCGTCCATCCCTGAGGACCGGCTCGCGGTCGTCGCGACGGCCCGGCGCATCGCGCTCGATGCCTCCGCGGGGGGCGTCGTGGTCCACCCACTGCTCACGAGCGCCGCTCGGAGGAACTCCTGGCCGCTCCTCGAAGGGGACCTGCTCGCGCTCAACCTCTCCGGTTTGACGATCCACCCCGTGGACATCCCCAACGGCGCCACGGAGGACGAGCTCTGGGCGATCTTCTCGACCCTGCTCGATCTCGCGTCAGAGGGCGACGAGGTCGTCCTGGACGTGACTTACGGCTTCAGGTCATCCCCCGTGCTCATGGTCAGCGCCCTTGGGTACCTGACGCGCGCCAGAGGTATCGGCTTGCGCGAGGTCGTCTATGGCGCCTTCGACGCCACGCGGACCGAGGACGGCGTGGCCGTCACTCCGGTGTTCGACCTCTCCCCGGTGCTCGTGCTGCAGGAGTGGACCGGCGCGCTGGCCCACGCGCGGGAGCGAGGCGACTACCGAGTCCTCGCTGGGGTCGTCCAGCGCGCAGCGCGGTCGGCGGGCAGGGCGCTCGGCCGGGGCACGCCCAGCGCCCTCAGCGCGCTGGCGCGGCCCATGGAGCAGCTCGCGGCGGCCATCGTCGATCCGAGCCTTCCGTTGGTGCCCGAGAGAGCCCGAGCAGCCGTGGACGCCCTGCGCGCTGCGTCGACGTCCACTTCAGCCCATGCGGCGTTCGCTCCGCTGGCGCCGCTCATCGGAGCCTTGGTGGACGACATCGCTCCGCTCGTTCCGTCGGACGACACACTCCACGCTCGCCGCCGCGCTCAGCTCCGGCTGGTCGCCTGGACCCTGGACCGTGGGCTCCACATGCAGGGGTACACATTCCTCCGGGAGACGGCAGTGGACCTGCTCGGAGACTGGCTGACCGCTTCCGACGCAACCCTGGCCCTCTCTCGGCTTGACCTGGATCGCGTGTTCGGGCTGCTGTCGAGCCTCGCCATTCCACGCGAGGGGAGGCCCCCGCAGGAGCTGCCACCCGCGGTCGCCCCACGTGGAGCCGCTGCGCGTCGCGTGACCGAGGCATACCAGGGCCTCGACCCCATCCGTCGCCTCGGCCGGGTGGCCGCCGCCCTCGGGCCCATCCGGAACGCGCTGGACCACGCGGGCACGAGCGGCGGCGTTCCGCAGCCCGACAGGCTCACGCGGTCCGGCCACGGCCTGCTCGTCGAGCTGGAGACTCTGACCCCACTGCTCTTGGGCCTGGAGGTCCCCGACGAAGTGTCACGCCGCACGCGGCTGCACGTGCTGCTCAACCACACCCCCACGGAGGATCAGCGTCTGGACGCGCTCTCGGCGCTGCGGGTCTCCGAGCTCGTGTCTGCTCCCGCCGACGTGCAGGCCATCTGGGGAGACGTGGACCCGGACGCACCCGACGTCGGAGCGCTCGTGAGCAGCCTTGGCGAGCGGCTGTCATCCACCCTGGCCGACGGAGACATCGTGTGGGTACAGGGAGAAGCGGGGCTCACCCAGGGTCTGGTCGCCGAGCTGTCCTTGCGCGGACATCGGTGCGTCTATGCCACCACTCGCCGTGTCGTCCGGCAGGAGGAGACCCCCGATGGGGTCCGAACGGAGCGGGTCTTCCGCCATGTGCGCTTTCGTGACTACCCGGCGTGACCCACATGGCGCCCTGGTGCTTGCGCCCAGTGACGCCTCAGGTCACCGCCCTCCTACGGATCGCCGCACGCGCCACCTTCCTCCACCACGCCCGGCCCGAGCCCGCACGCGACCGGCGCCTCGGGGAGAGCCAGCGGACCCTCAGGCACAGGCCCCACGCCGGGGCACTGCTCGCCTCGGGCGACGCTCACCGCCTGGAGCAGCGCCGACTCCGTCTGCTGCCCCACGAGCCGCGCCACCTCGTCTCCCCGCGCGTCGAGGAACACGTAGGTCGGCACGCCGACGACCCGGTGCTGAGACACCAGGGCTCGGTTCTCCGCCAGGGACACGTCCTTCTTCACGAAGTCGATGCCGCCGTCGCAGCGCTCCTCGATGCGGTCGACCAGGGGCTGCATCCGCTTGCAGATGGGGCAGTTGGAGGAGTGGAGCTCCAGCACCGCCGGGCGCGCCGACGCCAGCATCACCGGCTCGTCCGCCCGAAGGGCAGGCGCCAGGTCCCACACCATGGAGCCGGCGACCACCAGGAGCGCCACGCCGATCCCCCTCTCGATGCGCGGCAGCCAGGGCTGCACGCGACGCAGTGCGCGCACGCCCGCCTCGGCGAACGCCGCCGTGACGACCAGGGGCAGCGCAAACCCGAGGCCATACGTGAACAGCCACCCAGCGCCGGTCAGGGGGTCCGACGTGTTGGACGCGGTGTACGTCAGCACCGTGCCGAGGACCGGGCCCACGCAGGGAGACCAGCCCGCGGCGAACACGACGCCCATCAGCACGGCGTTGACGCCGGTGAACCGCGTGGACATCCGACGGTCGTCCCCCCGCACCACGCGGTCCAGGAGCGGGATGCGCACCAGCCCCAGGAACTTCAGGGCAAAGACGAGGATCAGCGCGGCGCCGAAGGCCTGCACCGCGGCCTTGTGCTCGACGAGCGCGGCCCCGAGGCTCGACGCGCCGAGCCCGAGCGCGGTGAACACCAGCAGGAAGCCGAGCGCGAACAGCAGGGCGCGCCCGACGAGCTGGCCCCGCCCGAGGGCGGAGGCGTTGCGCAGGTCGCCACCGAGCAGCGCTGACAGGTAGATGGGGATCACGGGCAGGACACACGGCGTCAGGTAGGTCAGGAGGCCGGCACCGAAGATTCCGAACAGGTCGAGCTGCATGGGTCCTCCAGGGGAGCGCAGGGCGCGCGCCCCTCAGAGACGCCAACCGGTGAAAGCGTTGCAGAAGATGTCAGCCGCTGGCGACCGCACGGCGCGCGGCCACCGGTCGGCGGTCGGTGGTCACCCGGCGGTGGGGTGCACACCGTGGGCCTGGCAGGCTCCCCAGTGGAGCCCCCCCACGGGAGCGCCCCACGACACCCTCACGCGGAGACCCACCGCTGAGCGCGCCCCTCCGCGTCCCGCCGCCCCGACGTCAGCAGGCGCTCCGCCAGCATCATCAGGTCGACGGGCCAGAGCGGCTTCGGGCGTGGCTGCGACACCCCGGCCAGCCCCCGGATGGGTCGGCAGCTCAGGATGCGGTCACGCCACCGGCCCGGCACGGCGTCCCGCCCATGGACCGCGCCAAGCAGGGCGCCGGCGATGGCGGCGTTGGTGTCCGTGTCGCCCCCGCGTCGCACCGTGTCCACGACCCCCTCCTCGAGGCTGGGCGCGCTCAAGAGCTGCCAGAAGGCGTTGTGGAGCGCGATGCGCACCCACCCCATCTGGTGGTAGTACTCGGCCGGTGGCCCCACAGCCGCCGCAGCCACCGTCTGCTGCACGTCGGGGTGCAGCGAGGACGCCAGGTCGGTCGCGAACCGGTAGAGCGAGGCGGGGTCGCGTCCCTCACGCACGGCGCAGGCGAGGGTCGCGGCGAAGACGGCGTTCGCGTCCTGGCAGACCCGGTGGGGATGCGTCAGAGCGGCGTCGGCCCGCGCCGCGTCCATGGCGTCGTCGGGCGTCGCCGCGTGCAGGAACACCCCGAGGGGCGCCACGCGCATCAGCGCCCCGTTGGCCTGGCTCGTGCGGCTCGCGGCGCGCCGGGCGGCGTCCGCCACCGCCGCACCGCGGTCCAAGGCGCGCGCAGCGGGCTCCAGCGCGGTGGCCGTGGTCCCCCCCATGTCGTAGGGGGGCGACCGGTACCACCAGGCGTAGGCACGGGCGATGGCCTCCTCGTCGAGCCCGCTCGCCACGAGCGCCCGCGCCAGACACAGCGCCATCTCCGAGTCGTCGGTGGGCTGGCCCCCCAGGGTGTTCCAGTGGCCGCCGTCGATGAGGTCGCGGGGCCCCTCGGACCACAGCGCCGCGATGGTCGCCGCAGTCTTGAACTCCACGAGCCCCCCCAGGGCGTCCCCTGCCACCAGCCCCAGCAGGCACCCCTGGGCGCGGGACAGGACGCCGACATCGGCCACCAGGTCGCCCCGCACCGGCCCTGCCAGGCCGTAGGGCTCCCGCGGGTCCTGCGGGTGAGTCGGCGGCGCACCCCGCAGCGCCAGTGCCCGCGCCACCTCCACGCTGCCGCCGCAGCAGGACCCGAGCCCGTGGGTGTGGCGGTCGTCGTAGGTGACCGGGATGCCGCTCGCCGTCACCAGCTCGCCGCCGGCGCCGAGGAGCAGCGCGTGCCCGCCAGCCACGTCGTAGTCCTGCGGCCCCCCGAACGAGGTCGCGGCGGCGGCCTCCCCGGCGGCAACCAACGCGAGGCGGTAGGCAATGCTCGGGACTGCCCGGAAGCGCGCGGGGGCGACTGTGGCGGCGTTGGCAGCGGAGCAGCGGTCCGCGTGATGGGACACGAGCACCGTATGGGAGGCGTCGAGGCGGGTGGGCAAGGGGCCACTCACCTGCGCGCCGTTACGGGTGAGCGCCCCCCCCTCGGCCCAGGCGAACAGGTCGCCGCGGTCGTCGGGGGCAGCGTAGGCGTACACCACGCCCAGCACCGGGCGCCCGCCGTGGATGAGCCCGATGGACACGGCGGACCCCCGCTCACACTCGTGAAACGGAGACGTCCCGTCGTTGGGGTCCACGAGCCAGACGGGGGCGCCCGCTGCCCCGGTTCGGTTCTCCGCGGGGCGCTCCTCGGCGCGGAAGCCCCACGTCGGGAAGGCCTCGGTGAGGCCGGCCCGGATCAGGTCCTCGGCCTCCCGGTCCGCTGGTGCCTTGTGCCGGTCCCCTCGGGGCCCGCCGGGGCGGTGCAGCTCCTGCCGGAGCAGCTCCCCCGCCGCAAGCGCTGCCTCGACTGCCAGATCCAGCGCCTCACGCCACCGCGTGTCTCCCATCGGTCCCTCCATCATCCACCGAAGCTGCCACACGGAGCGAGCCGGGAGCAAGGCACTGGCTCTCCTGGTGTGGAGATTTGTACCTCACCGGTCGCAGGTGTGAAACCGTGTGCCGTCCGCCGGTCCGGGATCGCCGCATCGCCGCTGGGGACGTCGCCAGCAGACTCGCTCGATCCGGTAGCCCAAGTCGCCGCTTGCGGTCCGCGCCGGGCGTTGCTAGGCTCGCCGGCGCCATGCGATTTTGCCCCGAGTGCAGCCAGCGAACCGAGTCCTTGGCGTGCCCCGCCGACGGGACCCCCACCCTCGACGAAGCCCCCTTCACGGCCGACCGGGACCCGCTCGTCGGCCAGACCTTCGACGGGCGCTTCGAGGTCCTCGCGCGCATCGGCAAGGGCGGCATGGGCAGCGTCTACCGCGCCCGCCAGCTCAGCATGGGCCGCGAGGTGGCCCTCAAGGTGCTGAACCCCGGCCTGACCGGCGATGCGGAGGCCGCGGGGCGATTCGTTCGCGAGGCCAAGGTCGCCAGCCGCCTCCGCCACACGAACACCATCGTCCTCTACGACTTCGGGCAGGCCCCCGAGGGCCTCTACATGGCCATGGAGCTGCTGGATGGGGAGACCCTGACCAGCCGAATCCGCTCCCGCGGCTGCCTGACCCCGCAGGAGGCCGCCCGCATCGCATCGGCGATCGCTCGCTCCCTGTCGGAGGCCCACGCCCAGGGCATCGTCCACCGCGACCTGAAGTCCGACAACATCTACCTCCACCGGGAGCACGGCGGCGGTGAGGTGGTGAAGGTCCTCGACTTCGGCATCGCCAAGTTCGTGCAGGAGCAGATCTCCCGCACGCAGAGCGCCGTCTTCGAGACCAACCGCCCGATCATCGCGGGCACCATCGGCTACCTGTCACCGGAGCAGGGCCGCGGCGCCCCCATCGACGGGCGCGCGGACCTCTACGCCCTGGGCGTCATCATGTACCGCATGTTGACGGGGACGCTGCCGTTCAACGCCGACACGCCCATCGCGCTCCTGCGCCTCCACATCGAGGAGCTGGCGCCGGATCTCCCACCAGCGATTCCAGAACCACTGCGTGATCTGGTGCGGCGCATGCTGGCCAAGCGCCCCGAGGACCGGCCCCCTACCGCAGACGCGGTGGCCGACGCCCTGGACGCGTTCGTGAAGGGCCCCCAGGCGTCGGCGCCTGCCTTGACGGCGGCGGCCGCAGACATGCACGCGGTAGCCACCCGCATCGCCTCCGCGGACAACCCCTTCGGCACCGATCCCCACGGCGACACCGCCCACGTGCCCCGCTCCCCTGGCATGGCGCCCGGCGAGACCGCGGCCATGCCGTGGGACACACAGCTCCACGCCTCGATGGTGACCCGGCCGTGGCAGCGCAAGGAGCGCTCCGAGGAGCCGGCGCCCCGGTCGGTGGTGGGCCCGCTCCTCGGCCTCCTGCTCTTCATGGGCCTGCTGGGCGTGGCGGGCTGGTACGGGTACCAGGCGTACTTCGGTCGAGGCACCTGCGGCCCCGGCCTGTACGAGACCTGCCGCGTCGAGTGCGAGGGCGGCAACGCGGAGGCCTGCCAGGTCCTCGCGGGCATGGTGGCGCGGGGGGAGGGGACGACGGCCGACCCCGCCCGCGCCGTCTCGCTTCAGGTCAAGGCCTGCGAGGGCGGCATCGGCGCCGCCTGCCGGGATGCGGGAAACGCCTACGCCACCCCAACAGGGGTGACGCGCGATCTGACGAGAGCCGCCGAGCTCCTGCGCAAGGGCTGTGACGCCGGCGACGGCGAGTCCTGCGCCGAGCTGGCCGAGCAGGTGGAGCGGGGGCGCGGCGTCAAGAAAGACAGGGACGACGCCATCGCCCTGCGCGCCAAGGCCTGCAAGGCGGGGGTGAAGGCGTCCTGCGACCGGTGATGCCCCTTGTGGCGGTGGCGGGGACGTGGCACCTTCCCATCATCGCAACCGGGAGCGCCCCATGAAGCCCACCGTCATCCTGCGAGCCTGTGCCGACTACGACGCCGAGCGCATCCGCCGCATCGTCGGCGAGGGCCTGGACACCCTGGGGCTCAAGCCCCGCGGCCGCACCCTGGTCAAGCCCAACGTGGTCGCCTCGGGGGAGCTCTTCCCCCACGCCTACACCCGCCCGGAGGTCGTCGAGGGGGTGCTCCGCGCCCTGCGGGACCGCGCCGGGGCGGACCTGAAGGAGCTGGCCGTCGGCGAGCGCTGCGGCATCACGGTGCCCACCCGCTACTCCTTCAAAGAGGCGGGCTACTTCGACATGCTCGACCGGGTGCGCGCGGAGGCCTACTGCTTCGAGGAGCAGAAGCAGGTGGAGATCCCCCTCTACCACGCCGGCCGTCTCCGAGACTCCTTCTTCACGCCCGAGCCCGTCGCCCGCGCCGACTTCTTCGTGAACGTGCCCAAGTTCAAGGCCCACCCGTGGACCACGGTCACGTTCAGCATGAAGAACTACATCGGGATCCAGGACGACCGGCACCGCCTCATCGACCACGACCACAAGCTCGACGAGAAGGTGGCGGACCTCCAGTACATCATCCAGCCCCAGCTCGTGGTCATCGACGCCATCACGGCGGGCGAGGGGCGCATGCTGACGCCCATCCCGTTCCCGCTGGGGCTCATCATCATGGGCGACAACCAGGTGGCGGTGGACGCGGTCTGCTGCGCCATCATCGGGGTGGATCCAGATACGGTGGCCCACATCCGCCTCGCCGCTGACCGGGGCTTCGGCCCCACGAGTCTCGGCGACATCCGCATGGTGGGCGACGTGTCCCTGGACGAGGCGAAGGAGCGGGCGAGCGGGTTCCGGGTGGGGCTCATCCGGGTGGAGGACTACTTCAAGGGCACCCACATCCGGGCCCACGCGGGGCCTCCACCGGGCGGCTCCGGGGGCGATTACTGCTGGGGCGGCTGCCCGGGCGCCATGGAGGAGGCCATCGAGATCCTGCGGGTCTACGACGCCGCCTGCGACGAGAAGATGCCGCGCATGCACGTGGTGTTCGGCTCCTACGACGGGCCCATCGACGCGAAGCCCGGCGAGAAGATCGTGTTCATGGGAGACTGCGCCACCTACCACGGGTTCGCGGCGGGGAGGCGCCTGGACCTGGAGAGCCTCTACGTGGACCGCAGCGAGAAGAGCGTCTACGACGCCAGCGCCGACGACATCTACGTGAAGATGGCCAAAGTGGGGTGGAAGCTCTGGCAGGGGCGCAACGAGGACGTGCTCCGCATGCCCGGCTGCCCGGTGAGCGTCGCGGAGCAGGCGCTGCTGCTCATCCGCCTGGCGCGCATGTCCAACCCGTTCCTGGACCCGTCCTACGCCTTCAGCTTCAGCCACTCCTACCTGTCGTGGCGCACGAGGACGGCCCTGAAGCGCATCTTTGGCGAGCCGTATCAGCAGGCGGGGCCCAGCGTGCGGGGGGCGGCGCGGCCGGCGCAGAGCCTGCCGCCTGCGGGAGTCGCGGCGCCCCTCGAAGGGCTCAGAACAGGATCCCCACCGTGAACGTCGGCACCACCACGTAGGCGTCGCTGGTCTTGCGCTCGATGGTCGTCCCGTCACTCCAGTCGAAGTGGGTCTGGCCCTCCAGCACGTAGGTGGGGAGGAGGACGTCCACCCCCACCACCATGCGCACCGCGTGCAGCCGGAAGGCCTCCACGCCGCCCGAGAGCATGACGTGGGCGCCGAACTCGGAGTCGTGGTCTTCGGCCCCGATCAGAGAGATGCCGAGGCCCCCGCCCAGATAGCCGCTCGTGTCCGACTCGCTGAACAGGTAGTGGGCGCGCACGGTGGCCTCGAAGGTGCCCGCGTCCTCGGAGCCACCGCCGCCGAGGCTCACGCCGAAGTTGACGTGGGGCAGCTCGTAGTAGAAGCGGAAGGTCGCGCCGTAGAGCCCGGGGATCTTCGCCAGATCGCCGGCGCCAGCGCCCGCGAACACCGAGACGCCCCAGAGAAACTCGCCCGGCTTCTTGGAGTAGGGCTGAGACTCGCTCTCGGTGAGCGTTGAGACGAGCTGACCCTCGGTGATCGGGACCCCTTTGAGCACGGACTGCGTCAGTCGCCCGAGGGAGCGCGCGCTGTCTCGCTCGGTCTGGATCATGAGGCTCGCGCGGCGGAGCGTCGCGCCGTCTGCCAGGGCGACCTCCTCGAGGGACGCGAGGACCGCCTCGCTCAGCGGGGCCAGGTGCAGCACGAAGAGGCGGCCGGCGCCCGCCTCGGTCGCGATCGGACGTGCCTGCGTGGCGGTGGCGGGCTGCCGCAGCCCCTCGGGGTCCATCGTCGAGACCCCCTCGTCGGCCAGCGCCTGGAGGGTCAGCACCTGGAGCGCGCGCGCCGCCACCATGTCGGCGGGAGCGTCGACCGCGACGACGGCGGTCTGGGCGTGGGCGGCGGCAGCAAAGAGAGCGAGGAAGAGCGTGAATACGGTGGTCTTCATGGTCGTTCCTGCTTGGTTTGGACGTTGGCTCTCGTGTCTCGCCTGCCTCCTTTGCACACCTCGTGCCACGTTCCGACCAATGAGTCGGTTCGTGGGCGTCTAGCACAGACACCGCTCTTGTTTCAGTAGGTTATGTGTTTGCGCGGGGAGGTGGGACGTCCGTGGGTCCCTGTGACAGCGAGATCACACCCCCACGGGTCATGTCAGGGTGGTGTGTGTCTGCTCCGCACCTGCGCACGGGTGCTCCACGCCCCCTCCTCAGGGGGTGAGAAGCGGATTGCGCACCAGCGCGAAGACGGCTTCCGGGTTGCGGAGCGCCTCCAGGTTGCGGATGGGACGCCCGTTGAGCGCGTCCTGGGCCGCGCGCTCGGAACGCTTGCCGTTGTGGGTGGTGGGCAGCTCCTCCACCGGGGCGATGACCGCGGGGACGTGGGCGAGGGAGCAGCGCTCCTTGATCTGGCGCTTGATGCGCAGGGTGAGAGGGCGGTCGAGGGTGACGCCCTGGGCGAGCACCACCAGCAGGACGATGCGCCGCTCGCCCCGGTCGCCGCCAGTCTCCTGGTCCACGGCCATGGCCTCGGCGATCTCGGGGAGGTCGCGCAGGGCGTCGTAGATCTCCGCGGGCCCGATGCGGATGCCGCGGATGTTCATCACCCCGTCGGAGCGCCCGAGGATGCGCGCCCCGTGATCGCCGAGCTCCACCAGGTCGCCGTGGGTCCAGAAGCCGGGGTTCTCTGCGTAGTAGGCGGCGTGCAGGCGCGCGCCGTCCGGGTCATTCAGGAAGGCCACCGGGCGTGAGGGGAACGGGGTGGCGCAGAGCAGCTCGCCGCGGCCAACCCGCAAGGGGCCGCCGGGGCCGAGGGCCCGCAGGTCGAAGCCCAGGCCCGCGCAGGGGCTCGTGCCGCGCCACACGGGGAGGAGCGGGCTCCCCAGCACGAAGCAGCCGATGAGATCCGTGCCGCCCGACACGCTGTAGAGGGGCACGTCACCGAGCTGCTCCCGGACCCAGTCGAAGTGGGCGGGCGGGAGCACCGAGCCCGTGGACTGCACCTGGCGCAGGCGCGGAAGGGCGGGCGCCGAGACTCCCGCGTCGCGCTGGAGCTGGATCCACGGGGGGCTCGTGCCGAACACCGTGACCTCGTGGTCGGCGAGCACATGGAGCAGCGAGTCGGTCCGGGGGTAGGCGGCGGACCCCTCGCGCACCACGATCTCGACCCCCGACGCGAGGGCCGAGAGCTGCCAGTTCCACATCATCCAGCCGGTGGAGGTCTGGAAGAGGAGCCGGTCGCCGGGGCCCAGATCGGCGTGGAGGCGGTGCTCCTTGACGTGCCCGAGCAGCGTGCCGCCGTGGCCGTGGACGATGCACTTGGGCTTGCCGGTGGTGCCCGACGAGAAGAGCACGAAGAGCGGGTGGTCGAAGGGCAGGCGGACCCATGGAGTCGATGAGGGCGGCGTCGCGAGCAGGTCTGCGAGGGCGTGGGAGGCGACGCCCAGGTCCGCGACCGGGCGCTGGAAGGCGACGGCTGCCCGGAGGGGGAGGGCGCCGGCGACGGCGCGCACCAGGTCGTCGAGCGGCCTGCCGGCGCCCTGGTAGACGAGCTCCGCGTCGTAGAAGAGCAGGGCAGGGCGCACCTGCTCGAAGCGGCTCAGGATGGCCGAGGCGCCGAGGTCAGGGGAGACGGACGACCAGGCGGCCCCTACGCAGGCGGCGGCGAGGCTGGCGACGATGGGGTCGGCGGTGTTGCGCGCGATCGCGGCCACCCGGTCGCCGGGGCCGATGCCGAGGGAGCGGAGCGCGGCGGCCAGGCGCGCGACCCGGTCGCGCAGCGTGTCTGTGTCGACGCGCTCGACGACCCCGCCCTCGTCCAGCGACAAGACGGAGCCGCCACCGCTGAGCAGCGCCTCGGCGTAGTTCAGCCGCACGCCCGGGAAGAAGCGCGCGGTCTCGACGGTGCCCTCGGTGCAGGCGGGGCGGGGGTCGCCCTCGAAGGGCAGGGCGGCCCACTCCAGGAGCAGCCCCCAGAAGCGGCCGACGTCCTCGATGGAGAAGGCGTGGAGCGCCCGGTGGTCGGGTAGGGGCACTCCCGTGCGTCCCTCGCAGAAGCGGGCGAGGGCGGCGAGCCGAGAGGCGGCGGCACGGACCGGGTCGGGGACGTGCAGGGGACTCATGCGGGGCCGCCCACCTCGGCGACGCGCGCCAGGATGCGCCCGAGGGTGCCGAAGTTGTCGCGCGTCAGCGAGGCGCGGTCGAGCTGGATGCGAAGGGTCTCCTCCAGCCACAGGACCAGGGCGACGAACCCCACCGAATCGAGGATGCCCGTGTCGAGCCACGACATCTCGTCGCTCGTGACCAGCGACCGGGCGTCGCCGAAGTGGTAGTTGTCGTCCAGCCAGTCCAGGATGCTCTCGCGCAGGGCGTCTCGGGTCACGGGTCCTCCTTGCTCTGAGTGGGGGTACGAACTCGAAGCTCATAGATCGTCGCGCGGCGTTGCGCAAGCTCCCGCGAGGGGTCCGGGCGCCGGCGGTGGGCACGCTAGTCCAACGCGACGCCCGGCTCCACCTCGATGCCGAGGTCGCTCAGGGCGAGGAGCAGGTCCTCGACCTTGTCCTCGTCCACGACGTAGACGTGGGGGCCCAGCAACCCCCGGACCGCGCGGCGGACGGTGGGGATGGCGAGCAGGTCCTGAGCCAGTTGGGCGTTGTGGAGCTTCACGACGGTCAGGGTCGCGAGCCCCGGCGGCTTCACCTCGCCGCTGTGGCCCATGACCCGCGCGCGGACGCTCCGGGGCACCTTGCCGATGACGCGGAGGTCCAGGGTGGCGAGGAGGTCCGCCGCCGGGCGCCTCGAGCGGCGGATGGTGTCGCGGTCGAGGCGCCAGCCGCCCGCGTCGGGAACGGCGACGGACCGCAGGGTCGCGTCGAGCGCAAGGTCGGCGGTGGGTGCGTGGACGTGGATCCGCCCGCTGTCGTCGAAGCTGAGGCTACGTGTTGGCGGAGCGGCGTAGTCGATGACGGTGCCCCCCTTGGCCGGCGCCGACACGAGGCCGAAGCGGTCGCCGACGGGGAGGGGGCCCACGTCTCCATCGGTGCGCTCACCCGTGATCTCGACGAGGTCGTGGCCCAGGTACAGGGTGACGGCGCCCACGCGCCGGGCCCAGTCGCGGACCGTGCGGGCCACGTTGTCGGGGACCGGGCGCCTCGCGTGGGCCTCGAGCACGTCGAGCACGCCATCGGCGGTGGCGCCCGCGGCCATGGCGCGCAGCAGTCCGTCCTGCTCGATGCGGTAGCGCCTCACGGGGTCGCCGGGGCGCCCCTTGACGGGGGTGAGCAGCGTCTCCAGGCGCGCGAGGAGGTCCGGTGGGGCCTCGACCACCGGCGCCACCACCTCGAAGTCCGCGCCCACGATGAGGCACGGAGTCGCCGCCCTGGCGACCGGCGCCGCGCCCTGGAGCACCTCGCGCCCGAGAGGCGTGAGCCGGAACGCGACCCCGCACGTGAGGCGGCGCCACTCGGGCTTGCCGCGGTCGTAGATGGACGTGCGGAAGCCCTCGGCGAGCTGGGAGTGTCTCGATGGGCGTGTGAAGTCATGGGGCGCGGCGCCAGTGTCGCCCAGCTCCACCAGGCCCAGCGCGAAGCAGGTCCGGCCGACGAAGCACCGGACCAGCTCCTCCTGGATCGCCTGCTCGGAGGCAGTCTCCGGGCGAGCGTAGGAGGGGCGTCGGCGCCAGAAGTCTCGCTCGGTGTAGATGCCGGGGGCGAGGGTGAGCGCCAGGTCCACCAAGGCGTCGAGGTCCATCCACGAGTCGCCCTTGAGGCGACGGAGGATCCCGGTGACCACCCGGCGGGCGTTGATGAGGGACGGGAGGGGGACGATCCCGTAGGTCTCGTCGCGGCAAGCCTTCGAGGCAACGACCAGGTCGCCGAGGGGGACGTCGTCGTAGAAGCGGCTCTTGTCGGTTGCGGCAGCGAGGATGCGACGGGTGGCCTCTCCGAGGGAGGCGTCCAGGGCGTGGGCGGCCGCCTCCGTGGGTCGCAGACGGCCCGCCGAGTCCTCGACGAGGCCCAGGGCGAGCGCCAGCTCGGCCAGCATCGGGGCGCACAGGGGGCCCTCCAGGGAGAGCTCCCGCTCGATGACGCCGAGCTGGGCGCCGGTGACCCAGCCGTCCTTGGTCAGGCGGATCGAGCGCCGGCCCGCGAGGCCCGCGAGGCCCAGGAGGGCGGCGACCGCGGCGCCGGGGGGCGCGGTCCGCGGGTTGCTTACCGAGGCCGGGACGACGGGCGCCAGGGACTCTCTGCGCGGCTGGAGAGGACGGAGCCCTTGCGCAACGCCAGGCAGCACGTGGACGGGGTTGCGGGCCTGCTGAGGCAGCTCACCCAGGTCGAACATGACCTCGGATCCGAGCCGCTCCAGGAGCACGAGGCCCGCGCTCGCCACGTGGCTGAACACGCCGGCCGCGTCCCGCACCCCCCGCGCGGCGGCGTCGTAGATGAGGCCCTCCACGGTCGGTCGGGCCAGGTCCAGAGCGGTAGCCAGCAGGAGCTGGCCATCGTCGTTCAGCGTGGCGACGAGCGAGGCGACGGCGGTTGGGCGCGACATCAGCGCGGTGAGGCGCTCGACGCAGTCGCCCTTGCTCTTGATGACTCGCGGGTTGGGGACCCACGCGCCGGCCATGGAGCGCAGGGCCGCGCTGCTGTAGCAGTCCAGGAGGCGCTCCAGCGACGGCGTCACGCCCACCGGCCCACCTCCTTCGGAACGTGGCCCAGCTTGCCGAGGCGCGAGAGCAGCTCGTGGTACCCCTCGCGCCGGACGCCGGCGGTGTCCTCGGCCGGGCGCGCGACCACGAGGCGGGCGATTGCAGGATCCGAGAGGAGCTGCTCCATGACTGTCGGCTCCGCACGGAACCAGAGGAGATTTCTGTGGATCTTCATGGACGCGCGTCCTCGATGCGGTAGTCGTAGCCCTGCTCCACCAGGAAGAGCTGGCGGTGGTGGGCCAGGTCCTGCTCCACCGTGTCGCGGCTGACCAGGGAGTAGAAGTGGGCCTGGTTCTCTCCCTTCTTGGGGCGGAGCAGGCGGCCAAGGCGCTGGGCCTCTTCTTGTCTGGAGCCAAACGTGCCCGAGATCTGGATGGCGAGGGAGGCGTCCGGCAGGTCGATGGCGAAGTTGGCGACCTTGGACACCACGAGGCGCTGCTCGCGCCCCTCGCGGAAGGCGTCGTAGAGCTCCGCGCGCTTGCGCTGCGGGGTGTCACCGGTGAGCAGCGGGGCGCGCAGCGCGTGGGCCACGGCCTGGAGCTGGTCGACGTAGGTCCCGATGATCAGCGCCTGGGCGTCCGGGTGGCGGGCGAGCAGCGCGCTGACGACCGGCAGCTTGCGCGGGTTCTCGGAGGCGACCCGGAAGCGCAGGCGCTCCGGGGCCGCTGCGTACTGGCGGCCCAGCTCCGGTGCCATCGGGACTCGCACCTCGGAGCAGGTGGCCCTCGCGATCCACCCCTGCCGCTCCATGGTCTTCCACGGGATGTCTAGCTTTTTGGGCCCGATCAGGGCAAAGACGTCGCCCTCCAGGCCGTCCTCGCGCACCAGCGTGGCGGTCAGTCCCAGGCGGCGCCGCGCCTGCACCTCTGCGGTCACCCGGAAGACCGGTGCCGGCAGCAGGTGCACCTCGTCGTAGACGATGAGGCCGAAGTCCCGCTGGCGGAACAACCCGAAGTGGGTGAAGTCGTCTCCCTTGCGCTTCCGGTGGGTCAGGATCTGGTAGGTGGAGACCGTGACGGGGCGCACCTCCTTGGCCTGCCCCGTGTACTCTCCAATCTGGTCCGGGGTCAGGTGGGTCTTGTCCAGCAGCTCGTCGATCCACTGGCGCACGGCGGTCCCGCTGGTGGTCAGGATCAGGGTCGAGGCGCCGACCCGCTGCATGGCGGCGATGCCGACGATGGTCTTGCCCGCCCCGCACGGGAGCACGATGACGCCGGAGCCCCCGTGGGCCGCGCCCGAGGCGTGATACACGTCCACGGCCTCTTGTTGATAGGGGCGAAGCGAGAATGGGAGACCGGCGAGGGTCTGCGCGCGGGCCTGGATGGACAGCGGCTCGCCGGGAGTGTAACCCGCGAGGTCGACCGCCGGGAAGCGGGCGCGGATCAGGGCCTGCTTGAGGGCGCCGCGCGCCAGCAGGGTGGCGCGGAACGTGCGATGCGAGACAAACTCCAGGTGCTCGCGCAGCTCGTCGCGGAGCCACAGCTCCTCGGCCAGCTCGGGAGTGTCCGCCTCCAGGCGAAGCTCGCCGTCGGACACGGTCAGGACGACGCGGCCGAAGCGCGCGGCGATGGAGAGAATCTCGTCTTTGACGTGATGGGGTAATGGGTATCTGGAGTGTCTCGTCAGTGCGTCGACCATCTCGCCCGCGGGCACTCCCCCGGCGGCCGCGTTCCAGATGGACAGCGGCGTGACTCGCCAGGTGTGCATGTGCTCCGGGGACTTCACCAGCTCCGCGAAGCGGCAGATGTCGTTGCGCGCGTCCTCGTGGCCGGGGTGGTCCACCTCCAACAGCAGGGTGAGGTCCCCTTGGACGATGAGCGGTCCGGTCATCTCGGCTTCCTGGTGCGGGTGCGTGCGGGCGCTGTGTTCCGTTGGGGTTGTGACGAGGACGCGAGCCGCTTCGCCCACCCGTGGAGGTGCGGGTGGTCGGGTGCCAGGCGGGCGGCCAGCTCGGCGATGGCCATGGAGACCTCCTCGGCGCGGCCGGCGGCCCGGGCGGACTTCTCCAGGGAGACCAGCATGGGCGTGTAGGCCGGGCGGCCCGGGAGCGCGACGAGGAACAGGTCCGTCGCCAGGTCGAACGCTTGGAGCTTGTGCGCCTTCCACCCCGCGTCCCCTGCCACGTCGGGCGGCAGCGCTGCGAGCCGCTCTCGCACCACCACTCGCGCCGTTTCGCCTTCTCCGGCGCGCAGGAGCTTCTCGAGGTACGCGGCGAACAGCGCGTCGGGGATGCCCTCGCCGAGGTCCACCATGGTCTCCACCTCGTCGCGGAGGTCGCTGGTGCCCATTTCCTGCCCGCGGAGCCTGGTGCGGGTCTCCTGCGCCCAGGTGTCCTCGGGGTGGCGAGCCAGGTGCTCGTCCAGCCACTGGAGGGCGCGCGCCAGGTCTCCCCGCCGCTCCCAGAGCCACGCCAGGTCCTGTGCGACCTCGGGGTGCGCGGGCCAGAGGGGCGTGAGCAGGGCGTCGGCCTCGTCGAGCTTGCCGAGATGGGTCAGCACCTTGCCGAGCCAGCGCTCCCGAGACCAGTGGGGGAAGATGGCGAGGCTCTCCCGCAGGTCCCGGGCGGCGTCTGCCCAGGCGCGCTCCCGGCACGCAGCCCGGCCGCTCCAGTAGAGGATGCGCCCCGACGCCGGGTACAGCTCCCGGAGCTGCCGCGCCAGCCGCCGCGCCTCCGCCGGGTCCGCGAACCGCACGAGCCGCTCCAGCTCCAGTGCGCGCGTCGCCTCGGACAGCGGGTCCTCGTCGCGAAGCCGGGCGAGCAGGTCGTCAGCGGCCCCCCGGTCGCCCCTCCTGAGGGCGTGCTGAAGGTTCCGTCGAAGCACTTCCACGTAGGCCATGGCAGCCTCGATAGCGCATGTGGGGTGCGCGTGCAAGCGGCCATGGGGGTTCGGGGGTGGGCGGATCGTGGCCAGCCGCCCGGTCACGCCTCGGGATCGAGGCCCAACTCACGGAGGCGCGCGGCGAGGCGGTCGGCGCGGGCGGCCTCCTGCGCGGCGCGGGCAGCCTCGTGCTCGGCGCGGGCAGCCTCGTGCTCGGCGCGGGCAGCCTCCTGTTCGGCGCGGGCAGCCTCGTGCTCGGCGCGGGCAGCCTCCTGCTCGGCGCGGCTCTTCTGCTCCAGCCCCCTGGCACGCTCCACGGCCAGGCGGGGCCGCTGCTCGCCCTGGTACCAGATGTCGAGCTTGTGCCCGTTCTCCCACTGGTCGCGAGGGAGGACCCTCAGCTCCAGGCCCGGCACGGAGCGCGACTGCACGGAGCCCCCCGGCGCCAGGTCGTGGTGCTCATAGCGCTCTCCCGAGAGCTCGCACCAGACCAGGGAGCGCGCGTCGTCCAGGTCCGGAAAGACAAGCGCAAACTCGGGGACCTGGCTGAACTCGTTGAGGTATCTCTGGAAGTGGATGTCCTTCGTCTCCTTCCGGGGGTCGTTGGTCGACACGATCTCGATGACGAGGAGCAGATCCTCGGACGTGATGCGGTTGCGGTCCACGGGCCGGGCGAAGACACAGTCGCCGTAGTAGGCCCTCTGCTCCATGGTCTCGGGGTGGATGTACCAGATGGGATGGTCCGAGAGGAAGATGAGCCCCGCCTCCCGGGCGATGGCCCGCAGGATGGTCGTGGTCTCGCCAATCATCAGCTCGTGCGCGGTACTCTGCGGCACTTGCAGGGCCTCGTCGAAGTAGGGGATCCCATCGAAGGCGGTGTGGAGGCGCCGCTCGAGGTAGGGGCGATCCGGGGGGTAGATGCGGTAGCTGGTCATCGCCTGAGACATGAACACCAAGGTAGACGATGGGCGGGGAGGGGTCAACCGGCGGGGTGCCCTCCATCACGCGGGGAGGAGCGGAGCTCGATCCCCGTTCATGGCGCCTGCCTCCTCGTATCCACGAAGTCGACGTCGGGGAGCTCCACCTCCCAGGCGTCCGCGGCCAGCACGTCGAGGCGCGGAGAGTCCCGGGCCCGGAACGCGGCCTTGATGGCGTCGGCCAGGGCGGCACCCAGGTCGTCCGGCCGGGGCACCCGGATGCGCCGCAGACACTGCGCCTGGAAGCGCAGGTAGCCCCCGCGCATCTTCACCGTGTAGGACCACACGAAGAACAGGGCCATGCGCGAGCTGAGGAGCCCGCCGAGCACCTCCAGGTCCCACACGTCCGAGGTGACGAAGTACAGGTTGTGGTGCGGGTGGTAGCCCCCCGCGTCGTAGACGACCTCGTTGGCCCCCGCGATGTCCGGTATGAGCGGCTTGGGGGTTCCGACCAGGCCCGGATGGACCCGGTCGATGGTGCGCAACCAGTGGGACGGGCTCTTGCGCGCGACGTCCCGGCGCCGCACGGCGGCGAAGCGGTCCAGATGACGCGCGAGCCGCGGGTAGCAGCCGATGTCGATGGCCCTGCCGTCCTCGCCGAAGGTGTCGATGACGAAGCGCCCCGCGTCACGCACTGCCCCGGCGTGGAGATCCTCGCGCATGACCAACGGCACGAGGCGGTGGGCCTCGATGTCTGCCGAGGAGTCAACGATGCAGGCGGCGTCGGCGCCGGTGGCGACCCCGATACCGACACGGGTCCTGCCGACCTCCTCCAGCGCCGGGAGGCGGGCCTCCAGATCGCGGAGGAGTCGCAGGTGGGCGGGGCTGCTCAACACCCACGGATCTGGGCCCTCGAACCAGGTCGGGTAGACGGCGACGTCCACCCCCACCGCATCGAGGCCCCGCAGTGCTCGCGAGGCCGCGTCGCTCTCGGCTGCGCTGGCCGTGGTGAGCCTGGCGACGGAGACCGCCGTGCCAGGGCGCCGCCCGATGCAGAAGATGGACGGGTAGGCGATGACCTCTGACTCGAACGGAGACGCGTCGTGGAGATCGACGTAGGACCTCACGGCGTACCGGCGCGTCACCAGCTCGCGAAGGGGCGCCCCATACCGGTTCAGGGTCCAGCGGACGGCGCAGACGTAGGACAGCATGCCGTCCTCGCCGAGCAACCGGAGCCCGCGCTCGATGAACGCGACGTACAGGTCGGCCCTGTCGAACAGGGTCGCGTAGCGCCGCCGGTACTCAGCCTGCAGGGTTGGTGCGAGCTGCTCGGTGCGGACGTAGGGTGGGTTCCCCACCACGACGTCGAAGGGCGGCAGCGGGGCGAGCAGGAAGACGCCTTCACGAAGCCAGCGCGAATGTGTCCTTGGAGAACGCCGCGGGCAGCCGGAGCTGGAGTGCAACAGGATGCCCCCAAACTCACAATGATCTCGGCAAGCTGATGCTCCGGCACCTGGAGCAGGTCGTCGAATGTGGCTGGGCGTCGGGCGGACCCTGCCATGGCGTACCTCCGTGGCTGCCAGCATAGCGGACCCCGGTGCGCCGGTCACCCGTGGCGGCGACCGCTACGCAAGCGGTCCGCGCGACCGCCCCAGAGGCCAGCTCCGACCACGAGCGCCAGCCTGTGCTATGGTAGCCGCCGCGACAGGGAGGTCGGCGATGCGTTGGGCGATGGTGGCTCTCTTGATGGCAATGGCGTGCAGAAGCGGGGCGGCGCCCCGGGAGGAGTCGATGAGCGTGCACGACCTGAACGTGAAGGACATCAGCGGCAAGGACGTGAGCCTGCGCGACTTCGCGGGCAAGGCGCTCCTGATCGTCAACGTGGCGTCCGAGTGCGGGTACACGCCGCAGTACGCGGGCCTCCAGGAGCTGTGGGAGCGCTACCGCGAGAGGGGGCTCGTGGTGCTCGGCTTCCCCTCCAACGACTTTGGGGGGCAGGAGCCGGGGACCGACGCCGAGATCCAGACCTTCTGCTCCTCGAAGTTCAACGTCACCTTCCCACTCTTCTCCAAGGTGCCGGTCAAAGGCGACGCAAAGACGCCGCTCTACCTGCGCCTGACCGCCGGCTCCGGCGAGGTCAAGTGGAACTTCACCAAGTTCCTCGTGGGGCCCGACGGCAAGGTCATCCAGCGCTTCGAGCCCAAGGTGGCGCCCCTCGACCCAGCCTTGGTGGACGCCGTCGAGCGCGCGCTCCCAGCCCGCTGACCTCACGGGGCACCGCGGCCCCCCCCAAGCAATGAGGTGACCATGGACTGGTTTCGAGTGACCTGCGACGAGGAGGAGGTCCGGGCGGACGTGGCGCCTCCGGGAGGGGTCGCCTGGTCCCGCGCCATTCGCTGGGGCTCCGTCGAGCGGGTCTGTTTCGAGGCGGGAGGGCTCTGGGAGTCTGACACCTGGTACCTCTTCGAGCGGGGGGAGCCCCACAGCTTGATGATCCCGAGCGGCGCACCGGGAACCGGCGAGCTGCTCGACGCGCTGATGGCGCGCGGGCTGTTCCCGGCGGAGCTGGCCATCCGGGCGGCCACCGGCGAGGGGCTGACCTGCTGGCCGACCGAGTGACTCCCGCACCACCTCCATGTACAATCGCGCCTCGTTCCGGGGGACGGAGGCCCATGACGACGATTCGCGACCTGGTCGGCGCCCGCGCACAGCCCACCGTGGTGCGCCTCGAGGAGTCCCTCGACGCGCCGTGGATCACCGAGTCCTACTGCGTCACGCCGGACGTGCGGCGGCATGTGGACGCCCTGCGCCACGCCCTCTCTCGCGACGCCGGCACGGGTGCCTTCCTCATCGGGCCCTACGGGTCGGGCAAGTCACACTTCCTCGCGTGGCTCGTTCAGGCGGTGCGCGCGGGGCGGCTCGGCGAGCCGCTGACCGTGGTCGCCCTGTCGCTGCTGCACTACCCGGCCGAGGCGCGGCTGGAGGACGTCGTCTGCGGGGCCGCGGGCATCCCCGTCGGCACCGGCGACCGGCGCCCCGCGTGGGCGGCGGCGCTCCAGAGATCCACGGGCGGGCTCCTGCTGGTCATCGACGAGCTCTCCGAGTTCCTGCGCAGCAAGCCGGACGCCCACCGGTTCAACGAGGACGTGCGCTTCCTCCAGTATCTCGGCGAGCTGGCCGGCGACGGGCGCCTGTTCGTCGTCTGCGCCATGCAGGAGGCCATCGAGCACACGGGGGAGCTGGAGCACGCCACCTACCGCAAGATCCAGGACCGCTACCCGCTGCGCATGCGGCTGACGCCCTCGCACGTGCGGACGCTGGTGTCCGAGAGCCTGCTGGTCAAGCGCCCGGGCTATGACGACGCGGTGGCGGAGCGCGTGAGGCAGCTTCGCGCAGCCGTCCCCGACGCGACCGTGGACTTCGGCGCCCTGGCGTCCATCTACCCGATTCACCCGGCGACCCTGGACCTGCTGGAGGAGGTGCGCGACCGCTTCTCGCAGGCCCGCGGCGTCGTGGGCTTCGTCACGACGCAGCTCCTCGGGGATCCGGGGCGCGGTATCGCTCCCTTTCTCGATGAGCCTTGGGGGGCGCTGCTGACGCCAGACGCCATCGTCGCGCACTTCGAAGACATCCTGGAGGTGCAGGCGGAGTTCCAGCCCCTCGCGCAGCAGCTCTTCCCCTGGTACCGGCGCCACATGGGCGAGCTGTTCGAGACGGAGCGGCTCGCGGAGCTGGCGCACCGGCTCCTCCGGCTGCTGGCGCTCGTCCATCTTTCGCCGCAGCGTGAGCGCCTGACGGCCGGTGAGGCCGCGAGCTGGCTCCTGTTCGCGGCGAGCCGCACCGACCCCTCGCGGAACCAGGCGATCATCGAGCGCACGTTGGACACGCTGGCGACGCGGGGCCGGTACATCCGCAAGGAGGCCGGCGGCTACCGCGTGGACGTGGAGGACGACGGCGCCTCCCGCCTCGACCGCGCTCTGGAGCGGGAGCTGGCGGAGCTGCCGGACGCGGCCATCTGCTTCGAGCTCATCGCGGGCCTGGACACCACCGGGTTTCCCCTCTTCGCGCTGCCCCGCGACGTCTGGCAGTCGTGCAGGACGGCCTGGTGCCTCCACGAGCGCCTCTGGTCCCTGTGGGTGGGCAACGAGGATCCGCCGCGCCCTCCCCAGTCACCCGCTCTCGTCGTGCGCCTGCCGTGGGGGCAGGCCCCGTCGGCCCACGGCTGCACGACCCTGCACCCGGCGCCGCTCCAGCTCACCCCGCCGCTGCGGGAGCTGGCTGCGCTGGCGCGGCTGCGGGAGCGCCCCCTGGCGCCCGAGCTCGTCGAGCTCGCGGGGCGCCGCATCTCCGAGCGTCTACCGCTGTTCCAGCACGAGCTGCGGGCGTCCCTCGCGGACGCCAGGGCGGTGCGGCCCACTGGCACCATCGACAAGGCCCTCCCGCTGGGTCCCCGCGACGGGCTGGACGACTGGCTCGGGCGGTGGGCGCTCGGGATGCTCCAGCGGGACTTCCCCCAGTTCGAGCGGCTGGCTCCCGCGGAGGGCCCGCTGCCCAAGGAGGCATGGCGGGAGCTCGTGCGCTGGGGCCTGGAGCACGACCTGGGGGACCCGGACGCCCCGCAGCTCGTCCGGTCGATCCGGGAGGGCTACCTCGTCCCCATGAAGCTCCTGGAGCGCGCGGGGCGCGGCTACGTGGTCCGCCGCACCGACACCCACGACCTGGTCAAGCTCGTGCTGCCGCTGCTGGACGGTACGCCATTGCCGAAGACCGTCTATACGCACCTCGCGGGACCGGTGTATGGCCTCGTGCCCGACCAGATCCACGCGCTCTTGCTGACGCTGCTGCTGCTCGGCGAGGTGGACATCGAGAAGGGCGGGCGGTCCCTGCGGGAGCTGCACGACTCCCTGCCGCTGCCCATCCAGTACGACCGCATCACGGCGGGGCGAGCGCTCCCGCCGGCGGCCCTGACGGCGCTCACGAGCCTCGCCGACGGCCTCCACCTCAAGCCGCCCGCACAGTGGACCATCGAGGGGCAGCGGCAGGTGATCGGGCGCCTGACCGACGTCATCCGAGCACGCGCCGAGCGCCTGCGGCCCCTGCTGCCGCGCCTGGAGGGGGCGCTGTCCGAGCAGGCGCGGGAGGTGCTCGCGTGGAGCGATGCGTTGAGCGGCGAAGAGCGCCTCGCGGCCTTCGAGGCGCTGCTGGTCCGCGCAGGGTCGGCGCCGCGCATCCTGGAGCGCCTCGGCTTCATGGCCGACCTCCCGGAGCGCTTCGAGCGACAGGTGACGGAGGTCGGGCGGATGCGTCACCTCCTGTCCCAGCCGGGCCTCGCGGATGAGGGCGTCGAGGAGCCGCCCCCGCTGGACCGTCCGGACGCCGTGGACGCCTGGATCTCCCGCGCGCGCTCCGTCGTCGCGGCCTATGCTGCCCGCTACCGGGAGGCCCACGACGCCTGGTGGGCGGCGCGGGCCGACCACCCGGCCTGGACCTGGCACCCACCGGCGGTGGCATGGTCCAAGCACGCAGGAGTGGACGCCGATGCATGGAGACGTGCGCGGGAGGCCCTCCGCCGTTGCGCTGGGCTCGGCCCCCTCGACTTCCAGTCCCGGTGCGCCTGCGGCTTCGACGGGGAGCGAGCGCCCGCAGGAGACGGCCTCGACGCGCTCGCCGCCATCCGGGACCGTGTCGAGCGGGAGCTGCGGGCCGTGTTCTCCCAGGCCGAGGTGCGTGCGAGAGTTCGGACCTGGGCGGAGATCGAGCCTGCTGCGATGGCGTATGTCGAGGGGCAGGCCGACTGGCCCACCGTCGAGGATCTGCGAGGCTTCGACGAGCACCTGGGCGGGGTGGACGTGGTGCGGGCGGTGGGCGCGGGCGCGCTCCTCGAGGGCCTCTTGGATCGCACCTGGGAGCCGGCGGCCCTCTCCAGCGCCCTGGCCGAGCGCGTCCAGGCCGTCGGAGCGCGGCGAGTTCGCCTGGAGGCGCCCGAGGCCGCGGGCCTGCTCCCCTGGTGTGTAGAGCAGTGCCTGCGCCACGGGGAGCCGCTGCCCGCGGGAGTCGACGTGACGGGCGTCCCGATCCCGGCCGCGTGGGTGTCTCCAGCAGCGCTCGAGCGCCTGGAGTCGCTGGGCCTCGGCGCCGCAGCGACTGCGGTGCTCCGACTGTTGGTGGACGGGGCGCTCCCCGCCCCGGACCGCCCCTCTCCCCTGGTGGCCGCTGCGCTCGCTACCAGAGAGCCGACGCTTCCCCTGCCGCCCGCCGCCCTGGCCACCCTGGCCGAGCGGCTCTACCGGCACCACGAGGCCATCTGGGCCGCGGCTCGCGACCGCTGGCTCCAGCGCCTCGACGCCCTGGCCACCACCCCGCTGAGCGAGCCGTGCCTGCCGGTGGAGGCGGTGGTGCGGGCCCACCCGGATCACTCGTGGCTTGTCGTCGACGCGCTGGGCCTGCCGCTGCTCGGCCCACTCGTGGAGTCGCTTCGGACCCTGCTTCCGGGCTATGCGCTGGACCGCACCCTGTTCGCGGAGGCGCCTCGGGCCACCACCACCGACGCCTTCTACCGCCGCCTGGCGGAGGCGGGAGTGAACCACCCCTTCGAGAAAGTGGACGCCCTCGACGGCCTGCTCCACGGGCGCTCACTGCCGCTCGACGATCTCTGGCGAATCGCGGCCGCGGAGCTGGGCGCCGCGCTGTCCAGCGTGCGGCCCCGCCTCGGGCCCCTCCTCCTCGTCACTGCCGATCACGGCTTCCGCCTGGCCCCAACCGGCCGTGGCTACACCCACGGCGGTCCCTCCACCCTGGAGCGCACGGTGCCGGTCCTGCTCCTGCGTCGGGCGGGGTAGGGGCTGCGACCCTGCCCCGCGGGCGCTCACGGGTCTCGCCGGACGCCTACTTCCCCGTCATGACGCGCCACGTCCCGGGGGTCACCGAGCCGACGAACTGGAGGCCGTCGAGGATCACCGCGCTGTCATAGATGCCGTCGCCCGTGTCGTGGACGTGGAAGGTAAGGGTGAACATCTCGCCCGGCTCGATGGGCCACTCGGTGACGAGCCACCCGGTGGACGAGCCCGAGTCTTGGGAGTCCGCACCGGCGTTCGCGGCGCAGGAGAAGCCGGTCCCGGAGATGTTCGTCGTCGCCTTGCCCTCCGGGCAGCCGTTGAGCCAGCAGCACTCGGAGAGCGCCGTGTTGATGGCGATGTAGCAGTAGCGCTGCCGGGGATTGCAGAACTGCATGCCAGGGCTGCAGACGATATCGTAGTAGGCATCGGGGTCGCGGCACTCGGTCACGTTGATCACGGTGGGGACGCCCCCATTCGTAGAGCCGGCCTCGAGCACCGCGTAGAACTTGTCGTTGTAGGACGAGCCCACGAAGTCGTCATACTCCTCCGAGAAGAACACGTGCCGGAACCGGATGCCGTTGGCGCCCGGCGGGGCCCGCAGCACGAGCTTCCACTCCATGGCGTCGTAGATGGCCGCGCCGCCCTTCTGGAAGCCGTCCTGCGCGCTGTGGCCGCCCATGTCCTGGCTGTGGGTGGTGCCCAGCGCCGGCCCTGTGGCCATCACCGCGTAGGTGCCGCCGACCTGGGGCTCCAGGTCGTTGGTCTTGTCGCCGTAGTGGGCGACCGCGGCGAAGGTTCCGCCCGTGGACGAGCTCGTCGGGGACGTGTAGGTCTGGCTCACCAGCGTCGGGGCACAGACGTCCAGGGCGCAGGCCATGGCGTCGAGGGTGTCTCCCGTGCCCTTGCAGCCCCCGCAGCCGAGGCCGATGGGCGCCGCGCCGGTGCCGCCCGTGGGGTAGCGGTCGGCCTGGCCCTCCTCGAACACCTTGCGGTACGCCTCCAGGGAGGCGAGCAGCTCCTGGAGGTCCGTGTCCCCGACGAGCACGGCCAGCGCCGCCTTGACCGCCGCGATGCCCACGTCGATGCGGGAGGCGCCAGCGGCCCCTTTCAAGGTCTGCGTCTCCTGGAGGGCCTCCGCATAGGCGACCACGGCGTCACCCTTGCGCAGGAGCGCCGACTCGCCCGCCAGGAGCGCCGTGAAGCTCGCCTCCCAGGTGTCGGTGCGGGGCTCGCGGGTCACCGGGTCCTCCCAGGTCGCCTTCACGGAGACTGCCTCCTCTCCAGTGAGCGACGCCGGGTCACAGGACTCGATGAGCTGGTGGAAGATCATGGCGTCGTTGGCCGCGAGATGCTGGGGCTCGACCTCTTCGGGATCCGTTGAGACCTGCTCCCCGTGGAAGGCGGTCACCGCGAAGGTGGGCGGCAGGGTGACAGCGACCTGGACGTCGCGGGCGGCGACCTCCACGTGCCGCATCAGGCCGTCGCCGAACACGCTCCACGCCTCGGCGCCGTCGTCCAGGAACACGTAGGCGCCCTTGCCTGCGTCGGTCACGGCGTTCATCAGGCGGTCGTTGTAGTTCCAAGGGTCGCCGACCCCGATGCCCATCAGGTAGATGGCCTCGCCGTTGGCGTCCTTGGCGGCACCAACGATGAGCGCCTCGTCCGCCTCCCCCACGTTGGCGCCACCGTCGCTCACGAGGATGACCCGATTGACGCGCTCCGTCCCGAAGCCCTCCTTGGCCAGCGCGTAGGCGGCCTTCAGCCCTGCCGAGAAGTCCGTGAGCCCGTCCGCTGCGAGGGCGTCGCACTGGGCCGCGAGGGTGCCGTCGTCCGGGCCGGTCATCACGAGGTTGTCCACCAGGGTCTTCGGAGCGCCACCCCAGGTGATCAGTGAGAAGGCGTCGCCGGTCCCGAGGGAGCCGACCAGCCCCTTGCAGGCCTCGCGGGCGCGGTCGATGCCGCGGTGTCCGGGCGTCCCCCAGCCCATGGACGACGACGTGTCGACGGAGAGCACCGCATTGAGACGCCGCCGCGTCGCCGCATCGTAGTCCGGTGCGCGCACGCCGACCTGGAGCGCGTAGGAGCCGTCGCCCGTCTCGCGGAGCTGGGCGCTGACCGCGACGTGGCCGGGCTCCGCCGCCGGGTAGTCGAACGTGTAGTAGTTGAGCAGCTCGTAGGTGCGCACGGCCTTCGCCACGAGCTGCCCCTGGGCGATGAGGCCGCGCGCGATGGTGGCGCCCGCCATGGAGTTGGAGTCATCGGCCGAGACGTAGAGCACCACCGGGTCGGTGGTGTTGCACGTCGCCGGCTCCGGGGTGCCGCCCTCTGGTTCCTCGGGCTCCTCGCTTCCGTTGGACGACCCTCCCTCGGGTGGCGCAGGGTCGTAGGGTGCGCCCGCGGAGTCGCCGGCGCTACCGAAGCTCGGCCCGTCACCGTAGCTGCCGCCCGTGCCCTGGGAGCTGGAGCCCCCCCCGCCGCTGTTCTCTTTGCCGCCAGGCGCGCCGACTGCCTGACTGCCGCCCTCGCTGTCGTCCGGCTCGGCGCCCTGCTCGGCGCCAGGTGCGCTTGGCGAGCCTCCGGTGGCGGTGCCCGTGCCGGGATCCCCTCCACCGCAGGCGGCGATGGTCAGCGAGACGAGCGCGGCGATGGCGCGCGAGCAGCGATCCGTCCTCATGATTCGACTCCGTAGAAGCTGTGGTCGGGCCGTGGCCCCGGGCCGCCTGTGCAAGCATCTTGCCATGGAAGCTGCTCAACAGGTACGCGCCATTGCCTGCGCTGCGGTGTCCCGAAACGAACACAGATTCGCTCGGAGTGTGCACGAACTCTACACAGGTGCAGCAGCGCTGCGACCACGACAGCCGCTGGCCTTCAGGTGGACGTGGGACCAGAGAAGATCGGAGTTGCAGCGCAGCCTCCCGCGCGCGCACAATCGGAGGCTCACACAGTTGGCGCGACTGGCGGCGGGCAGCCCCGACGCCCTCGGAGGCCCCATGCGACTCGTGACCGTAGCGAGCTTGCTCGTCCTGCTGGCGACCCAAGTACAGGCCGCCCCCCTTCAGCGCACCATGCAGCTCCAGGGCCGCATGGAGACCAGCGCAGGCGCACCCGCCAGCGGGACCTTCGACGTGAAGCTGCGCCTGTTCGCCGCCGAGACGGGTGGTTCAGCCCTCTACAGCCAGGACGCCAACGGGGTCACGGTCGCCGGTGGGCTCTTCGACGTGGACCTCGGCCCCATCCCCGGCGGGGTCATCGAGGGTGCGGCGGAGCTCTGGCTGGAGACCCAGGTGGGCCCGGACGTGCTCCCCCGGCGGCGCGTGCGGCCGACGGCCTTCGCGTTGGTCGCGGAGCAGGCCAACACCGCTCTCGTGGCGGCGGACGTGCAGTGCTCGGGCTGCGTCTCCGCGGGGGAGGTCAGCTTCTCCTACGCTGCCGCCGCGTCACCTGGGGGCGGCGCGACGGACGTCGCCTGCTCGGGCTGCGTGGAGTCGACGGACCTGGCGGCTGGCGCGGTGGGGACCACGCACCTCCAGGACGGCGCCGTCACCCCCGCCAAGGCCGGCTTCACCTACGCGGGCTCGGCCACGCAAGGAGGAGCCGCGACGGCCCTCTCGTGTACGGGCTGCGTGGGGTCGTCCACGCTGGCGGCCAACCTGGCGCTGGCCGGGACCGTCGGAGTCGCTGGCGGGCTCCACGCCTGCACGGCCAACACGGCGGGCTGCGCGGTGAAGGTGTCCGAGTCGGGGCTCCACGACCACGACGACGGCTACCTGACCGCGCAGGTGCCGTCGGGCCTGCGGGTGCGGGACACCGCGAACGGGGCATGGCGCCCCGTGGACTTCGGCGGCGGAAACTCCAACGGAGACCTGGCCGTCGTCGGCAACCAGACCGTCCAGGGGACCCTGAGCGCCGGGCAGGTGGGCGTCGGCACATCGTCGCCGGCCGCAGAGCTGCACGTGGACGGCAGCGCCCTGCTCGGAGGCACCAACCGGTACATGAACTTCGGCGGCGCGTCCGGCGCGAGTGGATACGGGCTGCGAGACAACGGCGGGGCGATGCAGGTCAAGAGCCAGGGCGGCGACTGGGTGGACATCTACCTCCCGCCGCCGCCTGCCTTCGGCTCGGGGGCGGACGGCGCGCTGGCCCTGTCGTCCACCTTCGACCTCAACGCCAACACGACGGGCGGCCGCACCGTGGCAGACGGGGTCGCCTACCAGGTCGCGAGCCTCACCTCGAGCACCATCGTGGCGACGCAGGCGGCCACCGGCATCTCGGCGGGCGACAAGGTGCTGCTGGTCCTCGTGCAGGCGACGGGCGCCACCGGCGACGTCGGGAACCACAACCTGCTCGACGTCACCCTCGTCAACGGCAGCGCCATCACGGTGAGCAGCGGCTCCATCGACCCGGGCAAGTACGACGAGGGGAGCAACCAGAAGCTCATCGTGCAGCGCGTGCCCCAGTATTCATCGGTCACCCTCTCGGCGGGAGGCATGGTCACGGCGTCCGCGTGGGACGGCCTGAACGGGACGGCCACGCCGTCGGGGAAGCTCCGCACCGGTATCGTCGCCGTGGTGGTGAGCGGCACATTGACCCTCGGCGGAAACGGCATCGACGTGTCACAGAAGGGCTTCCGCGGAGGTCAGCCGGGTGGCCTCGCGCCGGAGGACGCCAAGTCGACGGCCATCACGACAGGTGGCGCCGATGGTGGCGCCGGGGGAACGTGGAAGGCGGGTGGCGCGGGCGGAGGCTCCGGGAGCGGCGGCGCAGGCGGGGGGACGTCAGCCTTCGCAGGCGGCGCCGCGGGCCGAGGGGGCGGAGGCGGAGGCAGCTCCCAGGACCAGAACGGTGCGGGCAACGAGGGCTCGGGTGGCGGTGGCGCGGCTCCCTACGCGAGTGGGACCAATCACTCGACCGGCCTGAAGCTGACGCTGGGTGGCGGCGCCGCAGCCGGCGGTGGGGGCGGTGCGGGGGGCATGGGCGCCAGCTACGGCCCGACCTTCGGTGCCGCGAGCGCCAACGGGCTGGGCGGCGTCCACGGCTCGCGCACCCAGTCTCGGGGCGGCAACGGCAGCGCGGGAGCCAACGGCGGCGGGCTCGTCCTCGTCTACGCCAAGACCCTCGCGGGGGTCGGGCCCATCCGCGCAGATGGAGGGAAGGGCGGGAGCGGGGGCGGTGGGGGCGGCGGTACAGGCTACGACGGCTCCGCGGGCGGTGGCGGTGGGGCTGGCGCCAACGGCTCGTCGGGCGGAACCATCTACGTGCGCCATGAGCTGTCGGTGGCCACCACCACCTTGTCGGTCGCGGGCGGAGTAGGGGGTGGGGGCGGTGGGGGC
>BTVJ01000087.1:0-31869 GCA_045863395.1 Myxococcales bacterium
GTCCGTCCCCCTGGCGTGCGACGACGGCGACCCGTGCACGTCGGACACCTGTGGATCGGAGGGCTGCTCCAGCGAGCCCCTGGCGTGCGACGACGCGGATCCATGCACCGCGGACCTGTGCCTGCCGGGTACGGGCGCCTGCCAGCACGCACCTCCCGACTGCGACGACGGGGATCCCTGCACGGAGGACTCCTGCCAGCCGGCGACCGGATCATGCGCGTCTGCACCAATCGACTGTGACGACGACGACCCCTGCACGGACTCCTCATGTGTGGGCCTCGGCTGCACGCACCAGGGCTCCCCGGACTGCGCCCCCTGTGACGACGGCGGCGACTGCGACGACGGGAGCGTGTGCACCACGGACTGGTGCAACTTCGTGGTGGGGGCCTGCGCCCACGCGGAGCTCCCGTGCGACGACGGCGATCCATGCACCACGGACGGCTGCGACAGTGAGGCGGGCTGTACGACCACGGTCGGCTGCGACGACGGCGACCCTTGCACGGTGGACCTGTGCGACGGCGGCGCCTGCGCGGCGGCGCCCGTGGACTGTGACGACGGAGATCCGCTGACGACGGACGCCTGCGACCCGACCGGCGGCTGCACCCACGTCCCTGTCTCGCCGTGCACGACCTGCGCGACCTCCGCGGACTGCGACGACGGCGACCCCTGCACCATCACCTCGTGCGTGGCGTGCGAGTGCGTGGCTGCGCTCGTGGACTGTGGGGACGGAGACGCCTGCACGGCGGACGTGTGCCTGACGGGCGTGGGCTGCACGCACCCGACCACGGGCTGCGACGACGAGGACCTCTGCACGACGGACCTGTGCGACCCGGCGACGGGCGACTGCACGTTCGCCGCCGGCTGCGGCGACGGCGACCCATGCACCGTCGACTCCTGTGGCCCCGCCGGGTGCGCCCATGACGCGATCCTGGGGTGCGTACCCTGCGGCGGCGGCTGCGACGACGGGAGCGCGTGTACGGCCGACTGGTGCGACGGGGGGGCCTGCGCCCATGCGGCACTGCCGTGCGACGACGGCGACCCATGCACGTCGGACGGCTGCGACACCACGGAGGGGTGCACCCACGCGGTCGTGCCTTGCGACGATGGCGACCTCTGCACCCAGGATGGTTGTGTCGGAGGGGACTGCGCCCATGAGCCAGTCGCCTGCGACGACGGCATGCTGTGTACGACGGACGCCTGCGACCCGGGCAGCGGGGACTGCGTGCACTCGAAGGCCGCTCCATGCACGGGGTGCGACGCCGCGCCAGACTGCGACGACGGCGACCCGTGCACCGCCGAGTCATGCAACGGCGGCACGTGCACCTCGATTACTCTGGCCTGCGACGACGGCGACCCCTGCACCGACGACGTCTGCGCCGGGGGGACCTGCGGATACACGGCGCTCGGGTGCGACGACGGCGACCCCTGCACGACGGACGGCTGCGCCGGCCCAGCGGGGTGCCTCTCATTGCTCGCGTGCGCCGACGGCGACCCATGCACGGTGGACACCTGTGATCCGGTCGCGGGCTGCACTGCCACGCCCGCCCCCGGGTGCGCCGGCTGTGTGGCCGACGCGGACTGCGACGACGGACACCCCTGCACCCTGGACGGCTGCAACGCGTTCACGAAGGTCTGCCAGCACATGCCCGTACCCTGCGGAGACGGGGACCCCTGCACCGTGGACACGTGCAACGGCTTGACCGGGGCATGCGAGGGCCCGCCGGCTCCGGGGTGCGCGGGCTGCGAGAGCGCTCAGCAGTGTGACGACGGCGCGCTCTGCACCCTCGACGCGTGCGACGGAGGCGCCTGCACCCACACCCCCCTTCTGGGCTGCCTCACGTGCGAGGAGGACGCGGAGTGCGACGACGGCGACCCCTGCAGCGACGACTGGTGCGACGCCTTCACGGGGGTGTGCCTGCACGCGGCCCACCTCTGCGAGGCAACGGGCCCGTGCACCATCGGGGAGTGCGTGCCCTTCGCGGGCTGCCAGCAGTCGCCGATCTCGGGGTGCGTCGCGACCTGTGGTGTGGACGGCGACTGCGAGGACGGCAACCCCTGCACGCAGGACCTGTGCGCCGCAGGTGAGTGCTCCTACCCACCAGTCGCCTGCACCGACCCGGATCCCTGCGTCGTGACCTGGTGCGACCCCAACGTCGCCGCCTGCGGCGGGGCCGCGCGGGACGACTGCCCGCCGCTGCCGTGCCAGGCGGACGAAGACTGCGGGAGCCCGACGCACTGCGTCGCGTTCTCCTGCAACGTCATGTGGGGGACGTGCAGCGCAGCCGCCCTGCCCTGCATCGACGAGGACCCGTGCACCGCGGACGCCTGCGACCCGGCGGTCGGGTGTGTGTTCACGCCGGTCCCGGGCTGCGTACCGTGACCGAGGGGCTCTACTTCTTGAAGCAGGGAGCGAGCGCGGCCTCGCGGTAGGCGCTGATCACGGTGAGGTCGGAGGCGGTGCGGCTCTTCTTCTTGTCACCGGATGGCATGGAGTAACGCACGAGCAGCAGGTCCGCCCCCGGCACCCACCAGGAGTCCACGGAGTACTTCTTGCCATCGCCGCTCTTGGGGGCGTCGGTCCAGATGGGCTTGCCACCGGAGAGCACCGACGCCTTGATGGGGAACACGCTCTTGGCGGTGGTCTCCACCTTGACGGTGCAGGCCCCCGTCGGGCTCGCCGTGCCGCGGGACGCGGGCACGTACTTGCGCGCCTTCTCGTACTCCTCCAGGTCCTCCTCGCCGAAGAGGGCCTCGGGCGGGACGTCACCCTTGAGCATGCGCACGGCGAACTGGCTGCGCTGGATCTCGTTGCCGGAGACGAACCACCGGAGCGCCTTGCCGTTGCGGTCGAGGACCTCGTACCACGAGTACACGTCGCGGGCCTCGCCGATGGCGTCGTCGATGACGCACCACTCCTGCTCCCGCTCGACGATGACCTCTCCCCGGTCCGGCGCCCAGGAGCGCACGTCGTAGACCTCCTCGGCCAGCTCGTCGCACACCCCCTGTGCCCGCGCGTCCTGCGCCAGAGCCACCAGGCCCAGCGCCACCAGCCCCACGATCACCTTCATCGCCGTCCTCCATGCTGTTGGGCAACCCGCCTCGCGGGCTATCCTACCCGCTTCGCGAGCCTGCGCAACCGCCCGGGTCAGTCGCAGGTGACCTTCAGCTCCAGCACGCCGCTCTTGATGATGCTGCACGAGGAGGGGCACAGGAAGAGCTGGTCCTGACCGACCAGATACCACGCCGGGGTCGTACCGCACTCGGCGGGACCACCCACCTGCTGGTAGAAGCCGCCCCCGTCGTGCTTGAGCGAGACGCTCTTGGCCTTGTTGAGGGCCGCGGGGTTGGGGACCGCGTAGCCGCAGGTGGTCTGGAGTGAGTCGATGACCGACTTCGCCATGTCGGCGAAGATGGCCGACCAGTCCTTGTTGCAGATGGGGAACGTGGCGCCGCCGGTCTGCGCCGAGAGCTGGAGGTAGACCGACCCGCGCTGCGCCGCGCCGATGCACCCGACGATCGGGAAGGTCCCCATGCCGATGATGCTGTGGAAGCGGAAGGGGCTGGAGTAGGCCGGCTTCTTCGCGACCTCGGTGTTGAACCACGCCGCGCTCTTCTTGCTGTTGTCGTCGGTGACGGCGATGAAGTTGGTCGTCGCCCCCTCTTGCAGGAAGTCCTCATAGAGGGGGTAGGTCTCGATGACCTTCTCCAGGCCGTTGGTGCTGTCGACCGACTCGTGGACGTGGCGGAAGTTGGGACCATCGGTGCAGTCGGGCCCGCCGAGGGGTGGCGGCACGCAGATGTCGAAGCCCTTGGCGATCAACACGACGTGGGCGTCCACGGCCTGGTTGGCGATGTAGTTGGCGAAGCCGTTGATGTTCTCCTGGAGGTACTTGGCCTCCTCGTCCATGCTGCCCGACGTGTCGATGAACCACACCACGTCGGCGATGCCCGTGATCTGCTTGGCCTCGACGTTGATGTTCTGCTTGCCAGGGACGCACGTGCCGGTGTTCTGGAAGCACTCCTTGTGGCCGACGCCCGTCACGTCGGTCACCTTGCCGGCCTTGACCACCACCGTGTGGGTCTTCTCGAAGTCGTCGCGCTTGATCTGGACGGTCTGCATGCCGTTCGGCACCCCTTCGAGGGTGTAGTAGCCGTCACCGTCGCTCGTGGTCTCCACCACGATGGGGTTGCCGTCGCAGTCGGTGGTCTCCACCCAGACCGTGGCGCCGTCCACGAAGGTCTGGTCACTGATGGAGCAGATCAGGCCGTAGATGGTGCCGTAACCGCACTGGGCGTCGGGATCGTCCCAGGGGGTGACCTTGTCGCCGTCCGGGCCCGCCTTGGCGTCCGCGGCAGCGTCCGGGGCAGACGGGCCGGAGTCGGTGGCGCCACCGGTGGTGGAGTCCGCTGTCGGAGAGCCGCTGGTCCCCCCGTCCAGGTCACCACCAGCGCCGCCAGCACCGCCCACGTCCACACCGGGTCCAACGTCGGCGCCTCCACCGAACCCACCGGCATCTTCGCCCATGCCTCCGAAGGACGGGGAGCCGCTCGGCTCGGCGGTGGTGACGTCGACGCTGGAGACGTCGGACCCAGCCGCAGGATCGTCCTGTGCGCTGCAACCGAGCCACGACAGCCCGACGAGGACGACGACCGATCGGGCGCTGAAGCGTGACATCGCCATCTCCTGGGTGGGGAACCCGGAGAGAATAGCAAAACTGGAGAGGGCGGTCGACGGAGAAGCGTCAGAACTGGGAGCCGACGCAGATACCGCCAAAGGGGATCGTGTCAGGCACGGTTGCCGTGATCGACAGGGCACCGAGCGAGACCTCGTACGTGCCGGCGGGCAGGGACGCCGCCGTCGCGCAGTCCGCGAAGCCTGCTCCACTGCAATCCGGCGTGCAGACGGTGTCCCCGGTGGGCTCGTTGCAGAAGGCGGCCTCCACCGAGATTGGCCCACTGCCGGCCGCTGCACAGGACGCATCGAGGATCTTCGTGCAGCTCGAAGAGAAGCAGCCGGCCGGGAACACCTGGATCTTCAGCGGCTTGCCCTCCTCGAGGAGCTCGCCCTCGATGGACGGCGTGCCGCGCACGCACAGCTTGCCGGGAGGCGTCGAGCTGCCCTCCTCGCAGGTACCGGCAGCGCAGGGGTCCGTGGTACAGGGGTACCACCCGTGGGGGATGCACGTCGATGGGAAGACGAGCGTGTCTCCGCCCGGCGTCGTGGCGCAGGTCTCGGCCTCGCCACAGGCGCCGGCGTCGTAGCTGCACCCCGCGTAGATGCTCATCCAAGTGGAGAAGTCGCCCGCGCACCAGTCGGCGACCGGCGCGCCCTTGAGAGGTGAGCACAGCGGAGACTCGGCGCAGGCCACCTCGGACAGCCCGATGCACGGGTTCTCGCACGGCGCCGTCGCGCACGGCACCCATCCGGTCGGAAGGCACGAGCTCGGGAACACGAGCTGCTCGCCCGAGTCGGGGGCTTCCCCGCAGGTCAGCGCGGCATCGCAGGCACCCGCCTCGGGGCCGCACCCGGCGGACTTCATCGCGCGCCCGTTGTTGCAGTACGCATCAACCGTATAGCCGAGGTAGAGCTGGCACCCGGCGGTCGTGGCGCAGGCGTTGTCGTCCAGGCCCGCGCAGGCGCACGCGGAGAGGTCGCAGGGCGCCCAGCCGGCGGGGAGCGCAGTGGACGGGAACCAAGCGTTGGAGGCTCCGTCGGTGCCGCAGGTGATGGCGCCGCCCGCGCTGCCCGGGTCGTCGCCGCAGGCGATGAACGTGGGCGGCGTGGTGGAGAAGGGCGCGCAGACGTCCTCGGCGGGCCTCCCCGTGAAGGCGAAACATGGAGCGAGGCACGCGGCCTCCTCGCGACCGTCGCAGGGCGCGCAGGGCTCCACGGTGGCGTTCTCCCAGCCGGGGAGGCATGCGTCGGTCGAGACGGGGAACGCGAGGGTGAGGCCGTCCTTCGTGGCGACGACCCCCTCCGAGGGAGGGAGCGACGTGGCGCAGCCCGCGGGGAGGGTGGAGGGATCGACGCAGCCGGCGAAGTGGGTGGGACCCTCGGTCGCCGTGCACCGCTCCTCGACGGACCACCCGAGCAGGGGCTGGCAGGCCGCGTCGGCGGCGCAGGCTGCCTCGTCGTGCGCCGCGCAGCCCGTTGGACCGACGTCGGGCTTGGACTTGCAGATGCCGTTGGCGCACGTGGGGAGCTCGTCGGGGCACCCCATGGCGGTGCACTGGACGCCTTCACACGACCCGGGCGCGGGCGCCAGGGCCGCCTTGGCCTCGGTGAGGAACGCCTTGTTGACCGACTGGACCTTGCCCCCGTTGCAGTGATCGCAGCACCGGGTCTCGAACACGACGCAGTCCGCGTCCGCCTGGCAGTAGAGCCACTCGATCTCGGGCTCCACCACGACGTCTGCTCCGGGGCCCGTGTCCTTGACGGTGGACGAGTCCGACACGGCGCCGGCATCCTTGCCGGACTCCACCTTCACCTGACAGGACGCGAGCAGCAGGCACAGGAACAATCGGCGCATGACGGGCCTCCTTCGGTGACGGTCTCCCTGCCACGGTACACAGGGTCGGGACTCCTGGCCAGCGAGCGCACGTGCAGCCAGAGGGGGGACGCTGGAGGAGGCACACTACCAGGCGGTGTAGCCCGCACGGAACATGCCGTAGAGCCCCGCATAGACCGCACAGTGGAAGGCGAGCCAGGCCAGGGGGCCCCGCCAGGAGTACGCCGCCGGGCCGTCCGTGCCGTCGCGAAAGGGCCGCACGACGAACCACCAGACTACCCCCGCGAGGCAGAGCGCGGCGACCCCGTCGGCGATGAAGTGCTGCTTCATGGTCAGGATGGAGACCGCGATGCACGCTGCGACGGCCCCAGCCAGGAGCCCGAACGCGGGGCGCGCCCGCCAGACCGCCAGGGCAGACGTGACCGCGATGGACAGGTGCAGCGACGGGAAGAGGTTGTAAGGCGGATCGACGGCGTAGGTCAGCCGCACGCCCCACTCGACGAAGGTGGTGGTGTCGAGCGCAGCGTGGTCCGGCCGCAGGGCGACGCCGGAGACGGGCCAGGCGACAAAGGTGGCGAGGGAGACCGCGATGACGACGAGGTAGGCGACCACGGTGCGCCGGAAGAGCGCTGGGCTGCGGATGGCGAACAGCGGCAGCAGCATGGACGTGTACACCCAGCTATAGAGGAGCACCGTCCAGGGCACGAAGGGGATGGCGTCGTCGAGGGCCGTACCGATGGACCGCGCCCGCTCGGGCGCCAGGACCCGCCCCACCAGGTTGTAGGCGACGATCAGGCCGATGGAGATCGAGAGCGCGACGGTGGCGCGGGCCGTGGCAGTGCGCCACAGCGGCGGCTCCGTTGAGGGGGGCGCGTCCATGTGACGGGTGACGAGCATGAGCGCAGTGTGACGCGGCGCCACAGGGGCGTCAAAGGCCGTGGCCAGGTGGGGCTCCGCGGGGCGAGCGGCGCGGCGTTCTGGCGCCCGGACGACCTCGGCGGAGCTGGCGGCTCATCGCATCGAGGGCCGCACTGTGCTATGCAGTGACCCCGTCTACCCATCTACAGGAGGCTCGTCGATGCTCGCGCGGCTGCTGTTCCCCTCTCCCGACGCGCCGGAGCGCCGCTCTCTCTCGGCGGCGCTCCTCGTGCTCCGCCTCGGCAGCGGCGCGTTCATGGCCGCCGCCCATGGGTGGCCCAAGCTCCAGACCTACACCGAGAAGGTGAGCTCGTGGGCCGACCCCATCGGGATCGGGTCCGCCCCCAGCCTGACCCTCGCCGTGTTCGCGGAGCTGCTCTGCGCGGCGGCCATCGCGCTCGGGCTGCTCACGCGGGCGGCGCTCGTCCCCCTCATCGTCACGATGCTGGTCGCCGTCTTCGTGGTGCACGCGGAGGACCCTTTCCAGAAGAAGGAGCTGGGCCTGCTCTATCTGGTCTCGTATGTCGCCCTGCTGCTCGCGGGCCCGGGCCGCTACTCCCTCGACGCGTGGATCGGGGCCAGGATTCGCGCACGCGGTCGCGGACGTTCGTAGCGACGCCGTTGGGAGGGGCGCCGACACGGGTGTTTGTCTTCACCAACGAAGGTGGCTGCCTCGGCCTCCTTGGAGCAGGAACGCTCAGTGACTCGACATGCAAACGGTTGCTCACCGGGTGCGTCGAGTGATCGGAGTCCCCCCGGCCGCCGCGACTCCGCGCCAGCTACCTCCGCAGGGTTGCTTGATCGGTCACCTCGGGTGAGCAGCTCGGTGTCCCGTCACTTTGCCCGAATTTCGGTCGTACGTTCACCACCGCACCCTGCGCACTTTCATGTGGTCCTGGGCTTTCTCGTGGCCGCAACAAGAGTCCAGAGGAGCATGACGACGGCGGCGAGAAGTCCCACGGGAAGCGTTACGAGGAGCAGTATGACCGTGGCGAACCAGCCAACCGCCATGGGCGCACTGGATGACTCATCCTTCGACTCCCTCATCTGCGCACCGCAGGACCTGCACGGCAGGATCCCTCTCGGGTCACCGCCACAGTGCTTGCACCGGGAGGCCCCTGCCAGCACCAGCTCCATTCAGAGAACACATCGTACCTCGTGACCCTCGCCCATACGTCGTCCTCCATGCTACGGTCAGAAACGCTCTCCAACGTGGCCCGGGGTGGCAGTGGGTGAACAGGCGTTCTCCCGACTGCGGCCCGTGGCAGAAATTGGCCCCAGGCCCTAGCCTGTTCTCAAGGGCAGGACGCTGGCATCGCCGCCCGCGTCCCAGGCATCGTACCACGCGCGCGGGCCCCACTCCCCTTGCGGGAGCAAGGAACTTCGCGCCTGGACAGTGTAGCCTCATGTAGCTACACTACCCTTCATGAGGGCCGTTGGCACGCGGGAATTGAAGAATCGGCTGAGCGAGTACCTCCGGATGGTTCGTGCTGGAGAGGAGGTTCTGGTCACCGACCGTGGGGTGGTGGTCGCCGAGTTGTGCCCACCGCGACGCCTCTCGGTACCCACCACGTCCACGCCGGCGTTCGACGACCTCGTGCGCCGGGGACTCGCCAGCTCCGGGTTGCCCAACAGTCCGGCTGCCTACCCGTCGCTGCCTCGCGCCGTGGCACCTGGGGCGGTTCGGCGTCTGCTTGACGAGGAACGGGAAGATCGATGAGGCTCTACGCCGAGTCGAGCGCCGTGCTGGCATGGTTGTTGGGCGAGCCTGGCGGCGAACAAGTTCGGGACCTGCTTGCGGCCGCCGAGTCTGTGCTGGCGTCCGACCTTACACTGATCGAGTGTGACAGGGTCCTTGTACGGGGTGCCGCCCTCGGGGAGCTTGCGGAGTCCGCCGCGATGGAGCGTCACGGCGCGCTCGGAGCGGCCGCTGCGCACTGGCACCTCCTCCGCGTCGGAGTCGACACCGTCGAGCGAGCCCGCCGTGCCTTCCCCAAGGAGCCCGTCCGCACTCTGGACGCTCTGCACCTCGCCTCCGCCCTGACGGCGCAGTCCATCTTCGGCGAGGTCCACATGCTCACACTGGATCAGCGAGTGCGTGAAAACGCAAGGCTGCTGGGAATGACGTGCCTGCCCCAGCAGAGTTGAAGGGTAGGCCCGCTACCTCCCCACCTCCACAGTCTCCGAGGCGATGACCTCCGGCGTGCGGTCTGCCTTGGACCACATGGTGAGGAAGACCGCTACCTCCGGGGTCTCCACCAGGGCCAGCTCTGCCACGTGGCGGGGGTCTACCGGCTGGTAGAGGAGGTCCACCTGGACGGTCGCGGGGGGAGACTCCATCGCGAGACGATAGTGCACCCCGTCGCCCCCTGGCTTGAAGTCCGTGTCGGCTCCCACGCCGGCGGGGGCCGTGTGCGCCGCGTCCGGGTGAGCGGGACTCCACCCTGCCGGGAGGATGCGGTTGTCCTTGAGGTAGCTCGCCGCGGACAGCAGGGAGAACGTCACCCCCTCCGCTTCAGCCATGACAGCCTGCCAGACGGGGACCTGGTCCGGCGACTCCACCACGTCCCGGTGGGGGTGAGTCGGACCGCCGGCAAGCTCTGCGGGCAGCACCGAATCAGCCACGAGTCTCCCCTGCTCGTCCACCTCCCCGCTGGCCACCACCACGGCCCCGCCCGCATCGAGCGCACGCAGCCGCAGGAACACTCGCCGCGACGGGTACGCCGTGGGGAGCTTGTGGCCCGCCTGGTTCTCCACATGCACGTCCACGCGCAGCATCCCCGCCTCCCACGCCGCCTCCACCTCCAGCGTCGCCGCCGCCTTCAGCTGGCGCCGGGCCGCCTCGATGGTCGCGTCGAAGGCTGCCGCGGGCACCTCGGGGCGGAGCGCCTCCCGGTGGTCGCGGATCATCGCGGGGACGAGCGTGTTGCCGCCCACCAGCACGTGGCGCCCGTAGGGGTCGCGATCCTTGATCTGGGGGAAGTCTTGGCCCTCGGGGCGCCGCGCCACCCGCGTCTCGATGCTCCCACCATCCTCATCAATCACGGGGAGGTGGCAGCCCTGGCAGCTCATCGCCCGTGGTCCCTTGGCGCTCCCCTCCAGCACGAAGTCCGAGTTGCGCCACTCCAGGTAGGGGGTCTGCTCGGGGAGCACCGCCCCGGTCGGCTCGCCCGCCTCATCCAGCGCCGCGGTGAACAAGGTGTGGCAGGTGGCGCAGAGTGCGGACTCGCCGAGGTGCGCCCCGTGCTTGGGCGTGAAGTTGGACAGGTTGATCATCGGCGTCGCGAGGAAGTCGTCATGGGGCCCGTACGCGATGCGGTCCGCCGCGATGCTGAAGCCGCCCGACCAGCTCTCCTGCTTGCCGAAGCCCTTGGGCGTGATCTGGTGGCAGACGGTACAGGAGACCCCGTCCCGCGCCACCTGCCCTTCGGGGGTGGCCTCGGCGAGCAGCGCCAGACCCGGCGGCAGCGCCCCGTCCAGCTCCGCCTGCTTCGAGGCCATGGGCGCGTGGCACCGCAGGCACTTGGCCTCGATGGCCGCCCTCGCCGCCGGGCGCCGCTCGATCTCTGCGGACACGACGGCCCGCCAGTAGGGGTCCCGCGCCGCGTTGCCCATCATCGACGAGGCCCACAGGTCGTAAGGCCCCACCGCCCGACCCGCCCCATCCCGCATGGCCTGGGCCCCATCGCTGTTGGAGTGGCACTTCGCGCACTGGAGCGCCGTCGCGAAGGCGCCGAGGTTGAGCGCCGCCGACGGGGGAAGCACCTGCGGAGAGCGTGGCTCCACCGATGCGCCGTCCGCAGCGGCCGCGTCGTCATGCAGCACGTCGCCCGCATCCTCCGGGTCGCCCGCGTCACCGGCGCCCCCATCCGCAGTGGCTGCGTCTGCCGCCGCGCCGACGTCCGCGGCGGGCGCCCCCACGTCCGTACTCCCCGCATCCGGGGTGCTCGCCCCGTCACGCGGCGGTCCACAGGCAACGACCAGGAACATCCACGGCCAGAGAACGCTGCGTCGCATCGGTCCCTCCTCGCTGCGGTCCCAGGACCAGTCACAGCCCGGTCTGGGGCTGTCGCCAACCCCCTCCAGCCTCTCACGCCCCTCACCGGAGCGCCACGTCTGCGGATCGCCTCAGCCTTGCAACCCCCAATGCAGGCGGTATGGTGTGCGGCATGAAGTACGGCACCCTGACCCTGCTCCTCTCCCTCCTGGTCGCCTGCGGCACGGAGGACGACGACGACTCTGGTGTGGACGCGGGCACGGACTCGACGACCACCGTCGACTCGGCGGCCGACACCGGGGCCGCCGACACCGCGACCGCCGACACCGGCACGCCCGACGGCGGCGCCTCGGAGGACGCGCCCGCCACCGACACCGTCGACGCCGCCGACGTCAAGGCCTGGGAGTGCGTCGTCCCCGCGGGGGGGCCCCTGCCCGACTCCGTCCCCCAGCTCGGGTGCGAGGACGACTTCCTGGCGCTCGCCACCCGCCCCATCGACGCCAGCATCCCGGGCGCCCGGTCCCTGAAGACGGTCATCGACCGCCAGGCCGACCTGGAGCTGTACTTCCTGAACGCAGAGAAGTACCCCATCCACTACACCTTCGCGAAGGAGCACCTGTCGGGCAACGGCCTGCCGCTGGTCGGCGACATCGGCAGCTTCTCGGCGGTGGAGTACTACAGCCCCAACCGGCGCTTCCTGCTGGGCGCCATCACGTACTACGAGGAGCCGGACGTGTGGGCGTACGAGATCGCCCCCTACGACACGTCGCTCCCCGACATGGTGATCACGGCGTTCAGGCTCATCCGCGAGAACACGTCCTTCGGCACGGCCCTCGTCTTCCACCCGACCAGCGCGGCGGTTGAGAAGCTGGCCACGTCCCTGCCCGCGGACATCCCGGTGGTCACGTCCAAGCAGCTCTTCGCGGGGGTCACCTACCAGCCGCTCAACCTGGGCACGGCGCTCGGGCAGGTGCGCTACCTGAAGGTCTCGGACCTGGAGGTCCAGGCCGCCTTCGTCACGCCCCGCGACATCGCCGTGCTCGACCGGGTGCCGAACGACATCTCCGTGTCTGCAGCGCTGATCACGGCAGAGCTCCAGACCCCTCTCTCCCACGTCAACGTGCTCTCGCAGAACCGGGGCACCCCGAACATGGCCCTGGTGGACGCGCTGACCAACCCCACCCTCAAGGCCCTGGAGGGCAAGTGGGTGAAGCTGGTCGTGGACCCGTTCGCCTGGACCATCGAGGAGGTCACCAAGGAGGAGGCCGACGCCTGGTTCGAAGCGCACAAGCCCCCGCCCGTCGAGGTGCCGGCCCTGGACCTGACCGTCACGGAGCTGCGCGACTGCCAGCACCTGGACCCGTCGACCATCCCAGCGTTCGGCGGCAAGGCGTCCCACTACGGCGTGCTGCTGACCATCGGCGACAAGGTGCCGGTGGTCCCGGCCTTCGCCATCCCCGTGTACTACTACAAGCAGTTCGAGGCCCAGAACGGCTTCGACAAGACCATCGCGGCCATGCTCGCCGACGAGACCTTCAACAACGACATCGCGTTCCGCGAGAAGGCCCTCGCCAGTCTGCGCGCGGCAATGAAGAAGGCGCCCATCGACCCGGCCTTCATCGCGCTGCTGCTCGACAAGCTCAACAAGGACTTCCCGGGCAAGAAGATGCGCTTCCGGTCCAGCACCAACGCCGAGGACCTGGGCGGCTTCACCGGCGCCGGCCTCTACACATCGGCGGCGGGAGACCCCAATGATCCCAACGACACCGTGCAGGACGCCGTGCGGACCGTGTGGGCGAGCCTCTGGAACTTCCGGGCCTTCGAGGAGCGCAGCTTCCGGGGCATCGACCACCAGGGCATCGCCATGGCGGTGCTCTCTCACCAGAGCTTCCCCCACGAGGACGCCCAAGGCGTGGCGCTGACGGCCAACCTGTTCGATCCCCTGGAGCCGGCGTTCTACGTCAACGTCCAGAAGGGAGACGTCTCGGTGGTGCTCCCCCCGCCGGGCGTGACCACGGACCAGTTCCTCTACTTCTACACGTACCCGGGGCAGCCCATCGTGTTCATCGGGCACTCCAACCTGATCGCGGAAGGAGCGACGGTCCTGACCGCCAAGCAGACCTACACCCTGGGCACGGCGCTCGACGCCATCCACAAGACCTTCGCCAAGTGGTATGGCACCGACCCCAAGGCCTTCTACGCCATGGACGTGGAGTTCAAGTTCGACACACCGCCCGGAGCAACCGAGTCGGAGCTGATCATCAAGCAGGCGCGGCCTCACCCGGGCTGGGCCGTCGGCGTCGAGTAGTCAATCGTCTTTTGCGCCCGCGGCGATCCAGTCACGCACGAGCTCGAGCCGCTCCGCGTCGAGGGTCCCGTTGACCGGCATGCGCCCGCCCGCCTCCGGCTTGTCCTTGCTCAGCTTCTCGACCAGGTAGGAGGCGTCGGGATCGCCCGCCACCACGAGCGTCCGGCCCGGCGCTCCCTTGGAGGCAACGCCCACGAGCTTCCCGTGGGCGCTCCCGTCCAGGCTCAGGCCCGAGGCCGGCTTGCCTCCCGCGTGGCACGACGAGAAGGCACAGCTCACCTTGAAGACCTCCGCGGTGACCCGAGACAAGGTGGGCTCCGCCTCACTGACGTCCGCGCCCCCGCCATCTCCGCCCTCGCTCTCACAGCCCAGAAGCGCCAGCGCGCACAGCACCACGATCCCGCTCGCCCTCATCCTTGATCCTCCGCGTTGGTGACGCCTCCCGTGTAGCGACGCACTCGTTTCCGGTCAAGTCCCACGCCAGCACCTCCCAGGGCGACGTTGACATGGGGCGCGGTTCCCGGTCCAATGGCGCGTCCCCTACACCCAAGGCAGCCCTATGTTGAATACCAAGCACCTCGCCGCCTTCGCCCTGCTCGTCGCCTGTGACACCGCAGAGACATCGAGCACGGCAGACGTCACCACCACGCCAGACACGGTGGCGATTCAACCCCTCGATCTGCGCGTGACTCCTCCGGAGCCCGAGCCGGACAAGTACGTGGACCTGGTCTCGCCGGAGGTGGTGATCCCGCCTGGAGAAGAGCGCATGTACTGCTGGTTCGTGCGCAACGACCAGGGGGACCTCGCCATCCGCAACGTGGAGGCAACCCAGGGAAAGTACGGACACCACGTGGTGATCCTGCGCGCCTTGAAGGAAGAGCCGGATGGCACCTTCCGGGACTGCACGGACAGCGCCGAGATGGCCAACTTCCGCGCCTTCGCGCTCCCGGACACGGAGCTGCCCGACGGCCACGCCATCAAGATCCCGGACAAGATGCAGTACGTGTTCCAGCTCCACTACGTGAACGCGGACACCAAACCCATCCAGGTGCGCGACGTGGCGCGCCTCGCCAAGGTGGACCCTGCCAAGGTCACCCGTTGGGTCACGACGCTGACCACCAACAGCCTGAACTTCAAGGTCCCGCCCGGCGCCGCCCCCCAGACCCTGGAGTTCGACTGCGACATCACCGAGGACATGGACGTCCTCGTGCTCGGGGGCCACATGCACGAGTGGGGCACGACCTTCGAGGTGACGGAGCTGCCGCCAGCCGGCGAGGACCGGTCCCTCTACTACGTGGACCCGTGGAAGGTGGAGTACAGGGACGCCCCCCCAGTGTCCCTCTTCTTCACGAAGCCCCTCAAGCTCGTCAAGGGGACGAAGCTGCGCACGTCGTGCACCTGGCTCAACGACGGCGAGGGGGACCTGGCCTTCCCGAGCGAGATGTGCTCCACGTTCGGCTACGTCGCGGGCCCCACGGCCCCGGTCCACTGCGAGGCACCATGAGGCTCCCCGTGAGGTTGTCATTCGTCGCAGCGCTGGTCCTCGGCGGGGCGTGTGACGAGGCTGGCACCACGGGCGCGGTGGGCGGCGACACGGCAGGGGCCGTCGATGTGCAGACAGCCGACGCGTCGGCGGGGACCGACGCCGCCGACGACAGCGCGGACACCGCGACGACCACTGGCACCGTGATCCTCCGCTTCAGCGTCTCCAAGGGCGTCCGCAAGAGCCCCAACCTGGAGGACCCCCTCGTAGGGACCATCTACGGATCCCTCTGGCACAAGGCGGACATCGCGCTCACCGGTCCGCGGGACGGGGCGGAGGACCTCCAGAGCGTCGAGGTGACCGGCGTCGATCTCACCGAGGCCGAGGTCAGCGCGGCGAGCTGGCAGTCGGCCCCCCTGGACCCAGGCGACTACATGTTCCTCGGCTTCTTCGACGTGGACGGCAACGGCGCCGAGGAACACGATCCCGACTCCGGGGACCCGGTCACCCTGCCCATCAACGGCTTCACCATCGAGGCGGGCAAGACGCTGGAGTTCACCGTGCCCTTCGAGCTGGTCTACAATTGAGGACTTCATGACGGTGCGGACCCGGCTCTTCGGTGGCCTCTTCCATGCGGCGCTCGGAGCCCAGATGGCGGCCACCTGGGTCCAGCAGCGGATCGCTCCGCGGCTGCCGTTTCCCCGCGATACGGCGGAGCTGGCCCAGCGCCAGGACTGGTGCGTCGAGCGACTGCGGGGTGCCATCCCCGAGGGCGCTCAGGTCACCGCCTACGACGTGCAGGAGATCAAGGCCGACGAGGCGTTTCGGTCCCAGGTCGCCCGGGTGCAGGTGGACTGGACCCACGGCGACAGCGCGGGAGTCACCCGCGCCCTCGCCAAGTTCGCGCCCCGGGTCACGAGCCTGCGAGACCACGCCGTCTACGTGCTCCAGAAGAACCACCTCAAGGAGGCCGGCGTCTACGAGCGCCTCGCCTCGGACCCCGCCGTCGCCGCCCCCCGCCCCTTCTTCGCGGCGGCCCACGCCGGCAGCGGCCACCTGTGCATCCTCATGGAGCTGCTCGACGGCGCGCGCGAGATCCCCGAAGAGGACGGCTGCCCGCCAGAGCTCCTGGACAGCGCCGCCTGTGCTCTGGCCGCGCTCCACGCTCGGTTCTGGGAGCAGCACGACGCGGTCACCAACTTTCTCACCGTCGTCCCCGACCCGGTCATCGACTGGTTCTCCACCCTCTTCCCCGCTGGCCCCGATCAGGCGCTCTTCGGTGCCCTCCTTCGCGTCGCATGGCGCCACGACGGCCGCGCTCCGGTCACCGTCCTGCACGGGGACCCGCGGATCGGGAACATCCTGTTCACCCCCCGGGGCCCCGTGCTCATCGACTGGCAGGCCGCGCGCAAGGGCAAGGGGGTGTTCGACCTCGCCTACCTGCTCGTCCTGAGCACGGAGCCCGCCGTCCGCCGGACCCACTTCACGCGCCTGCTCGACCGCTATCACGCAGCGCTCCTCGCCGGCGGAGTGCGTGACTACTCCCGCGACGCGCTTGAGGAGGACGCTCGCTGGGCATGCCTCCTGGTGCTCGCCTTCGCGTCGCTGCCCTTCATGAGCGCCGAGTCCAGCACCACGGAGGCCAACACCCCCAAGCTCCACGCCATGGGCCGGGCCTGGGCCCGGCGGATGGTCGGCATGGTGGATGACCTGGATCTGCCCTGGATCGCCGCGCGCACCGGCCTCGACGCCGCCGCCCTGCGCGCCGCCTTCGAGCGCTCCAACGCTCGGGTGCTTGAGCCCTCACAGGGATTGTGATAGACCCCGCGCGTCGTACCCGTCACCACGGAGGAGCACAGGTGAACCGCGAGGATTGCATTCTGTTCAGCGGCGCGGCCAACGGCGCCGAGGCCGAGTTCGGGGCCGCCGCCGAGGCCCACGGCATCGAGGAGGTCAACTTCACCTTCGAGGGCCACAACGATGCGCGCCGCCGCGGCATCCGCGTGCTCAACCACGAGGAGCTGCTCCAGGGCGACGTCTCGCTCGCCTATCTCAGCAGGCTCATGAGCCGGGAGTACCACAACACCCCCCTGTTCAAGAAGGTGCTCCAGTCCATCTGGCACCAGATCAACGCCGGGCAGGAGATCTACGTCATCGGCCACATCCTCGACGACAAGACGGTCAAGGGCGGCACGGGCTGGGGCGCGGAGTTCGCGAAGCTCTGCAACAAGCCGCTGTTCGTCTTCGACCAGGTACGGGATGGCTGGTTCAAGTGGGAGCAGACCGACTGGCGCGAGGTGGCGGAGCCGGTGATCCGCCACGCCCACTTCGCAGGCACGGGCACGCGCTTCCTCCAACCCAATGGACGGGCCGCCATCCTGAGCCTCTTCGAGCGGTCCTTCGGCGCATGAGCACTCCGGGCTCTTCCGCCGCAACCCCGGAGGGGCAGGAGGCAGAGATCCGCATCTCTCGCTCCCACGACAGCGGAGAGAGTCGGTACACGCTGACCCTGTACGAGAGTCTGCTCCTGCACGTCACCTTGGGCGGCAAGGGGACCATGGCCGGCGTAGAGCGCCTGCTCGCGGCCATGGAGGAGATGGAGCAGTGTCTGCGGCCGGGAGAGAAGGTCAACGCCCTCATCGACCTCAAGGCCCTCGACGGAGCGCCGCTGCGGGCCCAGCTTCGGCTGGGCAAGTGGCTCCTCGCCCGGCGGGACAGGGCCGCGCGCATCGCCATCTTCGGCGGCAAGCCGGTGGAGATCGCCGTGGCCCGGGCCGTCATGAAGATCGCGCGCATGCACCACGTGAGCTTCTCGGCCCACGAGTCGGAGGCCCGGGCCTTCCTGGGGTGACCCCTCTCAGATGTGATCGGCGAGCTCCTGCGGGTCCGTCGTCTCGTCGAAGACCTCGCCGCAGCGGCGGCACCGGTACTCGATGCGCACGGGCCGCGTCGTCACCCCGAAGAGCACCCAGAACCACCCCATCCCCGAGTACTTTCCGTCCGGCGTCACCATGTAGTGGGTGCGGTCATGGCCGCACTTGCAGCGGGGTCGTTGGTCAGGATCGGTCACTTCGCCACCTCCGGGCGCCATTGTAGACCCCTGAAGGCGGATTTCCAGCGCCTCTACCCCATTCCCTTGATGGCCTCGACGGCCCCGTGCTCCGCGAAGATGCGCATCACGTCGCGCTCCGTGTCCACACCCTCGGCCTGGGCGGTGACGAGAATACGCCCCTCCCCGAGCGACCGGGCCAGCTCCTCCATCCGGCCGTCGGTGAGGCCAGCCCCCGACAAGGCACCACCCAGTGCGCCGTACAGGCTCCCAGCGCCCGCCCCGAACAGCGCCGACGCGAGGGGGCCCGCGCCGAGCAGCCCGAAGGGGCCCCCCAGCAGCAGCCCGAGGACCGTGCCGATGGCCCCCCCGACCAGGACGCCCCGCTGCAGCGCCGGCCGGGCGTCCGTCTCCTGCAACACCGTGTCGAACTCGTCCAGCGCGTCGCGGCGCACGATGAGGCTCACCCTCTCTTTGGGGATCCCCGAGATCGTCAGGTCGTGGATGGCGGAGGCGGCTGCCTCCTCACTCTCGAACAGCGCGAACACGATGTGCTTCACGAGCGTTCCTCCCAGTCATGCTGCCTGGCTCCCGGCGGAGGATCTTTCCTTGACCGACCCGCCGGCCTTCCGATAGTGAAATTGTAGGGTGAATCGGCGGCGCCACCACCCGGGAACCGTGAGGGCGCGCGAGCTGGTTACGGCGGAGCGTACCGGCCGAGGACTCTGGGAGGTGCGATGAGCAGGCTCGGGATGTTGGCGCTGGCGGCGGTCGTGTTCGGGGGACCGGCGCGCGCCGCCTCCTTGGACTGCCTGGACGCGCCCACCCTCGAGGCGCTGATCACCTGCGTCAAGGACGGGATGCCCCGCAAGAATCAAGGCTACGTGGTGCCCACGCCAGCCGAGCAGGCGGACTGGAGCGGGGTCGCCTGGGCGATGCTCAACGGGTCCTGCGACAACATCATCCTTCCCGCCTCGCTGGCGCGCTCCTACTCCATCGCCAAGGTGCTGGACCGGGAGGTCGGGCGCGAGTACTGCGCGCTGGTGGAGACCCGGGACGAGGATGGGGACGGCCGGGTCGACAAGGGCTGGGGGACGCTGATCACCGACCCGCGCCCCCTGCGAGAGATCATCGTTCTGGCGCCGCACCCTCTGGCCGACGCCCGGACCCACCTGCAGGGCGTCGAGGTGTTCAAGGGGGTGCGCGCCCGGGCCGTCCTGGTCGCAGGCACCCACCGGGCAGCGAGCGAGCGCGGCGGGACCGGCGCCTGCGGCACATCCAGGGCGTCGGACCCCACCCACAGCGTGGACACGATGTTCCAGCCGACCCTCAGCGAGGCCATGGAGCTCTATGGGCACCTCGGGCGCGACTACGTGGTGCTCCAGTTCCACGGCATGAAGGAGACGAGCTGCGCGGGGGTGGACGTGCACCTGTCCAACGGGTCGCCCGACTCCGTGGACGGCAAGGTGCGCGAGCTCCAACAGGCGCTCTCGGGCCTTGCGCCCCACTGGACCGTGACCACGGCGGAGGCCGCGACCGAGTGCCCGCTGGACGGAGTGCGCAACGTCCAGGTCCGCCTGCTGGCGGGCGTGCCCTACGAGGATCTCTGCGACACGACGCCCATACCGGGGAGCCCGCGGTTCGTACACATCGAGCAGAAGAGGGACGTGCGCCGCAACGCGGAGGTGTGGGTGCGGGCCGTGAGGGGGACGTGGCCTCGGACGGGCGCGCCCGTGGCTCGGCCGGGCGTCCCCGACGGACCGACCTCGCCCGCGGTCGTAGACGCGCAGGAGCCGGCCGCGTCCGGCGCCATCGTGGAGAGCGCCCTCGCCGCGCCCGATCCGGCGACCACGGACGCCGTCAATGGAGGTCTCGGGGCGCCACCCCCTGCTGGCGAGGCGGTGAGCACCTCGGCGCAGCCAGGCGGTGTGGACGAGGGGGCTCTCACGGAGCCCGCCGCTGGCGGGGAGGCCGTCACGGACCTCCGCGACGACGTCTCGGAGCTGGTGCCCGCCACCGAGGCCACCCGAGAGCCCGCCGTCGCCCCCCCCGCTCCCGTCGGCGTCCTCGGCTCGCCTACGCCTCTGCCGTGAGCTCGAAGGTCCGCATCCACCGGATGGCGGTGGGGTCCCCGGTCAGGGACACGGCCTCGGAGACCAGGGCGTCACACTCCTTGGCCGACAGCGGCTGATCCAGCGCCGACAGGTCGTAGGCGATGCCGAACTTGGGGAAGTCCACGTGGGCCGAGCGGATGTTGCTCGCGCCCGAGTTGAAGATCGCGTCGTCGACGGCCTTCTTGGTGCCGCGCTTGTCCACGTGGACCACCGCGAGCATGGCCTTCGCCAGAGACGCGTCGAAGTCGATCTCCTCCCGCGGGGCGAACACGCAGTTGCGGATCATCCCGAACTCATTGAAGAGCTGAGTCGTCCGGGCCACGTAGCGGGCGATGCGGGGCTGCGCCTCGGCCGTCGCCGCGCCGATGTGCGGGGTCGCGAAGATGCGCGGCTCGCCCTCGTAGGGGTTGACCCAGGCCGTGGTGGCCGCGGCGCCGGGCTCCTCGGGGAAGACGTCGGTGATCGCGTAGGTCACCTGCCCCGCGCGCACGGCGTCCAGGAGGACCTGGGGGTCCACCACGATCCCGCGGGCCAGGTTCAGGAAGATGCGCGGCCCGTCGCCCTGCTTGTCGGCGAAGGCGCGGAGGTGCTCCGGCGTGATGATGTTCCGGTTCACGCGCCCGTGGTGGTCCTCCGACGACACGTGGACCGAGACGAAGTCGGACATGCGGAACAGCTCCTCGATGGAGGGCGCCGGGGTCCAGCCCATGGCCAGCCCCACCTCGCGCGGCAGGTCCGCCGTGTCGCGGAAGCAGACCTCCATGCCCATGGCCTCGGCGAGCTGTGCGACCTGACGCCCGATCTTGCCGAGCCCGAGGATGCCGATGCGCTTGCCCTTGACCTCGAAGCGGTGCCGGCTGTCCTTGCTCCACTCGGAGTGGGCCATCTGCGTCACCGACTCGAACAGGCGTCGCGACAGGCAGATGATCTCGCCGATGACCATCTCGGCCACCGAGCGGCCGTTGGACACCGGGTCGTTCATCACGAGCACCCCGTGGTCGGCACAGGCCTGCTTGTCCACCGAGTCGTGCCCGATGCAGCACAGCATGATGGCGGCGAGCGAGGGGCTCGCCCGGATCACGCGCTCGGTCACCATCACCTTGCTGCGCTTGAACAGCAGGTTGTAGCGGCCCTCGGAGAGCAGGCGGACGAGGGTGTCCTCGTCCGGCGCGTCGGGGATGCGCGTCGGCTTGATGTTCATCTTCAGGAGCAGCTCGTCGAGCAGCGGGTCCGGGTTCTCGATGATCAGGGCCTCGCGCAACGGTCCGGACCAGCGGCGGGGCAGCTTCGGTGTGTCCATGGGCGTCCTCCTCGATGAAGGCCGCCTTATAGCCAATCCGAGGTGGGGATGAAAGCGGTCAGGCGCGGCGGCGGACCAGGAGCAGGGCGAGCAGCATGAGCGGAGCCCAGAGCGGGGCACTGCGAGGGCCGTGAGAGCAGCCGCCGCTCACCGCGCCCCCTGTCGTCCACGGGGCGACGTCCTCGCCGCCGGCGCTGCCGCCGGGGCTCCAGCACTGGCCGAGGATGGGGTTCCAGGAGGTCCCGGCGGGGCACTCGTCCTGCCCCCCTGGGCCCACGGGGATGGTGCCGTCGGGGATGCACTGGCCGCTCGGCAGGTCGCACTGGTTGCCGGGGCCGCAGGTGCCGCAGGACTCACCGCAGCCGTCGCTGCCGCATGAGCGCCCCTCGCAGGAGCAGCCCGGGTCGGCGACGCAGGAGCCAGCGACGCAGGAGCCCACGGAGCACTCCCCGCAGGTGCCGCCGCAGCCGTCGTCGCCGCACAGCTTGCCGTCGCAGACGGGCTCGCAGGCAGCCCCGGGGACGCAGGCGCCCTCGACACACCCCTCGCCATCGCCGCAGGTGCCACACGACCCGCCGCAGCCGTCGTCGCCGCACGCGACGCCGGCGCACTGGGGCACGCAGCCCGACGTGCAGGTCCCCGCGGCGCAGGCGCTGCCTCGTGCGCAGCTCCCGCAGGACCCACCGCACCCGTCGTCGCCGCACTCCTTGCCCGCGCAGCTCGGAACGCAGGCCGCGCCGGCGCAGACGCCGGCCGTGCAGGTCTCGCCCGACAGGCACGTGCCGCAGGAGCCGCCGCACCCGTCGTCTCCGCACTCCTTGCCCGCGCAGCTCGCGGTGCAGCCGCTGGTGCAGGCCCCGGCCTTGCAGCTCTCGCCGGGCGGGCACGACCCGCAGGAGCCGCCGCACCCGTCGTCACCACAGGCTTTTCCGGCGCAGCTCGGGGCGCACGTGGAGGTGCACGCGCCGTCGATGCACTTCTTGCCCCCGCTGCAGGTGCCGCAGGAGCCGCCGCACCCGTCGTCGCCGCACGCCTTGCCTGCGCAGTTGGGGGTGCAGGTCGCCACGCAGTGCCCGCTGGAGCAGCTCTTGCCCGCGCCGCAGGTGCCGCAGGAGCCGCCGCACCCGTCGTCGCCGCACTCCTTGGCGGCGCAGCTCGGCGTACACACCGCGACGCACTTGCCGCCGGTGCAGCTCTGCCCGGCGCCGCAGGTGCCACACGAGCCGCCGCACCCGTCGTCTCCGCAGGTCTTGCCCGCGCAGCTCGGCGTGCATACGGAGACGCACTTGTTGCTGGCGTTGCAGATCTGGGTGCCCGGGCACGTGCCGCACATGCCTCCGCAGCCGTCCTTGCCGCACTCCTTGCCGGCGCAGTCCGGGAAGCACGAGCAGGTGCCGGCGTTGCAGGTCTGCGGGGGGACGCACGAGCCACAGGAGCCGCCGCACCCGTTGTCGCCGCAGTTCTTGCCCGCGCAGCTCGGGACGCACTGGTTGCAGGAGTAGGGGTTGTTGCCGCTCGGGTCGGCCGTGGCCTGGGCCGAGCAGTCGTAGTAGTGGGTCGCCTGCTTCCACCCGCACTTGTTGGACGGGCCCGGGCACACGAAGCCGGTGCAGCTCCCGCAGCCGAAGCTCGTGACCTCGTTGACGCAGAGGCTGTCCCACGCCGTGTTGCAGCAGTAGGAGTCCTGGGCACACACGCAGGACGCGATGTCCAGGTCGCAGCAGTAGGTGTTGGACGACGCCGTGCAGCACGAGTGGGCCGGCGGGTTCGGGTTCCCCGCGCACTGGATCTCGCAGAGCGCCGTGCCCTCGCACCAGTTGACGGCGGAGGTGTCCGTGCAGCAGCCCTCGTAGCCGAGCCAGCCCGGGCACGAGCCGATCTGGTTGCCGGCGGAGCACTGGGCGCGGGCGTCGGCGGTGGCGAGCAAGAGGGCCAGGGGGAGGAGCGCGAGGGGGAGTCGGTTCATGGGTGTCCTCGTCAGGCGTGGCCGGCACAGGATACACGAGCGGACCGGCAGATCGAACAGGGTCTTTGCCCCCGGGTGGGTGGGGAACGCAACCCAGGATGGTCCGCGATTGGATCGGGGCCTGGCCCGGTGGTACACACTCCCCCATGGAACCGCATGAACTGGCAGTGTCCTACGCCATCCCCACCGCGCCGGACCTGTTCGCGCGTGCCCCGGCCCGCGTGAAGGCGGCGCCCTTCCTGCCGACCACGCGGGCCGAGCTGGAGGCGCTCGGCTGGGACGCCTGCGACGTGATCGTCGTGACCGGCGACGCTTACGTGGACGCGCCGAGCTTCGGCATGGCGCTCGTCGGGCGGCTGCTGGAGGCGCACGGGTTCCGCGTCGGCATCCTGCCGCAGCCGGACTGGCACAGCGCGGAGCCGTTCCGAGAGCTGGGCCGCCCTCGCCTCTGGTGGGGGGTCACCGGCGGCAACATGGACTCCATGGTCAACCGCTACACGGCGGACAAGCGGGTCCGCAGCGACGACGCCTACTCCCCGGACGGGCGCGCCGGGACGCGGCCGGACCGCTGCGTCGTGGTCTACGCCCAGCGCTGCCGGGAGGCGTACCGGGACGTGCCCGTCGTGGTCGGCGGCATCGAGGCGAGCCTGCGCCGGGTGGCCCACCTGGACTACTGGTCGGAGAAGGTGCGCCGCAGCGTGCTCGTGGACGCCAAGGCCGACCTCCTGGTCTACGGCAACGCGGAGCGGGCCGTGGTGGAGCTGACCCACCGGCTGGCGGCGGGGGAGCCGATTGGAGAGATCACCGACCTGCGGGGGACGGCGCACCTGCGAAAGGGGGTGCCCGAGGGGTTCATCGAGGTGGACGCGACGCGCATCGACGATGGCTTGGTTCAGCCCCGGCTCCGCCCGTCCGACCGGGATCGCACCGTCCTGCGCATGCCGTCCTACGATGCGGTCGCCGAGGACCGGGTGCTCTACGCCCACGCCTCGCGGGTGCTGCACCTGGAGGCCAACCCGGGCAACGCGCGGGCGCTGGTGCAGGCCCACGGGGACCGGGACGTGTGGCTGAACCCGCCGCCGGTGCCCTTGTCGACGGCCGAGATGGACCGGGTCTACGAGCTCCCGTACCGGCGCGTGCCCCACCCGCGGTATGGGGGGGCGAAGATCCCCGCCTACGAGATGATCCGCACGTCGATCACCATCCAGCGGGGCTGCTTCGGCGGGTGCACCTTCTGCAGCATCACGGAGCACGAGGGGCGCATCATCCAGTCGCGGTCGGAGGGCTCCGTCCTGCGCGAGATCGAGCAGGTGCGCGACCAGGTGCCGGGCTTCACCGGGGTGATCAGCGACCTCGGGGGGCCGACCGCCAACATGTGGCGCCTCGCGTGCAAGAGCCGGGACATCGAGGCTGCGTGCCGGCGCCCGTCCTGCGTGTATCCCCAGGTGTGCGAGAACATGAGCACCGACCACTCGGCGCTCGTCGCGCTCTACCGCAAGGCCCGGGCCGTGCGCGGGGTGAAGAAGGTGCTGATCGCGTCAGGCGTGCGCTACGACCTGGCCGTGGAGGACCCGGCCTACGTGAAGGAGCTGGTCACCCACCACGTGGGGGGGCGCCTCAAGATCGCGCCGGAGCACCTCTCCGAGGGCCCGCTCTCCAAGATGCTCAAGCCGGGCATGGGGGCCTATGACCGCTTCAAGGAGCTGTTCGAGCGCTTCTCGAAGGAGGCCGGCAAGAAGCAGTTCCTGATCCCGTACTTCATCGCCGCCCACCCGGGCACCCGCGACGAGGACATGCTGGAGCTGGCGATCTGGCTGAAGCGCAACGGCTTCCAGGCAGACCAGGTCCAGACCTTCCTGCCGAGCCCCATGGCGACGGCGACCGCCATGTGGCACTCGGAGAAGAACCCGCTGCGGAAGGTGACGCGCACGAGCGAGGCCGTGGTGGTGCCGCGTGGAGCGCGGCAGCGGAGGCTCCACAAGGCCTTCCTGCGCTGGCACGACCCCGCGAACTGGCCGCTGCTCCGCGAGGCCCTCAAGCGCATGGGCCGCACGGACCTCATCGGGGCGGGGCCGGACCACCTGATCCCGTGGACCCAGGACGCGACGCCGGCGCCGAGGGGCCAGCGGTTCATGACGCAGCACACGGGGCTCGCGAACGCGGCGGCGCCGCGGAGCGGGAGGGCCGCTCCTGGGGCGCCGGAGCCGGGTCGCGCCCGCGCTTCCAGGAGGCCCGGCGGCCAAGGCGCACCCGCGGGTCGCCCCAGGAAGCGCTGAGCCTCAGAGCAGGGAGCCCACGCGCCGGGCACGTGCGCGCCCGTCAGTTGCGGGCCCGCGGGCGCCGGGATACCGTGGCCTCCATGAAGTACTTCAACACCGCCGGGCCGTGCATCGAGGGCATGCACTACATGCTGCCGCCGCTCTCGCGCATCCCCGAGGCGCGGGGCCTCGTCGAGCGCGGCTCGTACTTCGTGGTCCACGCGCCGCGCCAGTCGGGAAAGACCACCGCGCTGCGGGCGCTGGCGCAGGCGCTCACCGAGGACGGGCGGCACGCGGCGCTGGCCTTCTCGTGCGAGACGTCCGCCGCCACCGGCGACGACTACGCAGCGGCGCAGCGGGCGATCCTCGACGAGCTGCGGCTGGCCGCCCAGGTGGACCTGCCTGCGGAGCTCCAGCCCCCTGCCGTGTGGCCGGCCACCGGTCCCGAATCGCAGATCCGCGCGGCGCTGGCGGCGTGGGCGATGGCGTGCCCGCGGCCACTGGTGCTGCTGCTCGACGAGATCGACGCGGTGCGAGGGGAGAGCCTCCGCTCGGTGCTGAGCCAGCTCCGCGCCGGCTTCCAGTACCGGGGCCGGGGGTTCCCGTGGTCGGTCGTCCTGTGCGGCCTGCGCGACGTGCGGGACTATCGCATCGCCTCGGGGGCCGACCCAGACCGCGCCGGGTCCTCGAGCCCGTTCAACGTGAAGACGAAGTCGCTGCGCCTCGGCGCGTTCAATCAGGAGGAGATCGCGGCGCTCCTCGGCCAGCACACGGCCGCAACGGGCCAGCCCTTCGCCGATGGGGCGGTCGCCCGGGCCCTGGAGCTCACGGGCGGGCAGCCATGGCTGGTCAACGCCCTGGCGCGGGAGATCATCGAGGAGATCGGCGTGCCACCAACGGAGGCGATCACCGCCGCCCACTGTGAGACGGCCAAGGAGCGGCTCATCCTCGCACGGCAGACCCACCTCGACTCGCTCGTCGCGAGGCTCCAGGAGCCCCGGGTCCGGCGGGTGGTCGCGCCACTGTTGGCCGGAGACGCCGTCGGCGGCGACGCCTACGACGACGACGTCTCGTTCGTGCGAGACCTGGGCCTCGTGGTGGACAAGCCCCTGCGCATCGCCAACCCCATCTACCGCGAGGTCATCGTCCGGGTGCTCGCCGGAGCGGCCGAGGCCAACATCCAGCTCCCCGGGCGCCAGTGGGTCGACGGCGCGGGGCGCCTCGACCTGCGCGCGCTCCTCGACGCCTTCGCCGCCTGGTGGCGCGAGCAGGGCTCCGCCATCGCCCCGAAGATGCCGTACCACGAGGTGGCGGCGCAGCTCATCTTGTCGGCCTGGCTCCAGCGCGTCGTCAACGGCGGCGGGTTCGTGGATCGGGAGTACGGTGTCGGCATGCGGCGCATCGACGTCCTCGTCCGCTGGCCCCTCCCGCCCGGGGGCTGGCAGCGGGAGGCCCTGGAGCTGAAGATGCGCCGGGACGGGGAGGCCGACCCGACGGCCGAGGGGCTCCGGCAGATCGACGCGACCCTCGCCTCGCTGGGCCTCGACCACGGCTGGCTCGTGGTCTTCGACCGTCGGACCGACGCCCCCCCGGTCGACGACCGCACCCGCTTCGACGAGGCCGTCACGACCGGGGGACGTGGCGTCTCGGTGCTCCACGCCTGACCGGTGCTCGGGGGTCACGTCTCAGGGGGCAAGCCGGGTGGCTTCGCACCCAAAGTGACCGCCCCCTCGGATCGGCGCACCAGACTTCGCCCCCCTGGCCCGCCGTGACCGTATTCTTGCGCAGGCTCTTGCTCTCTGCCGTGGTCCCGGGCCGTGCCAGCCACGGCAGAGGAGGACCCATGGGCACAGTCAGGCGCCAGAAGCGGGAGGTGTTCGCGGTGAGCGTCGCTTCGTCGTGAAACGGCGCGGTCACGGGCACGGGATCGGCGGCGTCGCCCAGCAGAGCGGCCGTCATTTGCCGGGCGGCCTGCGGCCGGTCAGGGTCCGCCCCCCCAGACCTGCGGCTCCGATCCCCCCGCGTCAGTCCCGAGCCCTCGCTCCAGCGGCCACTCGCACCTCCCCCAGCCACCCGGAGCGCCGTCACCTCCCGTCTCCACCCCACCCCGGGCACCGCAGCACCCCGCTTGTTGTTCCCAGGCGCGATGCGGCTGCCGCGTCCTCATCGGGCACCTCCGACTGCCGTGCCGGAGGGGACGTCATTCCGCTCGCGCTGATGGAGATTGTCGTCGGCGAGGGTGCGCCCGTATGCGAATCCGTCGTCGGGGGCCGCTGTCCCACGCTCGGGCCCGCGCCCTGCGACGTGATCGTCTGCCCGCCGAAGGCGCTGGGGCACTGCGAGGACATCGCGCCGCTCGCCGCCCAGGCGCAGGCGGAGTGCGAGCAAGCCGCGGACCGCGGACGGGGCGACTCGCTCGGGGCCGCGGGTCAGGGCGACTCGGTCGGGGGCTCCACGTCGTCGTCGTAGTCCCACCAACGCCCGAGGTCGAGGGGGACCGCGTCAAAGGGCTCGGCCCGGACGGTGCCCGCGCCGCTGTGGACGTCCACCACCAGATAGTGCTCGCCCGAGAGGCGCAGGATCTCCACCTCGAGCTCCAGCGGGTCCACGCGCCAGAGGTGCGAGACACCCAGGGAGGCGTAGATGCGGGTCTTCCGGAGCCGGTCCGTGCGCTTGCTCGTCGGCGAATAGATCTCGCACACCCAGTCGGGCACCACCTCGATGGCCGCGGCGTCCGGGAGCCGCGGGAGCCGCTCGCGGCGCCAGCCGGCGAGGTCCGGGACGATGACGTGGCCGCCGAGGTGAAGCTCCGGCTCGTCGAGAATGCGCCAGCCGCCTGGTCCGCCAGCACCGCCTTGGCGTCGGTGGAATGGTCCACACAGGTCGGCGCCGATCAGCGTGCCCACCGCCGCGTGCTTCGGCGCCGGGCGCGGGCTCACGACGAGCTCCCCGTCCAGAATCTCCGCGATCTGGTGGTCCGGCACTCGGATGACATCGTCGTAGGTTGCTTTGCGTCTCGCCGACCGGGCCATGGTGCACCTCCGAGCAACCAGGATAGTCGACGCGCCGCGCCGCGTCACCCATGGTCTGGGCGGGCCCCTGCTCCCCGCCGCGTGCCGGAGGGGCCGCGCGACGAGAGCGTCGTCGTGTGGTCGTGCCGGATCCTGCGTCGGCATCCGGGAGTCCTCCCGGGTCACGGATCCACGGCCACCTGGTCGGCCACACCCTCGACTGAAGGCCCGCGCCCCGACAAGATGGCGCCATGTGGACCCCCACCGTGAGACTGCGCACCGCGCTCGGGCACCGCGCCCTGGCCGTCGTCCTGATCGCGCTGGCCGCGACCGCGTGCGAGACGGGGGCTGATCCGCTGGACGGGACGTGGGTCGGGCGGGTCGACGGGACCGACTTCGTCGTCGCGGTCACGGTCGCCAGCGGGGAGGCCCGCGCCTACCTCTGCGACGGCGACGTGACGCGCGCCACCTGGACCCGGTGGCTCGGAGGTGATGCCAGCGACGGCGACTTCACCGCGACGGCCGCTGGCTGGACCGTGACGGGCAGCGCTGGGGGCGACGGCTCCCTGGCCGGCAGCGTGGCGGGACCCGAGGGCACGAGGGCCTTCACAGAGGAACATCGGTTGGCTGCAGCCTACGAATCTACGGTTCTGGGCAAGGGGGAGCGGAATGCGCATGGTTGCCGTGCCCGTGCCCGTCCCGCGTGTCCCGTGCTCGTTTCCGTGCAGCGTGCCCGTTGTCCGGGTCAGATGCCAGGCTTTGTCAGCATGGCTACGAGCCGAACAAGCAACTCCTTCGGCCGCACGTGCCTCGCGGGATCGATGACCCGCAGCACCTGCATCACGTCGAGGATCGCGGCGCACTCGTACGCCGAACCCCGCGCGAATAGCTACACGCCCTTCACGGCCGCCTTCGGGCGGCTCAGCCCTGGGCGGCGCCCAGCCCGGCCGCCTGCGACTGGAGGTCCGAGACGATCTCCTGGAGCTGCGCCTGCACGCTTGCCCCGGAGATGTAGGCGTGCGCTGCGGCGGCGATGGCGCTCGCGTTGTGCGCGCCCGCCGCGGCGGACAGATGCGCGTTCAGCCACGCGAGGAGCTGCGAGAGCTGGCCGTCCACGTTGCCCGCGGGGAGCGCGTTCGGCGCTCCAGCGACCGCGTCGGCACCGACACGCTGGGCGCCCGGGTTGCCTGCGACGGCAGAGGACAGGTCGTCGACGATCTCGTCGAGCGCACCCTTGACCGTGTTCGCCGCGACGAAGCCGTGGGGAGGGTAGTCGATGTGCGCGGCCGGATGCCGGCGCGCGGCCCCCGTGAAGTGGTCGTTCAGCTCGGCGTCGATCTCGTCGAGCGCCGCCTGCACCGTGTTGCCCGCGGGCTGGAGGATGTTCCAGAGGCCGCTCACGATCTCGACGGCATCGCCCTGCGCGAAGATGAAGGCCTGCCGCCGGGACGTGTCGATGTCGGGCGCGAGGATCTGCGCCTGGCCGTTCGTGCGCCGGACGTCGCAGACGAGCAGCTCGTCGGCGACGAGCGGGACCTTCACGGCCGCGCCGATGGCGGCGGGCGCTCCCTGGCGCACGACGATCTCGAAGGACTCGTCGCGCCGGAGGAAGACCTGCTGCGAGTTGCCGTCGGTGCGCGGGTCGCTGAGCAGCCGCTCGAAGCGCAGGAACACGCCGAGCCACCGCTCCTGCCCGGCGACGGGCAGGGAGGTAGGGATGCCCGCGTGGTCCACCGAGCAGTCCACCGTCTGCCCGCTCCCGAAGAAGATCCGCTGGCCGAGGTTGTCGTAGGCGCGTCCGGGCGCGGTCAGGTCGATGGTGAGGTCGGGGACCGGCGCGTGTGGCGTCGGCTCGGCGCCCGAGATGATCCCGTAGATCCCGACGTCAGCCGCAAGGTTGCGGTCGGCCTTCTCGAGCAGCTCGAACGCGAGGAAGACGTCGCCGAAGCGGTCGCCCTCCGCGAGCAGCAGGTCGGCCACCTCCTGGAGGCACGCGATGAAGCGCCGGAGGTCTCCGGTGACGTCCGCGCGGCGGTTGTAGCGCGGCACCATCGACCAGAGGTCGAAGCGGCGCTCCGCCGGGCGAGGTGGGCGGAACCCGGTGAAGACGGCTCGGTCGTCCGGTCCGAGGATGGGATTGAAGTGGACGTCGGCCACACCGGCGACGGCGGCCTCGTAGGCGATGTCGGGCGTCATCTCCGTGTGGAGCGTGACGGTCACGACGGTCCCCGCGGCTTCGGCCGACACCGGCGCGAGCGGCACGGCCGGGAAGCCGAGCGGCGTGAACGCGAAGGCCGACGGATCGGTCACGAGCACGTCCTCGTCGAAGCCGATCTGCACGACGCGCCGGGCGGTCGCCTGGGCTGACACCACCCTTGGGGCGGTCCGATCCTCGGCGGTGAAGACGTAGGACTGGTCGAGGGCGTGTGCGCCACCGTTGGTCGCGGAGACGACCAGCACCTCGACGACGGCCTGGCTGGCGAAGGGCACGAGCGGGTCCAGGACGACGCGCAGCGTGTCCGCCGTCTCGACGACGCATGCGGCTCGGGCCTGCGCGGACCCGGCGGTGATCACCCCGTCGGCCGGTGGACAGTCCGTGATAGGAGAGTCCGCGATGGCCTTCGCCGGTGCCGGGGAGGCATATCGGGCACTCGTTCGGGCGATACAGCCCCCCCGGGAGCCCGAGGACATGCGGTACGGGCTCCGAGCCCTCCGGCGGAAGGCGACCAGGGCCCTCATCCTGGTCGCCACTCTCTTGTGGTCCTGCGAAGACGCTCGCCCCCCTTCCGACCGACAGCCCGGAGTCTCTCCGCGAGCTCCAGTTGGGGTACGGCGCCGAGATCGGCCGCGCAGTGGTCACCTTCGAGGGCCCGATGATCTTCGTGGTCACCGGCCGCTACGACGGCGGCGCCTACGTGGTCTTCTCCAAGGCCCTCAACCCGAGCCTGACGGCGCT
>BTVJ01000088.1:0-31723 GCA_045863395.1 Myxococcales bacterium
CACCTTCTTCGCCGCGGCGGCCTCCGCGGCCTTCGCGGCCGCGGCCTCCTCTGCCGCCTTCTTCGCCGCGGCGGCCTCCGCGGCCTTCGCGGCCGCGGCCTCCTCCGCAGCACGCTTCGCGGCGGCAGCCTCCGCAGCGCCTGCGGACGCGGCCTCGTCTGCGGCGCGCCTCGCGGCGGCCTCGTCTGCGGCGCGCTTCGCGGCAGCCTCCTCCGCGGCCGCGGCCGCGGCAGCCTCCGAAGCGGCCTTTGCAGCGGCAGCCTCCGCAGCGGCGGCCTCTGCGGCGGCAGCCTCCGCCCCCGCGACCGCGCCGCCCTGGGAGCCACCGCCGGCGTCAGGCTCCGCAGCGGCGCCCGCGTCCGCAGCCGCCGCCTGCTGCGCCTCGAGCTCGGCGACCTTCTCAAGTCCGGCCTTCGCGCCGTCGCTCGCGGGGTCCAACTTCAGTGCGTTCTCGTAGAGGACCCTGGCACCACCGAGTTCCTGACGCCCGAGGGCGTCGTCGCCGAGCTTGACGAGCCCGCTCGCCTGGATCTGCTCGGGCGTCTGCGTCGGAGCGTCGGGAACCACCGCGCCGGCGCCGCTCGACGCGGCCTGGCCCTCCTGCCCGATCTTGGCGGGCGGGGCTCCCGCGCCCTTGCGCGGCTTCGGATCATCCGAGCCGGTGTCCAGGAACATCGCCACGAGCACCACCAGGACGACGGTCACGACGCCCATGACGACCATGAACTTGCGGGTGCTCTTCTTGCCCTCGGCGAGTGTGTACGGGTCCTCGGGCTCACCGGCGTCCGTCGAGGCATCGACGAACCACGCCTCCATCTCCTCGCTCTTCGCGCGCTGCCGCGGCGGCTGGTTGGCGGCCCAGGACACCATCTCGGCATGACGCACGTCGACCTGCGTGCGGTCCGCGCCGACCTCGGGCGCGCCCGCGGTGGATGCGGGCTCCGCCTGGGGCGCCTCCCCCTTGACCGCCTCGAACAACATGGTCCGCTTGGGAGTGGCAGGCTCCTCCACGGGTGCGGCCGAGGCGAGAGCGTCCTCCGCCTCCTCCACCTCGTCGGCGAGGGGCAGTTGTGAGGCCGCCGCTGCCCGGACGTCCATGCCCACCCGGGGATCGAACATCATGGTCTGGCGCCGGACCCCTTCGGGTTCGGGGACCACCGCGGTGCGCTCCTCCTCGATCGGCGCTGCGTGGCCGACGACCACGATGGAGGTGGGCTCGGTCTCCCCTGGCGGCTCGCCGGAGTCAGCGACCACGGCTGGCTTGGAGGCCACGGCGAAGGACTCGGGCTCGTCGGCTGCGACCCCGCCGGCCAGCGCGGGGTGCGCCCGCGCATCGTCATCCTCGTCATCGTCCTCGTCGATCAGATCTCCAAGCCCAGAGAATATCTGGGTTCCTGGCTTGCCAGGGGCAGCCTGGGCGGCTACCGCGGGCGCGGCAGTCCTGTCCTCCTCCTCGTCCAGGTCGAAGGTCTGGCCGAGGCCGGAGAACACGAGCGTGCCGTGCTTGCGGGAGGTGATGTCTTCGGCCGCCGCAGGGATGAAGTCTCCAGGCCCCGCGTCAGGGGCCGCGGCCCGCTCCTCGGCCCGCGCCTGCACCTGCGCCGGATCACTGAAGACCAGCGTCGGGAACAGCTCGTCCCGGAGGCTCTCCAGCGCCGCCACCAGGTCCGCCGCGCTCTGGAAGCGCTTCTTCGGATCCTTCTCTACCGCCCGCAGCACGACCTTCTCGAAGTCGCTGATGTGCTCGACGCCAGGCTTCACGAGGTGGAGCGGGAGCGGCTTCTCGTAGATCTGGCGCTTGATGGTCGTGTTGATGTTGTTCGAGAGGAACGGCGGCTTCACCGTCACCATCTCATACATGATGATGCCGAGCGCGTAGATGTCGCTCCGATGGTCGGCCCCCTTGCCGCCGCACACCTCCGGCGCCATGTACTCGGGCGAGCCGTGGAAGGCATCGTTCTTCTTCGTCGTCGAGTAGAGCGGCAGCAGCTTGGCGGCGCCGAAGCCCGCCACTCTGACGAGCATGCCTGCGTCGCCGCCGTCCAGGACGCCGATGGCCCTCGGGTGCAGGTCATGGTGGGGTACGCCGACCGCCTCTGCCGCCGCCAGCGCCTGCGCGATCTGATGGGCGGCGTCGATGACGCGGTCCACGGTCAGGCCCCCACGCTGCTTGACCAGCTCGGAGAGGCGCTTCGGGCCGACGGGGCCCCAGACGAGCGACGTGGAGGACGCCTCTGCAAGCTGGGCGACGAAGGGGCTGCCCTTGGACGCCACCGCGCGCGCCGCCTCGGCAGCCTCCGCCGCCTTGGGCGCGGTCTGCCCCGAGAGGGCAAGGCCGATGACGTGGGCGCCGTCGGCGGCCCGCGTGGCCTGCACCCAGGTCCCCTCCGCGGACTCCACGATGATGGATTGTTCCAGGTAGCGCTCGCCCAGATTCGTCATTGGAACCACCCGATTCGACCCAGAGCGGGCCGGTCGTCCTCTCGTTGGAAACCCGCAACCCCGCAGCCGGACTGCCCGGCGTGGGACGCTCACGTTCCGGGATGAACGCTCTTGGGGCGCGTTCGATCCGTCCGGCGCCGCCCATCCCTTCGCTCTCAACGTCTCGCGGCCGCACCCGGCGCACTCATGGCGCCCTTCCAGGGCATCGGATGGTAGCCGAAACCCCCGCGGGTCTGCAACCCTGCGGTTCCAGTCAGGACGTGGGCCCAGGTGACGCCTCACGGCACAGGTGACGTTCTACGTCCAACCCATGATCTCGGCGTCATGTTTTTGGGCGCGGTGCCGATGAGGGTGGAAAATGTGGCGCGCAGCCAGGTTCGGTGCTAAGTGGCGATTTCGTGGGAGCATTTGCCCGGGAGCGGGCGGGCCCGGCGACGCTGGCGCGAACGTTGCAGAAGCGCGGAGGATAGCCAAGCACGCCGCTGCAGCCCTGGCGGCTCGCGGCAGATTCGAAGCTGAGGCAGCGACTGATGGACAAGAACAACCAGAGCTGGATCAAGATAGGCGAGAGCACGAACCCACGTGAGCTGCGCACCGAGGTCAAGAAGCTCAAGCTGGCCTGGCCCGACCGCTGGGAGTTCACGGTGCGCCCCGCCAGCGACGAGCGGGATCGAAGCTACGGCCTGTACCTCCGCCACCGCTGAGCGACCACCGAGCCCTCGACAGACCGATTTGCCAGCCGGTACCATGACGGGCCACATGAGCCCGCACCCTCCCCGCACTCCACCTCACCCACGCCGGGCGACCCGCCTCGCGGTGCTCCTGGTCGCGAGCCTCTGCGCGAAGGTGTCCGTAGCCTCCCTTCCCGAGGAGGGGGGGGACGTCGCCGCCGTGCTCGCGGAGCTGGAGGCATCCCGGCGCACCCTCGACGCCCTGCCGGCCCTGGCGGCCCTGGCGGCGGAGCTCCCCTGGGCGCCGGGTGCCGCCGTCCGCGGGGCGCTCTCCCGCGTGGCCGACGCGCGGGACACGCACCCTCTCGTGGCCGCGCGGGTCGAGGAGCTGCTGCTCCGCCTGGGCGTCGCCACGGGCGAGGCTGCCTCGGCGCGGGCAAGAGCGGCCGAGCGGCTTCGCTTGGTGACGTCTTGGAGCGTCGCGGCGCACTCGGACCGCTCCGCCGCCTGCGATGAGGCAGCACCACCTCGCAGCGGGTGGATCGGCGCCGATGAGCTCTTCCCCGACGGGGTCGCTCGCCTCGACTCGCTCCTCGAGGCGGGAGAGGACGCAGAGAGCTTTGCGGCGACGGTCCTCGTGGCTGCATCGCCAGTGCAGGCAGTGCTCCGCGTCGGCGCCAGCGGCCCCGTGGCGGTCTGGGTGGACGGCGTGCTCATCGCGCAGGAGCCCGACCTGCGGGTGCTCGCCCTCGACCAGCTCGCCGTGCCCCTGCACCTGCCCGCCGGAGAGCACACGGTGGTCATTCGGGTCTGCGGAGACGGCGCCCAGGGTCCCGCAGTCGTGGCCCGAGTCACCGACGCTCGCGGCGCGCCCGAGACCCGGGTCGGCTGGCTTGCCGCAGCATCCGGCGGTGGCACCTCGGGCGCCGGGCTCGGGAAGCTGACCCCCGAAGACGTGTGGACCCACTGGGCCGCTCGTGCGGCTCGTGGCCGGTCCGAGGCCGAGCTCCGGCGCGCGGTGCGGGTGCTGGCGACCAGCGGCCGTGAGCTCCCACCGGAGCTGACACCCGAGGCGCTGCTCGGGGACGACGCCGACTCGCTGCTGCTGCGCGCCCTGCTGGAGCCCGAGGTCAACCGGCGCGTGGAGCTGCTCCGCGCCGTGCTCGACCAGGACGGCGAGCGGGTCCGGGCGCTGCTCGACCTGGCGGAGTCCAACCTTGCGCGACAGCGCTACCTGGCGGGGCGGACCCAGCTCGACGAGGTGGAGGCACGCGCGCCGGGCCTGCCTCGCACGCGCGTGCTCCGCGCGCGGCTGCTCGCCGAGAACCAGGTCCCGGGCGAGGCGCTGCGCCTGCTGCGGGAGGCCGCCGCGGCGGCGCCCGAGGTGCCGGCGGTGCTGTCTGCCCTCGGGTCGCTGTCCTATCAGCAGGGGGCCATGGAGGCCGCACGCGCGGCCTTCGACGCCCTGGCGGCGGTGGCGACGGACCCCACGGAGACCGGCTTCTGGGTGTTCGAGGTGGCGCGCCTCCAGGGTCGGGTGGACGACGCCCTGCGAGCCGCTGACCGGCTGATCGCAGCACGCCCCGACGTGGGAGGACACCGCCTGATGAAGGCGCGGACCTTGGCCGACATCGGGCGAGCAGACGACGCCCGGGCCGAGCTGCGAGCGATTCCAAGGGGGCTGCGGAGCTCGTCGGACCTGCTGGAGGGCATCGGCCGGCTCCTGCACCGCCTCGGCGACGAGGAGGAGGCCCTCGCGGCCATGCGTGAGAGCCTCCTCTTGCGCCCGCAGAACCCCGACCTGCGGGCCGCCATCGCCCGACTGCAGCCGGACCTGGAGCGGCCCGAGGACGCCTGGCTGGAGGATCCCGTCGCCCTCATGAGCGCGCCCGTCGAGGAGGGTGCGGCAGCGACGGAGGTGCTCCTCGATCAGATCGTCATGCGCGTGTTCCCGAACGGCATGTCGGCGTCCACGTGGCAGCGGGTGGTGCGGGTGAACCGGGTCGCGAACGGCGACCGCTCGCGCGACGTCCACATCCCCTACGATCCCTTCAAGCACACGGTCGACGTGGTGCGATCCGAGATCCTGCGCGCGGACGGGACCGTGCAGCCGGTGACGGAGCGCGAGGAGCGGTCGCTGTCCGAGGCGTGGTACGGGCTCTACTACGACCTGCGCCACATCATCGTCCCCTTCCGTGACCTGAGGGACGGAGACGTGCTCGTGCTCCACTACCGGGTGAGCGGCGTGGGCAAGAACCTCATCGGGGAGTCGTTCAGCCACCTGGCGCTGCTGGCGGACGTGGCGCCGAAGAGGCGGGTGCGCTATGTGCTGCTCTCCCCCCCAGGGCGGACGCTCCACGCGGCGCTCGTCGACCCGTCGGGGGATGCCCGCTGGACCGAGGACCAGGGAGTCCAGGGCGAGCTGCTCTACCGGGCGTGGGAGGTCGAGGACCTGCAAGCGCTGGTCGTGGAGGACCAGATGCCCGGTTTTGCGGAGGTGAGCCCCTGGATCCACGTGTCGTCCTTCGCCGACTTCGAGGAGGTCGGCCGCACCTGGCGCGCGTTGGTCGCGCCGCAGGAGCAGGTCACGCCCGCCATGCGAGCCCACGTGAGGTCCCTCGTGGACGGCGTGGCGGACCCGCTGGAGCGGGTACGGGTCCTCCACAACGATCTGGTGCGCTCGAACCGGTACGTGGGCCTCGAGTTCGGCATCCACGGCTACAAGCCCTACCCTGCGCCTCAGGTCTTCGAGCGGCGCTTCGGGGACTGCAAGGACCAGTCGACGCTGCTCAAGGTCATGCTGGCGGAGGCCGGCATCGAGGCGCAGCTCGTCCTGGTGCGCACCCGGTCGCTGGGCCACGTGCCGGAGCAGCCCGCCTCCCTGGACGTATTCGACCACGCAATCTGCCACGTGCCGGGCCTCGGGCTGTGGCTCGACCCCACCGCGGACAACAACGGGCTGTACGAGCTGCCTGCCGAGGACCAGGGCGCGACGGCGCTGGTCGTGGACGGCGCCGGGACGCGGCTCGTCGTGCTCCCGGAGTCGGAGGCGGTCGACAACGTGCGGAGCCGCGAGCTCTCCTTCGAGCCTGGCCAGACCGGCGACGCCGTGCGCGGCAGCCTGACCACCGCGGGCCTGTTCTCGCCGGAGCTGCGCAAGGCGTACAAGACGCGGGCGACCCGGGACGCGCTGCTGTCGGAGCAGCTCGGCGCGCTGATCCCCGGCTTCCGGCTCCAGAGGGCCACCTTCGAGGGGGTCGACGACCTGCAGGCGGCGGTGACGGTGGCGTTCGAGGGCTCCGCCCCCGACGTCACGGAGGCCAGCGGGGGCGTCATCACGCTGCCCTCGCCGGACCCGCCAGAGGACTGGGTGCGCCGCTTCGCGCAGAGCCCCTCCCGAAGCCAGGACCTGCTGATCGACCACCCCTTCGTGGAGCGGCGCGTGGAGCGGTTGATCGCACCTCCCGGCTTCGAGCCCGCCGTGGCGGCACAGGAGGAGGTCGTCGAGAGCCCGTGGGGGACCTTCACCATCCGCCTGGGGGCCGTCGAGGGCGCCGCCGTCCGGGAGCGCATCATGGAGCTTCGGGTGAGGCGGGTAGGTCACGTGGACTGGGACGCCTTCCGCGACTTCCTGCGCCGCGCGGATGCCCTCGGGCGGCTGCCGCTGTCGGTGCGGCCCAGCGCTGGTGGCCAATCGTGATGGATCGCGTCGGGTGGCTCTGCGTTGCGCTCGTGGTGGCGGGGTGCGCGCCCGCCGCGAGCCCGTGGACCCTACGTGCAGACCAGGTGGACGACGCCCTGGCGCTCCGGGAGGCACGCATCGCGGAGGATGGGCTCGCAGCCCTCGAGGCGGGCTGGCTGCGGCTGCTCTGGCGCAACGACCTGGCCGGCGCGCGGGATCTGCTCGCAAGCCACGGGTCGGCCCTCGCAACCCTGGGCGCCGCCATCGCGGCCCAGGGGAGCGGGGACGCCACGGCCGCGGTCGATGGGTGGCTCGAGCTCCTGCGCGCCGGCCACCCTGCGCTGCGGCGCCTCGCGGTGGCGCAGCTCGCGGACCTGCCCGAGCAGGCGCCAGTCGCCGAGCGGATCCTCGCCGCCCTCGCGGGGGTCGGGCCAACGCGCGGCGCCCTGGCGTTGGATCTCGACCAGCTCCGAAGGTCCCTGGAGCGCCGGATCCACGGGGAGGAGCCGGAGGCGAGCACGGCCGCCGTGACCATCACCGGGCCTGTCGCAGGCGCATCGTTTCATGGAGGTGTTCGCGCCATCCAAGCCGCGGGAGGCCGTGCCCGCGAGACAGTTGCCAGGAACGGCCAGCTCCTGCTTCACCCGACCCGGACCGGCGTCTTTCTGGTTCATGTGCCGGCCCCGATGCCGGGGTCACAGGTGCTGCGCATCGACACGCGAGCGAGCGTGCGCGCCGTCGCCGTGTGGGCGGGAGGCGAGCAGGAGCTGCTGATGCGCGACGCCACCGCCCGAACCGAGCCGCGGGTGAAGGACACCGTCGTCGAGCTGCCGGAGGGCGCATCGCTCGCGCTGGTCGTGCTCGCCGATCGCCCCGGCCAGACGGTGACGGTCCAGTCGGCGCCCGCGGAGCGGGAGGAGGCGCTGGAGGCCCCTGCGGTGGTCACCGCCCTGGTGGAGGGGTGGCTCGCCGAGCGCGCGGGGGACGCTGACGGGGCGCGGGCGGCCGCAGACGTCGTTGCCTCAGCGGCCCCAGAGCTGGCGCTGGCCGACGTGATGCGCGGGCGTGCGGCGCAGATGGACGGCTCCCTCCCTCGGGACATCGCCACCGCGGAGGCGCGGGCCGCCTTCGAGCGAGCGCTGGCCCGCTGCCCTGGGCTCATCCCGGCGCGGGCGGGGCTGGTCCGGGCACTGCGAGACGCCGGCGCCGTCATGGAGGCGCGCGCGCTGCTGGAGGCCGGGCGCCGGCTGCAACCCGATGTCCTTCGGTGGGCGGTCACGCTGGCGGAGCTCGACGCCGAGGCCGGGTGGGACGCGGACGCGGAGGGTGCGTTGCGAGCCGCGCTGGCGCGCCATCCGGGGAGCTGCCAGGCGCGAGGGGCGCTGGCGGAGCTGCTCTGGGAGAGGCCGCAGGCGGTCGACGCGCTGCTCGCCGAGCCGCCGGGGGCAGGGGCCTGCGAGCGGACGCGGGACTTGCCCCTGCGCGCCGCCCTGCGGCGGGGTGAGGCACGGGCCGTGCCCCTGGCGCAGCAGGCGCACCGCTCGGAGCCCGAGGACGAGGCGCCGTTCCAATCCGTGGTGAAGGCGCTCCTGATCGCAGAGCGCCCCGCCGAGGCACGGCGGGCGCTGGCGGAGCGAGCGGCGCGCTTCGGCCCGGAGGCGGGGTGGAGCTTCCAGGAGGCAGAGGCCGCGGCGCTGGCCGGTGACGCTGGCGCCGCGAGGGACGCATGGCGGGCGCTGGTCGGCGCCCCGGGGGCGGACGCCGAGCTCCGGCACCGCCTCGCGCTGCTCGGCTTCGGGGAGCTGTGGTCGCGGCTCGCCGTGGACGGCCGCGGCGTGGCAGCGGACTTCCGCACCCTTCCAGGCGAGGCGGACGCGGCGGCGGTGTGGCTCCTCGACGACACGATCTCCATCTGGTGGCCGGACGGGGGCGCCGCGCACCGGACGCACGTGGTCGTGCGGCTGCTCACCGAGGGCGCCGTGGCGGAGTTCGGCGAGGTGTCCGTGCCGACGGGCGCGGAGATCCTGGAGGTGCGCACCCTCAAGGCGGACGGCACGGTCCTCGAGCCCGAGGACATCATGGAGAAGGACACCGTGTCCATGCCCAACCTGGAGGTCGGCGACTTCATCGAGGTGGCGCTGGTGCGGTACGAGGACCCCGACGAGCGCTTCGCTCCCGGGCGCCCGAGCGAGGCCTTCCTGTTTCGCAGCTTCGACGGGCCCGTGCGCCGGGCACGCTACCTCATCGCGGTCCCGGACGGCATGGAGCTGGTGTCGAGCGCGCAGGGAGAGGGGATCCGGGCGCTGACCCCCGTCCAGTGGCCCGGGTGGAGGGTGGTGGGCTGGGAGGCGCTCCATCAGCCGCAGGTGCAGCGGGAGCCGCTGGCCCTGGAGCCGGCAGCGCGGCTCCCGCAGGTGCGGGCTGCCTTGAGCGTGACGTGGGACGACGTGCGGCGCGCCTGGAGGGGCCAGATCGGGGCGCGCCTCGTGCGGAGCCGTGCCCTCGAGGAGTTTGCGCGGGGCGCGCGGGGGGCCCAGCGTGCCGGGACGCTGGAGGGGACCGCGCGGCAGCGAGCGCTGGCCCTCTTCCGGGCGGTCCATGGCACCGTGCGCACCGAGGGCGGCGCCGGCTTCCTGCTGGACCAGGCGACCCACGTGCTCGCGCGGCGGCGCGGCGAGCGGGTCATGCTGCTGCGTGCCGCGCTGGAGGCCGCCGGCATTCCGAGCCGGATCCTGCTGGTCCATCCGTTGGATCGGGAGGGCGCCGACCCCCTGGACGTGCCGGGGCTGCTCCGCTACTCCTGGCCCGTAATCGCTGCGGAGGTCGAGGGGGGCACCGCGTGGCTCGACCCGACGCTGGAGAACGCGCCCTTCGACTACCTGGCGCCCACGCTGCAGGGGCGGCCGGCCATGGATGTGGAGCGGGACGGAGATCTGGAGGTCACGACGCCGCGGTGGCCCCTCGACGCCGAGCGCCGCGTCATCCGCCAGTCCCTCGATCTGCACTCGGACGGGACGGCGACCGGCGAGGGTGACGAGACCCTGTCGGGGATCGCGGCGATCTCCTACCGCACCTACCTGGCCCCTGCCGAGCCGGAGCGGCGCCGGGAGGTCCTTCAGGTGCTCCTGGGGGCCGCCTTCCCCGGCGCCACCATGCGCGAGCTGCACATCGAGGGCCTCGACGACCCGGAGGTCCCGCTTCGCCTGCGCTATGGATTCGATGCACGGCTGATGGGCGACGAGCGGAGCGTCACCTTCGCCGTGGCGCCCGAGGGGCTGTCCCGCGCCTACCTGGCGCTGGGGGAGCGGACGACCCCCATGCTCTTCGACGGCCACTACGACGTGGACGCCACGGTGCGGGTCACGCTGCCCCGCGGGCTTCGGGCCGCCTCACTGCCGGCCCCAGCGACCTTCGAGGATGACTTCGGGTCCTACGACGTCCGGGCGGACGAGACCCCCGAGGGGTTCCTGGTGCGAAAGCGCTGGCGCATGCCGACGCGCATCGTGTCACCCGAGGACTACCGGGCGTTCACCATCGCGGCGGGCCGCATCGACCGGGCGGACCGCGTCAGGGTTCCGGTGACGGCGCTCAAGGAGTGAGCGCGCGGGAGACGCCCACCATGACGGGGACCTCGGCCGGGGCGGTGATGCCCCGCGGGGCCGAGGGACCTTGCACATGGAGCTGGGTCGACGAGCCCCCATCGAGGTTGATGGCGTCGGGGCACCCGAGGCCCCCCTCCGAGGGGGAGCGCCGGAGGATCTCGGCGAACTCGGACAGGACGACCGCGCTCTCGGTGGCGACCAGCGAGACGCGCCCGTCCGCGTGGAGGCACACGGCCGAGCGGCGGGCGAAGTTGGGCTTGAGGCTCGTCACCTTGCCTCCGACGACGAGGCGCGGGCCGGTCTGGATGGCGAAGGTGGTGCCGGCCGGTGTCTTCTTGAAGTCGCGGGAGTGCACGATACGCGCCTTGCCTCCAGCCACGTACAGCACGCCCCAGTCGGCCTTCCGCAGAGGGTAGAGCTGCCTGCCGTCGTCGATGAGCAGGCCCATGGGCTTGCCAGCCTCGTCGAAGAAGCTGCCGTTGACGGCGACGAGCACGTCGTCCGCCCGCGCCGCCTCCTTGGCGCTCCAGACGTTGCGATCATGCGCGCGGGCGTCGAGGGCCCTGAGTCGAAAGCGGGCGAGATCGACGCGGACGGCGAGGATGCGGACGGTCCGCTCCGTCTCGGGGGTCTCCACCTCCAGCCGGGTCCAGTCGAGGCCCGGAGACAGGCTCGCCCAGCCGTCGGAGGGGGCCGCGACAGACCACGCCAAGGGGGCGAGGAGCGCGACGCCCATACCCGCGATGAAGATCGCGCAGGTGGAGATGAAGCGGGAGACTGGGGTCATGAGGCTCAACAGACCACAAACGGGCGGGCTCGCGCAAGCAGGTGCGCGAGCGGACGTGCACCACCAGGGGCGGGGCCGTGCCCTGCGGGGCGACACGAGGATCGTCACTCCGGTTGCGCCCTCGGGCGACCTGAAGTATCCTCGGACCGTCATGACTGAAGCCGTCCTTGCCGGGGCGCCCGGCGCGAGGCAAGGAGACCTGAATCGGGCGCGGCTCGGGCGCGCCAGACGGCGACCCGGCATGGGACCACGCAGGCAGACGGCCGCGGGGTCGCCGAGTCGTCGGGCGGAATCCGCAGCGCCGGCGGCCGGCGCCACACCCCTGAGGATCAGCGAAGGTACAGCGCCATGAGACACCCCCTGCGTCGTAGCCTCCCCTCTCTCGTCGTCCTGACCACCCTGCTCGCGGTGGGCGCGTGCGCCGACGATGCGACCATCGCCCCCATCGGGTCGGACGCCGACGCCAGCGGCGACGCGCTCGTCGAGGACACCGCGGTGGACGACGCCGCGGACACGAAGGTCACCGACACGGCGACGGACACGGGTGGCACGGTCCCCGACGCGTCTACGCCAGACGTGCCCGTCACCCCCGACGTCCCCATCATCCCCCCCGACATCAACACCGGGGACTGTGACGAGGGCGACCAGTGCTTCGACGGCAACTTCTGCAACGTCGGGGTCTGTGTGGTGGGGACCTGCGAGTTCGCCCCCCGCACGTGCAAAGACGACAACGAGTTCACGACGGACTCCTGCAACCCTGCCAAGGGCTGCGAGTTCAAGCTGGTCGGGGACTGCGAGTGCTCGCTGAACAACCAATGCGACGACGGCAAGGGCTGCACCCTCGACACGTGCGTCGCGTGCAAGTGCGACCACCAGATCGTCGAGGACTGCGACTGCGTGGACGACGAGGACTGCGACGACGACAGCCTGTGCACCACCGAGGCATGCGACTTCGGCAAGTGCGTGTTCTCGGAGGTCGTGTGTCGGGACGCCGACCCGTGCAGCGAGGACTCCTGCGATCCGAAGACGGGCGCCTGCTCCTTCCCGGGCAAGAAGTGCGACGACAAGGACCCGTGCACCGTGGACTCCTGCGACGCGGGCAGCGGCATGTGCAAGAACGCGCCGCTGGTGTGCGAGGCGAACGAGCCGTGCATGGACAGCTTCTGCAGCGCAGAGACCGGCAAGTGTGAGACGGAGGAGACGGTGTGTCCGGCGCAGCCGTGCAAGATCGGCGTGTGCGATCCATCCATGGACCTGTGCTTCTACGACGAGGACACCTGCGACGACGGCTCCGAGTGCACCTCGGACACCTGTGACAAGGCCACGGGCTGCGCCAACGAGCCCATCCCCTGTGACGACGGCAACCTGTGCACCATCGACGCCTGCGACGACGTGTTCGGGTGCGTGTCCCAGGACCTCGACTGCAACGACGGCGATCCCTCCACGACCGACTCGTGCGACCCCACCAACGGCACCTGCCTCAACGTCAAGATCCCGTGAACCGCGCCTGGCTGGTCCTCGGGCCGGCTCTCGCCCTCCTGAGCTCCATGCCTGAGGGTCTGGCGCAGCCAGCGCCGTCTGCCGCGCCCGCACTGCGTGCGTGGCTCGACGCGCTGGAGCGCGGCGACGCGGACGCGGCGTGGGAGCTGCTGGCGCCCGAGGCGCGCCTGGCGCACACGCTGCCGTCCTTTCGCGAGGCCGTGCAGGCGGGACGGGGAGACTTGATTCGCAAGGCGCGGGCGTGGGTAGACGCCGCGGAGGGCGCCTCGGTTCGCGCAACCGTGACCGTCGGGCGGCTCGAGGTCGAGCTGGAGCCTTCGGCCGAGGGCTGGCGGCTCACGCGATGGCCGGAGGGGGCAGGCGCCGGTGGGGCGGAGGCCGCCCGCTCCGCGGCTCGGCTGGCGCGCGCCCGGCTCCTCGACGGGCTCGGCCTCACGCTCGCGCCGGATGCCCGCGCGGCCCTGGCGCGGCGCCTGGAGGAGGCCGCCGGTGCGCTGGACGCGCTGGCTGCTGGAGGAGAGCCCACGGGCGACGTCATGGAGGCGACCCTGCGGGACGGGGCGGTGGTGCGGCTCGTGCGCCGGGACGACGGGTGGTGGCTCGCGGACCTGCGGTGGCTGGCGCCCTGAGCCGCTCACCGGGGGGCTCACTTCGGGCGCGAGCGCAGCTTGTCACGCTCGCGGAGCGTGTGCTACGATGCGCCGTCCTGTCACTCGGGATGAAGAGAACGCAGTGAAATCGCGGCCATCAGGGCCAGTGGACGGCGAAACATGGTCACGCTCCGCACCTACACCTTCCTCGACAGCCTGCAGCCGCAGCTCGCCTCGTTCATCGGAAAGACGGCGCGCGGCTTCCTCCCCATCCCCGGCATGGCGTCCCTGTTCGTGGAGATCGCCCCGGGCATCGCCATCAACCGCGTGCTGGACGTGGCGCTGAAGGCGAACCACGTGGCGCCGGCCATCCTGGTGGTGGAGCGGGCCTTCGGGGTGCTCGAGGTACACGACACGGACAAGGGCCAGGTGATGGGCGCCGGGCGGGCCATCCTTGACATGCTGGAGATCACGGAGGACCGGCGCGTCAAGCCGAAGGTCGTGTCCAACCAGATCATCCGCGCCATCGAGCCCTACCAGGCCCAGATCATCAACCGGGACAGCCAGGGCATGATGATCCTCCCCGGCCAGAGCCTGTTCATCCTGGAGACGGAGCCCGCCGGCTACGTGACCTTCGCCGCGAACGAGGCGGAGAAGGCGGCCAACGTGTTCCTGGTGAACATGCGGCCCTTCGGCGCCTTCGGCCGCCTGTGGATGAGCGGCACGGAGAGCGAGATCGACTCGGCGGCGGAGGCGGCGCTCAACGCGCTGACCCGGCTGGACGGCATCGAGGGGTAATCCACTTGCGAGAAGCTGACCCGGCCAGGCCGGGCGCACATTGACCACACGCGGGGCGTGAGAGCCCCGCTCCGGAGGAGCGAAGATGGCAGACGCACTGGGCATGATCGAGACGCGCGGCTTCGTGGGCATGGTGGAGGCCGCCGACGCCATGGTGAAGGCCGCCAAGGTGGAGCTGGTGGGCTTCGAGAAGATCGGCGGCGGCTACGTCACCGCCATCGTGCGCGGCGACGTGGCGGCCGTGAAGGCGGCGACGGAGGCCGGCGCGCGGCAGGCCGAGCGCGTAGGCGAGCTGGTCAGCGTGCACGTGATCCCGCGGCCGCACGCCAACATCGACGAGGTCCTCCCCCTCGGCCGGGGTCCGGCCCAGAAGTAGAGCGAGGGCGCCATGCAGCTCGGAAGGGTCGTCGGGACCGTGGTCTCGACCCGCAAGGACGAGGAGCTGGTAGGGCTCCGCTTCCTGGTCGTGCGCGAGCTCGACTCGCAGATGGCCGAGACCGGCAAGATGGTGGTCGCGGCCGACGCGGTCGGGGCCGGGGTCGACGAGGTGGTCCTGTACGCCTCGGGCTCCAGCGCGCGGCAGACGACCGCCACCAACAACCGCCCGGTGGACGCCACCATCATGGCCATCGTGGACACGGTGGAGTATGGCGGCACGGTCCGTTACTCCAAAGCTGACGAGTAGTGGCCATGGACGACCGGAAGATCCAGGAGATCGTCGCCCGGGTGGTCGCGAAGCTCGCGTCGGATCCGTCCGTGGCGGGGCTCGTCGGTGGGGGCCCGACCATCCATACGCCGCGAGCGAGCGCCGAGGGGAAGAACGGCATCTTCGGAGACATCGACTCCGCGGTGGCCGCCGCGCGGGTCGCCCACGAGCGGCTCATCGACACGTCGCTTGACGTCCGCCAGAAGGCCATCGCCGCGTGCCGGGACGTCACGGTGAGGAACGCGGAGGATCTGGCTCGGAGGGCGGTGTCCGAGACCGGCCTTGGCCGCGTGGCGGACAAGATCGAGAAGAACAAGCTCGCAGCGCTCAAGACCCCGGGCATGGAGGCGCTGGTCCCCGTCGGGTGGACGGGCGACCGCGGCCTCGCCCTGGACGAGCGGGCCCCCTACGGGGTCATCGCCTGCATTACCCCCTGCACCAACGCCACAGAGACGATCATCAACAACGCCATCGGGATGCTGGCCGGCGGCAACTCCGTGGTGTTCAACGTCCACCCGACGGCCAAGGAGACGAGCGTCCACTTCATCAGGATGCTCAACCAGGCCATGGTGGCGGTGGGCGCGCCGGACAACCTGTTCTGCTGCATCACGGAGCCGACCATCGAGAGCGCCGGGCAGGTGATGAAGCACCCGCTGACGCGCATCGTGGTCGTCACCGGTGGGCCGGCCGTGGTCAAGGCGGCCATGTCGACGGGCAAGAAGACCATCGGCGCAGGGCCGGGGAACCCCCCCGTGCTGGTGGACGAGACGGCCAACATCGAGAAGGCGGCGCGGGACATCATCGCGGGCGCCAGCCTCGACAACAACATCGTCTGCATCGTCGAGAAGGAGATCTTCGCCGTCGCCTCCATCGCCGACCGGCTGAAGGACGCCATGGTGAAGACCGGCGCCGCGTACCTGCTCAACGACCGGCAGATCCAGCAGCTCGAGGGCGTGCTCTTCGAAGACGGGCACGTGCGCAAGCACGTGGTCGGGCGCAACGCCGGGGTCATCCTGCGGGAGATCGGCGTCAACGTGGGCGACGAGGTGCGCATCGCGTTCGGCGAGGTCCCCGAGAGCCACCCCTTCGTGCAGGTGGAGATGCTGCTCCCCGTGATCCCCCTCGTGCGGGTGAAGGACGTGGACGCGGGCATCGAGGCCGCCGTTCGCGCCGAGCACGGGTGCTTCCACACGGCGGTCATGCACTCCATGAACATCGACAGCCTGCACCGCATGGCGCGCGCCGTGAACACGAGCCTGTTCATCAAGAACGGCCCGAGCTTCAGCGGCCTCGGCATGGGCGGAGAGGGGTTCACGAGCTGGACCATCGCCGGGCCCACCGGGGAGGGCCTGACCACGGCCTGGCACTTCACGCGCTTCCGGCGCTGCACCCTGGTCGACCACTTCCGCATCGTCTAGGGGGTGCGAGTGGACCCCGCCCTGGGCCTCATCGAGGTAGGCAGCATCGCCCGCGGCATGATCGTGGTGGACGCCATGGTCAAGAAGGCGCCGGTGCGCGTGGTGGAGGCGCACCCCACCAGCCCCGGCAAGTGGGTGGTGGTCGTCTCCGGTGGGGTCGCCGAGGTGGAGGAGGCCATGGCGGAGGGCTTGGCCGTGGCCGGGGACGCCCGCATCGACCACCTGTTCCTGCCACAGGTGCATGACCAGGTGCCCACGGCCATGGCGGGTGGGCGGCTCGTCGGGACGCCAGACCAGGGCGCCATCGGCATCGTGGAGACCCACACGGTCGCCAGCGCGGTCCTCGGGGCGGACGCCGCATGCAAGGCGGCGCTGGTGCACATCGTCCAGATGCGGCTCGGGCAGGGGCTCGGCGGCAAGGCCTTCTTCGTGCTCACCGGCGAGCTGTACGACGTGGAGGCGGCGGCGGAGGCGGCCGAGGGGGTCATCGGGCGCATGCTCCTGGCGCGGGAGATCGTCCCCCGCCCCCACCCCGACTTCCTGGCCATCTACGGCCTGCACGGCGCGTGACCCGCGCGCCCTGGGCCTTCCCCCTCATCGTCTTCCTGGCCACGCTCGCCTGGGCGCTGCGACCCATCTGGGACATCGACGTCTGGTGGCACATGGCGCTCGGGAGGCACATCCTGGCGCACGGCCTGCCGGAGACCGACGTGCTCGGCGTCGTGCCGATGCCCTGGCGGACCTTCCAGGGCGGCTACGAGGTGTTTGTCGCGTGGCTCGACGGGGTGGGTGGCCTGGGGCTGGTGCGGCTCGTCCATGCGCTTGCCGTTGCGGGGGGCATGACGCTGCTCGGCGTGACCGCGCGCAAGGTGAGCGGCAGTACGGTCGTCGCGGTCGCTTTTCTCTGCATTGCGGTGGTGCTCTACGAGGACCGCGTGCGGGTCAGGCCCCACGTGTTCAACCTCCTGTTCATCGCGGCGCTGCTGCCCGTGGTGGTGGAGCAGCGCCGGCGGCTGTGGGAGCTCTGCTGGATCGGGCCGCTGATGGCGCTCTGGGGGGCGTTTCACGGCCCCGCGTCCCTGTGGGGCCTCGCGCTGCTCGGCACGGTCGCTGTGGTGAAGCCCCTGGATTGGCGCGGGTGGGTGCAGGTCGCGGCGCCGGCGGGGGCCATGGCGCTGGTCCCGGGGGTGGTGGCGGGGATGCGCGGGGCGGCCCAGGTCCACACAACCGGGAGGATGCAGGAGCTGTTCGTGCCGGAGCACTGGCCGCTCCGTGCCTACCTGGACGCCGGCCTCGGCGCGCACGGGGTGGTCGTGCCTGCGCTGGTGGTGGGGATCCTGCTCGCCGCAGCGGTGGTCTCGGGTCGGGCGCTGAGGGGGCTCGACGGGGAGCATCGTCACGATGGCGCGCTCGCGCCTCGGGGGACCTCCGCGCCCGAGAGCTTGACCCTGGCAGCGGCCGGTATGGGCCTGTTCTCCATCCTCATGGCGCGCTTCGCCTGGTTCTCGCTGATTCCGCTGTTGAAGACGCTGCGTGGAGCGCGGTTTGGTGGCCGCACAGCCTGGACCGCGCTGGTGCTCTGCGCGACGCTGGCCACCTGGGACCTCTCCACCTACGTGCTGCCGCGGTGGCGCGATGTGGACCCGTGGACGACGGACGTCCAGCCCGGGGCGTTCCCCGAGGCCGCCGCCGAGGTGCTCGCGCGCGCCGGCATCGAGGGGCGGGTGTTCCCGGACAGCCAGTGGGGGGGGTATCTGCTGTGGAGGCTCCACCCAGGGGTGCGGGTCCTCACGGACGGGCGCATCGCCTTCCCGGAGCGCGCCGGGGAGATGCTGCTCGACTTCCGCAGGAGCCACCGGGAGGCGCACCTGGACGAGGCCCACGCGCTGTGGGGCATCGACCTGGCCGTGATGCGGACCCCCGCGTTTGCGCCGGGGCGCCCACCCGCGCGGTGGGCGCTGCTGTGGGCCGACCCCGTCGCCGAGGTGTGGGCGCGCAAGGACGCCGCTCTCGCCGGGCGACGCCAGGCCGTGGCCGCGGCGTTCGACGACAGGTAGCCAGGTCCCCCATCATTTGCTTGCCCTCGCCGCGTTGTGGCACCCTTGCGCAGTTCCCCACCACCGCAAGGTCCCGCGCTCACGCGCAAGGAGGAGTCCCCCGTGAAGCTGCTCACATCGTTCGCCGTCGCCGCCGCCGTCGCGGCGGCAGCGCCCAACCCCGCCGCCGCCTGCGGGGGGTTCTTCTGCTCCAACCAGCCCATCGATCAAGCTGGCGAGAAGATCGTCTTCTCCGTCAACGGGAAGGCGGTGACCGCCGCCATCCAGATCCAGTTCGCCGGGAGCTCGGAGGAGTTCTCGTGGGTCCTGCCGCTGCCCTCTGCGCCCGAGCAGGAGGGCGGCATGGAGATCGGGACCGAGGAGCTGTTCACGCGGCTCCTCCAGACCACGAGCCCACAGTTCCAGGTCAATTGGGACCCGACGAGCGCATGCACGCCCTACTGGGGCAATGACTTCGCCGCGGGCGGGGGCGGAGGTGGCGTAGACGAAGACGGGGGGGTGCAGGTGCTCCAGACGAAGGAGGTCGGCCCCTACGACGCCTCCGTGGTCAAGTCGGACGACCCCGAGGCGCTCACCAAGTGGCTGTCGGCCAACGGCTACGACCAGCCGGACATCGCCAAGCCGCTCATCGCCCACTACGTGGCGCAGGGCAACGTGTTCCTGGCGCTCAAGCTCCAGCAGGACAAGGGCGCGGGCGACATCGCCCCCATCGTCGTGAAGTTCCAGTCCGACGACGGCGCCTGCGTCCCGCTGATCCTCACGCAGATCGCGGCGCAGGCGGACATGCCTGTCTACGCGTGGATCCTGGATGCCGGGCGCACCGTGCCGAAGAACTTCTTCCACGTCGTGCTGAACCTGGCACACATCGACTGGCTGGGCGTCGGCTGGCAGGGCGCCGCGTCGAACTACACCGACGTCGTGACCAAGGCGGTCAACGAGGCGGAGGGGCACGGCTTCGTCACGGACTTCGCGGGGCCGAGCGACCTGATGAAGGAGCAGCTCTGGTGGCCGGGGCGCTTCGACCAGATCGACACGCTGCTCACCAAGACCGAGCCGGCGGAGTTCTACAACGCCATGCTCATGGTGGGGATCCCGGTCAATGCGCAGACGCAGGCGCTGATCCGCAAGCACATCCCCACGCCCCCCGGCTGGGACAAGTCGGACCAGGAGTTCTACTGCTGCCTCGACCAGTACAAGAGCTACCTCGACACCCTGCCCTTCGACGCCGCGGCCTTCGTGCACGACCTGAAGAAGGTGGTGGTGGAGCCGGCCAAGGCGGCGCAGGAGCTGCTCGACAGCCGGCCGTACCTCACGCGGCTGTTCACGACGGTGTCGCCCGACGAGATGGACCGGGACCCCATCTTCCTCGTGGACACGGAGCTGCCCGACGTGCCCGTGCTGCGGACCGCCCTCGGCGTGGCCCAGTGCAGCGAGGGCGGCAAGATCGAGTCCGTGGTGCTCACGCTGCCGGACGGTCAGATCGTGGAGTATGCGGGCCCCTTCGATCCGTGGGGCCCGACCCCCGGGGCGGCCGATGGGCAGAGCGGGGGTGGCAGCGTCGGTGAGCAGCCCTACGCGGCGGAGATCCAGGCCTATGACTCTGAGGCGAAGGCGCTCCTGAACATCCCGTTCGACGAGGTCCCCCTGCGTGACCAGGAGCTCGGCATCCTCGGCGGCATCGCCGGCGGCATGGGAGGCTCCGGTGGAGGCGGTGCGGACGCTGGCGGTGCGGGCGGTGCGGGCGGCTCAGGAGACGCAGCCGGCGGTGCGGGTGGAGCCGGTGGGGGCGCCGGGGGCGGCGGCACGGGCTCCGGCGACGCCGGCTCATCGAGCGGTAGCGGCTGCCAGACGCAGAGCTCCGGGTCCGCCGCGGGTGCTGCGGGGATGCTCCTGCTCCTCGGGCTCGCCGCCCGGCGCAGGCGCGTCAGCGTACAGGCGCGCTCCGAGGACCGCGGCTGACCAACCATCCGGGGGCGATCACAGGGGGACGTGCTCGCAGTCACCGGTGCTCGGGTTGCACAGGTCGAGGGTGAGCGGGTTCGCGTCATCGCAGTTGATCGGGTCCGCCTCGCAGCCCTGCCCCTCCACATTGCAGAAGTCGACCGTGCACGGGTCGCCGTCGTCGCACACGACGGGCTCGAAGAAGCACTCCTCCTCCTGGGCATCGCACGAGTCCAAGGTGCAAGGGTTCCCGTCGTCGCAGAAGGGGATGCCCGTACACAGGCCTGCGCTGCAGAAGTCCTGATAGGTACAGTCGTCCCCGTCGTCGCAGGAGATGGAGACGAAGGCCGGGCAGGACGCACAGGACCCGGCACAGGTCGTCTGGGCGCTCCCGGCGCAGAGATCGTCCCACAGGACGTCGCAGCAGAAGGAGTCGAGGGCGCAGACGCAGGCCTCGCAGCCCGGGTCTCCGCACCCCTGGCCGCCCGGGCCCTCACCAAAGCGCCCCGTGCAACAGTCGAGGCCTGCGCAGACGGAGCACTCGGACGGACAGTCGGCGTAGACCTCGTCCACACAGATCTCGTCCCACATGATCTGGCAGCAGAACGAGTCCAGACCGCAGATGCAGGCCTCACAGGCGGGCTCTTCACAGCCCGTGCTGAAGTGGACCGAACAGCAGGAGCTGGCGGGGTTGTCGGGGATGGGGACCCCGACGCAGCCGACGAACGCGATGCACTCATCGGTGGTGCAGGGGCTCCCGTCATCGCACACCGCCGGCTCCGTGTCACAGCCGTCGCCCTGCTCGGTGCAGAAGTCGTCGGTGCAGGGGTCGCCGTCGTCACACTCGAAGGTCGGGTTGAAGCAGTCTCCCGTCTGGGAGTCGCAGAGATCGTGCGTGCAGGGGTCCTCGTCGAAGCACGACTCCTGGTGGCCCGCACAGACTCCGTCCACACAGCGGTCGTCGAAGGTGCATGGGTTGCCGTCGTCGCACGGGATCACCTCGAAGGCCGGGCAGCCTGGGCAGGCGGCGCCGCAGGTCGTCTGCGCCGTCACCGCGCAGGCGTCCGACCAGTCGAAGGCGCAGTCCGGGAGCACTGCGGTGACGCAGGATGCGCAAGTCGGATTCCCGCACAGCGGCACCTGTGAGAAGTTGCCCGTGCCGACGCAGCAGTCGAGGCCCGCGCACTCGGAGCAGGATGACGCGCACTCGGTGTAGACCTCCACATGGCAGATCTCGTCCCAATAGACATCGCAGCAGAACGGGTCGAGGGCGCAGATGCAGCCCTCGCAGGCGGCACCCTCACACCCTGCGGATTCGTGCACCATGCAGCAGTCGCTGGCGGGGTTCGCGCCCAAGGGGGATGAGGAGCACCCGGTCTGCGGATCGCAGGAGTCCGCGGAGCAGGAGTTGCCGTCGTCACAGTCGAGCGGCAGGTTCACGCAGCCCTCACCAGGGGCGCAGGAGTCCGTCGTACAGGCATCGCCGTCATCGCAGGACGAAGGCGTGTTCGCACAACCGCTGCCGGGGAGACAGGCGTCGTCCGTGCAGGGGTTGTCGTCGTCGCAGTCCACAGGCGCGGTCGAGCAGCCAATGTCGTCCCCAGAGATGCAGGAGTCTGTCGTGCAGGCGTCACCGTCGTTGCACACGACGGACGGGTTGTCGCAGTCCGCGATCAGCGGGTCGCAGAGGTCGTCCGTGCAGACGTCGCCGTCGTCACAGTCGAGCGGCTCGCTGAGGCAGCCGACTCCGTCGCCACTGATGCACGAGTCCACGGTGCAGGGGTCACCGTCGTCGCACTGCACTGGGGTCCCGATGCACTGGCCCGTCCCTGGGTCGCACGCGTCGTCGGTGCACACATCGCCGTCGTCGCACTCCAGCGGAGCGCTCAGGCAGGCTCCCGTCTGGGTATCGCACGAGTCGATGGTGCAGGGGTCACCGTCGTCGCAGGGGGCCGGCGTGTTGACGCATGCGCCCGTCTGCGGGTCGCAGAGATCCGTCGTGCACGCGTTGCCGTCGTCGCAACTGAAGGACTCGTTGGTGCAACCGCCCCCCTCCAGGCAGAGGTCGTCGGTGCAGGGGTCGCCGTCGTCGCAGTCGAAGGGCACGCTCTCACACTCGCCGGTCTGTGGGCTGCACACGTCTGCGGTGCACGGGTCCTCGTCGAAACAGGTGACGGGAGTGCCGACGCAGGACCCATTGACACACGCGTCGTCCAGCGTGCAGGGGTTGCCGTCGTCACAGAGGGTCTGGATGAAGCCCGGACAGGCCGGACACGCAGACGCACAGGTCGTCTGCGCCAGGGACGCACACTCGTCCGACCAGAAGAGCGAGCACTCCGGGAGCTCGGCGGCGACGCACGTCGCGCACACCTGGTCTCCGCAGGTACCTTGCCCCTCGAAGCCGCCGATGCCGACACAGCAGTCGAGACCAGCGCACTGAGCGCAGGCCTGCGGACAGTCTGAGTAGACCTCGGCGAGACAGAGCGAGTCCCAGGAGACGTCGCAGCAGAACGGGTCGAGGCCGCAGATGCAGTCCTCGCAGGGGCTGTCGTCGCACCCGGGCGCGCCATGCACGGAGCAGCAGTCGCTCGTCGGGTTCACTCCCAGCGGTGCGGACTCGCAGCCGGTCTGCGGATCGCAGGAGTCCGCAGTACAGGCGACGCCGTCGTCGCAGTCGAGGGGCGTCGCGGAGCACCCGACACCGTCGCCCGAGATGCAGGTGTCGGTCGTACAGGCGTCACCGTCGTCGCAGCCCGTCGGCACATTGGCGCAGGCGCCGGCCTGCGGGTCGCACGAGTCATCGGTGCAGACGTCTCCGTCGTCGCAGTCGAGGGGCTCGGCCGTGCAGCCGACGCCGGAGACGCAGGCGTCCGTGGTGCAGGGATCGCCGTCATCGCAGGTGACCGGTGGGTTGTCGCAGTCCTCGATCTGCGGGTCGCACACGTCGTCGGTGCACACGTCGCCGTCTTCACAGTTCAGCGGGCTGCTCACACATCCCACGCCATCGTCAGAGCTGCACGTGTCGATGGTGCAGGGGTCTCCATCATCGCACGACACTGGCTGGTTGAGACAGAGTCCCGTCTGCGGGTCGCAGAGATCGTTGGTGCACACGTCGTCGTCGTCGCAGTCCGCGGCGACGTTCTGGCAGGCGCCGGACTGCGGGTCGCAGGAGTCTGCCGTGCACGGATCCTGGTCGTCGCAGTCCGTCGGTGCGCTGGAGCACTCTCCCGTCTGGGGGTCGCAGGTGTCCGCCGTGCAGGCATCCCCGTCGTCGCAGTCCGCGGCGACGCTCTGGCAGGCGCCGGACTGCGGGTCGCAGGAGTCTGCCGTGCACGCGTCCTGGTCGTCGCAGTCGATGGGCACGTTCGAGCAATCTCCCGTTTGCGGGCTGCACGCGTCGGTCGTGCACGCGACTCCGTCGTCGCAGGTCACGGCCACTGTGGTGCACTCTCCCGTCTGGGGATCGCAGGAGTCCGTCGTGCACGGGTCGCCGTCGTCACACACCACGGGCACGTTGACGCACTGGCCGGACTGCTGATTGCATGTGTCCGTCGTACACGGGTCACCGTCATCGCAGCTCAGCGGGACGTTCCCGCACGTGCCCGTCTGCGGGTCGCAGGCGTCCGTCGTGCACAGCACCTCGTCGTCACAGTCCACCGGCGCGTTGGCGCACAGGCCGGTCTGCGGGTCGCAGGTGTCCGTCGTGCACGCGTCGCCGTCATCGCAGCTCACTGGAGCCGCGCCGCAGTCTCCTGTCTGCGAGTCACAGGCATCCGTCGTGCAGGCGTCGCCATCGTCGCACAGGACTGCGACGCTGGTACATTGGCCGGTCTGCGGGTCGCACGCGTCCGTCGTGCAGGCGTCCCCGTCGTCGCAGGTCTCCGGGGCGCTCGTGCACACGCCGGTCTGTGGGTCGCAGGTGTCCTTCGTGCACGCGTCTCCGTCGTTGCAGGGCGCAGCAACGTTCGTGCACTGACCCGACTGCGGATCACAGGCGTCCGTGGTGCAGGCGTCGCCGTCATCGCAGCTCAGCGCGAGGCTTGTGCACTGACCCGTCGCGGGATCACAGGCGTCCGTCGTGCACGGGTCGCCGTCGTCACAGACCACGGCGACATTCCCGCACTCCCCGGTCTGGGGGTCGCAGGAGTCCGTCGTGCAGGCGTCGCCGTCGTCGCACGACTTCGCGACGGCGGCACACCCCGCGGCCGGGTCGCAGGAGTCGTCCGTGCAGGGATTGGCGTCGTCACATGCGACGGCGTCGTGGGTGCAGCCCGTGGCGGGGACGCAGCCGTCATTGGTACAGGCGTCGCCGTCGTCGCAGCTCGTCTGCGTCGAGGCGCAGCCGGTCGCCGGGTCACAGGCGTCGTCGGTGCACGCGTTGGAGTCGTCGCACGAGACGGGTGCGTGGGCGCAGCCCGTCGCAGCCTCGCAGGTGTCGGCGGTGCAGGCGTCGGCGTCGTCGCAGTCTGCAGCCGCGCCGCTCTGGCACTGGCCGCTCTGGCAGGCGTCACCGGCGGTGCAGGCGTCGCCGTCGTCGCAGGGGTCGCCGTCCTTCGGCGCGTCGGACGGAAGCACGCACTCGCCCGCAGCGGGTCCCGTGCCACACGTCCCCGCGGCGGAGCAGGGCCCGTCGGCACCACAGGTCGCGTCCGCCCCCAGGAACCCCGTCACACAGCCCAGGTCGGGGCCGCCTGACCCGGGACACTGCGCCGCGGAGTCCGGGCACACCGCGAAGTCGTGGAAGGCCGGGTCGAAGGGCTGACCGGGCTCTGGCGCACGGCACGGGCGGCAGGCCGCCGTGTTGGAGATGCAGTCCGCGCTCCAGGTGGGGTGCTCCGAGATGGACGACTGCTGCCGGCAGACGACCGCTCCCCCGTCCTCGACACACACGCCGCAGGGCACGCCCCCGTCCTCGTCGATGCAGAAGTGCCCGATGCGGTCCGTGGGCGAGCCCTCCTTGCACTCCTGGGAGTGCTCGGTGCAGATGGCCACACGGCACGAGAAGGGGTTGATCCCGAGCACCTTCGCGCACTCGGCGGACGGGGCCCCGCCCGAGGGGCGGCAGACGCCGACGTCGAAGCCCGACTCTACGCAACTGGCGAGCAGAAGCATGGCGCCCGAGACCCAAAGTGCAGCATCGCGGGGCCCGCACCCGCTTCGCGCACGGCCTGACTGGCGCGTGGAGACAATCCCGCTCATCACACTCTCCTGCTATCGGTGAGGCAGCTCGATCACGAGCCGCGCCGTCGCCTTCTGATTCTCCACGTAGGTGCGGAGCTTGGACCAGTCGACACCCATCGGCTCCCCGGGAACGTGCTCGACAGAGCAACCCGAGCAGGGTGGCACCGGCTCCCAGGTCGGCTGCATGAGCGGGACGCCCCCGCACAGCCCGACCTGCGCCCCGGCGTCCGACGAGCGTGAGCCCGGCGAGACGCCCGGCAGCGCCCTCGTCAGCGCCTTCTCGAGTGCGGATGCATCCAGCGCACCAGGTGCACAGAGGACACTCTCGAGCCGCCGCGCGCGGCGCTCGGCCAGGCGGTTGGTCGCCGCGGCGCTGAGGTCGCCGAGCTTCCCTGTCCAGCCGTCCGGAGAGACCGCGGCGCCGGACTCCGTGACCACCTCACTTGCGAATCCCTTGACGTCGAGCCGCATGGCCAGAGGCTTGACCTGCATCTGGAGCGTGTCGCCCGTGAGCTGCGCCCCCAGAGTCGACGCCCAGCCGAGCAGAGTTCGCATGTCCGCGAGGGTCCGCGCATCGTCTCCGCACTGGGTGCAGCCGCTGCGCGTCATCGCCTCGCACACCCGGGCCGGGAGCTGAGCCTTCTTGACGGTGCAGGCCTGCGCCGGGCTCCCCTCCTGGGTGGGGTCCGAGATAGGCATGTCGTCCTGGCCCACCGCGAAGTGGATCCGCGTCTCGAAGGTGCAGGCGCCCACCCGCCGGATGAGGGCGTGGGGAGCCTCGGCGCCCTGCTCCTTGACGAGGGCGCCCACACCGCCCGCTGTGAGCAGCTCGTCGCAGCACTTGCGCTCGTCCACCACCAGGTCGACCCGCACGCCCGGGCAGTGGGCGAGCCAATCTGCCCCCGAGGCCCGCACCGTCAGGTCGTACTGGCCCACGGGCAGCAGGAGGTCGCGACCGAGCGTGAAGCCACCGGGCTCGGCAGACACGTCGAACGTGTAGCCGAGGGCCTCGCTGGACACCGCGAGCCGCATCCCCGGCTCCAGCGCGAAGGTGCCCTCGAAGCGCTCGTCGGCGCGGACGACCATGCCCGCCGGGACCTTCGTCACCGCGATGCGCGGGCAGAACAGGAGCGCCTGCTGCGCCGGTGTCTCGCAGGCGGTGTCCGCGACGACCGTGTGGCGCCCCGCGCGGACGCTCGCCAGCGCCGCCGCCCCGATGGTGACCCTCCTCCGCTCGCCGTCGGTCTCCACCTTCGCCACGCTCCGCAGGTCCAGCGCGTCCGGGTCGGAGACGGTGCGCCCCTCTGGAACCAGAACGAGAGTCCCGGCGCCGCCATCGTCGAGAGCTTCGAGGTTGCGCCCGCTGAGCACCAGGTTCGTGTCCTTGGTGACGATGGTCCAGTCGCGGTCGCTGCCCGGGGTCGCCCGCGCCTCGAAGGAGACGCAGCCGTCGCCCTCCTGCTCGGCCCCTGGCGCCTGTCTCGCCACCTCCAGCGAGGGCGCCTCGCACCGGTCGCGGGGCACGTAGTCCATGCGAAGCAAAGCCCCGCCATGTGTCGCGCCGACCTCCCGGCGGGCCGGCAGCGGGTTGTAGCGCCCACCCAGGTGAAACTGGAGGTCCCCCGGGCCCACGTCGAAGGTGGACCCGAAGCTCAACAGGAGCTGGAGCTGGCGGTCGTAGTCTTGCTGTGCCGACGCGATCTTCTCTGTGTTGAACGAGTAGCTCGTCTCGAAGGAGATGAACCACCGCTTCGGGAGCAGGAACGAGATGGCGAGGTTGCCGACCGTCTCGGACAGGAGCTTCTGCCCCTCCGTGGTCAGGGGCCCGGTCAGGGGACCCTCCTCGTAGCCCGGGAGCGTGATCTGATCGCCGGCCTCGAGGACGAGCTGGAGCCACTCCACGGGCGTCCAGCCGAGCTGGATGCGGGGGAAGATGCGCACCAGGTTGTCGGTGGCGAGAGACGCGGGGCGGAACACACCCGTAGGCAGCCGCAGATCGAGGCCGATGCCTCCAACCAGGGTGTCGACGGGGCTGTAGCTGTAGAACAAGGAGAGCTGGAGGTCGCCGAGCGTGAAGCCCTCGTCGGCGTCGAGCTCCACCAGGTCGCCGGCGGCGAAGCTCCCGCTCTGGGCGCCCGAGTTGATCACGATGGGCAGCATCACCGAGAACACGAGGGACTGGTCGGCGTCCCGCACCGGGTACCAGAAGAAGTAGGGGTCGACCTCGACGCGGTGCTCGACGAGGGCCTGCTCCCGGTCGCCGATCTGCGGGTACTGGCGGTAGCGCAGCAGGCTTGGCGTGTAGAGGAGCGCGCCACCGATGCCCCAGACCGGCAGGTCGGCGCCCACCGTGGGGACGCGCACGAAGAAGGTGGTGCGCGAATCGGGCACGACGCCGAAGCGGTCGATGTCCAGGTGCGCGTCGAACGCCAGTGCGCGGTCGCTCAGGCCCAGGATCGTCGCGGCGACGCTGAGCACGAGGAGACGCGTTCGCTTGCGGGCTGTTCCCATGCCGGTCCTTTCGAGTTCGTGCCTCGGGCGCTGCGGCCACGGCGGCATCGAGTCAGAGTGTGACGAGATGGACGCAGCCTAGACGACATCGAGAGGATCTGCAATCAAATCCATGGGATCTGCGAATTTTGCAGGCTTGACACGCCGACGCCGTGGTGGGAAGGTCCGCGCATGACCCGCGTCGCGCCTGCCCTGATGCTCGTGCTCCTGACGGCCTGCCGCCAGGAGCCGCCAGCAGGTTCCCCACAGCCCGTGGCGGTCGCGGCACCGGGGCACATCCACATCACATTGAGGGCGACCGGGCGCGTCGGCGACGCGCTGGCCGTCGTCCATCGGCGCCTGGACGCGCTGCGCGACAACGAGCTGGCGCCCCTGGCGGCCCGGGCGCACGTGATCATCAGGGAGGATCGGATCGTCATCGAGGCGCCCCTGCTCCCGGGGGCCTCCTGCGAGTCGGCGACGGCGGCCGGGTGGGTGGACGCGGTGGCGAGGACGGTGAGCCGCAGGGGGACCCTGGGCTTCCACCGGGTCCCCGAGTCCGGCCCCTCCCTGCGGGAGCTGCTCGTGCAGTCCGGCTCCGGCGCGACGGTGAAAGAGACGGGCCGGGGGCAGGTCACAGTCGACGTGCCGCCGGCGGACATCGCGCCGGTCGTGGCTCGCCTCGCAGTGCCGCCCGGCGCGATCATCGTGACGCAGGGCGCACGAGAGGGCGGCACGGAGCTCCTGCTGGTGGCGCGGGAGCCCTCTCTGACGGGCGCGGCGCTGCGCTCCGCGGAGGTCACGATGGACGAGTACCGGCAGCTCCCCCAGGTCGCGGTGGACTTCACGGAGGAGGGGAGCGCGGCGTTCTCCGCGCTGAGTGGAGATGTGGTCGGACAGCCGCTGGCCATCCTCTTCGAGGGGGCGCTGGTGTCCGCGCCCCGGGTGCAGCAGCGCATCGAGGGCGGGCGGGCCGTGATCACGCTGGGGGCGGGCCCCACGCAGGAGGTCCACCGCGAGGCCCGTGAGCTTGCGACGATCCTGACGGCGGGAGCGTTCGTGGCGCCCGTCGAGGTGCTGGAGCAGCGCCTGAGCTGCGAGTAGCCTCCAGAGGGATGAGTGGGGGCAGCGGGGGACTCCTCGCCCTCCTCAGGTGCCCTGCCGGGGCGCACCGCCAATATCGCCGGACAGGTGGCGGGCCCGCGCCCAGACGTCCGACGAGTAGTCCTTGCCCGTGCTGAGCTGGTCGAGGGTCTCCAGGCTCTTCACGCGAGACGGTCCCGCGTTGTAGGCATAGACTGCGGCCTGAAGGACCTGGTCGGGCTTCCAGGTGGGGAACTTCTTGGCGATCTGATCCCGGTAGCCCGCCAGGATGCTCGCCGCGTGGTTGATGTGATCGAAGCTGCGCGCGCCCCCGACCGGGGTGTGGCTGTTCTTGTCCACCTGCATGACGCCAAAGCCGTTGCCATCCCAGATGGAGTAGCCGTTCCGGTCGAGCTGGTTCCCTCCGCGGGTCTCGCGGCTGGCGATGGCGGCGAGCAGCGCCGGAGGCAGGTTGTGCGCCGCGGCCACCTTCACGAAGGTCTCCTGCATGGCGAGGAGGCGCTCCCGGTCCTGGTCGGCCATGGTCTCCGACGCCGTAACGCCCGAGCCCGCCACGCCGTTGCCCTTGGCGGTGGAGCGGCTGGCGCCCGTGGTCGCGTGCTGGAACAGGAGCGCGTTCGGCCCCGTGACGTCGTCGCCGGTGGTGGCCGTGGGCGCCACCGTGCGAGCGCCTGTCCCGTAGTCCATCGCTCGCAGCCCGTCGCGCACCGGGGACCGGGTGGCCGGCCCGGCGGTTGACGGGCTCAGGGTGCGGGGCGGCAGTCGTGTGGTGGGGCGGGGGCGCTGCTCGGGCATCGGGTCCTCCGGGGCGGTGGTGGTGCGGCCATGGTAACCCACACCGGGCGGGGAGGCCAACACCGTTCTGATCGACGTGGTCGCTCGTGAGAGGCTGCGCATGGTAGAACGCTCTGCACGTGGCACGCACGTTGGAGAGAACCGATGAGACAGCGAAGCCACTGGGGTTGGGGGTGGGAGGACCGCTTCCCTGACGCAGCGACGCGGGAAGCACTGGGTAAAGTGGTGGCGGCGCTGCTGGGGATCCCTGCGCCCACGCCGGAGGAGCCGGTGCCGCTCGGGGAGGCGGACGTGCGGGCCCCGACGCTGACGACCCCCGCCGATCTCGCCGCCTTCTGCACCGATGACCGGGCGGTTCGGGCTCGGCACACCTATGGGCGCGCGTACCGCGATCTCGTCCGCGGCTTCCGCGGGGACTTCCGGGGTGCCCCGGACCTGGTCGCGCTGCCTCGCACCGAGGACGACGTCGCCGCGGTGCTCGGGTGGGCGTCGGCAGCCGGGGTGGCGGTGGTGCCTTGGGGTGGAGGTACGAGCGTGGTCGGTGGGGTGGAGTGCATGTCGGCGGACCACGCGGGGGTCATTACCCTCGATCTCACGCGCCTCGACCGGGTCATGGAGGTGGACGAGGTGTCCCTCGCCGCGCGCATCCAGGCGGGCGCCACGGGGCCCGTCATCGAGGAGCAGCTCGGCGCCCGCGGCCTGACCCTGCGGCACTTCCCCCAGAGCTTCGAGTTCTCCACCCTGGGCGGGTGGATCGCCACCCGCGCGGGGGGCCACTTCGCCACGGTCTACACCCACGTCGACGACCTGGTGGAGTCGGTCCGCATGGTGACGCCGCGGGGGCCGTGGGAGTCGCGCCGGCTCCCCGGCTCAGGGGCCGGGCCGAGCCCCGACCGCCTGGTGCTGGGCTCCGAGGGGACCCTCGGCGTGATCACCGAGGCGTGGATGCGCGTGCGCCCCCGCCCCACCCACAAGCTGAGCGCCAGCGTGCGGTTCCGGGACTTCGCCGCCGCGGTGGACGCCACGCGGGTGATCGCTCAAGCCGGCCTCTACCCCACCAACTGTCGGCTGCTCGACGCGCGGGAGGCCATGCTCCACCAGGTGGGCACCACCAACGTGCTGCTCCTGGGCTTCGAGTCCACCGGCGCCACCCGGGAGCCCTGGATGGCGGAGGCCCTCGCCCTGTGCGCGGCGCGGGGTGGCTCGTCGTCGGAGGTCCGGCGCGACGACGAGACGGCGACCTGGCGCGCGGCGTTCCTGGACGCTCCGTACCGCCAGAGCGTGCTCGTCTCCCTCGGCATCGTCGCCGACACCTTCGAGACCGCGTGCCCCTGGGACCGCTTCGAGGCGCTCCACGCGCGTGTAATCGGGGCCACCAGAGAGGCCATGCGCTCCGTGGCCGGCGGGGGGCTCGTCTCGTGCCGCTTCACGCACGTCTACCCCGACGGACCGGCCCCGTACTACACGTTTCTCTTCGCGGGCCGCCGCGGCGACGAGCTCGCCCAGTGGCAGGCCGTGAAGACCGCGGCGTCGGACGCCCTGCTCGCGGCCGGCGGCACCATCACCCACCACCACGCGGTGGGGCGCACCCACCTGCCGTGGGCTCAGGCGCAGCGCCCGGCCCTGTTCGGCGAGGCCCTGGCGGCGGCGAAGGCGATCCTGGACCCGGCGGGAGTCCTGAACCCGGGGGCGCTGATCTGACCCCGTAACGGCGGCGAGCCCCCGTTGCTCACGCGGTCGGCGACTCACTTGAGTGCAGGTCTCGGAGGGACGCGTGCCGTTACTGCGGCGTACGAGGGGTGCGGGGAGCCCGGTTGAGACGTCGTGGGCCAGGGCAATGACCCACGTAACCGGTAAGCAACTCTTGATAGCCTCAATCCTTGCTCGGGATGTAGGCTCAGGAGGTCGGTCGCGTCCGGTCCCACGGGGGGACCGCCGGGCGACCGGAGAGCACTCTGA
>BTVJ01000089.1:0-31156 GCA_045863395.1 Myxococcales bacterium
GCACGCCGTCGCCGTCGTCGTCGTCGTCGCAGGCATCGCCCAGGCCATTGCCGTTCGTGTCTTTCTGGTCCGGGTTTGCGACCTTGGGGCAGTTGTCCGTCAGGTCGTCCACCCCGTCGCCATCGTCGTCCGGGTCGCAGAGGTCGCCGATGCCGTCGCCGTCCAGGTCGGCCTGCTGCACGTTCTTCTGGTCCGGGCAGTTGTCGACGTTGTTCGGGACGCCGTCGCCGTCCCGGTCCGCGTCGCACTCGTCGCCCAGGCCGTCGGCGTCCATGTCCTCCTGGCCCGGGTTCGCAATCAGCGGGCAGTTGTCCGCCCCGTCGAGCACCCCATCGCCGTCGTCGTCCTTGTCGACGCAGTCGGCCTCGCCGTCGCCGTCCGTGTCGGGGAAGGACTCGTCGACCTCGCCATCGCAGTTGTCATCGACGCCGTTGCAGGCCTCAGCCTTGGGCTCCGTGCCGCTGCACGCCATCTTGCCCGCGACGCAGGCCGCCGAGCCCGGGCAGGAGCCGAAGGCGTTGTCCAGCGTACAGGCTCCTGCGGCGATGTCCTCGTCGACCTTGCCGTCGCAGTCGTCGTCCGCGCCGTTGCAGACCTCGGCCTTGGCGTCGGGCGCCGTGCACTCTCCGAGCCCTACGACGGAGCAGGACCGCTCACCGGCACAGCTCCCGAACGCGTTGACCGAGGCGCACGTCGTGCTCAGCCCCTTGGCAATGGCCCGCTCCGAGCACTCGCAGATGCCCGCGTCCGCTACACACTGCGTGCCGCCCGCGCCGGAACACGCGTACCCCGCCGGGCAGTCCGCGCCGGCACCGCAGGGTGCCCCGCAGAACGACCCCTCCGCGCCACCGCCGTAAGGGAGGCAGTCCGCGCCCTCGCCGCAGTCCTTGGACGACGTGCAGGGGTCGCACAGGGTAAGGTGCTGGGGCAGGCAGATGTAGACGGTGTCGGCTCCCGTGTTCTCCAAGAGACGGCACGAGAACCCGTCGGGGCACGACTCCAGGCACTCCTTCGTGCACACCTTGCCGTCGGCGCTCTCGACGCAATAGCCCGAGAGGCAGTCGCCGTTGGACGAGCACTCGCAGAGGAAGCCGCCCACCTCGGTGCACGCCTCGGCCGTGTCCTCGTCAGGAACCCCCACGTCGGGTACGTCGACCCCGCCGCCGCCCAGGTCGGGGTCCGGGGTGCTCACGTCCGGGGTCGCGACGTCTGGGGCGGCAGTGATGCCGTCGCTCCCGAGCACGTCGGCGTCGGACGACCCAGCGCCGGGGATGCGGCTGTCACTACCGCAGGAGACCACACAGAAGCTGGCCAGCACCACGGCGATGGCGAAGAGGAATGATCCGGACCCGCTGATGCTCGTCACCCGGTGCTTGTCCACGTGGGCCTCCCTTGGCGGCGATGGTCGACCAGCCATTATAGGGTGACTGAGGGGTGTACATACAAGGGCCGCTCGCGAGGCGGGAGCCGGAGCCTGAAACTAAGGAAGGGCCGCGGCAACCCCGAGGATCTCGCGGGCCTCCTCCGGCGAGGCGATGGTCCGCCCCGCCTCTCTGGCGATGCGAACGAGGGCCTCGACCAGCGCTCCATTGGACGACGCCTTCGAGCCATCCGGCAGATAGAACGTGTCCTCCAGGCCGGTGCGCAGGTGGCCGCCGAGCTCCGCCGCCCGCCGGTGGAGGTCCCACACCTCCTCACGGCCAATCCCGATGGTCTGCCACTCCACGCCGCCCTCCAGCTCCTCCACCAGCAGCGGCAACCAGGACCCCTTCGCGGGCATCCCGCTGGCGACCCCCATGACGAAGGACGCGTGGACCGGCGGGCGCAGCATCCCCACCTGTCGAAACAGGGCCAGGCTCCGCACGATGCCGGTGTCGAAGCACTCGCACTCGGGGAGCACGCCGAGGCGATCCATCGCGTCCAGGTACCCCTGGATCTTCCCGACGGGGTTGTCGAACAGCAGCGGGGGCCACGCCCAGGTGCCGTCCTTCTTCGCCTTGAGGTAGTTGAGCGACCCGGCGTTGAGCGCCGCCAGCTCCGGCCGCACCCGCTCCAGGCAGGCGAGGGGGCCCGCGATGTCGGCGCCCATCACGCCCGTGGACATGTTGATGACGAGCTGGGGCGCGCGCGCGCGGATCGCGTCCACGATGGCGCCCGCGACGTCCGGATCCCAGCTCGGGAAGCGGCCCATCCCCGGGCGCTGATCGCGGAAGTGGCAGTGGACGACGGTGGCCCCCGCGTCGAAGGCCTGGCCCGCGGCCTCGGCCATCTCGTCGGGGGTCACCGGGACCGCGTGCTGCCGGGGGTCCGTCAGGACGCCGGTCAGCGCGCAGGTGATCACGACCTTGTCGCTCATGGGGTGTTGCTCCCGGGTGAGGCCGGCGCGTCCGCTGGCGAGGCCGAGATGCGGCCCGGCGACTGCTCGCGCGGCGGGTTGCGGTGGCAGTGGTTGCAGCTCCCGTGAGGCGGGCGGGTCTTCATCTCCCGCACCACGCCGTCGAGCGCGATGCGCGCGCTCACCGGCGGGAAGAGCTGCTCGGTGGTGAAGAAGTTGCCGGCGGAGTTGGTGACGAGGCGAACATGCACCCCCTTCGCGTCGGTGATGGTCACCTCGGCCCCGACGGCGGGCGCAGTCCCCTGGTGGTCCACGTAGGCGGTGCCGGCAGCGGAGAACTTGGGCGCCCGCGGCTCGCGCAGGTGGCACCCAATGCAGTCCTCGCCGGGCATCATGGTGGGGCCGGCGTCCTCGCGGCGCTTGCACCCTGTGACGCTCAGTGCGACCAGGAGGATTACGAAGGTCTGGAGCCTGCGCATGACCGCAAGCTGATACCAGATGGGAGGCCGGCTGCCAACCGAAGGGATCGCCAAAGAGGCGAGTGAGGCACGGACACGCCTCACCCTCGCCCGGAGGCGCTCCCGCAAACGACGCCGGTGAGGGTGAGGTGCGTACCGTGGCAGCACTCATCGGCCTGCCGACCCGGACCTTTAGGTCTTTCTCTCACTCCGCCCGCCCTCGCGGCAGCAGGCGCAAGAGGGCGGGCAGGACCAGGGTTGCCGCGACCATGCAGGCGGCGACCCCCAGGACCAGGGTCAGCCCGAGGGACCACATGCCCCGATGATCGGACGACATCAGCGCGCCGAAGCCCACGATGGTCGTCAGTGAGGAGACGAGGACCGCCTTGCCCGTAGTTGCGGGCAGATCGGCGGGGGGAGTGCCGCGAAGCCATCGGTGGACCACATGGACGCCGCTGTCGATGCCGATGCCGAGGATCAGGGGGATCGCGATGACGTTCGCGAAGTTGTACCCGATGCCGAGCGCGTTCATGCCGCCGACCATCCACACGAGACCGAGCGCCAACGGGAACAGCGCCAGCAGCGTGCCGCGGATCGTCCGGAAGTCGATGAACAGCAGCACGAGCACGGCGAGGGTCGCGTAGATGGCCGAGGCCTCCAGCCCGTCACGCAGGAGCTTGCCGAAGGCGACGAAGGTGACCGGGATGCCGGTGACCTCTGGGTCCAGACCCTTCAGGTGGCCGTTGAACGCCTCCATGAACTCGGGGTCGGCGATGGAGCCCCGCGGAAAGACGCGCACGAGGTACCGATCCCCCCCCGCGGTGTGACGGAACAGGGCATCCCGCACCTCGGACGGGAGGTCGTCGGGGCCCATCGCGACCGCATCGCTGCGCACGAAGTCCTGCATCTCGCCCAGCAGCGCGTCAAGGCGCTGCTCCAGATTGGACAGACGGGCCTCCAGCTCGTCGGGCGGTAGCCCCCGGATCAGGGCCAGCAGGAGCTCGCCCTCCGCTGCGCCGGCCGCCACCGACGGGATCAGCGAGTCCTTCCCGTGCATGCGCAGGGTGAGGGGAAGATCCACCTTCATGTACTCGATGGCAGCCGCGAGCTGGCGGTCGAGCTCCGCGCCCTCCGGGGTCACCGGGTCGGCCAAGGTCAGGCGGGGCAGCCGCGCGAGGGCCTCTTTGGCGGACCGGATGGCCGGCTCCTTCTCCTGCTGGTTGGCAGGGAGGTAGGTGGCGATGGAGTCCACCCGCGCGACCAGGTCCTTGCGCGCAGCGGCGGCGTCCGCCAGGGTGCGGGCCTCGCCGGGCGAGTGTGCGACCATGACGGCGTAGTCGGGGCTGAAGGCCTCGGCGCGGCGCAGCTTCTCGTAGGCGGCGCGCGCGGGCACCTCCGGGTCGAGGAACTGGTTGACGTCGAAGCTGAAGTGCATCGGGCGGATCGCGGGGACCAGCGCCAGGGTCACGAGCGCCGCCGCGCCCAGCGTGAGGACCGGCCGCCGCACCACCGCCCGCCCGATGCCACCACCGCTCGCCCGGTCCCGGCGGAGGGGATATGGGCGACCCTTGCGCGCGAGGCGCTCGTAGCGCATGGCGAGCAGGCAGGGGGCCAGCGTGAGCGCCGCGACGAGGGTACACAGCAGGCCCGCGGCGGAGATCACCGCGAGCTCCTGCATTCCGGTGAACTCCGTGATGCCCGTGGCCAGAAACGCGGCGGCGCTCGTGGCGGCCCCCGTGACGATGGCCGGACCCGCATCCCGGATCGCCTCCGCGAGCGCCTCCGTGAGAGAGCGGCCGGTTCGCAGCGCCTCGTCGAAGCGTGCAACGATGTGGACCCCGAAATCGACGCCCAAGCCGACCAGGAACGCGAGGAAGCCGGAAGAGAGCATGTTGATGCGCCCATAGGCGAGCGCGGTGAAGCCCAGATCCAGCAGGACGCCGACGACCAGGGGGACGTAGACGACCACCGTGACGGCCAGCGAACCGTAGAACAGCAGGAAGAGCAGCGTCACTCCGGCGAGGGCGACCAGTGTGGTGACCATCAGGTCCCGGGAGACGATGGTCATCTCGGCGGCGATGTAGGAGGGATACCCCGCGACCCCCACCCAGACGCCCGCGGGCGCCAGCCGGGCGGCCGCCTGCTCGACGCCGTGGACGAAGGGGATCAGGGTCGAGGCCTCGTCGTTGGCGGTCGCCGGCTGAGCGAACAGGAGCACCAGGCGACCGCCGTCTGCGGCCAGGTACCCCTGGTCGTCTGCGCCAGCCACATCCAGGGCGCCCCCATCAATGGCCCGCACCATCTGAAGCTCGGTCCAGTCGGGCGCGCTCAACGCCTCCCGCAGCAGCCGGAAGGCGTCGCCCAGCCCACCCTCTCCGGCCGGCGCTCCGGTCTCCGCCAGGGAGCTCAGGCCCTCGGTGTCCCCCTCCTCCAGGCGCGCGAACAGCGCGTTGAGCTGGGCGAGGGCGCCCGAGACACCATCGAGGTGGACGGGCGCCCTCCCCTCGCCCAGCGCGTCGCCGACCTTGCGCGCCAGGTCTGCGATGGTGCGGATCCTGCCATCATCGGCGTACAGGAGCCCCCAGCGCCTGAACGGCTCCGCATGGACCCGGTGGGTCACGGTGCCGACCTTGGGGTCCTCCCGAAGGGTAGCCGCGAGCTCGTCCGCGAACCGACGATTGCGCGCGACGTCGTCCCCCTCGATGACGACGACGACGCTCAGCGCCGCCCCAAACTCCCGGAGGAAGGTCTGGTAGCGGGCCTGATCGGCGTTGTCCTCGCTGACCATGTTGGTGCGGGAGGTGTCGATGCGGAGGCCGTGCGTGACGAGCAGCACGACCGCCACCGCGGTGAGCGCGGCCCAGATCCCGAAGACCAGGCGGCGCCGATGGAGAGCCGCGTGCGCGATGGACGAGAGGACCTTGTCGCGGAGCAAGCGAGCCTCCCGGGGCCCGAGTCGTTCACGGAGGCGGAGCGGGCCACGGCAGCCAGGAGTGCGGCCCAGGGCGACCCGGGTCGGAAGCGCGCCGCCGAGCGTTGGAGCGTCTCGACATCGCGTCGCCGCCGGTGCTCGCAGCGCCAGCGCAGACGCGGAGGATGCGGAGACGTGAGCTGGCCGGACATGCGCTGGCCGGACATCGAGCGTCGGAGTTCGATGACCACCGAGGTGCAGACAGGGTGGGAGAGGGCAAGCGCCCTCCCCCCGTCACGGCAGCCTAGAAGCGGTCGCGATCACGGCCGCCGCGGCCGCCGCCACCACCGCCACCACCGAAGCCGCCGCCACGGCCACCGCCGCCGCCGCCGCCGCCGAAGCCGCCGCCACGACCGCCGCCGCCGCCGAAGCCGCCGCCACCGCCGCCGCCACGGCCGCCCTTCTCCTCCGCCAGGTCGACCTTGATGGTGCGCCCGTCGAGGCTGGTGCCGTTCATCTCGTTGAGCGCGTTGGACGCGTCGGCGGCCTCCGCGAAGGTGACGAAGCCGAACCCACGGGAGCGTCCCGTGTCACGGTCCGTGATCACCTTGGCGTCCGTCACGTCCCCGAACTGCTCGAACGCTTGGCGGAGACCCGCGTCATCGGTGTTCCAGCTCAAGCCACCCACGAAAAGCTTCTTCGACATCTGTCCACTCTCTGCCATGTTGGACGCCCACGTTCCCGGGGAGCGCCTCGGACCGGACGGGTGAACCTCCACCCGCCCTGGAGCGCGGCCAAGCCGCCTCCAATCAAGGGTTGCGCATCATCCTGAAGCGGACTCGGGACCGGTCTACGATCTGGCAGCGTTCCACGCAGGCGTGGCCTGCTTGGAGGCGCCTCGGGCGCGTGCGCCGCGGGGAGGATCGGTGAACCTGGTGAACCTTGGACACTCCGAGAACTCATGCACAGGGTGGCCACTGTAGAAAAAAAACCGGAGGGCGTCAACAGGGATTCAACCTCCCGAATCGGAACGGCTTGCGTGGCACTGGGGAGCCGCACACACAGCGCTCTGAAGCACCCTCACGGCGAACGCGCCAGCAGGACCCACATGAGGTCATCCGCAGGATAGGGGAGCGACGCCCGATCAGGGATGAGGCGCCCGACACTCTCGACGGCCCTCCCCCACCAGCGCCCCTCCGACTTGTAGCGCAGCAGCGAGCGGGCGTGCTCTGCCAGGATCCTTCGCGGCGGGCGACCCCGGTCGAGCAGCGTGAAGCCGTGCCGCTCGAAGAGGCGCACCACGCCCTGCGGTGAGAACCAGTGCAGGACGCTGGGCGGGCTGTACTCATGCCAGTGTTGACCGAAGAGGCGCGCGGCAACGCTCTCCCGGTTCCACGTCTCGATCAGGCAGAGCCCGCCTGGGCGGACCAGGCGCGCCACGGTGGCGACGCCCGCCCGAAGATCACGGAGGTGCGGCAGCACCTGGACCATCACCACGACGTCGAACGAGGACTTTAGCTCCACGTCCTCCAGAGCGCCCCGGTGCATCTCCAGCCCGAGCTCGGATCGCGCGTGGCTGACCATGGTCCCGTTCGGCTCCAGCCCGACGCCAGTCCAGCCCTCGTCGCGGAGACCCGCGAGCACGTAGCCGGCCGCAGCACCCACGTCGAGGAGCCGCCCCGGCGCGACCCTGTTGCGGAGGAGCCTCCCGTAGAACCGCCCTCGCTCCCGGAGCTCGTCGCTGCTGGCCAGGTAGTCGGCATACCCGGCACCGCCACCGAAGAAGTACGCATCGCCATAGACGGCGTCGAGGTGACCGGTGCCAGGCTCCAGCTCGGCGAAGCGATGGCTGCACGTGTCGCAGCTCCGAATCCAGTACCCATGCGCCTGAAACAGACGGGACGACGACTGATCGCAGATCGGACAGATCACGGGCCCTCCAGGGAGCAGGTGACGCGCCCTGACCGTCGCAGAGTGCGAGGGCGTCGTCAACGTGGCACGCATCTCCGTAGGTGTCGTCCGTGGGATGCACGGGGGGGCGACGGCCCCCCCCTGTCAGGCCGCGGCGTGGGCCCAGCGGTCGAGAACCTGTCGGGTCGCCGGGTCCGCGTCGCGCACCAGCCGGAAGAGGACGTCGAGCATCCGAATCTGCGCCTGTGCGTGGGTGGAGTCCCCCATGCGGCCGTGGATGCTCCCCTGATCCCACAGGTTCTCCACCGCCGACGACCCGCAGAACGGGGCGTAGGCCTGGTCCACCCACCCCGGCTGGCCGTCGAGTGTGCTCGCGAGCGCGAGGGCCCGCACGGTGGGGTGGCTGACGAGGTCGTGGTAGCCCGCACGGTCCACTGTGCCGAGCAGGAAGGTGTCGTCGCCCAGGAGGCCCGTGAGGCGCCCACCCTCGCTGGAGTAGACCCGGCCGTCTACGTCGTAGGCGAGCTGCCCGAGGCCGTCGGGGCCAGGGCTGCGCGGCTCGGCTCCCGGACCATCGTCGAGCCCGAGGATCCGCCTGAGGAGGGTCGCCGCGGTCACCTCGACCACGGTCTCTCCGCCCCGCCCGGCCTCCACGAGGGACATCACCGCGCGCTCCCAGGCGCCCAGCCAGGCGTCCAGAGGAGCTGGCGAGCCCCCCCACAGCGCGGTGTCGAGGGGCGTACAGCGGAGGAGCTGGACGGTGTGGCACCCGGCGCGCACGTGGTCGGCCAGCAGCGCCCCCGCGGAGGCGACGTTGCGCGCCCCGAGGGTGATGACGCCGCGCACGGCCAGGCGCGGCGCCAGGGACTCGACCTGGCGCAGCGCGGCGGAGCGCTCTGCCTCCGAGAGCTGCGCGGGGCCGTCGACGCAGGCCCGCACCTCCACGCCGGCGTCGACCAGCAGGGCGGCCGCGTCCTGATCCAACGCACTCAGCCCCGTGCTCACGGACAGGCGCAGCTCCTTGAGCGAGAGCTTGTTCTTGCGCCGCGCATAGTCGAGGACGTGCCGGACGACAGGGAGCGCCAGCAGCGGCTCCCCGCCTACGATGTCCAGATCCAGGGTGGTGCTCGTCGTCATGAAGGCGGTGTCGCACGCGCGCTCGGCCGTCTCGGGGCGCATGTCTTCGGCCGAGACGGCGAACTCTGCGGCCTGGGGGAGCGCCGTGCGTCGCGTGACGGCGACGACGTGGCGAGACGGGCCGGTGCGGAGCCAGGGGCGCCGAGACCGCAGACGGCGGGCCAGGGCGTCCTGGTCCAGCCCGTCACGCAGGAAGCCACGCGAGCTCAGCTCCGACCACGCCACGTCGGACGGCGCCAGGGTCCCCTCCACGAGCCGCCGGAACGAGTCACCGTCGAGCCAGGTCCAGTCGCCCGCGTCGTTGGTGACGAGCACCTGACCGTCCAGCTCCCGAAAACGTAGCGGACCCGCGACCTTCGAGCTGACCTTTCGAACCTGCGCAGCGAGCATGGCGGCCTCCTTGAGGTCGTGGATTCAAGCAGCGCCGCCGGCGCCTGTCAACGGGCGTCGGCCGCCCGCAGGAGGGGGGCCGGCTCCTCCACGCGCAGCGTGGCGGGCGCCTCGGCGGGCTGCAGATAGTGCTCCTGGGGTCGGCTGATTGTCCAGCGCGTGATCAGCTCCCGCTCATCCGCCGGGGCGCTGTGCAGCCACCGCAACAGGATGTCGAAGATGCCTCTGTGCTTCATGCACCAGGCCGAGTCCTGCATGCGCCCGAAGATGGACCCCTGGGTCTTGTAGTTGTACTCCGGCTGCTGCCCGCACCACGCCTTGTAGACGCAGGTCGCGCACCCCGGCTGGGAGTCGTTGGGGCGCGCGAGCACCACCCCCCCCCCCGCGGCGCACAGCCTGATGTCGCGGTAGGTGGGCCGGTGGGGGGTGGCCATGAGGAACGCCTCGTCGCCCATGGCCGCGACCATGCGCCCCTCGTCGCTCGAGTAGACGTTTCCCTGCGGGTGGTAGGCGAGCTGACCGATGGCGGCGCCGCCCGGGGTGCGCAGGTCCAAGTAGTTCGGATCGTAGTCACCGACGATCTTGCAGAGCATGATCGCGGCGTTGCGCTCCATGACCTGCACGCCCTGCTTGTTGAGCTCGATGATGTACGCCAGCGCCTTGCGGTAGAACTCCAGGAACTCCTCCATGGAGTACCCGAGGTTCTTGCGCGTGGCCTCGGCGAATCCGAAGGGGTCCAGCTTGCGCAGGAACACCGCGCGGCAGCCGACCCGCACGTACTCGTCGACGATGTCCTTCCACCGCGGCAGGGAGAGGCGCGTGATGGTCGGCAGCGCCTCGACGCGGTAGAGGATGGGGTCGAGGCCCATCTCGCGGTAGCGCTCGTTGACGCGGGCGATCCAGCGGACGGTCAGGGCGTGGCTGTTGCCACCATTGAAGATGCGGATCCGGTTGTGCAGGTCCTCGGGACCATCCAGGCTGGTGCAGATCTGGACCCTGTTCTCCACGAGCCAGTCCAGACGCGCCTCGGTCATCAGGCTGAAGTTCGTGACCAGGGAGAACGACAGCTTCTTGCCGAGGCGGGCGTTGCGCAGCCGCGCCTCGGTGACCACATACGTCAGCACGTCCCAGTTGGCGGTCGGCTCGCCCCCCTGGAACTCGATGTTGAGCCACGGGCTGGTCGTGCTGAGCGCCACGTCGATGGCCCGGGACGCCGTCTCCCGGCTCATGTCCGTGTCGACACGCCCCATGCCCACGATGGACGAGTGACAGTACTGGCAGCCGTGGTTGCAGCGCTCCGTAAGCACGAAGGCGTGGAGCGACGGCCCGTAGCCCAGGAAGGACTTCTTCCGCCAGTAGCGTCTGGCCTGCGCCGTGACGTCCAGCTCCCCCGCGATGAGGTTGGCGGCGGCCAGGCGGTCCCAGAGGGCCTCTCCTGGCTGGACGTCCCCCTCCACGAAGCGGCGGAGCTCCTCGGGCTCCAGGAAGGCGTGGTCGCCCAGGTCCGTGGACACCAGGACCGCGTCGTCGAGGACCCGGAGGTTGAAGGGGACGGCGAAGCCCGGCTTCACGCGACGTAGTCGGACGAGATCGGTCATGTTCATGCAGGACGCCCTCGAACTAGAGGTTCGGCTCGACCGGTGAGCATACCCGAACCCGGACCAGAATTCTCCTCATTCGGGCGTGGGCGTCCCGTGACCGCTTGCGCCGGCGGTGCCCTCCGCGGCGCGGCAGAGCCGGTCCTGGACAGCCAGCCAGTCGTCTCCGGGAGGGGGAGCTTCGACGAGCACCAGGGGAACCCCCGCTGCGTCCAGACGGTGGAGGGTCGCATAGAGCCTCGCGCCAAAGCCCTCGGCGCCCGGAGGGAGCACGACGGAGTGCACTCCGGGCGGCAGCCCCTCGATGGGGCCGCGCGAGATTACGGCCGCGCCGGTGACGGCCGCGCCAGCCAGGGCGCTGGCCTCGAGGACCACGACCCGGGCTCGTGGCGCGTAGTGCCGGCGCGCCAGCCCCGGCGACGGCAGCTCGCCCTCCGCGCCGGCGCCCGCCAGGACCTCCACGTCGCCCACGATCTCACGGATGCGGGCCACGGAGAGCCCCCCTGGGCGCAGCACCCGGGGGACGGCACCCGTCAGGTCCAGCACGGTGGACTCGATCCCGACGACACAGGGGCCGGCGTCGACGAGGACGTCCACATGGTCGGCAAGTCCCAGCGCCACGTGGTCTGCGGTGGTCGGCGACAGGCGCGTGTAGCGGTTCGCGCTAGGCGCCGCCACGGGGACGGCGGCGAGGCGCAGGAGGGCCAGGGCGACCGGGTGAGCCGGCACCCGCAGGCCGACGGCGTCGAGCCCCGCAGTGACCTCACGCGGCACCGACTCACCGCGAGGCACTACGAGGGTCAGGGGGCCGGGCCACAGCGCCCGCGCGAGCCGCTCGGCGAGCGGCGGCCAGGATGCGGCGAGGGCGCGCGCCTGCTCGAGCATCGCCACGTGCACGATCAGGGGGTTTGTCGCGGGTCGCCCCTTCGCCTCGAAGATGCGGCGCACCGCGACCACGTCCAGCGCACAGGCCCCCAGGCCATAGACGGTCTCCGTCGGGAAGGCGACGAGCCCGCCCTGGCGCAAGGACTCAGCCGCCGGGAGGAGCGCGCCGTCGTCGGGATCGGTGGGTGAGACGGTGACGCGGATCATGCGCAGGAGGGGGTCATTGGATCAGGCGACCCGAGCGCGCCGCACCACACCGAGGACCAGGGCGAGCAGGAGCAGCCAGGGCGCCGGCGCCCCGCCCCCCGTCGAACAGCCGGAGTCGTCGCCACCGCTCTCCTCCTCGGGCAGCGGGTCGAAGATCGCGATGTCGCCGCCAGCGTCCGTCGCCCCGGCATCCGCCTGAACCGTGGGGCACGCAGAGGGCGAGAGCTCACCATCGCAGCACCACCCGCTCTGGACCACGTTGGCGCCGCAGCGGCAGGGCTGAGCCACGGCGGCTCCGTCCGTGCAGCTCTTGATGGACGGCTCGATGGTGAACGCCTTGGGGCCCGCGATGTTGTTGGACTCGTCGGTCTCGGACACCTGCGCCAGGGTGTCGACGATGGCCCAGGACACGTACCCACCGGGCACGACCCCGTCGAAGACGAACAGGGCCTTGACCGACGCGCCCGGCGCCAGCTCCGTAAAGGACTGGAACTTGTCGCCCCGGGCCCCCAGAGCAGGGGTCTCCGTCGCGTCGAGCACCACGTCCACGTCGAACGCCCCGGCTGCCGAGGAGCCCATGTTGCGAACAGTGACTGCGTAGCCGATCTCGCTCCCCGCCGCGACGACGGTGAAGTCCTCGATGGCCAGATCGACTCCCTCCACGGGCTCGGGCGGCAGGATGGTCACGGAGACGGGCCCCTTGGAGTTGTTGGACTCCAGGTCCTCGGCGATCACGTTGAAGGGGTCGGCGAAGGCCCAGCTCTGGTAGGTCCCCTCCGCAAGCCCGTCCCACACGATGGTCGCGGTCGCCTCCTCCCCGGGGGCGATGCCGGACACCGTCGCCGAGCGGGTGATGGGCGGCGTGGGTCCCAGCAGATCGGGCGCAGCGGGGCTGTCGAGGACGACGAGAACCTCGAAGCTCCCGACCGGGGCCAGGCCAAGGTTCTGCACGTCCACCTCGTAGGTCACCGTCGACTCCGCCACGGTCGCCCGCAGGTCGGTCACCGCGAGATCCGGCGAGTCCTCGTCGGGGACCAGGTTCCGGGCCACGAGGATGGGCCCGAGGAGGTTGTTGTCTTCATCCTCCTCGTCGATGGCGTCGCCCTTGTCATCCCATGGCACGTCCGCATACACCCAGGACGTGTGGAGGCCGTCGGGGACCGCGGGCCACGAGAAGGTGATGGTCTTGGTCTCGCCGGAGCCAAGGCCGGCGGCGTGGTCCCAGTTCTGCCCCGTCTCCCCCCCCTTCAGCACGTAGATGGGGTTTGCCCGATCCGGGGCGTCGTAGCGAAGGTTGGTGCGAAACGGCGTGGCGGTGGCGGCTCCCCCGTTGTGCACGGCCACGACGTAGTTGAACTTGCCGTCCGCCCCCCAGGTGAGGGTCATGTTCGAGACGAAGATCTCGGGTTTGGCGCCCGCCGCTACCTGCACGCTGAACGGCACGGGCCCGAACAGGTTGTTCCCCTCCTCTGCCTCGGGAACGAGGTCGAGGCCATCGACCAGGACCCACGAGGTGAACGCGCCGTTGGCCCGTGGCACGGGACCGAGGGTCATCTCCCGGGTCTCCCCCGAGAACAGCCCCTCCATCCACTCTGCGGGGTAGCCGCGGGAGTCCGGGGCCGGCGCTGCAGCGGAGTGCGGGAAGACCTCCACGAGGAACTTCTTGGACTTGGCGGTGCCGGCGTTCTGGACGGTCACCTTCCAGGACACGTCGCGACCCGACACCTGAGGCGTCACGTCGATCACCTGGAGGTCGACGTAGGTCGGTGCAGCGGCCGCGGGTGCCGCAAGCACGACGATCACCAGCGCGAGGCCCAGCAGGGATGGTCGGTGGACACGGACGATCATGGGAGCTCCTCTGTGGTCTTGGCCGCGGCCTCTCACCCCTCGTCGCCGCAAGGGGCAGCAGCCGCGCCATTCTACGGATGTCGGCGGGCGAGCGCCACCGGGTCTGCGGTAGGTTGCACCGAGGACCGTCCTTTGATCACGAGTACAACGGGGATCGACCCGGGGGACCTCGTCCCTGGACGGATGTACGCTGCATGCTTTACGGCGGCGCCGTCCGGAGGTAGCGTGGCACCGACTCGAACCGTGAGGAGCGCACATGCCTCGACACCCGGACCACAACCCGGTGATCGCCGCCGTCGGAGGGTCGGCCTTCGGCCGCTTTGCTGCCCGCCTGGCCCGCCTTCAAGGGGAGACCTACCCCCTCCACATCGGCGACACCTGGCTCCCCCCCGGCCCTGGGCTCCGCCTCCAGGACCTCTCGGACGTGGAGCACCCCGACCTTCACCGCTACGCCAACCCGGGGGGCGATGCCCGGCTGCTCGCGGCGCTGTCCACCAAGGTCGCGGAGCGCAACGGGATGCCCCCTGGCTCCACCGCGCTGCTGGTCACGGCGGGCGCGACCGGAGCCCTGAGCGCCGCGGCCACGGTAACGCTCCGGACCGGCGACGAGGTCCTGATCCTCGCGCCCTATTGGCCCCTGATCCGGGGGATCGCGACCCTCACGGGGGCGACCCCCGTCGAGGTCCCCGCCCTGGGCCTCGGAAGCAGCCCGGTCGAGCTCGTGGCTGCCTTGGAGGCCCACACGACGGACCGGACCGCCGCGATCTACTTCAGCACCCCGAGCAACCCGGCGGGCGAGGTGTTCTCCAGCGCTGCGCTGGATGCCATCGCGACCTTCGCGCGGGTACGCAACCTGTGGATCTGGAGCGACGAGGTGTACGAGGACTTCGCCTACGCCGGGGAGCATGTCTCGATGGCCCGCTTCGCACCGGAGCGCACCTTGACAGCGTTCTCCTTCTCGAAGGCCTACGGCATGACCGGCCACCGAGTCGGCTACCTCGCGGGACCGCCGGACGCCATCGACGCGGCGCGGCGCGTGACGACCCACCTGTGGTACTCGGTGACGACGGCGGCGCAGGCGGTCGCCCTGCGGGGCCTCCTGACCGGCGGCGCGTGGCTGGACGCGGCACGCCAGAGCTACGCGGATACCGCAGGCCGCGTTGCAGCCCTGTTGGGCGTGGCGCCACCATCGGGAGGCACGTTCCTGTTCGTCGATGCTGCGCCGGCACTGGACGAGCGTGGGCTCACCGGCTTCCTCGAGGACTGCCTGGAGGACAACGTGCTCGTCGCGCCGGGCACGAGCTTCGGCGCCGCCTACGGCACCTGGATACGGCTGTGCTTCACGGCGGTTCCCCCGGACGTGGCGCTCCGCGGCGCAGAGAAGCTGGCACTGAGGCTGGCGCGCCGCCCCTGACCGGGTCCCACCTCCTCCTCACGTTTCTTGACGGATCACGGATCGCTGTCTAGGGTCACTTCCATAGACGAAGTGAGGGTGGCGATCAGAACCGGGAACGGCCGCGCTGCGGAGCGCGGGCCGATGCTCCGGGATCCCGCGCACAGGAGCCGAAGGAGGGCTACACCATGGCCATCAGGACACTGGACTTCGCAGATGACGGACGCGAGAAGACCACCTACGCGCTCGTCTTCCTCCTCGCGATCCTCACGGCGGTGGTCGTGACACTGCTCGTAGCTGGAAGCTTGCGCGACGAGCGCTACGCCCCCCGCGCCCCGCACCCGCCTGCGACGGAGAGACCTGCTCCGCGCTGAGCCCCGGCAGAGAGGTCTCCCAAGCGCCAGCGCCGAGCAGACCGACCACCGAGGGTCACGGCGTGGAGAACACGCCGTTGGTCAGCTCCAGGGTGTAGTTGTCACAGGTGACAGGCTTGCCGGTCCCGCGGTAGACCCTTACGTAGAACACCGCGGTGTTGTCGCTGCAGATGTTCTTCCCCGTGACGCCCGGCGACGGAACACACGGGCACTCGCCCTTGGCCGTTGTGCCCGTGCCCGTCGCGAAGTCCGTCTGCCACGTGTGGTCCGTCGTCCCATTGCAGATCTGGTTCGTCGAGCTGCACCCACCTCGGAACACGTCGAACACGAACGCGTTGTTGGGGTTGCTCGTAAACCGCACCCGCACGTAGAAGTTGTCGCAGGTCGTGTCCACGAGATCCTTCGCGGTGACCTTGTACCAGTCCACGTCGCCGCTCGGGACCACGTTGCCCGTCACCGTGACCGTCTGGCCCGTATCATCGATGGTCCCCTTGTCGACGGCGGCGTTGCAGCCGTCGGTGCCGCCCTCGGTTGCGTCCCACTTGCACTCGCAGCCGTTGTCGAACTTGCCGTCGATGTTGAACCAGGCCGCGGAGCACGACTCCACGAAGCACGCGCCGCTGCACACGGGGACGCCGTTGGCGATGGCCCCGCAGAGCTGCGTGGCCGTGCCGTTGTCCACCGCGTTGTCACAGTTGTCGTCGATGCCATTGCACTTCTCGGGCGCCCCCGGGAACACCTGCGCGTTCAGGTCGTTGCAGTCGCCGGTCTTCGTCGCGTTGAAGTCGCCGCTCGGCCCGCACTGGCACTTGGTCTGGCCCGCCACGCCGAAGCCATCCGAGTCCAGGTCCTTGTAGTAGTTGACGCAGCCCTGGGCGTTCTCCTCATCCACGAGGCCGTCGCAGTCGTCGTCCTTGCCGTTGCAGGTCTCCGGCTTGCCCGTGTTGACCTGCGGGTCGTTGTCGTTGCAGTCACCGCCGATGGACGCCGTGTACTTGCCGCTGCCAGCGCACAGGCACTTGGTCTGGAACGAGTTGCCGAAGCCGTCGGCGTCGTTGTCGAGGTAGAAGGTGAAGCAGCCGGTGGACCCCTCCTCGTCGATGGCGCCGTTGCAGTTGTCGTCCACCCCATTGCACTTCTCGGAGACGCCCGGGTTGATGCTCGGGTTGGCGTCGTTGCAGTCGCCGGAGAGCGCCGCCTTGTAGGAGCCCGCCGCCGAGCACAGGCACTGCGTGTCGCCCGCCACGCCGTAGGCGTCGCTGTCGACGTCCTTGTAGAAGGTGACGCAGCCCTGGGACCCCGCTTCGTCGATGACGCCGTCGCAGTCGTCGTCGATGGCGTTGCAGATCTCGGTGGCGCCCGGGTTGACCGCCGCGTTGGTGTCGTTGCAGTCGCCGCCGATGGTGGCCTGGTAGTCCCCCTCCGCCCCGCAGAGGCACTTGGTCACGCCCGTCTTGCCGAAGCCGTCGCCGTCCTTGTCCTGGTACCACGTGGAGCACCCGGACTGGACGCCCTCGTCGATCTGCCCGTTGCAGTTGTTGTCCTTGCCGTCGCAGATCTCCGCGGCGCCCGGGTACGTCTGCGGGTTCGCGTCGTCGCAGTCTCCGGCCTGGGTCGCCTTGTAGCTGCCGCTCGCTGCGCAGAGGCACTGGTAGTCGCTGGCGATGCCGTAGCCGTCGTTGTCGCCGTCCTTGTAGCGGTTGGCGCAACCCTGGGCGTTGGCCTCGTCGGTCAGCCCGTCGCAGTCGTCGTCCTTGCCGTTGCAGGACTCCTGGGCGTTCGGGAACACCAGCGCGCTCGTGTCGTCGCAGTCGCCACCGATGGTCGCGGTGAACTTGCCGCTCGGTCCGCACCCGCACACCGTCACGCCCGACTTGCCGAAGCCGTCGCCGTCGTTGTCCTCGTAGAACGTGACACACCCGCCCGTGCCCGTCTCATCCACCTGCCCGTTGCAGTTGTCGTCCACGCCGTTGCAGACCTCGGTGGCGTCGGGGTTCACGCTCGCGGCCAGGTCATTGCAGTCGCCCCCCTTGGTGGCCGAGTAGTCTCCGCCCGCGGCGCACTGACACTTGGTGTCGCCGGTCTTCCCGAAGCCATCGCCGTCCTTGTCCATGAAGAACGTGCTGCACCCCGTGGCGCCTGCCTCATCTACCTGCCCATTGCAGTTGTCGTCTTTCCCGTTGCAGACCTCGGTGGCCCCCGGCGATACGGCCGCAACCGCGTCGTCGCAGTCGCCGCCCTGCGTGGCCTTGTAGAGGCCCGACGCGGCGCAGGTGCACTTGGAGTCCGAGGTCACGCCGTAGGTGTCGTTGTCGCCGTCCTTGTAGAAGGTGGTGCACCCCGTGGCGCCGAGCTCGTCGATCTCGCCGTCGCAGTCGTCGTCGGCGCCGTTGCAGACCTCGGGCGCGGTCGGGTAGACCTGCGGGTTGGCGTCGTTGCAGTCACCCTTCTTCGTCGTCGTGTAGATCCCGGTCGCGCCGCAGGAGCACGTCGTCTTCGTCGTGTCGCCCCAGCCGTCGCCATCCAGATCCGCATAGAAGGCCGTGCAGCCACTCGCGCCCTCGTCGATCTGCCCATTGCAGTTGTCGTCCTTCAGGTTGCAGACCTCGGCCGCCCCGGGCTTCACCGACGAGTCCGTGTCGTCGCAGTCCCCGCCCTGGGTTGCCGTGTAGGGCGTCCCCGCCGAGCAGGCACATCGTGAGTCTGCGGCCAGGCCATACCCATCCTGGTCGATGTCGCGATAGTACGTCGTGCACCCGACTGCGCCGACCTCGTCGACCACGCCATCACAGTCGTCGTCCACCCCGTTACAGGTCTCCGATCCTCCGGGCTTGACCGTCGACTTGGAGTCGTCACAGTCCCCTCCGACCAGCGCCTTGTACTGACCCGCGGCCACGCACAGGCACTTGGGCGCCATGTTGGGAGCGCCGAAGCCGTCGTCGTCTGCGTCCAGGAAGTAGCCCTTGCAGCCGGCCGCGTTCTCCTCGTCGATGAGCCCGTCGCAGTCGTCGTCGATGTTGTTGCAGGCCTCGGTCGCGTAGGGGTACACCGCCCCGCTCGTGTCGTCGCAGTCTCCCCCTTGCGTCGCCGTGTAGTCCTGCGAGTTTCCGCAGATGCACTTGGAGCCGGCCGTCAGGCCAAAGCCGTCCTTGTCACCGTCGAAATACCGCACGACGCACCCGATCGCGCCGTCCTCGTCCACGAGCCCGTCGCAGTCGTCGTCCGCCAGATTGCAGACCTCCTTGGCCGCCGGGTTGACGCCGTACGCGGAGTCGTCACAGTCGTTACCCTGAAGCGCCGTGTAGTCGCCGGCCGGACCGCACAGGCACTTGGAGACGCCTGTCTTGCCGTAGTTGTCCGCGTCCTTGTCTTGGAGATACTGGACGCACCCCTGTGCCCCCTCCTCGTCCGCGAGGCCGTCGCAGTCGTCGTCGATGCCGTTGCAGACCTCGGCAGCACCCGGATACGCCGTCTTGACCAGGTCGTTGCAGTCCCCGCCCTGTGTCGCCGAGAACGGCGGGATGGGACCGCACTGGCACTTGAACTTCGACGACTCACCGTAGCCGTCGGCGTCGACGTCGCTATAGAAGGTGTCGCACCCGACGGAGTTGACCTCGTCGGTCTGGCCGTTGCAGTTGTCGTCCTTGCCGTTGCACACCTCGACGGCGCCGGGATAGACCGCCGCGTCGGCGTCCGCGCAGTCCCCGCCCAGCTTGGTCTTGTAGTTGCCGCCCGGCTTGCACAGGCACTTTGCGTCTCCGGTCACTCCGTAGCCGTCGTTGTCGGCGTCCACCATGAAGGTCTCGCAGCCCTGGGCGCCGTCCTCGTCCACGAGCGCGTCGCAGTCGTCGTCGAACCCGTTGCACACCTCGGTTGCGCCAGGATTGATGCTCGGGTGCGTGTCGTTGCAGTCTCCCCCCTTGGTCGCCTTGTGGTACCCGGCTGGCGCGCACGTACACACCTTGTCGCTCGAGAGCCCCCACCCGTCGTCGTCGAAGTCGCGGAAGTACTCCGTGCACCCGGAGGCCCCCGTCTCGTCCACCGCGCCGTCGCAGTCGTCGTCGATGCCGTTGCAGACCTCGCCTGCGCCCGGGTACGCGCTCGCCGCGTTGTCGTTGCAGTCGCCGCCCTCCAGCGCCGTGAAGACGCCCTCTGGGCTGCACAAGCACTTCGCTGAGATGGTCAGCCCGAACCCGTCCTGATCGGTGTCCTGGAACATGATGCTGCAACCCGCGGCGTTGACCTCGTCTACTTGCCCGTTGCAGTTGTCGTCCTTGCCGTTGCAGGTCTCCGTAGCTCCTGGGTAGGACGTGGAGGCCCCGTCGTCGCAGTCCCCGCCCTTCGTCGCCGTGTAGGATCCAAAGGGTGAGCACAGGCACTGGCTGTCGGTGGTCTGCCCCCACCCGTCGCCGTCCACGTCCAGATAGCGCAGCAGGCACCCGCCGGCGCCGGGCTCGTCTACCAGCCCGTCGCAGTCATCGTCCACGGTGTTGCAGATCTCTGTGGCAAACGGGTTCACGTTGGGGTTCGAGTCGTTGCAGTCGCCAGGCTTGACGACCTTGTAGTCCCCGGTGGCCTTGCAGAGACACTGGGAGGCGGTGGTCAGGCCGAAGCCGTCCCCGTCGAAGTCACGGTAGAAGATGGTGCAGCCGTCCGAGTCGATCTCATCGACGGCGCCATCGCAGTCGTCGTCCTTGAGATTGCAGCTCTCGATGATCCCCGGGTTCGTGGTCGGATCGGCGTCGTTGCAGTCGCCCTGCTGCACGGCGCTATAGATTCCGTCCGGCGCGCAGAGACACTTGGAGTCGCCGTTGACCCCGTAAGCGTCTCCATCGGAGTCCTTGTAGAAGGGACTGCACTCGGACAGCGCCCCCTCGTCCGTCTCGCCGTCGCAGTCGTCGTCCAGACCGTTGCACAGCTCCTTGGCGCCAGGATAGATCTTCGGGTTGGAGTCGTCGCAGTCTCCCTTGAGCGCCGTGTTCATGTTGCCCTGGGCCTTGCACAGGCACTGGGACACGTCGTCCACTCCGTAGCCGTCCCCGTCCAGGTTGAAGTAGTAGACCACGCAGCCCTGGGAGTCGGGCTCGTCGATGACCCCGTTGCAGTTGTCGTCGATGCTGTTGCACAGCTCCACGCGCTCGGGGTTGATCGCGAACGCCGTGTCGTTGCAGTCGCCCCCTTGGGTGGCCGTGTAGACCCCGGTTGGCTTGCACAGGCACTGGCTGTCATTGCTCAGCCCATAGAGATCGTTGTCGAAGTCCCGGTAGTAGACCGTGCAGCCGCCCGCCCCGTCCTCGTCCACCTTGCCGTCGCAGTCGTTGTCGAGCCCGTCGCAGACCTCCGTCGTACCCGGCCCCGCCAGCGGGTCACCGTCGTTGCAATCGCCCCCCTGCAGAGCCGTATAGGGGGCCGCCGCAGTACACATGCACTTGTGCTGCGACGACACGCCCCACCCGTCCTTGTCGAAGTCCATGTAGTAGACGGTGCAGCCGCCGGCGTCGTCCTCGTCGACCTTGCCGTTGCAGTTGTCGTCCTTGCCGTTGCACTTCTCCGGCGCTCCGGGGTAGGCCAGGATGTCGCCGTCGTCGCAGTCACCCGCCTTGGTCGCGGTGTAGCTCCCGGTCGGACCGCAGACGCACTGGGCCGCCGCCGCCACGCCAAAGCCGTCCGTATCCGCATCCAGGTAGTACTGGATGCACCCCGTTGCGTCCTTCTCGTCGGTCAGGCCGTCGCAGTCGTCGTCCTTGCCGTTGCACTTCTCGGACGCCGCCGGGTTCACCGACTTGTCCGTATCGTCACAGTCACCGCCGAGCGCCGCCGTGTAGGTCGTGCTCTCCGCGCACAGGCACTTGGACTTGGTGCTGTTGCCGAAGCCGTCGGCGTCCGTGTCGCTGAAGTACACCTCACAGCCCGACGCGTTCTCTTCATCGATCAGGGCGTCGCAGTCGTCGTCCTTGCCATTGCACTTCTCCGCTACCGTCGACCCGACGGTCGCGTCCAGTGGCTTGCAGTCGGTCGCGTCCGGGTCCCCATCGCCGTCGTCGTCATCGTCGCACTCGTCGCCCTGCCCGTCCTTGTCGGTGTCCTTCTGGTTCGCGTTCTTGTGCAGCGGGCAGTTGTCGTCCTTGTCGGGGATCCCGTCGTTGTCATCGTCCGTGTCCACGCAGTCCGCGAGGCCGTCGCCGTCGGTGTCGGGGAAGCCCTCGTCGATCTGGACGTTGCAGTTGTTGTCCACGCCGTCGCAGGCCTCGACGGCTCCGTGGTGGATCGCCGGGTTCTTGGGCGCGCAGTCCGTGACGTCGGGGTCCCCGTCCCCGTCGGCGTCGTCATCCTGACAGTCGGGCACCCCGTTCCCGTCCGTGTCGGGGTAGCCCTCATCTGCCTGGCCGTTGCAGTTGTTGTCCTTGCCATCGCACAGCTCGAAGGCGCCGGGGTAGACCGCCGGGTCCGTCGGGGCGCAGTCGAGCACGTCCGGCGTCCCGTCGTTGTCGTCGTCCGGATCGACGCAGTCCGCGAGCCCGTCCTTGTCCGTGTCGGTGAAGCCCTCGTCGATCTTGCCATCGCAGTTGTTGTCCTGGCCGTCGCAGACCTCCACCGAGGCGGGGTTGATCTTCGGGTCCAGCGGCTTGCAGTCCGCCGTATCGGGGAACCCGTCCCCGTCGTCGTCGTCGTCGCAGGCGTCGCCCTGCCCGTCCTGGTCGGTGTCGAGCTGGAGCGGGTTCGGCACGCTCGGGCAGTTGTCCCCCGTGTTCAGGACACCATCACCGTCCATGTCATCGTCGCAGACGTCGCCGATGCCGTCGCCGTCCATGTCCTTCTGGTTCAGGTTCTGCGCGAGAGGGCAGTTGTCGTTCGGGTCCTTGACGCCGTCGTCGTCGTCGTCGTCGTCGATGCAGTCCGCCTTGCCGTCCTTGTCGGTGTCCGGGAAGCCGTCGTCGACGACCCCGTCGCAGTTGTTGTCCTTTCCGTCGCAGACCTCGGGCGCGCCGGTGAAGATGGTCGGGTTGAAGGGCGCGCAGTCGGTCCCGTCCGGGTCCCCGTCGCCGTCGTCGTCGTCGTCCACGCAGTCCGCCAGGCCGTCCCCGTCATAGTCGCCGAACAGCTCGTCGGTGAGCCCATCACAGTCGTCGTCCTTGCCGTTGCACTCCTCGACCGTGTTCTTGTCGTTGAGACACACGACGCCTGTCTGGTCGGCGGAGCACTGGTAGGTCCCGTTGGCGCAGTCGTCCGGGTCGTCCCCGTCGCACGAGAGCCCCAACTCCAGGAAGGCCTCGTCGATCAGTCCGTCGCAGTCGTCGTCCTTGCCGTTGCAGATCTCGCCGACGGGGCCATCGCCGACACAAACGACCTTCGACCCGTCGGGGGCGCACTGGAACAGCCCGTTGGGGCACGTGTCCGCGTCGTCCCCATCGCAGGGCGTCCCCACGTTGAAGTAGCCCTCGTCGATTGTGCCGTCGCAGTTGTCGTCGATGCCGTTGCAGAGCTCCTCGGCCGGCGCCTGCGCGTCGCAGGCCCAGCCCTTCTGACCCTTGCAGGTCTCGGTCCCCTTGCAGGTGCCCCACGAGCTCGCGATCTCGCACGGGCGGTCGTCCATTTCCTCGTCGAAGAGGCCGTCGCAGTCGTCGTCCTTGCCGTTGCACTCCTCCTCCGCCGGAACGCTGGCGCCACAGCCCACCCAGCCCTTGGGGCCATCGCACAGCTCCTCTCCGAAGCACTTGCCGTGCTCGTTCTCGATGGAGCAGGGCCGCACGCTCCCGTTGACCTTGCCCACGCACACGCAGGAGTCGGTGGTCGGGTAACACGACTTGGTCTTGGTGCCGTCGTTGAGCTCGATGGCAGCGCACTTGTAGTCGTCGGGGCAGTCCACGTCCTGGTCGCACTTGAGCCCGCAGTAGCTGCCGGTCTCGCCGACGGGGATGCACCGATCCAGCGGGCCGCCGCATTGCTCGTCGCTCGTGCACTCCTTGCAGAGGTCACTCGTGAAGGGCACGCACAGGTACACGATGTCCGGGTCGGTCTGCGTGTTGACGCACTTCCAGCCGTCGGGGCAGGTCTCGAGGCACGTCTCGGTGCACTTCTTGCCCTCGCCGGTCTCGATGCACCACCCGCTCTCGCAGTCCCCGGCCACGACGCAGGGCCAGCCGATCATGCCCGGGTCGGGGTTCTCGGGATCGTACCCCTTGGCGTCGCCGGTGATGATGGAGCCATCCCCCGCGACGTCCTTCTTGCCGGGGAACGGGTTGTTGGCATCCCCGCTGCCTCCCGCCCCGCCGATGTCGGCCGCGTCCCCCTCGCTGGAGGTACCGGTGGCGGCGCTATCGGTGCAGCCGGCCCAGAGGCCAGCCAGTACGGCGCCCGCCGCGAACCACGCAAGCTTCCCATGCATGTCCAACATCCTCCAGATGACGGCCCTGACCTCGCGGCAGTCTAGCGGAACCACAGATGCGAATGAAGGATGATCGGTACGCCCGGTCACCGAAGTTGCGCGATGCATCCAAGCCGTATGCTGGCGGCTCCAGGGGGCTCCGAACGTCCCGCCGGGCGGCCCGTGGATTGGTGTCCCGCCCCGAGCGGGTTGTCAAGCAGGGGACCCTGCACTAAGGTGTGCCGGCTCGCCCGAGGGGGACCCGACGGGACCACGACTGCACCAAGCGAGGATCATCATGGCAGGAAAGAACGTACACGAGTTCAACGACGGCAACTTCGACACCGAGGTCGTCCAGGCGGACGTCCCCGTGCTCGTCGACTTCTGGGCGACCTGGTGCGCCCCGTGTCGGGCCATCGCCCCCATCGTCGAGGAGCTCGCCGACGACTACCAGGGGAAGATGAAGGTCGGAAAGGTCGACGTGGACAACAACCACGAGATCGCCACCCGATACCGCATCACCAGCATCCCGTCGGTCTACCTCTTCAAGGGAGGCGAGGTGGTGGAGCAGATGGTTGGCGCCCGCCCAAAGGCCTACTTCGTCCAGACGATCACAAAGCACCTGTAGTCGCACTCGCCACATATCGTCACTCCCCCTCGCTCCTCGACTCGACTCGCGTTCGATTTTTTTTCTGAATACGTTTCGCGTGGTTGCAGCCCTTGTGTGCGCTGCCTTCCTGAGCACGGCTTGACCAGCCGTGGGGGCAGTGGTACCCATAGCGCCAAAACCAGACCCAGAGTCGAGATCGAGCAACCGACTAAATAGATTCGGAGAGTTGGCAATGGCGGGTGACACGCCGACCGGGTCCCGGAAGGACCACCATCTACGCATCTGCCTCGAGGAGGACGTCGGCTTCGCCGGCGTGCGAAACGGGTTCGAGCGCTACCGCTTCGACCACGACGCGCTGCCCGAGGTGGACCTGGCCGCGGTCACCACGGAGACCCGGGCCTTCGGCAAGGCGCTCAGCATGCCCCTGATGATCGGCGCGATGACCGGCGGCACGGCCAAGGCGGGGGAGGTCAACCGAATCCTGGCGGCAGCCGCACAGCAGACGGGCATCGGCTTCGCCCTCGGCTCCCAGCGGCGCATGCTCGAGGAGGACGACGCCTTCGAGAGCTACGACATCCGCCAGATCGCGCCGGACGTGCTGCTCATGGGCAACATCGGCGCCGTCCAGCTCAACTGCGGCGTCACCCCCGAGATGGTGTCGCGGCTCGTGCGACGCACTGGCTGCGACGTGATGGCCTTCCACCTGAACCCGCTCCAGGAGGCCATCCAGCCAGAGGGCGACACCAACTTCGCCGGCCTGTGCCACAAGATCGAGGAGGCCGCCGCCGCGCTCCCGGTCCCCGTCGTGCTCAAGGAGGTCGGCGCGGGCATCAGCGCGGTGACCGCGCAGAAGATCCGGCGCCTCCCGGTCGGGGGCGTCGAGGTCGCCGGCGTCGGTGGCACGTCGTGGTCGCGCATCGAGGCGCTCCGATCGAGCAACCGCATCCAGGCCGACACCGGCGAGGAGCTGGCCTCCTGGGGCATCCCCACGGCAGAGAGTCTGGTTACGTGCCGGCGCATGCTCCCGGACCTCCCGATCATCTGCTCTGGCGGCATGCGCACGGGCCTCGAGATCGCCAAGGCGCTGGCTTTGGGCGCGGACTTGTGCGCCATGGCCCTGCCCTTCCTGCAGGCTGCGCAGGGCGGCGTGGACGCCGTCGTCGAGCGCATCGAGCAGATCCGGTACGAGCTTCGGACCGTGATGTTTCTCACGGGAGCCGCTACAGTGGAGGGGCTGCGGACGCGCGCGGTCCTCCGACGGATCTAGGTTCCACCCAAGGACTGGAATTCACCCCCGGAGGGATACGAATGATCGCTCAGCTTGCAAGGCTCGCGACCCGGCGCTACGAGGTGCAGATGAGGACGTCGCGGATCTCGGGCTTCTACAAGCTCCCCGTCGAGGAGCGGCTCTCACACGTTCAGCGCTTCGCGGGCCTGACCGACGAGGACGTCGCCACCCTGCTGGCGAGCGACAGCCTGTCCATGGCGCAAGCCGACCGCATGATCGAGAACGTGGGCGGCCTGTTCCACCTCCCGGTGGGCTTCGCAGCCAACTTTCGCATCGACGACGAGGACGTGCTGGTCCCGATGGTCATCGAGGAGCCCTCGGTGGTCGCCGCGTCCTCCAACGCCGCCCGCATGATGCGCGAGGGGCGCGGCATCGAGACCTCCGCCACCGCCCCGGTGATGGTCGGGCAGATCCAGGTGTGCAACATCCCGAACCTCCCGGCCGCCGAGGCGCGCGTACTCGCCGCGGAGCGCGTCCTGCTGGAGCACGCCAACGCCATGCACCCGCGGCTCCTGGCCCGCGGGGGGGGCGCCCGGCGCATCTCCCTGCACACGTTCCCCGACACCGCGGTGGGCCCCATGCTGGTCGTGCACATCCACGTGGACGTGCAGGACGCCATGGGCGCCAACCTGATCAACTCCATGGCGGAGGGCCTCGCCGAGCCCATCGAGACGCTGACGGGCGGCGAGGTCAACCTGCGGATCCTCTCCAACCTGGCCGACGAGCGGCTCGTCCATGCGACGGGACGTATCCCACTCTCGATGCTCGCGAACCGGAAGCTCGGCCTGAGCGGCGAGGCCGTCGCGGACCGCGTGGTCAGCGCCAGCGTGTTCGCGGAGGTGGACCCCCACCGGGCGGCGACCCACAACAAGGGCTTCATGAACGGCGTAGACGCGGTGCTCCTCGCGACGGGGCAGGACTGGCGCGCCGTCGAGGCGGGCGCCCACGCCTACGCCTCGCGCAGCGGCCGCTACACCGCGCTGTCCACCTGGCGCCGTGAGGACGAGGAGCTGGTCGGGCGCGTGACCATGCCCATGCAGGTCGGGACCGTCGGTGGCGTGACGAAGGTGCACCCGGTGGTCAGGGTGCTGCTCAAGGTGCTCGGCGTAGACGGCGCCGGTCACCTGGGGCGCATCGCAGCCGCCGTGGGCCTCGCCCAGAACCTGGCTGCCATCCTGGCGCTCGCCACCGAGGGCATCCAGCGGGGTCACATGTCGCTGCACGCGCGCAACATCGCGGCGTCTGCAGGAGCCAGCGACGAGCAGATCGACCAGGTGGTCAGCGAGATGGTCCGCACCCAGTGCTTCACGCACGAGACGGCGGAGCTGCTGGTCAAGGAGATCTGCCGATGAGCGCGGGCGCGAAGGTCCACGCAGCGCTGGAGCGGCTGCGGGGCGAGCACTGGCCGGCCATCGAGGCGGCCATGGGGCGGGTGGCTCCGCGCCGCGCGGGGGCCGGCACCCTCCCCGACATGACCTGGTACCACCTGGACACGGGCGGCAAGCGGCTCCGGGCGGTCATCCCCCTGGCCATGGCCGAGGCGTGGGGGGCCGACCCGGCGGACCTGGTCTCGTTCGGCGCGGCGGTGGAGATGATCCACAACGCGACCCTGGTCCACGATGATCTGCAGGACGGCGACACGCACCGCCGGGGCCGCGAGACGGTCTGGCGTCGCTATGGCGCCCCCCAGGCCATCAACTGCGGCGACGCCATGTTCTTCTTCGCCCTGCGGCTGCTGGAGCAGCTCGACGCCGCTCCGGCAACCCGGGCGCGTCTGTCCTCGCTCGTCGCCCGCTGCACCCTCGACGTCATCGGCGGCCAGGTCGCGGAGTTCCAGCTCAAGGAGGCCGAGAGCCCCACGGAGGCCGCCTACCTGGCCATGGTCCGCGGCAAGACGGGCGGCCTGTTCGTTCTGCCGTTGACGGGCGCCGGGATGTTGCTGGGGCTGGACGAGCCTCGCCTTGCGGCTCTGGAGGAGGCAGGCTCCCACCTGGGGGTCGTCTTCCAGGTGCAGGACGACCTGCTCGACCTGCTCGGCGACAAGGGGCGCGACCAGCGGGGCACGGACATCGCCGAGGGCAAGATCAGCCTGCCGGCGGCCCACTTCCTGGCGACGGCGCCGGAGCCCCGGCGCTCCGAGGTAGACGCGATCATCCGAAAGCCGCGGGAGGAGACCTCTGCGGCCGAGATCGGGCGCGTAATGGACCTCTTCGAGCAGCACGGCTCCATTCGGCACGGGATCGCGCTGATCCAGCGCACGGAGCGTCAGGTCGCCGCGGCAGCAGCGCTGCTCGACAACCCGGAGGCTGCCTCGCTGCTCACGGGCCTGGTCGACGTGTTCCTGGAGCCCATCCGCCCTCACCTCTGACCCGCTGAGGCATCGCCATGACCGACGTCATCGTCGTCGGGGCCGGCATCGCCGGCCTGACGTGCGCCCACGCCCTGGCGCGAGCAGGAAAGCGCGTGCTGGTGCTGGAGCACAACCACCAGGCCGGCGGCCTCATGGCCGGCATCTGGCGCAAGGGCTTCCACTTCGACGCGGGGGACCAGTCCTTCGAGAGCCTGGGCATGACGCTGCCGCTGCTCGAAGAGATGGGGATCCCCCGAAGTCGCTTCCGCCGCTCCACCTACCAGATCCGCATGCCGGGGCTCGACACGGTCGTCACGAGCCTCGACCAGCTCGAGGAGGCCTTTGCCGGGGCGTACCCGGCGGACAGGGCCGGCCTGCGCCGGGTCTTCGACGCGCACCGCCGCACGAGCGCCCTGTGCACCGCCGTCTCGGAGGGGGACTGCATCCCCTACGTGGGGGACGGCGGGCAGAGGCGCGCCCGGCGCTGGGCCCGCCTGGCCGCGAGGCTCCTCCCCGAGGCCCGCATGCTCGCCGCATCGGTCACAGAGGAGTTCGGGCCGTGGTACGCCCGCCAGATGGCAGCAGGCCCGCTGCGGGACACCCTGGGAAGCGCCGGCTACAGCCGCATGAGCGTGTTCGTCGCGAGCGCCTTCTGGCATCTGTGGGCCAATGACTACTGGTACCCGGAGGGCGGCTACGCCCGGCTCTGGGAGGATCTGGTCCACGGGCTGCGCGCGGCGGGGGGCGAGGTGCGGTTCAAGACGACGGTGGCGGGACTGCGGACCCGCGGGGACCGGGCGACGGCGGTCGTCACGTCACGCGGCGAGCGCCTCGACGCGGACACCATCGTGTGGACCGGCGACCTGCGCTCCGCGGTGATGCACCTTACGGGACCGGAGCGCTGGCCGCGCCGGGTCGTCGACGCAGTGCAGCGGGCCCCCCTGTCCGATCCGCTCGTGTCACTGTACCTCGGCCTCGACCTGCCACCGGAGTCGCTCCGTGAGACCCTGCGCGCGAGCCACCTGTTCTGGTTCCCCCAGCATGGGCGCACCCAGAACACGGCGCGCCCCGACGCGGATTTTCACGTGGGGCAGTTCCTGGAGGTCACCTCCCACTCCCTGACGGACCCCAGCCTCTGCCCACCTGGTCAGACCGGCCTCGTCGCCCAGTCCATGACCCGCTGGGACTGGGACCGCCACTGGGGCACCGCTGGCGACCCCATGGTCCGCGCCCGGGCCTACGAGGACGCCAAGCGGCGCGTCGGCGATCAGCTCCTGGCGGGGCTCGCGCGGCTGCTGCCCGGCATCGAGGACCGCGTCGTGTTCCAGGACGTCGGCACGCCGCCGTCGACCATGCGCTTCACCCGCGCGGCCGACGGCGCCTCCTGCGGCTTCATGCTCAACCTGCTGGAGTTCCCCTTCAAGGCGACGCTGGCGCGCTTCACCACCCCGCTCCGGAACGTCCTGCTCGCGGGCCACGGCACTATTTGGCCGGGCTCAGTGCCCATGGCGGCCCTGAGTGGGCGCATCGTCGCCCAGCGCCTCATCGAGGGGTACTACACGCATGGGATCGGGCGCCTGACGGCCCGGCTGGTGGACACGGGCGCCCGCGCCGCCGTCCCCGACGGCCTGCGCGAGCTCCCTCTGGCGCCGAAGGTGCGCGCCCGCAAGGAGGCCGCCTGATGACCCGCACGCTGCGCAGGGGGTATCGCCAGTCACGCCGGATCCTCCAGGAGCACGGCCGCACCTTCGCGTTCATGACCCGCTTCATGACCCGCCCGCAGGCGCGCGGAGTCGCCGCGGTCTACGGCTTCGCCCGGACGGTGGACGACGCCGTCGACGAGGCAGACGGGCTCACGGCGGGCGAGATCCAGGCGTCCCTCGTCCGGCTCCGGAGCGACCTGGAGGCGGCCGTGCGAGGCTCCTATGCCAGCGACCGCTTCGAGGCGCTCGCCCACACCATCCACACGTTCCGCATCCCGCTCCAGCCCTTCTTCGACCTCGTGGACGGGTGCGCCATGGACCTGACGCTCACCCGCGTCCCGGACTGGGAGCTGCTCGACCGCTACTGCTACGGCGTCGCGGGCACCATCGGGCTGATCCTCACACCGATCGTCGGCTATGAGGGGGGGCCAGCGACCCTGGAGTACGCCAAGCAGCTCGGCACGGCCATGCAGCTCACGAACATCCTGCGGGACGTGGGCGACGATCTGAACCGGGACCGCATCTACCTGCCCGCCGACGAGCTGGCTCGCTTCGGCCTCGCGGAGGCGGATCTCTTCTCTCGGGTGCCCACCGCCGCCTTTCGCGCCCTCATGGAGTTCCAGGTCGGCCGCGCCCGCGCGCTCTACAGGCAGGGCGCGCGCCTGCTCCCGTTGGTCACCAGCGCGGCCGGAAGACTGGCATTTGCGGTCGGAATCGAGGGGTATGGCGCGATCCTGGACAAAATCGAGGAGAATGGCTACGACTCTCTCACTCGACGGGCCTTTACCACTACGCGGGAGAAGCTCATGACCATCCCTCCCTACCTGCTTGGCCGCGCAAGGCTGGCCCGCCCGGCGCCCACCGCAGACCTGTAACCGCTGGCGCAGAGGAGGTTACACATCGCAGCTTGACGCAGCGCACCGCGTCCCCTAGATTGCCCTTCGAGACCCGAGATTGATATCCCGCTCCCCGACTTCGCAGGCGGCCCGCGAGGGCAGCGCCGCAGGCGGGGGATCAATCACGGCGCTTCGTGAGCTTCCTCAGCGCCGGCCGACCACGTTCGGCTGGCCACTCTCCCTGCTCTTTACCGTTCCTCACCCCTGCACCCACCACACAGTGCGGGGGGGCGACCCGGGGGGGGCGCGCCCCCCACCCCCCCACTCGTCGGGGGGGGCGCCCCCCCCCCCCGCCGCCGCGCCGCCGCTACTTGCGCAGCCCGAAGTAGCCGCGCAGCACCCACAGCCGCCGCCAGCGGTTCAGCCGCTCGAAGCGCGCGCGCCGCTGCGCGCCCATCGCGTCGGGCTGGAACTGCGCCCACTTCTTGTAGATGCCGCCCAGGTCCAGGCCCTCGAACCAGCGGCGCAGCGGCCCGGGCATCCAGCGCGTGGACAGC
>BTVJ01000090.1:0-30923 GCA_045863395.1 Myxococcales bacterium
CTTGCCATGCGGGCGCGCCCACGCGCTCGCGACGGGCCATTTTGAATACACCCTCGTAGCCTGGAGGGCCCGGATTCAAGGGGGCGCGGCACTTCTCGGGTTACATCGGGTCAGCACAAACTTCGACGAAGGGTGGGTCGGCGCCGAAAGGAAGTCACGGCGTCGAACGTAATGGGGTGTGCGTTCGGGGCTGGCGGCTCCGAGGGCACTCTCGGGGGCCCCACATGCTGACAATTTTTGTCATACATGCTACAAATTGCGCAGTGGTGACACGGATGTCAGAGAATGGGGACACGAACAGCGGGCGCGCCGGACAGGACCGGCCGCGCTCCGAGAACCGCAGAAACACACCATGACGAATGCCACGGGGCGAGTCAACAGTGTGCGCGAAATTTCTCGGCCCGTTGAAACCGTTCGACTTGATTGGATCGGTTGTTGCACAACGGGCCGGCCTGGCTGGCTGCCGAAACAACAGGCTGATGCCTGGTGGAGTTGCTGAATGACCCAGAGCAGGAAGGATGACTCGTTCTCTCTGTTCGATCCGGACGGGAACGAGGCCAAGGAGCCCGATGTGCTGGAGATGGCCGAGACGGGGGCGGCCGTGGCCGACGACGAAGAGGAGCCCCTCTTCAAGAAGCGCACGGAGCGGAAGATCCGCCTCGACGGGGAGAGCGCGACCAACCCCATCCTCATCTACCTGAAGCGAATCGGCGAGGTCTCGCTGCTCACGCGCAAGGGTGAGCGCGAGGTGGCCCGACGTATCGAGACCGGCTCGTTCCGCGTGCTCGAGACCGTGCTGTCCACCGCCTTCGGTGAGTGGGGCATCATGGACCTCCCCCGCAAGATCGCGTGCGGTGAGGAGCCCATCACCTGCCTCTGCGACCCGGCCTCCCGCCTCACCGAGGACGAGGCCGACGAGATCCGCGATGGCGTGCGGCGCTTCGTGGAGCTGCTCTCCCCCATCGAGGCCGAGTACCGTCAGGTGCGTCGGCGCGTCCTGGAGGAGGGGGCCGAGTGCATGGAGGACTACCGCGTCGCCATGCGAAGCGTGGTCAAGCTCCTCCGCGAGGATGAGTGGGGCGAGCGCTTCTACCGGGACGCGCTGCGCAACTTCAAGGACATGGCACGCGACGTTCGGGAGGGGGAGCGCTTCCTGGCGGACTACCTGACGAAGGCAAAGACGTCGCGCGACCGCGTGTCGTCGGCCTCCGGCACGGCACGCACCGATCAGTCGCGCAAGGCGCGCTTCTACGTGACCCGCTGTGAGGAGGTGTACGAGCGGCTGCAGCTCCCGCTGGACCAGATCGTGGCCCTGTACCGCAACATCCTCGAGGCCGAGCGTGAGGTGGAGCGGGCGCGGGCGCTCATGATCCAGGCGAACCTGCGGCTCGTGGTGTCCATCGCCAAGAAGTACATGAACCGGGGGATGCACTTCCTGGACCTCATCCAGGAGGGCAACATCGGGCTCATGAAGGCGGTGGAGAAGTTCGAGTACCACCGCGGCCACAAGTTCTCGACCTACGCGACGTGGTGGATCCGGCAGTCCATCACGCGGGCCATCGCGGACCAGGCGCGGACGATCCGCATCCCCGTGCACCTGATCGAGACGCTCAACCGGCTGACGCGCATCAAGGCGCAGCTCGAGCAGCGGCTCGGCCGCGAGCCCAACGACGACGAGATCGCCAAGGAGGCCGAGCTGACCGTGTCCCAGGTGAAGCGCACGTTCCGCCTGGCGCGGGCGCCCATCTCCCTGGAGACGCCGGTCGGTGACGATGACAGCCACATCATGGACTTCATCGAGGACGAGAAGGCCGTCTGCCCCGTCGATGTCGTGGCCCACGGGAACCTGAAGCACATCACGTCGCAGGTGCTCAACAGCCTGTCCGACCGGGAGGAGCGCATCCTCCGCAAGCGGTTCGGCATCGGTGAGTCGCAGACCTACACCCTGGAGGAGGTCGGGAAGGACTTCGACCTCACCCGGGAGCGCATCCGGCAGATCGAGGCGAAGGCCATCGAGAAGCTCCGGCACCCGACGCGCAACGAGCCCCTGCTCGCCTTCGTCGAGAGCTAGGCCAAGCCCCCTCTCCCGAGCACAGGCCGCCCCTCTCGGGCGGCCTGTGTCGTTTCTCCCCCCCATGCCGCAGCAATGCACATCTTGACCGCGGAGTCTCGGGACACTACCTTCCGGCGGCACTTTTGGTTTGACGACAGGGGAGTGTGATGAGCCAGGATCCCAAGCAGAGCAAGAGCACGGAGGAGCCCAAGGTCGTGGCTCCCGATCATGAGCTACCCCCTGGGGAGGAGGCGTCCACGGAGCCCCAGGACGGGGACCAGGGGGGCGCGGAGACCGGCGCGGACGCCGAGCCGGAGCAGGCCGAGGAGCCACAGCAGAAGGCGCCGACCTACCTGGACATGCTGACGCAGCGCCTGCAGGAGAAGGACGAGCAGCTCCGCGAGTACATCGCCGCCTACAAGCGGGCGGAGGACGACTTCAAGAGGGCCCGTGAGCGGTACGAGCGGGACATCGCGCGGACCGTGGAGCTCGAGAAGGCGCGCCTGGTGTCGGGGCTCTTCGAGGTCCTCGACAACTTCGAGCGCTCCATTGACGCGTCCCGATCCACCGGGAGCTACGAGGCGCTCCAGCAGGGCGTCGCCATGGTGTATGGGCAGTTCCTGTCCAAGATGCAGGAGCTCGGCGTCACACGCTTCTCGCCCGAGGGGGAGGAGTTCGATCCCGCCACCCAGGACGCCATGGGGGTCATCCCCGTGACAGCGGACGCCCAGCACAACAAGGTGATGGCCGTGCTGCGCCCCGGGTACGCCATGGGAGACCGGGTGCTCCGCCCGGCCATGGTGCAGGTAGGGCGGAAGTCCTAGAGATCACCTGAGGATCAGCGGCGACGTCGGGGGGGCCTCGGGGATCGGGTGGGAGCGCAGCTCGTCGGCGTCCAACGCGACCAGCGGGCTCACCTCCACGAGGGTGTCCTCCGGGAGCATCACCGTGCGCGGGTCCCAGCGCTCCACCCACCGCCTCCACTTCGCCGACATCGCGGCCCGGGCCGTCGCTGGTGAGTCGGCGCCGTCCGCGTTCTTCACCGGCGCGAAGCCCGTCGCCCGGTCCAGCTCCATGATCAGCGTCGTGCCAGCGTAGGGCAGCGCGTCGAACACGAAGTACTCGAGCTTGATGCCCTCCACCGAGGCGGCGCCCGTCGGGATCGGCTTGCGCGCCATGTGGACGGGGAAGTCGCGCTCGTGGGCCATCTGCGCGAGCAGCTCCATGGTGAAGGCGTGGATCGCCGTGTTTCCTGCCCGCAGCAGCAGGCCGCCGTCCGGCGCCCGGGCGGTCGCAACCTCCGGCGGGAGCTCCGAGTACTCGACGATGCCGGGCGCCCCGTCCCGGAGACACAGCACGCCGACGCGCTCCGCGGGATCCACCTTGCGGACCGCGAGGGTGCTCATGCGGCTGCCGGAGAGCGCGTGGTGGCCGAGGAAGGCCGGGTCGCAGATCGGGGCGAGGGGGTTGTCCACCTGGAAGTAGAAGACGTGCTCGACTCCACGGTCCGCGAGCCACCGCAAGGCGCCGCGCCGCTCCAGCGCCCCGAACACGCCGCCATGGCCGTCCGGCTGGGCGATCACGTGACTCTCCGGGTCGAGGAGGATGCGCCCGGATGGGTCGAAGGCGGGCAGATCCCCTTGCGGGAAGAGGAGCACGTCTGTCGGATCCAGGCCAAACCAGCCGTGGGCCTGAAGGAACTCCCAGGTGGCTGCGTGGTTTGTGCCGCTGGTCTGGATGGCCCACGGGATGGACCGGCCGTAGCGCCGCCCCAGCGCGCGGTGGGTCTCGGCGAAGTGCTGGAACAGGGTGCGATCCGTGACGGGCCCGATGGGGAAGGTGCCCTTGGGAGCGTCCCAGCCGAGTCGCGTCCCGAGGCCACCCGCGACCAGGAGGGTGGCGATCTTGCCGTCGCGCAGCAGCTCCTCGCCTCGCTCTCGTGCTCCGGCGTCGTGCTTGCCCAGGGCCACCCAGGGAGGGGCAGCGATGCGCGCAGGATCCAGCGGGTGTGCCTTCACCTCGGCGCGGACGAGCGACGCCAGGCGCTCGACGGGCACGCCGGCGAGCGGCGTGAGGCGCCGGACGCGCTCGGCGACGGGCACGCCCGCCATGGCAGCGAGGACGTGGTCCTGGCCGGCGCGGCGCAGCGACTCCTCGACCAGGGCGGACTCGTCGGGGGAGAGGGGGCTCAGAGGGTGTGTGACCATGGCGCCGGATCGTGCCGCGGGTTGCGGGTGATTGCAACTGCCCCCCGCCCTTGATGGCCCGGCGGGTATGCACTAATGTTGCGCTCGCCCGGGACATGGGCTTCCACCACGAGGGACCGCATGGCACAGCGCGTCGAGTATGCATCGCTTCCGAACACCTCCCCTGCGGGCTACCTCGGGGCGATGAACAAGGTGTACGGCCACGTCAAGCGCAACCGCTTGAAGTGGCGCGACTTCCGGGACTGGCTCCGCGAGCAGAACCTGTGGTCCAAGGACGACATGCCCGTCGTTCTCTCCCTGCTCGACGTGGCCACTCAGCCCACCGTGGCTCTGGGCCCCTTCGCCGAGAAGTTCTTCGCCGCGGCCAAGGAGGACGACGCCAAGGCGCTGCTCTTCCAGAGGCTGCGGGAGGCGAACATCATCCTCGTCAAGTCGGTGATGGACGTGCTGGACACGGAGCGGGGAGGGCGGCTCTTCTCCACGCACGAGCTGTACCGCATGATCACGAGCCATCTGTACGAGGGCGACTACATCACGCTGCCGGCCTTCCAGTCGTGGATCGCGTGGATGGAGGCGGCCGGCATCCTGCGCTACATCGGTATCCGGTGGGGGCTGTCCGACTCCGGCAAGGCAGCCATGGGCTTCATCCGGAACCTCGACATGGAGGAGCTGCTGGAGGACGAGCGCGACGAGAAGGCGGGTGGCGGTTCCACACAGGAAGACGCGCCGGCGCCCGCTCCGCGCAAGGGGAGACCCGACGCGGTCGTGGCCGTGCCGGCTGCTGCGACGGCGACCTCCGCCGAGGGGGATGAGCTGGACGAGGAGCTGCCTGACGACTTCGGGGCCCCCGAGCCCCCGGACGACGAGGAGGCTGCGGCGTTCATGGAGCGCCTGGGGATCGCCGCAGAGGACCTGGAGGTGCCCGTGCAGGCCGCAAGTGTGGATGATGAGCCCTCCCCGGCGCCTTCCCCGGACGCCGCGCCCCTCGCCGCCCCGGCCCGCCGCTCCGTGGTGCGACCCGCCGTTCCCCGCACTCCGGTGGCGCCCGCCGTCGCGGTCCCGCGGCCGGCGGCGACCGGCCTGGGCGCTCCCCGCCTCCTCGCAGCGCCAGTGGACGATGCCGCCCGCGATGCAAACGCTGCCGCCATCCGTGCCTGGTGGGTTGGCTACCCGGCCAAGCGCCTGCTCCGGGCGGACGACCTCGGGCTGCACCCCAAGGACTATGACCGGGACCGGGCGCTCTTCCTGGTCAAGCTCGCGACCTTGGGGGTAGTGGCCTCCGAGGCCATGGACGCGGGTCCCGTGAGGAGCTGGTTTGCCTCCCTGCAGGAGGTGCGGGCCTTTGAGCGCATCTGGAAGGGTGAGCCCATGGAGGCCGTCCTCGGCGATTTGGGGTATTTCCAGTCGAACCCGAGCCACCTGAAGCTCTCGGAGGCACTCATCCACGCGCTCGCCTTCATGGGGCGCCTCCGTCTCACCCCAGGGCTGGTGGAGCGCTGGCAGGGGGAGACGGACGCCGACGCCCTCGCCCGTTCGCTGAGTCAGGACCTGCTCGGCGGGCACTTCCACCTCGCCGCCGCGTGGGTGCTTCGGGAGATGGTCGCCCAGAAGCTCTGGGAGGCCCCCGCCCTGGCCTCCCTCGCGGCTGTCCCCACCTACCGGGCGCGCGAGAACGCCTACCGCCTGGGGTTCACGGACTCACTCTACGCAGAGGACCTGGATGCGGCACTGGCCGTGAGCCGTGCCATCGCGCGGCACTCGACGCCCGAGGTGCCCTTCGACGCTGCTCTGGAGAACCTGCCCGACCAGCTCGGGTGCAGCTTCCACTGCGGGCGCGTCTACGTCTGCACCTACCACTGCCGCGAGAAGATCGGGCGGTGACAGCGGGCTAGCCGAGCAGGCGGCGCGCGATGGACTGGACCTCGTCCAGGGTGAAAGGCTTTGCCAGGGACGGGATGGAGTGGTCTGCAAGCCACTGCCGGGTCGGGGAGTCCACGGGCTCGACGACCACCGCGATGAGGCGGCGGGCCAGCTCGGGGGCCTCCGCGCGCAGGGTCCGATGGAGTGACTGCGCGCCGTCGCCTGGCAGGCGGTAGCTGACGACGATCAAATCAATCGCGTGGGAGCGCGTCGCCGCCACGGCCTGCTCCGCAGTCGCTGCCTGGAGAACTGAGCCCCCCAGCGCCCCGATCAGCTCCGCGTACAGGTCGCGCAGGAAGCCCTGGTCCTCGACCACGAGCACGGTGCGCCCGTTGAGCGCCGATGGCGGAGGGGACGGCGCCGCCGCTGGCTCCGGGGTGTGCGCTGGGATGCGGACCTCCGCGATGGCGCCGCTCCCGGGACCTGGGGTCAGCTTCATGGTGCCGCCGTGTCGCTTCACGATGTCCAGCGAGACTGACAGGCCGAGGCCGCTGCCGCCTCCCTTGCTGCGGGTCGTGAAGAATGGCTCGAACGCTCTCTCTGCCACCTCGGCGGTCACGCCGACGCCTGTGTCGATCACCCGGACGATGACAGCGTCTGGCTCTGCGAACGCCTCCACGACGATCTCCCGGGTGCCACGGGTGCCTGCGAGTGCCTGCTCCGCGTTGAGGAGCAGGTTGTAGAGGACCTGGGCGAGCTGCTGCGGATCTCCCTGAATCGGCGGTAGCGCCGACGCGACGTTCTTGACGAGGCGGACGCCCTCCACGTCGAGCTGGACCTCCCGCATTGCCGTCGCCGCGTGGATGGTCGCGGCAACGTCCATGGGGCGGAGCTGAGGCGGCTTCTGGCGCGCATGCATCACCAGGTTCTCGATGAGCTTGCGAGCCCGCTCTGCCTGGCTGGAGATGATGCGTGAGTAGCGGTGGAGCTTCTCGGGAGAGCGCTCCACCTGAAGCAGGTCTGCGAACCCGATGATCGCTGCGAGGGGGTTGTTCAGGTCGTGCGCGATCTTGGCCAGGAGCTGGCTGACCTCGTCCATGGCGCGGGGTGGTCCCGGCGTCGTCCCTGCTCCCTTTGGCGTGGTCCCCTGCTCGGACATGGCTCTACTCCTCTCCGGTGCGCCGAGGCGCCCCTTGCTCACTCCACGGCGGCTCGCAGCGCCTCGATCTCCCGATCACTCAACATGCGGACCTCTCCGATGGGCAGAGTCCCGAGGGTCAGCGGCCCGAAGCGGACGCGGCGAATGCGCAGCACGTTGACCCGAACGGCGTCACACATGCGCCGGATCTGGCGGTTTCTGCCCTCCATGAGGGTGAAACGGTACCACGCGTTGGTCTTGGTTCTCCGGTCCAGCTCGATGACCGCGGGCAACGTGCGGCGACCGTCCAGCACGATGCCGGCCTGGAGGCGCTCGATGGCCTTTGCGTCGAGCTCCCCCTGAACCTTCACGTCGTACTCCTTCGCCACGTGGGACTTCGGGTGCAGGAGCTTGTGCGACAGGTCGCCGTCGTTGGTCAACAAGAGCAGCCCCTCGCTCTGGACGTCCAGCCGCCCCACCGAGAAGACCCGCGGAAGCCCCGGAGGGAGCAGCCGGTAGATGGAGTCCTTCCCCTCGGCCTCCCCCGCCGAGCACAGGGTCCCCCGCGGCTTGTGCATCATGACGTAGATGTGGCTGGGAGCCTCCACCGACAGGCGCTCACCGTCGAGCGTGACCACGTCGCGGCCGGGGATGGCGCGGCTCCCGAGCTCCGTGACCACGGTGCCATTGACGGCGATTCGGCCGGCGGTGATCAGCTCCTCGGCCGCACGGCGAGAGGCGATGCCGGCCTCTGCGATCAGCTTCTGGAGCCGCACGCCGGGGGTCTTTGGGACAGCCCGTCGTGGGGCTCCCTTGGGGGGGTGTCCCCGGCTGGGCTTCTGGGCTCGCTGCGGGCGTGAGCCCAGGTCGTCGGGTTGCTGCGTCATTCTGCCATCGTCTCCGGGGGGGGGGCGACCGCCCCACGTCAGTGGATCAGCGCCCTCACGAGCATCATGGTCGGGGGCCCGATGATGCGCCCCGCCAGGAGCACGACCATCAAGAACACGCCCATGCCGACGAGCGGGTTCTGCTGCAGCCGCGCGTAGACCCGGCCCACAGGGCCAGGGAACAAGCTGTGCAGGACCTTGCTGCCGTCCAGCGGGGGCATGGGGATCAAGTTGAAGAGCGCCAGGATGACATTGATGAAGACCATCCGCACCAGCAGTCCCGCCGCTGGGGACGTCGAGGCGACCCCGCCCAGCGCGATGTTGAGCACCAGCGCCGCCAGCACCGCCAGGACCAGGTTTGAGGCAGGGCCCGCGGCCGCAGTGAGCAGGGTCCCGAGGCGTGCGCCGACACTGGCACGGAAACCCCGGGGGTCGTAGGGGACGGGCCTCGCCCAGCCAAAGAAGAAGCCGCTCCCGCTGAGCACCAGGATCGCTGGCAGCAGGAGGGTCCCGAAGGGATCGATGTGCGAGACCGGGTTGAGCGTCAGCCTCCCTTGGCTCTCGGCCGTGCGATCACCCAGGGCCCGAGCGGTCGCCGCGTGGGCGAACTCGTGGACCGTCAGGGAAAGGATCATCGGCACGAGGACCAGCACCAGGTCCTGGACGGGGTTCGGCTCCACAGTACCTCTCGGCGAAGGACCCAGGGTTGGGGCGAGTCTACGAGCAACAGGCTCTCGCCACAAGGGGGGGGGAGCGTCGGGGCCGGCGTGCCGGGGTCACGCCCGAGGGTGGTGGGCGTCGTAGGTACGCTGGAGCTCCGATCGGTCCACGTGGGTGTAGATCTGGGTGGTCGCGATGTCCACGTGTCCCAGCATCGCCTGGACGGCGCGGAGATCGGCCCCGCCGGCCAGGAGGTGGGTCGCGAAGGAGTGGCGCAGCTTGTGGGGTGAGATCGTCGCTCTGATGCCCGCGAGGGCCGCGTGGCGCTTCAGCAGCTTCCAGAACCCCTGGCGGGTCATCGGGCGCCCGAGGTGCGTGAGGAACAGCTCCGGCGGCTGGCGGGCGGCGCTCGCGGTCAGGCCGGGGCGCGCGTCCCGCAGGTAGCGCTCCACCCAGATGCGCGCGTCCTCTCCGAACGGGATGAGGCGCTGCTTGCGCCCCTTGCCGCTGGCCAGGACGACCCCCCGGTCGAGCTGGACGTCGGTCACCCGCACCTTGATCAGCTCGGAGACCCGCATGCCCGTCGCGTAGAGCAGGCTCAACATGGCCCGGTCTCGCAGGCCGCGGGGGTCGTCGACCACGGGCGCGGCGAGCAGGCGGTCGACCTCCTCCAGGCTCAGGACGTCCGGCAGGGCCGTGGGCGGGCGGCCCGTCGCGATGAGCGCCGTCGGGTCGTCCTCGATCTCGCCCCGGCCCTTCAGGTGACGGAAGAGCGCACGGATCGCGCTCGTCGCCCTCGCCACGGACCGGGGGTGGAGACCCGCGCCGCGGAGGTCCGCCAGGTGGGCGAGCAGGTCGGTCTCCGACACGGCCCCGGGATCGGGCGGCTCGGTGGCCCCCGCCCGCGCCGTCAGGAAGGCGCAGAGGCGCCGGAGGTCGCGCTCATAGGCGAGCACGGTGTTGACCGACAGGTTGCGCTCCACCTTGAGGTGCCAGAGGAAGCGATCGAGGGCGTCGTCCATGCTCCGGTGATACCACGGGGGTGGTGTGCGGGCAAAAACGCGCTACAGACAGGCCAGCAGCGCAGCCCGGATCCGTTCTTGGGCGTCGGGCTGGGTCACCTTCTCCCCCGTGTGGTAGCACACGTAAAAGGCGTCCCGGGCGAGGGGGCCCTGGGTGTCGATGATCGCCAGCGAGATGCCCAGGCCGAGACGCGACAGCTCGCGGGCCACCCGGAACAGGAGGCCGCGGAAGTCGAGGGCGCTCACGTCGATGACCGTGAAGCTGCCGCTGATCGCATTGTCGAACGCGACCTCCGGGCGGGCGGTGGGGATGGAGCGACGCCGCCGGAGCTCGCGGGCGACCTCGGCCTCCACCCGCTCGGTCAGTGTGCGGCTCGGAGCCACGGTCTCCCGCTCCAGGTCGGCGCGGATCACGCCCCACCGGCGACCGTCCTCGGCGAGGCGATCATGGGGGTCCCGCAGGCGCAGCACGTCCAGGGCGAGGCCGTCGCTCCGCGACGCGATGGCGGCGGTGCGTATGTCCACCCCGTGCAGGGCGAGCACTCCCGCGACCCGTGCCAGGAGCCCCGGCGTGTCCCGACAGACCAGGGTCGCCTCTACCTCCTCCCGCTCCGGGTCGGGGCGCAGCTCCAGGACGACCTCCTCACGACGCTGGCGGGCAACCAGCTCCATGTGCCACGCGATTGTCTCAGGGGGAGTGGTCTCGAAGTAGCGGGTGGGCAGCCCCCCGAAGAAGTGCTCCACCTCGACGGTGCGCCGGTCAGGGTGGTCGGGCACCGCGCCGTACTGCAGCGCGAGCACCTGCTGGCGCGCGGTCTCGACCCGCTCCTCGTGGTCCTCGAACAGATCCAGCCCACCGGCCAGGACTGCGGCTGCTCGCCCATGGAGCTGCTCGAGGAGGGTCACCTTCCACTGCGTCAGCAGGGTCGGGTTGACGGAGCTCATGTCCGCGAAGGTCACCAGGACCAGGTGGTCGAGGCGGTCGGGCGTGGCGACCTGGCGTGCGAAGTCGCGGATCATCTCCGCGTCGGAGAGATCGCGGTGCTGGCTGAGGAGCGCCATGTCCAGGTGGTGGCGCACCAGGAACGACAGATCGTTGATCTCTCCGTCCGACAGCCCGAGCCTCGCGCCGATGTGAGGGATGGCCGCCACCGCCCGCTCGCAGTGGTCGCCCCCCATGCCCTTGCCGATGTCGTGGAGCAGGACCGCCACGGGCACGATGCGTGCGCCTGCGTGGCGCCGCGCAAGGTCCGCGAGCCACGGGTGCTCGGCGCCGAGGGGCCCCGCGCGCAGCCGCTCGAGCTGGCGCACGGCCACCAGTGTGTGGACGTCCACCGTATAGACATGGAACGGGTTGCGCTGGAACAGAGCCGTTACCCGGCGGAGCTCCGGCACGAGGGCGCCGAGCACCCCGAGCTCGTGCATCAGGAACAGGGTCTGGGCGTCGTCACCTGCCTGCAGCGCGAAGAAGAGGGCGTCTCGGCCTTCCGTCGTGTCGCTGAACTGCTCGGCCCAGCTCGACGCCGACAGGAGGTGCTCCTGCGTCTCGGGGTGAAGCCGCAGGCCGGCCTCGTGCGCACGGCGAAACGCGCGAAGGATCTCGATGGGCTCCCGCGTGAGCAGCCCGTGGTCGTCCAGCACCAGGTGCCCGTCGGTGCGCACCCACCCCGGCGCAACGACACCGCGGGTCTCGTGCGCGCCCGCACCCTCGCCGGCGCGCCGCCGCTCCAGGAGCCGCAGCATCGCGGCGCTGACCGCGTGTGCGTGCCGGTAGAACGTGGAGAGCAGCCCCGGCACGTCCGGCTCCCCGGAAGCGTCCAGGTAGCCCAGCGCCGCAGCGACCCGATCCTGGTGCTCGTAGGCGAGGCGATCCGTCTTCCAGCCCGACTCCAGGTGGAGCGCGGTGCGCGCCAGCAGCAGGAAGTCCGTGGCGTCCTCGATCTCTCGGGCAGTCCGCGTGGGGAGCTGCCCCCGGGCGGCGAGCGCGAGCGGCTCCCCGTCGCCGAGCAGCGCGCGCATCACCCATCGCGCGGTGTGCACGTCCCGCAGGCCGCCGACGCCGAGCTTCACGTTGGGCTCGAGGACATAGACCGACCCGCCGTAGCGGTCATGGCGCACCCGCGTCAGCTCCTCCAGGCCGGCAAGCAGCTCCTCTCGCCGGCTGGCCACCGACGCATCGGTCCGGCGCAGCAGCGCCTCCGCGAGCCGTGCGTCGCCCGCGACCAGGCGGCCGTCCCAGTGGGTCGTCGCGGTGGTCGGGTCCTCCTCGGCGAGCGCGAGGCACTCGCTCAGGGTGCGGGTGCCGTGGCCGACCTTGAGCTCCAGGTCCCACAGACCGTGGAGCACCGCGCCAATGATCGTGTGGGTCCGCTCGTGCTCGGCTTGCGCGCAGAGGAACAGAAGGTCCACGTCGGACTGGGGGCACATCTCGCGGCGACCGGTGCCGCCCACGGCCAAGATGGCCAGGCCGGGCGGAGGGCCTCCCGCAGCGTGGAGGAGCAGCCGGATGGAGTCATCCACGGCCCCCGTCAGCAGCCGCGCCGCGTCGCGTCCCCGCAGCGAACGTCTCGCCAGGGCGTCGCGCACGTTCGCCAATGCCTGGTGGAGCAGCGCACGGCAGGCGCTCACCGCTCGCTCATCGACGCGCAGCGCAGCGTGGGAGGAGTCCATGGGCGGCATCGTAGTGTCCGTTGGGGCGAGAGGCAATCGTGTGAGGTAGGGAGGGCGCCGCGGCCGGGGAGCCCGGCCGCAGGCGCTCGTGCAGGGGTGTGTGAGGACGGACAGCCGGCGTCGGTTCAGGGGGCCGGCGCCGGCCGGTGGGAGTTCGCTGAGAGGTTTTCAGAGGAGGCTGGTTCCTACGCCAGCCGTCTCTGCAAACACGACGTCCCGGGCCCCTATTCCGAACGGCGCGCCGTGGGGCGACCTCGTAGTGGGTCAGCTCCCCTTGCAGATGCCCGCCGTGCAGACGTCGTCCGTGGTGTCGCCGTCGCCGTCGTCGCAGGGGGTCCCGTCGGTCACGGGCTGCTGGGCGCAGGCGCCCGTGGCCGGCATGCACGCCGCCTTGGTGCACTGCGTGTCGTCGGCGCCGGAGCAGGTGACCACGGTCTTCGGGTCGATGAAGCACTGGCACCCCTTGCAGGCGAGGGTGCCGTTGCACAGGTTGTCGTCGTCCAGGGCGGCGCAGTCCGCGTCCGCCTCGCAGAGGCAGGACTCGTCCTCGCCGGCGCAGACGCCGGCGGTGCATACGTCGCCGCTGGTGGACGCGATGCCGTCGTCGCAGGGGGTGCCGTCCGGGGCCGACGTGGCCTCGCAGGCGGCCGTCGCGGGGTTGCACGCGGTTGTCACGCACTCGGTGTCGCCGCTCGTGTCGCAGGTGACGGCCTGGGTCGTGTCCACCTGGCACTGGGTCCCGCAGCCCTCGGGGCCGGGAGCGCAGACGATGGGGCCGAGGCATGGGTCGACCAGGGCTGACTCACAGTCGTCGTCGGTGGAGCAGGCGCAGAGACAGGCCTGGCCTGTGCACTGGCCATCGGCGCAGGCGTCGGGCCCGGTGCATGGGTCGCCGTCGTCGCAGGGCGCCTCGTTGGGCGTGTGGGCGCAGCCTGTCTCCGCCTCGCAGGTGTCGTCGGTGCACGGGCTCCCGTCGTCGCAGCCGCCTCCCGTCGTGCACACGCCCGTCGTGCAGGCGTCGCCCGTCGTGCACGGGTCGCCGTCCTCGCAGGGCACGCCGTCCGAGAGCTGCCAGTCGCCCTGGCTCATGGCCGGGACGCACTGGCGGCACGGCTCGGCGGGGTCGGCGCCCGCCGCGAAGCACGCGCCGCCGATGAAACACTTGCCCGCCGCCACGGTGTAGGCGCAGCTCCCGAGCCCGTCGCAGGTGTCCACGGTGCAGGGGATGCCGTCGTCGCAGGTGTAGCTGGTGCCTTTGCACGCTCCGTCCTTGCACGAGTCGCCATGGGTGCACGGGTCCAGGTCGTCGCAGGGGGCCCCCTGCTCGCAGCCCACGGCCACGTCCGGGGTGACGTCCGTCGTCGCGGCGTCGGGCTCCTGCGTGTCCGTCGTGGCGTCGAGCGAGGGCGGCTCCACGCACGTGCGTGTGCTGAGCGAGCACCAGGTCCCCACCGGGCAGTCGAGTGAGCTGTCGCAGCTCTGGCCGGCGCCCCGGGTCGTCTCCTGGCAGCCTGCCGCCAGGCCAACCAGCGCCACGATGAACCAACCTGTACGCATGAGCGCCTCCGTCCGCGTGCACTCCCCGGCCGGGGCGCGATGATACCGGCAAGACCAGTGCGGAGGCAACGCGGCTCACATTGATCACCTCACCGGCCTCGTGCTACCGTCGCCGAGCCAATGACACGGGACCGCCGGAGGCCGCTGCCACATGCTCCTTCGACCCTTGCTCGGCCTGCTGCTCGCCGTCCTCGTCGTCCATCAGCACGCAAGGGCTGCAGAGGGCCCGCTGACGACCATCACCATCCACCCGACGGGTCGCGGGGACGACGAGCCCGTGTTCATGCTGCCCGGCCAGCTCCGGATGCGGTACATCCACCTGGAGGACTTCGCCCTCGACGACCTGGGGACGTCTCACGGGCAGGAGGACTACGGCACCATGCGGGTGCGCCTCTCGCCTCGGTTCAACCTGGGCAAGGGGTGGCGCATCGTGCTGGAGGGCGACTTCCTGGACGGGATCATCGCCGGCGACACGACGCAGGTGGGCAATGGCTTCCTGGGGCGAGGCGACGGGGGCTTTCGGCAGGACTGGCTCAACCGACACTCGGCGATCCGCGTCGACGGGGCGGAGCTGCGCAAGGCCTACGTGGAGTGGCGCAGCGACATCGGGCTCTTCCGCCTCGGGCAGATGTCGTCGAGCTGGGGGATGGGCCTGCTGGCCAACGGTGGAGACGAGCCTGGGAGCGTCTTCTCCGACATGCGGGGCGGTGACCTGGTCGAGCGCTTCCTGTACGCGACCCAGCCCCTCCGCCTCTTCATGGACGACGATCTGGGCAAGGCCCTGGTGGTCGGCCTCGCCGGAGACCTCGTCTACCGCGACGAGAATGCGAGCCTCATCGACGGCGATCTGGCGTGGCAGGGCGTGCTGAGCGTCTCCTGGCGCCCCGGCGGCTGGGATCTGGGCGTCTACGTCGCCTGGCGCAGCCAGACGGACCGAGACGGCGACTCCCTGGAGGCGGTCGCCATCGACGTGGCGGGGGGCATCGACCAGAAGCTGGGCGACTTGAATCTGCGCGCCCAGGCAGAGGCCGTGTGGGTCACGGGCACCACGGACAGGGCGCGCTTCGACGGCGCCCCAGAGACGCTCGACATCGCCTCCTTCGGGGCCGCGGCCCTCGTCGGCCTGGGCTACCCCGACGCGGGCCTCGACGCCAGCTTCGAGTTCGGCTACGCGTCGGGGGACAACCACCGCACCGACGGGACGCTGCGGGCCTTCACCTTCGACGCCAACCACCAGGTGGGCATGGTGCTCTTCGAGGACGTCCTGGGCCGTGGCTCTGTTCGGGCCTTGGACCGTGCGTCGGACCCGGGCCTGTCCGGGGAGCCGCCCAAGGGCTACGAGGCGATCCCGACGGGCGGCGGCATCACCAACGTCTGGTACATCAATCCAGTGATCCGCTACCGCCCCATCTCGATCATCGGCCTGGAGGCGGGCCTGGTCTGGGCGACGACGGACGCCGAGCTCTCCGACGCCTACGCCACGGCGGCCAACGGCGGGTTCAACGCCAACTCCTACGGGCGCCCGGGGGCGAGCGGCAGCCTCGGTGTGGAGCTGGATACCGGGGTCGCCTTGGAGATGGCCGTCTCGGACGTCATCGGCTTTCGGGTCGGGGCACAGTGCGGCGTGCTCTTCCCCGGCGAGGCGCTGCAGGACGCGAACGGGTCGGATCTCGGGGAGATCGTCAAGGTCCGTGTGCTCGCAGACCTGGTCTGGTAGGAGGACCGCGTGGCCAACCTGCTGTCCGTTGACGAGGCCCTTGCCCGCATCCTCGGCGCGGCCAATCCGCTGGAGCCCGAGGACGTGGACCTTGCGGCGGCGCTGGGGCGGGTCGTGGTCTCGCCCGTTCGCGCCGACGTGGACGATCCGCCCTTCGATCGTTCCGCCATGGACGGCCTGGCGGTGCGTGCCGCCGACGTGGCGGAGCCGGTGACCTTGCGCCTCATCGGGGTCATCGCGGCGGGAGATCCGCCGCCCGAGCGGCCCGTCATGGCAGGGGAGGCCTACCGCATCATGACCGGCGCGCCCCTGCCCCCTGGTGCGGACGCCGTGGTCATCGTGGAGCACACGGAAGACGCGGGCGGGGGCGCAGTCCTCGTGCTGGAGGGTGCGCCGCGAGGCGCCAACATCCGGGTGCGGGGCGAGGTGGCGAAGCGCGGCGACGAGGTGGTGTCGCTGGGCCGCCTGGTGACGCCGGAGGTCATGGGGGTCCTTGCGTCCTTCGGGGTGGGGCGCGTGGCGGTCGTGCGGCGCCCTCGCGTCGTGGTCATGGCGACGGGCAACGAGCTGGTGCCGGTGGAGGCCGTCCCGGGGCCGGGGCAGATCCGCGACAGCAACCGGTGGACCATTGCGGCGCTGGCCGAGCTGGCGGGCGCGGTCGTGGACGTCGCCCCCACGGTCCGCGATGATCGGGCGTCGGTCCTCGCGGCCATCCGCGCGGGGCTCCAGCACGACGTGCTGGTGCTGTCGGGTGGCGTCTCGATGGGCACGTTCGACATCGTGGGAGAGTGCCTGAGGGCGTTGGGGGCCGAGGTTCTGCTCCACAAGGTCGCCATCCAGCCCGGCAAGCCCCTGCTGGTGGCGCGCTGCGGGCGCACGCTGATCTTCGGCCTGCCCGGCAACCCCGTCAGCGTTCTGGTGACGGGGCGCGTGTTCCTGATGCCTGCGTTGCGCCGGATGGCGGGTCGGCAGCGCCCCAGCGACCCGCTGATCCCCGCCCGCCTCGCGGGGACCCTGCCGGTGGCTGCGGGTCGCACCATCTACCACCCTGCGGTGATCCTGTTCACCGATGGTGCGCCGATGGTCACGCCGCTCCAGACCCTGGGCTCCGCCGACCAGGTCGGACACGCGCGGCGGAACTGCTTCATCGTGCGCCAGCAGGGAGCGGGCCCCCACTCCTACGGCGAGAGCGTCCCGTGCATGATCGATCCGCTGGGGCTCCTGGACTGGGGCGACTGACGCGCCGGGCTCCCGGGCCGCGCAGGGCCGCATTTCCGGGGGCCTGGGTTGGTCCCATGGGGTTCTTGATTGAACCTCCGGGGCTCCATGCCTTACAATCAGCCCGGCCATCCTTTTTCAGAAGCCCGAGGAGCTGGGAGTCCCCGCCGCGAAACCCAATCCCGTGAGGAGACCGTCATGGTAATGGACCTGCTCGAGAGCACCCGCATCAACCGGATCATGGGAGTGGTTCCGGGCGTCGTCGTGGACAACAAGGACCCGGAGGGGCGCTACCGCGTCAAGGTCAAGTTCCCCCAGTTCCTGGAGTCGACCTCCAAGTACACCGATGAGCCGGACAAGGAGGACTTCATCAGCGCCTGGGCGCGCATCGCGACCTTCATGGCGGGCCCGGACCGGGGCGCGTTCTTCCTGCCGGAGGTGGACGACGAGGTGCTCTGCATGTTCGAGCACGGGGACGTCCGGTACCCCTACATCCTCGGGATGCTCTGGAACGGCCAGGATCTCACCATCCACGACAACAACTCGCAGGACGGCAAGAACAACTTCCGCAGCATCAAGAGCCGGTCCGGGCACATCGTCACCTTCTTGGACGACCACGAGAACAAGAAGGAGAAGATCATCATCCAGACCAAGACCCAGAAGGATGAGGAGGAGAAGGACCCCAACCAGCGCAACGGTCACTGGATCTGCCTGGATCACACCGACGGCAAGGAGAAGATCGAGATCTACGACCGGAAGCAGGAGAACTACATCCTCATCGACAGCACGAACAACAAGATCGTCATCGAGACCAAGACCGGCGACATGGAGATCAAGGCGAAGAACAAGATCCTCATCGAGTGCCAGGACCTGGAGGTCCACACCCGCGCCACCACCAAGATGAAGGCGGACTCCAGCACCGAGATCGCCGCGACGAGCGGTATGAAGCTGGATGGTGGTCCCAACATCAAGGCCAAGGGCGGCACCATCGAGCTCAACTAGAGGAGGCCGCTCATGCCAGGGCAAGGGAGGCTCAAGGACATCGGGAAGTGCCCGGCGGACGGCCACGGCTGCCCGGGGTGCCCCCACGGGGTGCAGGGTCCGGCCACGGGCGGGTCGCCCGATGTGATGGTCAACGGCCAGCCGGCGCTGAGGGTCGGCGACCCCGGGGTCCACGGCGGGTGCTGTGGGCCCAACACCTGGGTCGCCGCCAAGGGGTCGGGGACGGTCTTCATCAATGGCATCTCCGCGCACCGCAAAGACGACATGCAGACCCACTGCGGGGGCATCGGGCAGCTCGCAACCGCCTCGACCGACGTGATCGTCGGCGGCTGAGGGGCACGACCACCGCCATGCCCCCCATCGAGCGCGCAGGCTACGTTCTGGACTGGATCCCCGGGCGCGATCCCGCGGGCGCACCGGCCCTCGTCGTCATCGTCAAGCGCAGCTACTGCATCGACGACGTGGAGGCGCGCTGCAAGCCGGCGGACAAGCAGGCGCCGCCGCTCCTCGCAGACGAGCTGTTCGACGGGGACGACCCCATGGAGTCGAGCCTGCGCTTCGAGTCCGAGGTGGTCCCCTACAAGCGCGCCGTCGACGTGATCGTGCATGGGACGGGGTACGCTCCGGGGGGGCGCCCTGCTCGCACGTTCGACGTGGCGGCCCGGGTGGGGCGGGTCGAGCGTACGGTGCGCGTCGTGGGTCCTCGCAAGGCCGTGTGGCAGCCGCCGAAGGAGGAGAAGCGCGAGGGGCAGAAGGTCCTCGTGCCCCAGCCCCCCAAGTTCACCCACCCCGAGCCCATCGCCAAGGTGCCCCTGCGCTGGGAGTACGCCTACGGGGGCGTCTCCACCTACATTCCCCCCAACCTGGATGCCTACAAGGCCGTCATCGAGAAGCAGGCCAAGAAGGCCGAGGACGAGAAGACCGCCGAGGAGAAGGCCGCCGAAGAGAAGAAGGCCGCCGAGTACAAGGCGAAGAAGGACAAGGTCCTCGCGGACTTCCTGGGGGACCGGCCTCTGGAGCAGCGCTTTGCCGGGGCTGGCGAGCTCGTGGAGGGGGAGGAGCCCGCAGGTCTCATGACCGAGGGGGGCACGGTCATCCTGTCGTCCGAGGAGATCGCTCGCGCGGAGCAGGCGGAGCTGCGGCGGCGGGAGGCGCAGGAGGCGGAGCGGGCGGCCGCGGAGCCGAAGCGGGACGAGCTGGGGGTGATCCTCGCGGAGCAGGTCAAGGAGGAGGGGGACTACCAGGCGCCCCAGAGGATCCGTCCCGAGGAGGAGGAGGTCCGCGGCACCCAGGTCATCGAGCTCGCGAAGATGGGGGACGTGGTCGAGTCCGACGACGACTGGGTCGCGGATCAGCTCGCACGGAAGGAGGCGCTCGGGGTGGTCTCCGAGCGGCCGAAGCGCGTGCTGCCCGAGGATCTGCCCCGCATGTTCTGCCCGTACAACCCGGTCGGGCGAGGGTTTGCGCTGGGGAACCACCCGGAGACCATCGACGGCCTCGACCTGCCGCTCGTGGAGGACCCGGCGCGGCCGCTCACGCCGGAGCAGCTCGTGCGCGAGCCCCACGAGATCATGGATCCGGCGGGCCCGGCGGTCGCTGGGTTCGGGGTGGTCGGCAAGGGGTGGTATCCGCGGGCACAGTACGTCGGGGTGCCGCCCGACCAGCTCGACGCCGTGCAGGATCGCATGGACGAGTACGTGTGCGGTCTCGACCCCGATGACCCCGAGCAACGGAAGATGCTCGAGAACACGCTGGACTACGCGCCGCCCGTGTTCGACGACCGCTGGTACAACGGGGCCCCGCCGCTCCAGCAGGTACCGCACCTCTACGGGGACGAGGACGTGGTCCTCACCAACATGAGCCCCGGCGGGACGCTGTACTTCCGGCTGCCGGGGGACCTGCCGTGGGTCACCGTGGACCGGGGCAAGGGGGCCGAGGTCGTCCGGGTGCGGCTCGACACGGTGATCCTCCTGGCCGACGACCTGCAGGCGGTGCTAGTCTGGAGAGGTCACGTGCCCTACGGTGGGCCCGACGACCTGGTGGAGTATCCTCGGCTCGAGTTCGACATCGCCGACCGGTCCATCAAGGAGCAGCGCGAGATCGACTTCCACGAGGCGGAGCAGGCTGCCTTCGCGAAGAAGGACGGGGTGACGCAGATCATCTCCGTCGAGGCGCTCGCGGCGGCGGAGGCCGAGGAGGTCGCCCGGCGCAAGGCGGAGGCGGAGGCCGCAGAGAAGGCGCGCGGCCCCAAGTACGTCTGGACCATCGAGGACGGCAAGGGCGCGCGCATCGAGAAGGAGACCGAGCCCGGAGACGTGCTCCACGCCGACGACGCCTGGATCGAGCAGGTCAAGCAGGCGGCGGACGCCAAGGCGGCCAATGCCGCGGTCGCGGCCCAGATGACCGAGCGCGAGGCGCGAAAGCTGAAGAAAGAGCAGCTCCGCAAGAAGCTCGAAGAGATCAAGCAGCGCGAGGCCGAGGAGGCCGCCGCAGCCGCGAAGAAGAAGAAGAAGCCCGTAGATCCGCCCCAGTGACCCGAACGACCTGAACGGAGGAAGCCATGCCCGCACCGCAAGCCATGATGGTCAAGGAGATGGCCAAGAACAACTTCCGGTCCAAGGGCATCAAGCTCGGCCACCAGTGGTCGCAGCCCACGGGGGAGGCTGGGAAGCAGTACGTGGACGCCTTCGAGCAGGGGGAGCACAACGTGCCGCCCGATCCCATGGCGCTGTTCACGCCGGCGACGCCGAACAAGTACCATGTGGATCAGACCAAGACCATCGGCAAGCAGTTCGCGGACTTCATCGACGGGGTCAGCGACGCCATCTGCGGTGCGTGGCAGCAGTTCATGAGCGCGTCGACCATCGTGGGCGTGATGGTGAACGGGCCGGTGGGGGTCATCCTGCCGGGCTCCTTTCAGGGACCTCCCATCTTCCCGCTGGCCTTTGCCCAGGCACCGAAGAACACGCCCAGCCTCATGAAGTACTCGAAGGCCGTGTGTCAGGCGGTCGGCACGTCCTTCCAGGCGTGGCACATGGGCTTCATGGGGAAGGTGCAGTGTGTCCCGACCTTCGCGGTCATGGCGGGGCCCATCCACCCGCCCACGCCCAACATCCCCATGACCATCGACATGGTGGGCAAGTCGCCGGCCGAGGCGATGATGAAGAAGGACGCCCTGAAGGGGCTCATGATCCTGAACCTGGGGGACCCGACGGCGCTGCATCACATGGAGCTGTTCGACTCCATCGCCGACGCCATCGACCAGGCCTTCACCCAGTTCAAGGCCTCGACCATGGTCAACAACATCATGAGCTTCGGGCCCATCCCGACCTTCGCGCCGCCGTTCGTGCCCGTGGGGCCGGTGGTCATGGGCGTCGGCAACGGGATCCCTGGGTCCATGCTCGCTTGAGCGCCTGGTTGGGGAGGCGCTCATCCCACACAGCGGAGGTGTGCCAGTGGCACGAACCTGGAAGAAGGTTGCCGTCGCCGGTGTGACCGGCGCCGTCGGCACCGAGATGCTCAAGGTGCTGGAGCGGCGGGAGTTCCCCGTCGACGAGGTCGTGCCGCTGGCGTCGGCTGGCTCCGTTGGGAAGGTCGTGCGCTTTCGCGGCCGGGACCTCGTCGTCCAGGAGCTGACCGCCGCGTCCTTCGAAGGGGTGGACATCGCCCTGTTCAGCGCTGGCGGTGCGCGGAGCAAGGAGTTCGCGCCGGCTGCCGTCGGGGCCGGTGCGGTGGTCATCGACAACTCCTCGGCGTTTCGTATGGACCCGGGTGTGCCCCTGGTCGTGCCGGAGATCAACGCGGGTGAGATCGCGCGGCACCGGGGAGTGATCGCCAACCCCAACTGCGCGGCGATCATCCTGACCATGGCGGTGGCGCCCCTGCGGCAGGTGGGGCGGCTCGTGCGGCTCGTGGTGTCCACCTACCAGTCGACGAGCGGCGCCGGCGCCCGGGCCATGCAGGAGCTCATCGACCAGACCCGGGGCTACCTGGGGGGCGAGGAGCCCGCGCCCGCCGTGTTCCAGTGGCCCATCGCGTTCAACCTGTTCTCCCACAACACCCGGGTCTACGAGAACGGGTACAACGACGAGGAGAACAAGGTCATCAACGAGACGCGCAAGATCCTCGACGACCAGGCGCTGCGGGTCACCGCCACGTGCATCCGGGTGCCCACGCTGCGGGCGCACGCCGAGAGCATCAACGTGGAGCTGGATCGCGAGGTGGACCTCGAGGCCGTGCGGGCGGCGGTTGAGGGGTTCCCGGGCGTGCGTCTCGTCGATGATCGTGGCGGCAACCACTTCCCCATGCCCCGGGAGGCGGCGGACCGGGACGAGGTGCTCGTCGGCCGCATCCGCCGCGACCCGTCTCATGACCACGCCATCGAGCTCTTCGTCGCGGGCGACCAGCTCCTCAAGGGGGCTGCGCTCAACGCCGTTCAGATCGCCGAGCTGCTCTAGCGGGACTACCACTCCTCGTACTCGGGCCTTTCTGGCGTTCTCAGACGGTTCTGTGTCTCCTCGACCTGTCTGCGCAGCCTTCGTGTGATCGCATCATCAACGGTGTCGCCGCACACCGCCTGGCCCTCTCGCAGCGCGCCCGCGGGTGTGGCCATGCAGTGGTCCTCGTCGCAGAGGATCGCCAGCGGGGCCTCGGGGGGGCCCTCCACGCGGTCGACCACGAGGCACGGAGGGGCGAGGCAACGCTGCGGCGGACGGCACGCGGCGAGAGCCAGGACGCTCAGAAGGAGCGGGAGGGCGCGGGTGGCTCGCCTCATGGCGTCACCCCACCACGAGGCCGCGGGTGCGCAGGCTGACGTAGCCACCGCGGGCGATGATCACGTGGTCGACCAGGCGGACGCCCAGCGTCTCGCCGGCCCGCTCGAGCCGCTGGGTGAAGCGCGCGTCCTCCGGGCTCGGCTCGGCGTCGCCGCTCGGGTGGTTGTGGACCACCGCCACCCGGGTGGCGCCGGCCCGGAGCACGGGGATGAAGACCTCCCGCGGCGTGAGCTGGCAGCCCGCGCCGTGCCCGCGGCCCACCTCGAAGTGGGCGAGGACCTGGTCGCGCGAGCTGAGGGCTACGGCGATGACCGTCTCGACATCTTCGTGGACCAGCTCCCGGAAGCGGGTGAACAGCGCGTCGGGCGCCGCCGAGCGGGTCGGGGCGGGCGCCTCGTGCGCCATGCGGCGGCCGAGCTCCAGGCCGGCGCTCAGGCGGCAGGCGCGGGCGAGCCCCAGGTCAGGGAGGGTCGCGAGATCGCGCGGGCCCGAGCGGTAGAGCTCGGTCAGGGTGGGGTAGCGGCGCAGGACCTGGCGCGCGACGGCGGTCGCCTCGCTCGCGGTGGACAGCGGCGACAGCAGCACGGCGCAGAGCTCGTCGTCGCCCAGGTCTCGGGGGCCGAGGGCGAGCAGGCGGTCGGAGGGGCGGCGGGCGAGGGGCATCACGGCGTTCATGGGGGCCTCCTTGGCGGTCATGGTGAGGCCGACCGTTGCAGGCGCGGTGCCAGGGGCGATGCCGTCGTAATGGGTCGTACTGAAAGGGGAACGCGCGGCGCGATGCCGCGCGGTGGTCTCAGCGCGGGACGGTGCGGGACGTCAGGGCGGGACCGCTGGGACGGTCGGGAGGGCTGGGTCAGTTCATGCCGCAGGAGCCCGGCCCGCGGGGGTCGCCGCAGCTCCGGCACGCCTCGGGGAGGGACGCGGCGCTCGACGTGGAGGCGCCCACCGCGAAGACGGAGAGCTGCTTCTCCAGCTCTGCGCCGTGGCAGGTGGGGCACTCCGGCGTGGTGGAGCCGGAGACGATGGCCTCGAAGAAGGCGCCGCAGGTCTTGCAGCGGTACTCGAAGATGGGCATGGCCGGCTCCTACTGACCGCCGAAGCCGCTGCCGCCGCTCGGTGCGGCGGGCGTCGGGGCGGGCGCCACGGCTGGGGCGGGTGCCGGGGCCGTCCCACCCAACTTGCCGCCGACGGCCGGGGCCGCCGGGGTGGGCGGTGGGGCGGTGCCGCCGAGCTTGGAGCCCGCCGCGGGCTGAGCGGCCGCGGGCTGACCGGCGGGGGCGCCGGCCGCGGGCTCCGCAGGCTTCAGCTCCTTCTCGTACTTCTCCATGCGGCTGACCACCGCGCCGATGGCCGAGATGGCCTCCTCGCCCGCCTTGGCCTCGGCGGCCTTGTACTCCGCCTCGAACTCGACGACCTTCTTCTGGATGTCGAGCTTCATGGCCGGGTTCTTGGTCGCGTAGGCCTCGATGCGGTCCTTGGTCTCCGTGTAGCGCTTCTTCTGGCCCTCGATGGTCGGCTTGCCGCAGCCCGCCATCACGAGGGCCACGAGGATCGAGACGATCGCCGCCAGAATGCCCCGTCGTGTGAGTCTCATGGGTACGCTCCTTGTTGTTACAGGGTGTCCGCGTGGGCGCCGTAGGTGCCCTTCTCGATGTCGTCGGCGGCGCGGGCGACCCAGTAGATCGCCTTGCCGACGTGGGTGATCTCTGCCGAGTTGTCGTGGATGGCGTGCAGCACGATGACGTCGTTGCCGCGCACCGCCACGCGCCCGTAGGTCAGGTTCGCGTTGAGGCGGAGGAGGGCCAGCGGGTCGCGCATGGCGTTGTGATCGCCGGCACGGGACCAGATGAACGCCGCCGGGTCCCCGTCGCCGTCCTTTGCCATGGTGACCGTGACGAGCTGGGTGCGGCCCGGCACCGTCGGGACCTCGATGCGGATCTCTCCGTTGGGCTCCTGCTGCGCCGGCCAGCCGCGCATCATCGCGGCGTGGGAGGCCAGGTTGATCACGTTCATTGCGCTCCTCCATCCGTTGGGGTCGGTCGCGCGCCATCCTGGCCCAAGTCGCGCCGGATCTCAAGAGGGTGGACGCAGCGGGGGCTTCAGGTTCGCCCGTGTGGTGACCGTTGTGCCTGTCCCAGACCGGTGAGGCGCTTCATGCAGATCCAGGGCTCGACCATCGTTGCCAAGGCCACCCACGAGCAGACCAACGTGTACGTTCGACAGGAGCGCCTGCTCATGTGGCGTGGGGAGCGGCCTGACGTGGGGGCGCCCGCGGGCCCGGCCCTGCCGCCAGGGGGCACCGCCCCGGCGTCGACTGCCACGCGGGGTCCGTCCCCGGGCGTGGTCGTCAACGTGTCCGACGAGGCCCTGCGGCGCGCAGAGCAGGTGGCGCCCAAGCGGTGCTCCTGCGAGCTCGACGACGAGCTGGACGTGACCGAGGACTTCAAGGCCCGCCTGCTCGCGAAGGTGCTCGAGGCGCTGACCGGCCAGCGGTTCGACGTGGTCTCGCCGGGCGAGGTCATCCGCGAGGCGGAGCAGGCGAGCGCCGACGCAGCCGAGCGCGCCGCCACCGTGAGCCAGCCCGCCGAGGGGCGTCCCGAGCGCGCCGGCTGGGGCCTGGAGTACGACCTCTACGAGGCGCGCTCCGAGTCGGAGCGGACCACCTTCGAGGCGTGCGGCGTCGTCAAGACCGCCGACGGCAAGGAGATCACCGTCAAGGTCGCGTTGAGTATGAGCCGCGAGCTCATGGAGGAGAAGCGCATCAGCGTGCGCGCCGGCGACGCCCGCAAGGTCGACCCCCTCGTGATCAACTTCGACGGCAACGCGGCCCAGCTCACCCAGACCAAGTTCGAGTTCGACCTGGACGCCGACGGGCGCACGGAGCAGGTGTCCTTCGTGAAGGCCGGGAGCGGCTTCCTCGCCCTGGACAAGAACGGCAACGGCACCGTCGACGACGGGACCGAGCTGTTCGGCCCCACCACTGGCAACGGCTTCACGGAGCTGGCCGCCTACGACCAGGACGGCAACCAGTGGATCGACGAGGCGGACGACGTCTACGACCGCCTGCGCATCTGGACCAAGGACGACGCCGGCAACGACACGCTGGTCGGGCTCGGGCAGCGGGGCATCGGCGCCATCTGGCTCGGCTCCGTCAAGACGCCGTTCTCGCTGAAGGCCGGCGCCGAGCTGCTCGGCGAGGTCGCCTCGACGGGCCTCTACCTGACCGAGAGCGGGCAGGCGGGCACCGTGCAGCAGGTGGATCTCGTCGCCTGAGCCGGTCCCGAGGGGCCCCCCCGAAGGCCGCTCCGGTCGGACGGCGCAGCGGTCCGTCAGCCCACGCTACTGCCAGTCGAAGCGCCGGTAGATCTGCTGGTCGCAGGAGCCCTCGCCGCCCTGCGGCGTGCGGGCGACGGCGCCGGCGGCGATGATGGAGACCACCACCGAGTCGGCGTTCGGGTTCTCGGACTTCGGCGGCAGCGTGAGGTTCGCGGACGTGTCCGTGGCCTTGACCTGCTTGTTGGCGACGAGCCCGAGCCCGACCACCGGGCCCCAGGCATACAACGACACCACCGACGAGCTCTCTGCCAGCGTCTCCCCCGAGTCGGAGGCGACGCCCTCGAAGGCGGGCCACGTGACGTCCACCGGGCCGCTGGAGACCGGCCCTGATGGCGCCGTGATCGCTGGCATCTTCGGGCAGCGCAGGGTCAGCTCCGTGGTCTGGCCGCCGGCGCTCATCTTGAGCACGTTGTCCTGGTTGGCGCGCAGCTTGGACGCGATGGAGGCGCTCACGGCGTCGCTCATGGGGACTCCGGGCGACCCGAGGTCCGCCACGGTGCCGATGGGCTCGCCGTTGATCCACAGCTCGGCGACGGAGCAGTCGGGCACCGGGCAGTTCATCCAGCCCACGACGTAGTCCACCGCCCGCTTGTTGAGCTCCGCCGGGGCGTCGGTCGCCGAGATCCGGACGTCGTTGAAGGAGAAGGCGCCATTCCCGCCTCCGCCCCCACCGCCTCCACCGCCCCCACCGCCGGTGTCGGCGCTCCCGCCTCCTCCTCCCCCGGTGTTGTTCTGTGTGTTCGAGTCGTTGTCGTCGCACGCGCCCAATGTCAAGGCTCCGGCGAGCGCCACCGCCGCCGCGCCTGCCCACCTGACCACTCCGACCCTCATCGCCGGTCCTCCACGGTGTTCGGTACACGGATCCCACGCCGACCACCGGTGACGGATCCGCGTACAGTCCTACCATTGGTCGAGGTGGCTGGCCAGAGGCAGTGCTTCGGCCCATGTGCGGCTCCACCAGATCCAGTGGCCGATCCAGAACATCCCGTCGAGGGTCGTCGCGAGGCTGACTGGCGCTGGCGTGGGTTCATGAACGGGCTGAATGCGAGAGCGTGAGTGGCGCCTGGGACGTGATGTGCGGTCCTGCTCCATGGGGCGTCCCTGCTGCGCGCTTCGCTCTCGCGGGACGCACGCTCCTTGACAGCCGGGAGTTGAAGTCCCAGATTGCGAACCATGTATATTCAAAGAGAAATCGAAGGGAGGCTGGCCGTGCTCGCGGCCGCTACGCCCGCCATCGTGCTGACCGGAGCCAGGCAGAGCGGGAAGACGACGCTGCTGCGCTCGGTGTTCCCTGAGCACCACTACGTCACGCTCGATCTGCCGAGCGTCGCCGAGCGCGCCGAGCGGGATCCGTCGTCCTTCCTGCGCGACCACCCGCCGCCCCTGATCGTGGACGAGGTGCAGTACGCGCCGGCGCTCTTCCGGCACCTCAAGGTGGTCATCGACGCGGATCGACACGCGCATGGCAGGTTCATCCTCACCGGGTCGCAGAAGTTCCCCCTGATGAAGGAGGTCGCCGACAGCCTCGCCGGCCGGTGCGTGTGGCTCGAGCTCGAGGGCTTCTCGCTGACCGAAGTGGCACGGGTGTGGGACGCCGATGTCGGGGCCCCGGGCGTGCTCGAGCGGATCCTGGTGCGGGGGGGCTTCCCGGAGCTGTGGACGAACCCTCGCCTCCCCCGGGAGGACTTCCTCGCCACCTACGTGGCGACCTGCCTCGAGCGGGACGTGCGGCAGCTCATCAACGTCGGGAGCTTGCGGGACTTCGAGCGCTTCCTGCGCGCGTGCGCCGCCCGCAACGGCCAGCTCCTGGACCGGAGCGCGCTGGCCCGCGATGTCGGCGTGAGCCCGAAGACGGCCAACGCGTGGCTCAGCGTGCTCTCCGCGTCAAACCAGGTCGCCCTGCTCGAGCCCTGGTTCGTCAACGCCGGCAAGCGCATGGTCAAGTCCCCGAAGCTGTACCTGACGGACACCGGCCTGTGCGCGTTCCTGCTGGGAGTCACCGAAGAGACGGTCGCCCGCTCTCCCTACCTCGGTTCGCTGTGGGAGACCCTGGTCTTCGCGGAGCTTCGGAAGGCCCTGATGGTCCGCCACAGGTCGGCCGCCGTCTGGTTCTACCGCGACGACCGCCAGCTCGAGGTCGACTTCCTGGTCACGGCGGGCGGTCGTGCGGATGTCGTAGAGGCGAAGTGGACCGAGCTGCCGGACGCACGCGACGCCCGCGGAGTGCGGGCCCTGCTCGCGCACGGCGAGGCGCGGCAGATCCCCGAGATGGGTGCTGCGCGTGGGTTTGTGGTCTGCCGCACGGCCGAGCCGTTCCCCATCCGCGGTGACGGACCCCGTGTGGATGCGCTCAGCCTCCCGCGGTTCATCGGTGACGTGCTCGGTCGCGCGGAGCCCGGCGCGGGGTAGGGGCCGGCGCCGTGCTTCACTTGCCTCAGCGAGAGCCAACGGAGCCGCCCGTGGGGGAGAGCGCAGGTGAGCACCACTTGCCTCACCGGGCCCCTCGCCGCGACGAACGCGTCCACCTTGCGGGCGTCGGAGAGCTCGGCGAGCACCTTGTCCAGGGCCCGGCTCCGTAGCAGGAGCATCTCCAGGTCGTGCGTGTCCGTCGCGATCACGTTGGGGCTGACGGGTGGGTGTCCTTCCAGGGTGTCCCAGTCGTCGTCGACGATGCCGAGCACGCCTGCCATGGACGGGTCGCCGTCGAGGCGGACGAGGGTCCCAACCACCGAGGACTTGCCGCTGCCCAGCACAAGGGAGCAGGTCACAGCGACGCGGGGCTTCCAGAAGGCGTGGTCGTCGTCGCCTTCGACGACCAGGAAGGCGCCCGCGTGGGTCGTTCGCTGCATGCGGATCTCCGCCTCGATGTCCCCGGGACTGCGCGCCCAGGCGGCGGGCCTACCGGCCGCCATTCTCCCCCCCGTCCAGCGCGACGAGCAGGTCCGACCGCGCGCCGACGATGAAGGGCGAGTGGGTGGCGAGCACCACGTCGCGCTTCACCGCGTCCGTGATGCGCAAGAGGTCGTCCAGGAAGGTCTTCTGCCACGCGACGTGCAGGGACAGCTCCGGCTCGTCGATGAGCACGAGGGTCTCGGGCTCCGTTCTGAAGAGCAGACCGTAGTGGAGGATCAGCTCGTGCTGCTCACCCGACGACAGCGAGCCGGGGTCGATGACGCGACCGTCGCTCAGCTCGACGACGAAGCCCTTCTGCCGGTCGATGCGCAGGCGCTTGTTGCGGAGTCGCCCATTGAGCCCTTCGACGAGCAGGCGGGTGCGGGTGGCCACGGTGTCGAGGACTGCCAGCTTCTGCGCCGTGTCGTTCACGTACAGGGTCAGGGCGCGGCGCTGTGAGTCGTCGAGCTTCTGGAGCGGTGCCGCCTGCGGGGCGGCGGCGTCGTCGCCGAGGATCCCGAGCGTCGCGAGCTCCGTGCGCTTCTCTTCGATGTCTTCGAGGCGGCGTGCCAATTCCAGGTCGCTGAGTGGCTCCAGGTGCTCCGTCATGAGCCGGACCGGGTAGGTCTGGTCGAGCCGCTGCGAGCTGCTCGCATAGACTGACAGCTCGTTGCGGAGCCTGTCGCCCAGGTGTCGCGCGCACTCCCGGGCCGACGCCTCTACGGGCGGGCGCTCGACTCCGGTGAAGCGGCGTCGGTCCAGGGTCTCCACGCGCATCAGGCGCTGGGCCTCGATGAAGTGGACGCGGATGTCGGCGCGGTGCTGCTCGAACGGCACGGGCTGCGTCAGGATTCCGCACCGCCCGAGTATCTCGGCGAGGGGCCCAACGTCTCCGACCTCTCCATCGACCCAGAGGCCGCCGTCGAGCGGGCGGACTCACGGGGGCATTCTCTTGCGCGCGGCCGAGCCGTCCAGCAGATCGAGTTCCTTGACCTCTGCGTCGGCGCCTCGCGGCTGGTACCTGAACTCCAGCGCTCGCGTTGGGCCGCCGCCGCGCTTGGTCTTGCCGGCCTGGGGCCGCACCTCGAAGATCGTGCCGTCGGTGAGCTCCACCTGGAACCGCTCGTAGGGTACCTCCGCCAGCCTCGATGGGTCTCCGCGGAACAAGGCGTCGATCATGCGGAGCAGCACCGTCTTGCCGATGCCGTTGGGACCGTGGAGGATCGTGACCCGCTCCCCGAGGTCCCGCTTCAGCACGATCCGGTGGTGGTAGAGGCCGAAGAGGCTCCACACCTCGACGCGGGCGACGGCGCGGGGAGCCCTCGCGGTGCCGTTGCGCGCTTCGGTGGCCTTCTTTCCTTGGCCGCGCGGTGCGGCGGGCACTGCCATGGGTGGTCCTCCACTGCGTTGATGGCTGCGCGGGTTCCGGCCCGTCAAGGCCCCGGGGCGCCCATGGTACTCCACGGGCCGTCGGCCGCAAGTCGGTCCCGCCCTGGCGTCGTGGACGCCCCGGGGACCCGAAACATCCAGGTCGTCGCCGATCCCATCGACGTGCGACGGCTCACAGAAGCCTGCGGAGGCTCCGCGCATCGACCTGCGACGCGTGAAATATCCATGGTGCGAGGCACCCGATGGACCTGCGAGGCGTCACAACCCGACCCGTTGGCGCATCCCATCGACGTTCGACGCCGCAAAAGTCGATGCGGGGAGCCGCGACCTCGACCTTCGACGCCTCACCAGGTCGGCGCGTGCCTCATCGGGTGGTTGTTTCGGATCGTCGGGGCGGTCCCTGCGGGGGGGAGTCGCCGGGCGTTACGCCTCGGCGGGTTGCGCCTCGGGCGCCGCGTCCTCGTCCGGCGCGGCCTCATGGCCACCGGACGAGGCGCTCGGGAAGAAGGCCTCGGGCCAGTCGCGGCCGAGCCGCTGCTT
>BTVJ01000091.1:0-30789 GCA_045863395.1 Myxococcales bacterium
GCACGCGGCGGATCGGCCTCGGCCAACCCCGTGGATGTACTTCGGGTCCCTCCCGGGGTTGGGCGGGGCCGAGGCGCCCGAAGGCGGCCATGAGGGGCGTGCAGCTAGTTGTTGCTGATCCTGTCAGGGCAGCCGAGACGCAGGGCGTCAGACTCAGAACCCCGTGCAGGTGAGCACGCCGGTGTAGGTGACGGTCGGGTTGGTGGGCGCATCCGTCGGCTGGCAGGTGGTGGAGGTCGCGAACTGTGGCCCCGTGTCGGAGGGGATGGCGACGGAGATGCCGACGCCCTCACCGGGCACCACGTTGACGGTCATGGTACCGGTGCTCCCTGCATCCACCGAGGTCCCCGAAAAGATCGAGTCGCCCGTCGTGTAGAAGTGTACGTGGTCGACGCTGGAGGCGTTCTTGAGGGTGATCGTGAGGTCCTGGGCGCCCGGGACCTCCACCGTGACCGTCGCCGTGATCGGCGTGAACGGCGAGCCGGGCGTCAGGTGGTGGAACACCACGGCGAGGACCTCTGCGCCGTCGAGGCGACTCCGGATGGCGTCGGTCACCGCGAGGGTGCGCTGGTAGCCGTTCTCGGGGGTGAGGGCGCCGATGGCCTGAGCATACTGCTCGTTGCACTTCTGGCGGGGCGCGCTGCTCCCGAGCGCACCGACACCGAGCCCCTGGATGCAGGCAATCCAGGGGTCGATCTTCGCGGCGAACACGACCGCCCGGGCGTTCTCCTGCCGGTCCGCCACCAGGCTGACGCGGAGGCCCTTCAGGTCGTTCGTCGCCCCAGGGCTGATGGGGATCCGCACGCCGTCGAAGGCGATGGCCGGCACCGTGAGCGTCGCCGCGCCAGGCGTGGCCCCGGCGAACGGGGTGCCGGTCACGCTGAAGCAGTCCTTCGAGAGGGTGCGCGTGGTCCAGGGGTTGCGGCCGCGCGCGAAGAGGTCGTAGCCGGCGCTGACCACCATCTTGTTGGCGCCGCTCGTGTCCACGGCGTCGGAGCGCGGAGACAGGGTCCGGAGCAGCGCCCGCGCGGCGGACTCGGGGCGCGTCTTGTCACGCCCGTCGGGGCGCGCCACCCACCAGCCGAGGAGCCACGAGCGGTCGTCGGCAAAGTGGTGCCACGTCACGGAGTCCAGGAGCAGCGCCATCTGGTACGGCAGAAAGTGCTCTCCGCCCGTGGGGCCGAAGTCCTTCCACGCGGTGGCCCCCCGCTGCAGGGCCTCGAAGGCGCACCGACCGGACCCGAGGCGGTCATAGGCGCTCCAGTCCGGGCTGCGCGCCGTGATGAACTGCGCGGAGCCCTCGCGCTGCCAGGAGAAGTCCTTGTGCCGGAAGGGACCCATGACCACTCCCCCGGCCTTCACGTACCCCGAGGAGCGCGTGTAGTACCCGTGGGCTACGTGTCCGAGCTCGTGCACGAAGGTCGCCGCGCGGACCGCCTTGCCGGCGTCGTAGGGGATGTTCAGCCTGGTCCGGCAGGCCGCCCAGTCGCCGCTCGGGTTGGGGCAGGCGCTGACGGAGGCCCGAAACCCGGTGCCATCCTTCGCGGTGTCGAAGAAGACGACGTCGAACGGGGCCGCCGCCGCCGCCGCGTGGAGTGAAAAGGCGGGGAACAGCCTGTCGAAGTTGTCCATGCCGAACAGGATGCCCTTGCGGGTCGCCTCGACGAACGCCGCAGGCACGTTGGGGTGCGGCTGGATCGTGAAGTACGTCCCCTCCGCCGTCGGGACGTAGGCGGCCAGGCGAGCCTCGAGCGCCCCCCCGTTGGTGACGTCGAGCAGAGCCAGGTCCTCTTCAGACTCCTCGTCCTCGACGGGCTCGCTCTCCTCCACGAGCGGGAACAGCTCGTCGAGCTGCTGCTCCGTCAGGATGACCGGCTCGTCGAGCCCCTTCAGCAGCTCGAGCTCCTCGGAGCTCGTCCACTCCTCGGCTGCGCTCCCTCCGCCACCGCAGGCCGGGGCGAAGAGCGCACAGGAGAGCACTACGCGGACCACCGACGCATGGAGACGGGACCCCATGACGACACCTCCAAGGCACGCGCTTCGAATTGGGACGTTACTTCGACGGTACTGCGTGCCTTGTCACCCCGCAAGGGGCGGCACCAACCGCGCGTGGTCGCGCGCCGTGCAGGGGGGGCGAGGGTCGGAGCGGGCAGGAGATGCCCACCGCCAGCAGTACCTACTCAGTCGCCTCGAAGGCCGGGTGGAAGGTCGCGACGCCCGCGGGGACCTCCATGGCGCGGCAACCGTAGCCAGGCGGTGACGGCGCGGCAACCGGGAGCCGCACCGCACGCATGGTTCAGGTTGCCGCCCGGGGGCCCGACCCGCTATGGTGGCATGCGCGAGCCGGCGAGCGCGCGGTGGGCGCGCCGGCAGCGAGGTCGTACCGCGGCGGAGCAGGACCGCCCAGGGAGCACACGCATGAACGGCAGAGGTCCAGCCGGGCGGCCGATCACCCGCATCTTCGCCATCGCCTGCCTCGTCCTCGCGTGCGGCTGCGAGGCGGGGCACGGGGGCGGCGCGTCCGAGACGGTCCCACACTCGCACGAAGACGGAGACCACACCCACGACGTCGGCGCCCCCATGGACCCCAACGAACCGGCCTCCGTGGACGCCATCGGCTCGGTGCCCGCGGAGGTCGTCTGTGAGCTCGGCACCAAGTACGCGGGCCAGGCGCCCATCGACCCGGATGTGCCCGACTTCGAGGAGGAGGGCTGGACGAAGGCCGAGGTCGCCGCGGCCTTCACGGCGGACAAGGCCAAGAACGGCCCGGCGTATCGCGCCTACAAGGCGGCCGTCGCGCACCAGGACGTCCTGGAGTGCGCGTTCTGCGCCTGCGGCTGCGGCCCGTCCATCGGGCACCTGTCGGCCATAGACTGCTTCAAGGACATGCACGGCTTCGACTGTGGATACTGCCAGCTGATCGCCTTCCGTGCTGAGAGCCTGACGGCCCAGGGGCTCGCCCCGAACGTGATTCGGAAGTTCTTGCAGAAGGAGTTCCCGAAGCTGTCTCCCTGACGGCACTCCAGGGAGGCCGACGTGGGAGGCACCATGAGACTCGTCACATACCGCCCCTTCACGGAGCCCGAGCTGCCCGAGCTCGAAGAGATGGTCCTGGCGCTCTATGCCGAGGATCCTTCCGGCGAGGCGATCACCCGCGACAAGGTCCGCCGGACCGCGGCTGAGCTCCTCGCCAGGCCGGACAAGGGACGGATTGTCCTGCTCGACGTGGGTGGGCAGACCATCGGCTACGCCATCGTCATCCCGTTCTGGAGCAACGAGTATGGCGGGGACATCGCGACCATCGACGAGATCTACGTGCGCCCGCCTTGGCGGGGGAGCGGCATCGGGTCCGACTTCCTCGAGCACGTCGCGGCGCACTGGGGCGTCGTGGCCCTGCGGCTCGAGGTGACCCCCAGGAACGAGCGGGCCAGGGCCCTCTATCTGCGGTGCGGCTTCGAGCCGGATGTGAACCGCCACCTGTTTCGAAAGCTGTAGTCCCCTTCTCAGCCCACCGCGTCTGCTCCTCACGGGGTCTGATACGCGAAACGGTCCGACTGCCCTGCGGCAAGTCACCGCTGCGGCGCGCAGGCGGGGGTCGCGCCCCCCGTGCTCCGGCAACGACAACGCAGGCGTGCCCGGGGCGCAACTCCTCCGGGCGCGAGCGGGAGCGCACCTCCAGCGCACGAAGGAGGCAGGATCGCTGCTGGATCCGGAGAACTTCGGCCCTACGAGCGGCGTCCTGGGCATTGAACGGCGCACATGCACACAAATCGCCCATGACGCTCTGATCGTGGACATGGCTTCCTGGCGGTGCTAGGGTCCCGGGTGACCGACTCAGTGATGGTCGCGGGGAGATGGGGAGCCTCCCTGCTGGGGTTCTGCGTCCAGCACCTGCGCGAGGAGGCAACCGTGGACCGATTCACCGCCGTGATCCTGATCTTCCTGCTCCTGGCCGGCGCCTGCACCGGCGGCGATCCGTCGGCCTCGCACGCCGCGGACACGTCCAGCGCCACGGACACCGCGCAGACCCCGGCACAGGCCGCCCACGCCCTGGTGGCCGGCGACGTCGCCCGAGCCATCGGGCTCCTCCAGGGCGCCGGCTGTCTCGATGCGGGCGCCGCCACCGCCCTCACCACGGTCCTCGAGCCTGGCACCCAGGCGTCGCTCGCCGCCTTTGCCGAGGCGCTGGACGGTGCCGACGTGTGCGCCGGCGGAGCGTCGTTCCTCCGCGCCGCCTCCAAGGCGCCACTGCTCCTGGCCTTCGAGGCGGACGGCATCGTCTTCGACGGGGATGGGGACGGCTGCTACGACAGCACGCTCTTGCTGCCAGGCGCTACCGTCGTCTCCCATGACGCAGATGGCGATGGGTGCCGCGACCAGCTCGACCACCTGCCCGCACTGGTCGCGCGCCTCGGCCTTCACGACGCCGTTGCCCAGGGCCTGCTCGTGCGGGCGGCCGATGTGGCCGTGCGCATGGTGCCCCTCCCCTACTGGCATGAGCCTTGGGCAAGCCCTCCGGGGCCGGGCTTCGACTGGCCGACCTTCCGCGCCGAGGCGGAGCCCCGCCTCGACGAGCTCGTCGCCTGGGCCAGCACCGAGGTGAGCGCCGGCGCGCGTGAGACGGTGCTCGCCTTCCTGGAGAACGCGCGGCCCACCGTGGCGAGCTTCCCCACGTTTGCGCCGCCCCCCTTCACCTCGGACGGCGCCGTGCTCGACAGGGGCGACACCAAGGCAGACGATCCCGTGGGAGCCGTGGACCAGAAGTGGCTGTGCCTCTACGTGTACTCCGACCGCCTCGAGGCAGGCGATGCCGGGCCGGTGGAGACCTTCTCCGGGCACGCCTTCGTCGGGCTGTCCCAGGGGGACGACGAGTGGCGGCGCGGCCTCTACCTGTACGGGCACGGCGCCAACTCCGGCCCGCTCCCCAAGGTCCCTGAAGGGGGAACGGTCACCGGAGACGGGTCTGCCGAGAAGGCGTCGTGGGAGAACACGGTGCAGCGCTCGTCCCAGCCGTCATTTCTCTGGCTGGAGAGTGCCCGGGTCGTCGGCCCGGGCGATGTCCGCAACGACGGGGGCGCCGCCTGGCACTATCGCATCTGCTGGAAGATCACCGGCGCGGAGTGGGACGCCGTGGCCGCGGCGATGAGCTCCGCCGTGGTCAATCCGCCGCTGTTCCAGCTCTTCCAAGGTCCTGCCGCAGACGGGCAGAGCTGTGTCGTCTGGGCTGGCGGGATCGTTGCGCTCGCCGGCAAGCGGGTGCCCGACGGATCCAAGCTCGGAAACGGGAGCCCGTTTGCGCTGGCGAACAGCATCCACAAGCTCGTGAGCAGCGGCAAGCTGGGGGGCGCCGACCGGGTCGAGAGATTCCAGGGCTGCGGAGACGGAGTCGTCCAGACGGCCCTCGGAGAGTCGTGCGAGACGCCGACCAAGAAGTGCTCGGTCTTCGCCCATGCAAAAGGATCCACGTCGGCGACCGAGTACACCGGAGTCTGCAACCTGTCGTGCCAGTGCGAGGTCGTCGACGCGGAGCTGGGAGCAGGCACCTTCGTGGCCCAGGGGTGCTTCTACGACTGGGACTGTCCGAAGGCGACGCACCTTTGCTGGGAGCGACACTGCCAGAAGCCGCTCCCCGGGGCGGACCCCAACGTCGGGTCGTGCGCGTCCCGCCCCTCGACGGGTCCGTGCGACGATGGAGACCCCTGCACCGTCGGCGACTCCTGTGACGTGGGGGTCTGCAAGCCGGGGCCGGTGAAGAGCTGCGAGGACGACGGCAAGCCGTGCACCAGCGATGCCTGCGACTCCGCGACGGGGGCGTGCAACGAGCCCTTGCCCGATGGGACGCCGTGCGACGACGGGCTCTCGTGTACGGACGGGGACTCCTGCAAGGCAGGGGTCTGCCAGGGAGTCGTCGGCTTCTGCTGCGCCACGAACCTCGACTGCCCCGGCTCTGGAGACCCCTGCAGCTCCGTGGAGTGCATTGGCGGTATCTGTCAGGCCTTCGAGACCGGATGCTGCACCTCGGCCGCAGACTGCACGGGTGGAACGATCTGCCAGACAGCAGACTGCGTGGGGGCCCGGTGCGTTTATTCAAACGTGAGCGGGTGCTGCCTCGCCGACTCGGACTGCTCGACCGGAGACCCTTGCACCGCGGGTGTCTGCGACAAGACGACCAACGCGTGCAAGGTGTCCGCGGTCCCCGACTGCTGCAACGTGGACGCCGACTGTGCGGACGACGACGTCTGCACGGTCAATACCTGCGTCGACCATGCCTGCCAGCACACGGTGCCGCCGGACTGCGCCTTGGCCTGCTGCGTCGACATGCAGTGCGAGTCGCTCACGCTGAACCAGTGCACCGTTGCAGGTGGTACCATCATCGGGAAGTCGTGCCTCGATGCGTACTGCGAGGTCGTCCCGTGCTGCTCGAGCGCAGGGTCGTGCAGCCTCGCAGCGCCCCACGACTGCTCGCCCCCGAGCGGCTGGCCCATGTACCTGGCTGGGACCTGCTCGCCCGACCTGTGCCCGAAGGCCCAGGGCTGCTGCCTCCCGGACGGGAGCTGCTCCAACCTCGCGGCCCCCGCGTGCGGTGCGGCGAAGGGTGTGGTGCATGGTGGGGAGTGTGGCGTCTTCCTTCCAGAGCCCTGCCCCCAGCCCGACGACCCGGTCTGCTGCGCCCAGGGTGGCGCAAAGGCAGGCAAGCTCGCCCAGCGCGCGCTGGCGGAGTGCGTGGGCGAGGGCGGCCACCCCGCCGACGCGGCGCAGTGTGAGGATGCCTGTTGTCACCAGGGCGGCACGTGGGCGTTCACCCTTGCCGGTGAGTGCCCGGGCGTGATCGTGGAGCTCGGCGCCTGCATGGTCGACTGCTGCAAGACCGACGTCGACGCGCGCTTCCGCAAGGTGGCCGAGTGCGCCGCGACGGGGGGCGTCGCGGCGCCCTGGTCCGAGTGCGCGCTGGTCTGCTGCCAGCTCCCGAGCGGCGTGCTCGCCGACCTGTCGGCCTTCGAGTGCGCCATCAACGGCGGCAAGGCCATCCCGGAGCAGGCGTGCGGCCCCGTCTGCTGCGAGGACTCCGCGACCGCGACCGCGCTGCTCACGCCCTGGCCGAACTGCGAGGGTGTCCCAGGCAAGAAGATCGTGGCGTCGGACCGCTGCGACACCGTCTGCTGCGAGAGCCCGGCCGGGCCCCTGACGACGACCCGGGGCTCGTGCGAGCTCGACGGGGGGGTCGTCCTTACGGAAGAGACGTGCGTCGAGGTGTGCTGCCGCTATGGCTTCGGGGGGCCGAGCTGGTCGGTCACGGACGCGAGCGTCTGCTCGGCGCTGGGTGGGACGGTGCGGCCAGGCGCCGAGTGCGCGCTCGCCTGCTGCCTGGTGCAGCCCAACCCGGCTCAGCACCAGGTGCTGCGCCACGGGCTGTGCGACGAGAAGGGCTATCCGGTCGTGGGGGGGGCGAGCGCGCCGGCCTGCGAGGGGTTGCCCGTGACGTGCGGACTCGACGCCGACTGCTGGGGCCTGTCGAACGTGCTGGACGCGATCCCGACGGAGGCCGGGTGCACCCAGAGCCACTGCGAGCCGGCGCTCGGGATCTGTGTCGTCACGCCTGCCGCGGAGGGGACCGCCTGCGAGGATGGCGACTCCTGCACGCTGGGCGACGCGTGCGACGACACCGGGATCTGTGTCCCGGGACCCGTGGCGTCATGTGTGGACGACACCGATCCCTGCACGACCCCGTCGTGCGTCCCGCTCGTCGGACAGTGCGCCCTCGCCGCTGGAGACTGTTGCCAGACCGACGCGGACTGCGCCGACGGAAACACCTGCACGGCTGACGCATGCACGTTCACGCTGAGCCCCGACAACGCGACCTTCGTGAAGCAGTGTCACAACGACGCCATCGAGGGGTGCTGTATCTTCGACGTGGAGTGCGACGACGGAGACTCCTGCACAGAAGACGGCTGCGTCGACAACGCCTGCGTGAACGTGCGCGCCGAGGGCTGCTGCATGGAGGAGGCGGAGTGCGACGACGGCATCGTCTGTACCTACGACACGTGCGACTGGAGTGGGGCCGGCCCGGCGGGGACGCCAGGCGCTCATGGCACCTGCAAGAACCAACTGTGGGAAGACTGCTGCACCGCGGACACGGACTGCGACGACGGCAACCCCTGCACGGCCAATGTGTGCGACCCCTTGCTGATCGTGCCGGTGCTGGGCAAGTGCATGTATCCATGGTCTCGTGAGACGTGCTGCAAGACGGCGTCAGATTGCGACGACGGCAAACCCTGCACGTGGGACGCCTGCGTGCCTGATCTGGCGAGCAAGCTGTGGTCCTGCGAGAACCTCCCCATCGAGGACTGCACGCCGTGCGCGGAGGACGCCGACTGCGACGACGGCGACGCGTGCAACGGCGCGGAGACGTGCGTGCTGGGCAAGTGCACACCGGGGCAGGCGCCGTATTGTGGGGTCGACGCGCCGTGCCTCTCGGGCGCCTGCGACCCTGCGACCGGGTGTGTGGTGGAGCCCGCCGAGGGAGAGTGCGACGACGGCGACGGCTGCACGACGGCCGATTACTGCGCGGATGGAGACTGCCTGCCGGGTCAGGTCGTGGAGTGTGACGATGCGGGCCCCTGCATGACGGCGGCTGGCTGTGATCCTGGCGACGGGAGCTGCCTGCCGCCGGCGCCCGTGGAGGATGGGAGCCAATGCGACGGCGGCGTCTGCCAGGGCGGCGCCTGCAAGCCCGCAGCGCCCCCCTGCGGCCAGCTCGGCGCCGTCGTGGACTGCGGCGCCCAGGCCGTCGCGGTCTCGATCCCGGTGGAGGGTGGCGTCGCTGCCTTGGGCTTCTCGACGCAGGGCGCCGCGGCATCGGGCCAGGCGACCGTGTACCTCAGCCTCCCCAACAAGGACCCGGTCTACGCCGCCGAGGTCCTGACCATCGGCGCCGCGAGCTGCGGCCCCATGGTCCCCGTCCAGAAGACCCAGGGCTCCGGCTGGATCACCCTGAAGTTCCCCTACGGCCCCAACCAGACCTACGCGGTGAAGCTCTACAGGGACTTCAGCGCGGGCACAGGGCCCCTCGTCCTCACCATTGACGCCACCTGCCTCTGACGGCACACGCTGGCGGGCGGCGTGCCCCGGGTGCGCAACGTGCCCGAGAACGCCGCCCGGTATTCCGCGGGCCGCCTCACGCTCCCACTGGCGCGCAGCGGCTCCGCGGCGGTGGTCGGGGTGTGCGACGACGGCCCGGGGGGGCCCGCCCCCGAATCGCGAACGCATCTTCGAGGCACTCGGCCGTGTCGACGGGAGCCGCTGGGGCGACCGCCATCATGGTGCACCTCGGACAGACGACGACCCGGAGCGTCACGGAGCAGGTGACGCGCCTCGGGCGCAGACTGCTGGTCGTCACTCCGGTGACCCATGGGCGCTGCCCGGGCGGCACACGCTCCACAGCGCCGCCCTTCGACCAGGGTGACGCCCTGGCCACCGGGCGCGAGGTCTCGGGGATCCTGGTGGCGCTGGCGGTCATGGACATGGCCACTGTGGTGTTCGGCAGCGTCGACTGGACGGCGGTCGTCGGCACGGCCGCCGACCTCCTCCCCATCGGAAACTGGGAGGGCGTGCAGGGGCTGCTCCCCGAACCCGCCGCGCTGGCGTCGGGGGCGTGCGTGCTCAGGGCGTCGGGGGCGACGGAGCCGCTCGGAGCCCAGGAGCCGCTCGGGGCCGGCCTGAGCGCCGGCATGGCCGGCCGCACCGTGGTGGGTGTGCTCCGCGGCAACGGCCAGTCGGGGATGGGCCAGGACGATCACGGGATCATGCCGCCGCTCACAGTGCAGCGGTGCCTCGCCGACACCCAGGACGCCGGCATGATCCACGTGGCCGCGCAGCAGGACGGCGACTCGACGCGCGTGCAGGGGGACAGCGAGCAGGCGGCCGCCGAACGAGTCGCCGCCCACGCCGTGGACCTGAGCGACCGCATCGCCGCGGCCCGGCAGCGCATGTCCCTGGCGGCGCGCACGGTGGAGCTGGCGGACCTGTCCATGCAGGGGCGCCAGGCGGCGTTCGAGGCCGGCGCGGCGACGAGCCTCGACTTGGTGATCGCGCGGTAGCAGCTCCAGGAGGCCCAGCTCCACGAGCGCCGCGCCCGCGCGGACCTGGCGACGCTGACCATCGCGCTGGACCACGCGACCGGGAGGCTGCTGGCGCGGGCGGCGCGGTGAGGGGTGAGATGGACCCCGATCCTTGAACCACGGACGACCGATCCTGTGGTGATCCGGGGGCAGCCTGGAGTGCCCGGACCCGCTAGGGCTGGTGCAGGCGGGCAGACAGCGTGCCCGCGAGCTGTCCCCTTCGGGAGAGGCCGCCCCTGTCAGGAGCCCCGCGACTCACGTCAGGCGGAGGATCGTGCGAGACACTGCCTTCGTCGTCATGGCGCACCTCCAGTCCTTCCCTGCAACGCGAGAATGACCAGGACGAGCAGTCCAGAAGCAGCTCCGAAGGTCATTCGCGTTCCGGCCGTGATCGCCTCGGCGGTGGCGGTCCCCACGTCTCCGGCCCCGATGAGAAACAGGGCGCCCATCACTGACGCCCCCGTGATGAGCCCCAGATTGCGGGACAGGGTGAGGGTGCCGGAGACGAGCCCACGCGCCTCCGGGGCGACGTTTCGCATGACGGCCGTGTTGTTGGCCGCCTGGAACAGGGCGTAACCCGCCGTCAGGACGGCGACGGGGGCGACGTAGCCCGGCACACCCAGTGCCCGAGAGGCAGCCGCGAGTGCCGCGGCGCCCCCCAGAACTGCGAGAAGACCCAGACGGACCGCGCGGTTCGGCCCGATCCGGTCGACGAGGCGCCCGGCGGGCACGCCGGCGAGCGCAGCGACCAGCGGTCCGAAGGACATGACGAGCCCGACCTCGCCGGTGTCGAGCCCGAGGGCTCGGGAGAGGTGGAATGGGCCGACCACCAGCGTCGCCATCACCACCGCCGAGACGACCATGTTGGCCGCGAGGCTGGCGAGCGTCGCGGGGCTCCGAAACACCGCCGGGCTCAGCAACGGCGAAGTGGTCCGCCGTTCGGTCCGCACGAGCAGAGCGACCGAGATGGCCGCGCCCAGGCCGAGGACGCCATTCACCACCCCAAAGTGTCCGCGGCCCAGCGTGACCGCGAGGGAATAGCAGGCCAGGGCCACCGCGAGCAGCACCGTGCCCGGCACTTCCAGCGCGCCCGTGAACCCGCCTCTGCGCTCAGCGGAGCGATCCGTGGGCGCCGGCACGTCGACGAGACGCCCGTCGTCCTCGACATCGCTGTGCCCAGCCTCCGGGGGCCAGACGCTCGTTTGCCGCGCATCTGGATCCGCCTCGTTCGACCGGCCTGGACGCCTGTGAGAGGAGCGGGACGGGGCGACGGCGTGACTCCGGCGTGCGGCCGGGAGGGCCCAGCCGGCGAGAGACAGGGTGATGAGACCCAGCGGGACTTGGACGAAGAAGGGCGCCTGCCACCCAAGCCAGTCGATGAGCGCGCCCCCCAAGGACGGGCCGAGGGCCGTGCCGACCGCGGACGTGGTGCCGAGCAGCCCCATGGCGCCGCCGGTGCGCTCGGCGGGGACGATCTCGCCCACGAACGCGAGGGGCAGGGCCATCATGGCGGCCGCGGCGACCCCCTGCACGGCGCGGGCGGCGACGAGGAGCCACAGCCCGGGGGCAAGGCCGCACACCAGCGCGGCCACCGTGAACACGGCCAACCCTGCGCGGAGCAGCGTCCTGCGGCCGAGCACGTCGCCCAGTCGCCCGGCTGCGATGATCGCTGCGGTGAGCGAGACGAGGTACGCAAGGACCACCCACTGGACAGCTCCGAACGGGGCAGAGAACGCCCGCGCCAGGGTCGGGAGTGCCACGTTGGCCATGCTCGTCGCGAGTGATGAGAGCAGCATCGAGAGAGACAGGGCGACGAGCGCCCACGACGTGGTCGGTGTGAGGACCGAGACCCGCATCTCGGTCCCGGTGCGAGCAGACTGGATCATGCAGACCTCCTCGGTCAGGCGCGGACATCCGTGGGGGGATCGTTCGGGACTGAGGGGAGCATAGAGGCCCCCGTCGCATGGCGGAAGGCGCACGATATGCACTTGAACCATGCGTCTGACGCCATGCTACGGGGTGGCGAGGGCGGGGCACACGCGCACGCCCTCGACGACCACCCGGAGCGCCCCCGATGTGAGCGCTGCTCCGCTCGCACGGCCTCGGGACCATGACGCGGCCTTGGAACCAGCTCGGGGTGCGGGCTATGCTCCGGCCATGGAGACACCGGACCTGAACCTGCTGGTGGCGCTGGACGTCCTGCTCGAGGAGGGGAGCGTCGCCGCCGCCGCCCGCCGCCTGCGCCTGAGCGCGTCCGCGATGAGCCGCACCCTCGCCCGGCTGCGCGAGGTGACAGGCGACCCCTTGCTGGTCCGAGCGGGGCGCCGGCTCGTCCCGACGCCGCGGGCGGCGGAGCTCGCTCAGCGGGTGGGTCCCGTCGTGCAGGAGGCCAGAGCCCTGCTCCACCCCGGCGCCGCCGTCGATGTGCGCACGCTCGTCCGGACGTTCACCCTCCGGACCAGCGACGGGTTCGTCGAGACGTTCGGCCCGGCCCTCATCGCGCGGGTGGCTGCCGACGCACCGGGGGTGCGGCTGCGGTTCGTCCAGAAGCTGACCAAGGAGAGCGGCCCCCTCCGGGACGGAGAGATCGATCTGGAGACCGGCGTGGTCGGCACCGGGACAGGCTCGGAGCTTCGCGCCCAGGGGCTCTTCCGGGACCGGTTCGTGGGAGCGGTCCGGCCGGGGCACCCCCTCGCAGGCGGCGAAGTGACGGCGCAGGGCTACGCGGGCTGTCGACACGTCGTGGCGTCCCGCAGAGGGACGGGCGGCGGTCCGGTCGACGACGCCCTGGCGCTGCTCGGGCTCGAGCGAGACGTGGCCGCCGTCGTCGGCGGCTTCGCGTCAGCGCTCGCCTTGGTGCGCGGGACCGACCTGGTCGCGACCGTGCCGGCGCGCCACACCAAAGGCCTGAGCGCCTCTGTCGTTACGGCCTTCGGGCACCCTTCTCCGTCGAGCGATTCTCCGTCCTGCCGGACGGGCGGGTCAGCTACGAGCTGCGCAAGGCCGTGGGCGGCCGCACGGAGCTGAACCTCGACCCGCTCGACCTCTTCCGTCGCCTGGTGGCCCTACTTCCTGCTCCATGCGGAAATCTGGTCAGATACCACGGTATTCTCGCCGGCGCTCACAATTTCGCGAGCCACTTCCGCGCCCTGCGGCATCCCTCTCGTCGGACCGCGCGAGATCGTGCGGCGCAACAGCCGCTTCCCATCCGAGTTCGGTGGATCGATCCCCCAGACACTTGGCGGTCCCCCCGTCAGCTCCTGCATCAATGCAGCCCCCCGCCCCTCCGCACGGCGGAACGGTGCCTGGCGCGGCAGCCGACCCGAGGCTCTCCAGACCGTACGACTCGACGCCGAACGGAGAAGCCACAAACCGAGCAGGCGCGGCCCCACCTCCGCCCCCGCAGAACCAAAACGCCCCGACGATTCACGCCACCGGCCTCCCGCCGCGGAGACGCCTCTCCAGGGCGGCACTGCTCCTTCGCACACTCGACGTGGACGTGTTGATGTGCACGCGGTGTGCGGCGCCCATGGTCGTCCTCGCCTACTTGACCGACGCCAACGTCGTCAAGCGAATCCTGGCGCACCTCAGATTGCCGACCGCCCCACCGCCGCTCGCGAGGGCCCCTGACCCGCAGCCCGCGTTCGAGGGGGCTCCACCCTGGACGGACGACCTCACACACCCACAGGTCCTCGACGATTCCCCCGAGGCTCCCGCCGGCCGCGGCCCACCGCGAGCCCCGCAGCGCCGCGCCCCTCCTGTCCCAGGAGCAGGCGTCTCCCGGAAGTTCTGCTGAGGCACCAGCCCACCCTCGATCCCATCGCGGCCGGGCGCTCCGACAGATCCGCCCGCTCAGACCCGTCGCCCCCAACAGACCACCCACTACAAGCCCACTGCAAGCCGCCAGAGCCCAAGGTGCCCCCCCCCCGCCCGACCGTTGCTACCGACCGCAGCGCCCCCGCCAATACTCCTCCGTCCACCTCTCCCACGCAACCCGCTCCACCTGTACCCACCTCGCGCTCCCGAAAGCGCGATGGAACTTCCTATCCGCATTCGCCGACATAGAAGGGTGCCCGAAGACCGTAGCTGCAGAGGCGCCCCAGACCGGTTGGGTCCTGGGCGGCGACGGAGCGGGCTGCGTGGAGAGAGAAGCCCTCGACGTTCGCGCACAGGGGCTTCGGGGCCGCGCGCCGGTGGGAAGGCTCGGATTTCGTGCTCTCGGGGGCGCTGGCGCATTGGCGGACGAGTGCGTCCTCTGCGTGGGCGTCCTCCCCGTCGGAGTGACCACCGCTCGGCTCCAGCTGCCGTTGAGCGACGGTTTGGAGGCGCTCCGCAAGGCGCACGGTGAGCATTAAGACGTCATCGTCCGTGTAGGGCAGCAGGGCGTGGAACTGGCAGCTCTCCGCGCCGTCGCCTGGGAGCAGGAAGAGGCCGTCCGGCACGAGCACATGCACGTGGGGAAAAAGGTCGGAGGTCCTGGATGAAGCGCTGAAGGAAGGACACCGAGCCGGTCTGCGCGCTCCCCGCTCCGGCGAACCCCAACCTCCCCCCGCGCAGTCGCTGCCAGCGCCCGCGATCAAGGAGTTCGTCGTCGCGCGCATCTCCGAGACAGCCGCCAACGGCTCGCTGGCCAAGCGCGTTGCCGCGCACCTCGAGACGCTCACCACCGGCAAGGACGAGGACTTCGGCAAGCTGCGTACGGAACTGGTGGCGAAGATCGCCGAGACCTCGACGACCGCATCCAAGCTCGCCGAGGAGGTGTTGCGCCTCGAAGGGCGCGCCCGCGAACTCGTCGAGCAGAAGCTCGGCGTCGAAGCTGATCGCCTCGCCGGGTGCGAGCAGCAACTCCGCGACCTCGAACGGGACGCCGCCGAGCTCGAAATCGCCAAGCGAGACCACACCTGGTTCGTCGCCGCGCTCCGCGACTTCGCGAAGGTCTGGGTGAACATGTCGCCCGACAACCAGGGGCGCTTCCTGCGGGCCCTGATCGACAAGGAGGTCGTCGACGAGGACAAGGGCACCTGCCGGGTCGAGCTGAGCGACTTCGGCGCCGCCTCGGGCACGAGGGACGCGGCATGACGGACGAGCAGACGACCGAGGAGCAGAGGACAGCGAGCGATTACCGGATCATCGAGGAGAAGGTGTTCTGGCACCGGAGCCGCCGCGTCGGGCGCACCCCGACGCCGCCGCCCGACAAGGCCGAGCCCGTGCGCCGGCCCGCCAAGGTCGCTCGCCAGCTCGCCCTCGCGCACCATCTCGAGGCCGCCATCGAGCGCGGGCTCGTGGCCGACCAGGCCGCACTGGCGCGCAAGCTCGGGCTCACGCGCGCTCGGATCACGCAGCTCATCGACCTGCTGATGCTCGCCTGCGATCCTCAGGAGCAGGTCCTCGCCCTCGAAGCCGTCGACAGGGTGGAGCCGGTGGCCGAGCGGACGCTGCGGGTGGTTGCGCACGCGGGCATGTGGGTTGAGCAGCGGGCGGCGTGGGCGAGGATTGCTACCCGCTGGCCTCCCGCCACGCCCCTGACGCCGGAGAGCGCGGTGAGTTGAAGGCGCATAATGACCTTGCTCGACGTTCTCGCGCTCCAGACTCCCTCCTCGGAGATCGCAGTCCCGCCTCCTGCGGAGTGCGACGAGTCGTCCTCGACCCGTCTCGATGTCACAGAACTGGATGAAGCCGGGCGAGATCCAGTGGAATCCATTGATCTCCTGGCCCTTGGGGAGCTACCATCCGACGGCGCCGAGGCCGGCACGACGGTCGAGGAGCCCCGAGAGGGAGACCGAAGGTGGATGATCGATGGCTCTCCGTCGGCGAGATCCCCGAGTACCTCGGGATCAAAAAGGACAGCGTGTGCGCATGGATCGACAAGAAAGGACTTCCAGGACATCGCATCGGACGCCTCTGGAAGTTCCAGCGATCCGAGATCGACGAGTGGGTCCACAAGGGAAAGGCCGCTGACGCACAGCGAGACGACGAGTGAGGTAACCGAGCGCATGGCGAGGAAGGCACCAACGACGACGAGTGGACGGACTGATCGGCCCGAAGACGATGTCGTGTGCGTGGACCTCTTCTGCGGCGCAGGCGGGCTCACCCATGGTCTCATCAGCGCGGGTGTGAAGGTCCGCGCGGGCGTCGACTTCGATGAGGCCTGTCGCCACCCCTACGAGGCCAACCACGAGGGAATCGTGTTTCACCAAGCCGACGTCGCCGAGCTCGCAGCGTCGACGGTCGCCGAGTGGTTCGGCGACGCGAAGGTGCGCGTTCTCGCTGGCTGCGCGCCGTGCCAGCCCTTCTCTACGTACGCCCTCCGCTACCAAAAGGACGAGAACGTCGAGGACGACCAGCGTTGGAGCCTCCTCAACCACTTCGGCAGGTTGGTGAGGGAGCTGCTGCCTGACATCGTCACGATGGAGAACGTCCCCACCGTGACGAGGCACTCGGTGTTCAACAACTTCAAGAGCACGCTGGAGAGCCTCGGCTACAAGGTCTCGGTCGATGTCGTCGACTGCGCCGTGTACGGGCTCCCGCAGCGCCGCAACCGCACCGTGCTGCTCGCGTCGCTCCACCGCGACATCAAGCTGCGTGAGCCGGTCGCCTCCGAGACTCGAACGGTGGAGGATGTCATCAAGGAGATGCCGATCCTTCACCACGGCGGCACCGACAAGAGCGACCGCTTGCACGCTGCGTCCCGCCTCTCCGACTTGAACCACGAGCGCATCCTGCACTCGAAGCCGGGAGGCACGTGGCGCGATTGGCCGAAGCACCTCGTCGCCAAATGTCACACGAAGAGCACCGGCAAGACGTACCCCGCCGTCTACGGGCGAATGAAGTACGACGAGCCCGCGCCGACTTTGACCACACAGTTCTATGGGTTCGGCAACGGTCGCTTCGGACACCCGACGCAGGCGCGAGGGCTCTCGCTGCGCGAGGGCGCGTTGCTCCAGGGATTCCCGAGGGACTACTCGTTCGTCCCCGACGACCAGCCGATCCAGTTCAAGGCGCTGGGCCGCATGATCGGCAACGCGGTACCCGTCGATCTTGGACGCGTGATCGGGCAGAGCATCATCGAGCACGTCAGGCAGCACGGCAAGAGCTTCGCCGATCACCACGTGCGGCATGTCGAAAGGGCCCCCTCGTCAGCGCACCAAGGAGAGCGTAATGGCCGCGAGCAGAAGGGCCGCGCCGTCCACGGCTGAAACCAGCCACCGCATGCAGCGGGTTCGGCAGCAGAACACGTCCGCCGAGGCGGCAGTGCGACGTGAGCTGTACGCGTGCGGCCTTCGCTACCGTATGCAGGTGCAGGTCCTCACCAAGCCCCGCAGGGTCGCCGACGTCGCGTTCAGCGGGCTCCGTGTCGCGGTCTTCGTCGACGGCTGCTTCTGGCATGGCTGCCCCGAACACGCGACGTGGCCCAAGGCGAACGCCGACTTCTGGCGTTCCAAGATCTTGGCGAACAAGGAGCGTGACCTCGACACCGACCGACGCCTTCGGGAAGACGGTTGGGCGGTGGTTCGCGCATGGGCTCACGAGGCGCCCAGCGACGTCGCCTCTCGCGTGGTCAGCGTGGTTCGTTCGCGGCGAAGGACCGAGAAGAGCCGATGACCGACAAGGAGTGCCCCAAGTGCGGAAGGAGTGGTCCGGTTGCCGAGATGTTCGGCATGCGGAACATGACCCGCACCCGCAAAGACGGGAGCACGGTCGTTGAAGCAAGACCTCAATCCTATTGTCGTGACTGTCGTTCGGCTGGTCCGGTCCAGGAGGAGGAGTCGTCGCTTTCTTCCTCTGCCAGAACAACGGTTGATGGGGGGTATCAGGTGCCATTTCGCGACGACGAGCCACTCGACAACGAGTGGGCGACTTGGGGCCTTGAGAGGTGGAACTGGCGCCTCCTCAACCATTTCTTCCGCGTCGTCAATGAGCGTTCTGCTTCCGTCGTGGTGCTACTCGTCACCGCGGACGAACTCGCCCGCGCAGTGCGCGCGCCAAGCGCGCAAGCGGAGGTTGTTCGCTCCGCATTTCTCAATGCAGTTCGGACTGGCATTCGCCGCTCGGGAAGCTTGCTTGAGCATGCGTCCGACTACCAAGGCTACCCAGAGGCCCCGCCGCGCTCGGATGCACTTCCCAGGTTCGTCGCACATCTCCTTTTCACCTGCATCGCCGCGTCAGAGTCGTCGGAAGAACTCGGGAACGAAGGCCAGTTCCTGACGAGGCTTCGTGACCTCTCCGACAACCAACTGCCGGACCACTCGTTGCCGATGCTGCCGCGTCTCTGGCAACACCTCGCGACGTGGCTGCAGCGGAATTCCGGCCGGTATCGGCCGCTCGTGTTGCCCAACCCCGGTGGGCTCACTCGCATCGGCCACACCGTCAAGCTAGCCTTCCCAGACAGACGCGACCAGAAGAAGCTATCGGAGATTCTCGATGGTGCTGGGCTGGCTGGGCACGAGCCGCCCGTGGGACGAGTCCTTGCGGTCATCAGCTCCGCACGACGTAGCTTTGGGTCGTCCTTCATGATCGCGTTCGATGAGTTCCGTCGCCTCTACGAGAGCGTGAACAAGCAGTCCGTTCAACGCCTCGTAGAGCATCGATTCTGGGCGGCCGTGCGTGACGCGGCCCTTCGGGGACGTGGTCAAGCGAGCGTCACTGAGCTTGGGATTCGCGTCTCGCTCCTTGCGGAAGAAGAGGAGGACAGCATTGCTCTCTTCGTCGCTGCCGATGAGCGCACCGAGGAGGCTGCGAGTTTCGCGTTCGCCGAGTTGCCCATCGCTTACGGGCCTTGGCAGTACGCATTGGTTCCAACCGATGATTCAACGCTGGATGCAGAGCGGCTTGAGCGCACCGTCCGCAGCGTTCTTGAAGGAAGGCTCCGTCTTCCGAGGATCTCGAGCCTCGTGGAACAAGGCTTTCTCCCGTTCGTTGCGGGTTCGCACGGACTGCTAGAGCTGGCGACAGGACACGAACAGCTTGGAGATGTGTCCGTCGCGCTCGTGCGTGAGGCACTGGTTCCTGATCTGCTCCGGCTCATCGGAGAGCACTCGACACGTACGTCCAACCACGAGGGATGGGTCCAGATCGCGCAGCCACGCCTGCGCTCGCTGAGCGCCGAGGAGGTCGAACGATCCACCATCGCGAGGACGTGGATCCTGCAGCAGTCCTTGAACCCGATGATATGCCGCCTCGTCGGAGGCGTGCGCGCCGAGGATGGCTGGTTGGGCGTAGCCGAAGTGCTGCCAACCGTCGTCGCTCCCGGAGCGTCCAGTGTGGTTCTCGATGGGCCAAGCGGGCGCATCGATCTCACCAAGGTGGGCGAGGAAGCCTGGACCCTTCCGAGCAAGGACCTCGTCGGCGACTACACGGTTTCCGTCGTCGCGGACGGTGCCTCCGAGCGTCGTGCGCTTCGGTTCCACTCCACTCCGGTGACCGAGACGTTCAAGCGCGCGACCGACCCCGCAGGATGGATCACCGAGGGACTCCGTGGCACGGGTACGCTCGAAGACCAGGGCTTCGTCGACGTGCCGTCCGCCCGCGACTTCGCAGCGTATTGTGAGCGCGCTGTTCTGCTCGGCGCGGACGTCGGGGCGTTCGTGTCGACCCTGGAGGATGCATCCTGGAGGCTCACCCACTTCGCGGGCAAGCTGCTCGCCACCCGTGCTTGTCGGACAGGCGAAGATGCGGTGCCGCGCCACCAGATCGACAACGCCCATGCGCGTCGCCGCTGGCGCACGATGCTGTTCAACAGCATCCCGGATACGTCGGACCCCCTCTTTGATGAGTCCAGACGCCAAGCCCGAGGCGCAGCCAACAACCGCAACCTGCCTCGGCGCGAGGTCGAACAGGTCGTTCCCGATGTCGCGCCGCTTCGACTCTCGGCTCCAACGCCTGCTGTTGAGCGGCTCGTCCGCGTCATCGCAGGTCGGGCGGCGGCACGTGCTGGGCTTGATTGGAGTGAGTGGGCAGAGCTGGCCCAACGAATCATCGGTATCGAGAAGCGCGCTGTCGAGCATGTGACGCGCGCGTGGATGGAGGCCGGTCTCATCGACGTCGCCTCCTACGCACGATGGTGGCACAAGCGCATCTTCGCGCGCGGCCCCCAGCTCGTAGCATTCAAGGTCGGCCAGGGTTTCGGCGCAGCATTGATGGGGCTGGTGCTGCCCACGACGCTTACCGAACTGCAAGCAGCGGCCTCTCGTCTTGGCCTGCTGGTAGAAGAGCGTTCCTCCGTGTCTTCGTTGGTGCCGCGCAGCCTCGCCCTTCGTGCTCCTACCAGGGAGTCCCTCGAGGGCTTCGCGACGAGCAAACGTCTGCCAACGCGCTGGCTCGACCTTGCGGTGCTAGAGACGACTCAACCCCGGCACGATGGGTTGTCTCCGCCTCCGACCCACTACGAGCGAACGACACGGTGGCACCACTGGTCGCTGGCCGCAGGGGAATCTCCCCGCTTGTTGGTGGAGCATCACATGCGACGTGATCGGCCCGATTTCTGGACCACGTCGCTCGAGGGCCGTGGCATTTGGTCTTACGACCTCAACATCGCACGCGGCTGGGCGGCTGCTCAGCTCGGCGAGCCTTTGGTTGCAGCGCAGGGAGCATCCTTCCTCGATGCCCACCATGGATTCCTTCCGTTGCCGCTCGCGCGCGTGGTCTCCGCGCTCGGCGGCGGCTTGTCAGGCCCCATCGACGGCAAGCACCGGTACGTCACTGGAACCCCGCAGTTCCGCGAGTTCGTTCTCGACCTCGTTTCACGGGTCTTCGACCCTTCACGCTTGGCAGCGCGAGTCGCCGAGCAGGCAATTGGATGACCCATGTTTGATCCCGTCGGCGGTTTTCAGCGAGTTCGCGAACTCTACATCACCTACCTCGAGACGGCTTTCCGCATCGCCAACGAGGGCGTGAGCCGTGAGCGTCGTGCGCTGCTCGAGACTCCTGGCGCGCTCTGCACGGCACCGCTCCTCGAACCGCTGCCTCGGTACAAGTCTGTCGACTGGCGGCTTCGCGAACTCGAGACAAACAACGACTGGCTCACACAGTTTACACCCGAGGCTCGTCGAGCCTTCATTCGGTTGGTGTCATCGGGCCTCTTCGACAGCGAGGAGGTGCGCCTCTATCGCCACCAAGCATCCATGCTGGAGCGCGGAACGAGGCCGGGGCAGCCGGGCATCGTCACGTCTGGCACGGGCTCGGGCAAGACCGAGTCGTTCCTGCTGCCGGTTCTTGCCCAGATCGTTCGCGAGGCGAAGACGTGGGCGCGGCCGTCCGATGGCTATCTCCAGCAGGCTTGGTGGCACGACGGTGACGGGAAGCCTTTCGAGTCCTTCAGCAAGATCCCCGCTGCGCGGAGACCGCTCAAGAAGAACCCCGAGGCTGACCCATTCGTCCTCCACCGGAACGGCGAGCAACGTCCTTCCGCCGTGCGCTGCTTGGTTCTTTATCCGATGAACGCGCTGGTCGAGGATCAGCTTTCACGCCTCAGGAAAGCACTCGACTCGGAGCAGGCCCACGCCGTTCTCGACGAAGAGATTGCTGGCAACCGGATCTTCTTCGGACGCTATACGAGCGACACCCCTGTCACTGGCTTCAATGTTCATCCTCGCACTGCCCCGAGCGCCGACTACAAGCGGCGCGCGCGCAAGCTCGAGCAGCTCTTCGAGGAGATGGTTCAGTTCCAACGGACCCAACGCATGGTTCGCGAGCGTTGCGCCGATGAATCGTCAGGGTTGGACGCCGACGACCAGTTTCTCTTTCCAGCGGTCGATGGCGCGGAACTTCTGTCGCGCTGGGACATGCAGCAGACGCCTCCCGACATCCTCATCACCAACGTCAGCATGCTCGGAGCCATGCTCAATCGCGAGGTCGATGATCCGGTTTTCGAGACGACCAAGCAGTGGCTCACGTCGAATGACGGCGCCTATTTCTACCTCGTTCTCGATGAACTCCACTTGCAGCGTGGGGCCGCGGGAACCGAGGTCGCATACCTTCTAAGGCTATTACTTCATCGCCTCGGCCTGAGCGATCCCGCTCATCGGCACAAGGTGCGGATCTTGGCGTCGAGCGCTTCGCTCCCCGTCGACGGCGAGGAAGGAGCGCGGAGCCGCACGTACCTCTGGGACATGTTCGGGAGCTTCGGAACGTGGACGTCCACTGGGCAACGCGCGTCTGGGCCCGATGACTGGGGCACGGCCATCGTGCCGGGTGAGCCCGAGCCCGAAACGCCACGCGGACAAGATGGACTCGCCGCTGCACCGTTCGAAGACTTCCTTCGACAGCATGAGGGGACTGAAACCGAACCGGCCTGTTCCTCCAACGCGCAGGAACCGCCCGTTCTTGAAGGCGCCTGGCGCGCTGTGGCTGGCGCACTCGGCCTCGATGCGACTGCCGCGTTGGCCGTCGTCGTTCGCTCGGCCATCGAAGAATCGGCACGCCGGTTGGCGGCGGCGTGCTGGTCGCCGGAAGATGGTAGGCCCCGCGCAGTCGCCATCGATGAACTCGGTCGGGTGCTTTTTGGGGGCGCCGGCGCGAGCACCGAGGCCATCCGTGGCCTGCTTCTGGTACGTGGCCTTGGCGACGCCTTTCCGAGGTGGTTCGCGGCGGAAGCAGCGGGCGCGCCACTTGCTGCACCGTCTTTCCGCCTGCACACGTTCTTCCGCAGCATCGAGGGCGTCTACGCGCCACTTGATCGAGGCGCGAGTTCTGACGGCGAGTTTCACAACGACCAGCGGAAGATCGGTCGTCTCTCGCTCGAACGAGCAACGAGCACTGGCCTCTCCCAGGAGGCCACCGAGCGTAGACAGCCTCCGCTGCGCCTTCTCGAAGTCCTCTACTGCGAGTGCTGTGGCGAGATCTTCGTCGGCGGCATGCGGCGGCGACGCGGCACCAACGAGTTCGAGCTTCTGCCAACTGAGGCTGATCTCGACGGGCTTCCTGATGCTGCTGCGAGCCAGCGTTTCGAGGATCTGTCGTTCGACCAGTACTGCGTGTTCTGGCCGACGGATCGAACCGGGCAGCCGCCTGTCGCCGATACCGGACAGACTCCTGAATCTTGGGCGGCTGCCTCGTTGGACCCCGCCACAGGAGTCGTGCGTCCGGTGTCACCAACTCGAGCGGTACCAGACGACCACGCGCGTGGATGGCTCTACGTTCGTGCGAACAGGCAGGATAAGCACAAGCGGAGCAACCAGTACCGCGGCACCAACGTGCCCTACGAGTGCCCCGCGTGCGAGACAGACTACTCGCCTCGTCGCATCGAGAAGTCTCGTCTGTCCCCGATTCGTCACTTCAGAACCGGCTTTGCGAAGACGACGCAACTCCTCGCGAGCGACCTCTTCCATCTCCTCAAGTTTCACTCGACGTCGCCGAAGCTCGTGTCCTTCTCCGACAGTCGACAAGATGCCGCCAAGGCCGCTCTGGACGTGGAAAGCGGTCACCATCAGGACGTTCGGCGTGATGTTCTGATCAATGCGCTCCGCGCGGCACAGGCTGCGTTGCCCTCGTCGGCGGATAGCAATGCACGACTGGCCGAGCTCACCGCGCAGGTGGCCGAGGCTGCTGGCCGTGCAGACCTGGATCAGGTGCAGAGGCTGTCAGCCGAGATTGCGCAAGTGCGGCAGCAAGGCGCGGCAGCGGCGGAAGGTACCGTTCGCATCGGCGACATTCTCGAGGACCCGAGGCAGCCGAGGTTCTTGGGGGCTGCAGACGCCAGGGAGTCGCTCAAGCCGTTGATTCGTGCCTTCGTCGAACTGGGCATCCACCCTGTTCATCCGGCAGGAACCCGCAAGTTCGGTGCGGAGGCAGATGGCCAGACGCGCTGGTTCGACTGGAATGAGTTGTTCGAGCGCCGCAACGGGGTGTTCGACTGGCGTGATGACGTTCAGAACCAGCAGTGGCTCAACGTCGCCCGCACCCAACTCGTCGAGCAGATGCAGAAGCTCGTCACCGAGATTGTCCTCAGCCGCACCTACTTCTCCATCGAGGAAGCTGGCCTCGGCTACCTGTGCCTGCCGAGAGCCGCCGTCGTAGGTACCGATGCGCGTGCGTTCGAGAACGCGGCCGCGTTCGTGCGTGTCTTCGGCGACGCCTATCGCCTCCTCGACAGCCCCTATGATCGAACGCCGGACCCGTGGAAAGACGAGAACGCGATCGGATCGACCAACCGAGTTCTTCGTTTCGCGAAGGCTCTTTGGGGTGACGCAGACGCCAAGAGGAATGTCGCTGGAGTTCTCACACAGCTTTCGAGCGCTGGGCACCGAGACGGGCTGCTCTCGACAGCATCGCTTCGCGTTCGTCTCGCCTCGCCGGACGAAGACTTTTGGCGCTGCGGGAAGTGCGCGCGAGTGCATCTGCACAAGGGTGCGGAAATTTGCACGCGGTGCCTTACGCGCCTCCCTACGACTGCGAGCGGAAAGGTCAGCGAGATCGTCGCTGCGAACTTCCTCTCCAAGCGGTTGAGCCGTGCCGCCGCTACAGCCTTCCGCCTCCACTGCGAAGAGCTCACGGGACAGACCGAGAATGGTGCCGACCGACAGCGCAAGTTTAGGGGGATACTGTTTCCCGGCTTCCGCCCGCTCCGCGATGCAGACCGAAAGAAGGTCTACGACGAGAACGACGATGAAGTTCTCGTCCCTGACGACCCCTTCTTCCTGCCGGAGCGCGAAGAGATCGACCTTCTCGCCGTAACCACGACGATGGAGGTGGGCATCGACATCGGGCCGTTGCAGGCAGTTCTGCAGGCCAACATGCCGCCGCAGCGGTTCAATTATCAGCAGCGCGTTGGTCGTGCTGGACGGCGGCGGCAGGCTTATTCATTCGTGCTCACGGTCTGTCGTACCAAGAGTCACGACCTCTACTACTTCCGCGAGCCGCAGAAGATCACTGGCGACGTTCCGCCTCCGCCGTTCCTCACCAAGAGGATGCCGAACATTGCCCGTCGCTTTCTGCGGAAGTGGTGGCTGAATACTGCTTTCGCCTCCATGCGCGGCGCGGCTTCACCGTGGCCGGCGGACGAGATGCGACCGCCGGACATCCACGGCGAGTTCATGCCGACCGACACGTATTTCAACGACGCCTGGCGCCCCCGATTGGAGAGCGCGCTCAATACCTCGTCGCAGAGTGCCCGCGCGTTCGTCGACCTCCTCTGCGAAGACTCGGCACTCCCGGCCACTGAGGTCTGGCTCTCCGCACCACGCGAGTTGCTCGACGAGGTCGAGCAACTCGCGGTGCGCCGAGAGTCGCGACGATACGGCCTTGCTCACTCCCTCGCGGAGCAGGGAAATCTGCCGATGTACGGTATGCCGACGCGCGTTCGCGATCTCTACGTTGGGACGCGCGAGTCGGCATCCACGCGCCAGACCGATTGGCTCACGATCGATCGCGACCTCGACTTGGCCGTCTACGAGTTCGCGCCCGGGTCGGTGATCGTGAAGGACAAGAGGGAGCACGTGTGCGTCGGCTTCACTGGGCCGCTACCGGGGTTCTTGTTCAAGCAGCCTCCGGGCATTCACGTGAACCCGATGTCGGCACCGTTCGGTGAGCCGTTCTGGATGCTCGAGTGCGTCAACTGCGGTTCGTGGTTCCGCTACGACGCACGACCCGATGACACCATCGGCGACTGTATCTCGTGCGGTCGTCCGCTTGAGCCCCGCCGCTCAGCCGAGAGCCGAGAGCCGCTGGGGTTCCGAACGAACTTCCGACCGTCGGCGGACACGGACAGCGACGGTCCTAGTGGACGACACCGGTCCATACAGTCCGAGGCGGGCGGCTTGTCGTTCACGCAGGCGGGCGGAAGCAACCTCGGGATCTTCGTCGGACCACAGATCAAGACCTACCGCCTCAACCGTGGAGGTATCGACCCGGCCAACCCAGGGGCCTGGCTCGGCTACTCTGCGGTGCTCGGAGAGCAGAAGCTGCGGCGTGGAAATCGAGAGGCGTTCCTTGACAGTCAGATGATCGCCGAGGACCTGCCCGATCCCAACGACGCGCCGAGAGACTTCACGCCGTATGTGGGAGACGACGCTCAGAGCGTCAGTAGCGTGTGGTTGGCGGCGCCGAAGACCACGGATGCCCTCTATCTCGCGCCGACGGTGATCCCGAGTGGCTTGAGCATCGAACGGGTTGTTGGGCCTCGCGCGCTCGAAGGTCTCACAGGAGCCCAAGTCCTTGATGCACTTGGACGAACGTCGGTGCGCGCTGCTGCGCTTTCGGCCACCTTCATCCTCGTGAACCGGGCCGCGCTGCAGCTCGACGTGGATCCCGAAGAGTTCGACGTCATCGAGCCCAGGCTCTTCCGCCCGTCGGGAGGCGCTGCGGTCCCGGTCCTTCAGTTCGCGGACCATCTCGTGAACGGTGCTGGGTTCTGTGTCGCCCTTGGGGCGCCGGACCCGGCGACGGGCCGCCCGCTCATCGCGTCGCTCTTGTCGTCGGTGTTGAACGACGCCGACCAGTACCCGTTGAACGAGTTCTTGCGAGGCGACCACGAGACCACCTGCGAGCAGGGTTGCTACCGATGTCTCCTCCGCTACCGCAATCAGCCTTATCACGGCCTGTTGGATTGGCGGCTGGGGCTGGCGTTCCTTGATGCGTTCGCAAATGCGAGCAGCAGGTGCGGTCTGGACGGTAACTTCGGAGCGCCCGCTCTGCGAGAGTGGGGTGCGCTTGTCGAGCGCGATGTGTGGCGACTCGAACGTCAGTTCACGCGCATGCAGACGAGGCAAGTCGGCTCACTCTGGGCCGCCCGCTTCGATGGCTCCCCGAAGTGGGCACTTATCGCGCACCCGCTGTGGGACGCTTCAGATCCAACAGGAGTCCTGCTCGACGCCGTGACTGCGCTGGGCAATGACCCCTTCGTCATCGTGGACTCTTTCAACCTTGCGCGTCGGCCAGTGACGATCCGCAAAGCGATCCTCGACGGGGCATGACGGGTGGTTCCGCTCCCTCCGACGATGACCGAAGTGACGGTCCCGGACTGCTTCTCACCGTCCGCGCTGGGGGCCTCAGCGCGCTGTCGCCTGAAGCTGGTCGTCACCTCGTCCACTCGGCGGGCCGAGGGAGACGAGCGGCTTGCATCGGGTCCAGAAGCCATGGTCGGCACCGTGTTGCATCGGGTGCTCGACCGTGTGGAGCAAGGCGATGAGCTTTCTCCAGACGAGGTCTTCCAGCAGGAGTACGCGAGAGCCGTCGATGAGTTGCAACGAGACCCTCGGAGGGCTCACTTCGCGGACTTGGCATCGACGAGGTCGCTCGCGGAGTGGAACCGCACGAAGCAGTGGGTGTTGGCGCGAGCGACTCAGCAGACCAGCCCGGTGCGTCCAAAAACTGCTGCAACGGCTGGGCAAGGAAGCTCCCGGCTCACCGGGCCCGAGGTGGGCTTCCAGAGCCCGACACTGCGCTTGCGCGGCAAGGCAGATAGCGTCCGGCAACTTGGGTCCCGCGAGTTCGAAGTTCGCGACTTCAAGACCGGCGTCGTGCTGGATGAGCGCGGTGAGGTGAAATCGGAGATCGAGCTGCAGCTCTGGGCGTATGCCTTCATGCTGCTCGAGCGTCGCCCGGGATGCCATGTGCGGCTCGTCGTGGATGACGGCGCAGAGCGTGAGGTTGCCTTCGACGCCGACGCGCGCGCTCGCGCGAAACGTGTTCTGGACGAACTACTCAAGGGTATGCCGCCCGCTGGACCGTCGACGTCTGGCGAACTTGCCGTACCGGGTAAGGGTTGCTGGGGGTGTCAGGTCCGCCATGTCTGCCCGGCGTATCTCGCGGCAGCGCCTCAATGGTGGCAGCAGTATCCCGACGGCGTCGACAGGCTCTCTAACGATGTCTGGGGCACGGTCCTTGATGTCATCGGGGAGGGACGGGTCGACGTGGTGCTGCGCGACGCGGCAGGACGCCGAGTGCGCATCGACGGGCTCGATCCTCGACATGGCCTGACCTCGGTGCTCGTCGGCAAGAGGGTTTGGTTCTTCGGGCTCGAGGCCACCGGAGCAACCCGAGGTTTCGACGGCGGGCGCTTCCACCCGCGATCATTCCATGAGTTGCCGCGAGACAGGATGGAGCGGCGGGCGTGGGCGCTTCACGTCTTCGTCGAAAAAGAGACGGCAGGTGGCGCATGACCCGCAAGAGGAAGCCGACCACCTGGCTCGCCCGCTCCTCTGCGGCTGAGTACCTGACCTTCATGACGGCCAGCACGGAGCGTGTCAACGACTTTGAGGCTGCACGATGTCGAATTTTGGGAAGGACGCAGATATGCATCCCGCCCGAGTTGATGCCTCGGCTCGCGCCGTGATGACGAGGCAGGTTGCCGGCCGGGCCTGGGGCCGAGGACGGACAGGACGTGGCTCACGGTGGTACGGGCTATGGACAGTGCCGTGCCTGCCGGGGAGGGTGGACAGCCCGTGGACGGCCGCCGAGGCGGCGCCCGCCCACCGCCTGACCACCCTCCCCTTGGACAACCGATGCGGTTGCCCACAGGCACTTGGACAACCGATGCGGTTGCACACACTGCCCACAGCCCCGGCGGCGACGGGGGCAAACAGGCCAGATTCGACCGGACTTTTCGGACGCCGATCACGGCCGGACCTCATCGGCCCCGATGGCTGTATCATCCTGGGGGGAGCGTGGTGCCCCCTCTGCTTGGGGCCGTAGCGGGTTGATCCAGACCTCACCTCGGGGACGCAGAACGACCGGGCTTCCGTGGGGAAACCGCTCGGGGTGCGCCTTGAAGGCGGCATCCATGACCGCCTGCCTGGCTGGAAGGAGCTCCTCGATGCGGTCGAAGTGCACGTCCGCCGGGGTGAACATCGCCAAGCCGCTGTGATGGTGCTCGTCGTTGTACCAGGCGAAGAAGTCGATGCAGTGGGCACGTCCATCCTCGATGCACCCGAACCTATTGGGGAAGTCCGGGCTGTACTTCAGGGCCGCAACGCCCTGCCTGCCGTGCTTCGTCATCTCTTCCATCAGCTTCCTCACCTGCTGGTCCGTCGTGATCGCGCTGCCCTCCGAGTTGAGGGCTCACGTTGTCGCCGACGGCGCCTCCTCACGCCAGGGGTGGGGAGATGTAGTTGTCGTCGGTGGGGAGATGTAATTGTCGTTCAGCACCGGTCGACGGTAGCCCCGGCCCGCAGCGGCGGAAGGACCACCTCCTCGGACAGCCCGCCACGGGTGGTGAGGACGGGGCACACGCGCACGCCCTCGACGACCACCCGGAGCGCCCCCGGCGCGAGCGCTGCTCCGCTGGCACGGCCTCGGGACCATGACGCGGCCTTGGAACCAGCTCGGGGTGCGGGCTATGCTCCGGCCATGGAGACACCGGACCTGAACCTGCTGGTGGCGCTGGACGTCCTGCTCGAGGAGGGGAGCGTCGCCGCCGCCGCCCGCCGCCTGCGCCTGAGCGCGTCCGCGATGAGCCGCACCCTCGCCCGGCTGCGCGAGGTGACAGGCGACCCCTTGCTGGTCCGAGCGGGGCGCCGGCTCGTCCCGACGCCGCGGGCGGCGGAGCTCGCTCAGCGGGTGGGTCCCGTCGTGCAGGAGGCCAGAGCCCTGCTCCACCCCGGCGCCGCCGTCGATGTGCGCACGCTCGTCCGGACGTTCACCCTCCGGACCAGCGACGGGTTCGTCGAGACGTTCGGCCCGGCCCTCATCGCGCGGGTGGCTGCCGACGCACCGGGGGTGCGGCTGCGGTTCGTCCAGAAGCTGACCAAGGAGAGCGGCCCCCTCCGGGACGGAGAGATCGATCTGGAGACCGGCGTGGTCGGCACCGGGACAGGCTCGGAGCTTCGCGCCCAGGGGCTCTTCCGGGACCGGTTCGTGGGAGCGGTCCGGCCGGGGCACCCCCTCGCAGGCGGCGAAGTGACGGCGCAGGGCTACGCGGGCTGTCGACACGTCGTGGCGTCCCGCAGAGGGACGGGCGGCGGTCCGGTCGACGACGCCCTGGCGCTGCTCGGGCTCGAGCGAGACGTGGCCGCCGTCGTCGGCGGCTTCGCGTCAGCGCTCGCCTTGGTGCGCGGGACCGACCTGGTCGCGACCGTGCCGGCGCGCCACACCAAAGGCCTGAGAGAGGGGCTCCACACGTTCCCACTCCCGTTCGCCGTCCCGGAGGTCCTCCTGTCGCTCCTGTGGCACCCGCGCCTCGACGCGGATCCGGCCCACCGCTGGCTGCGCCGCTGCGTCCGGGATGCCTGTGCCGAGCCCGATCCGCAGAGCTGAGCGCGTCGGCGCCTCGTCGGGGTGGCCGCCCGTTCGGCGCGACAGGTGGTGGCAGGCCGGTCGGTCCGTGCGGCCTCCCTCTGGCTCGTCACGCGACCGTGAAGCTGTTGGCGCGGGCGGCGCCGGCAGGCCCGCCCGTGGCCCTGGGAGCGGCAGTGTGGCGCAGCACCGGGCTACAGCGTCTCGGGGTCGCCGCCCTCGATGAAGATGCGGTGCCACATGGCGAGGTTGAGGAGGCGCCAGACGTCTGCGCCGCCGCGCTGCTGCACGAAGGACCGGACGGCGACGCGGTCGAGGAGCTCCGTGGTGGCACAGAAGGCATCGATGCGCTGCCGGGCGACGTCTCCGAGGCGCCCCAAGGTCCACTCGTGGACCGGGACGCCGAAGCCCTGCTTCTGGCGGTCGATGAACTCGTCGGGGATCACGCCCCGGACCGCCTTCTTGAGGATGTGCTTCAGCGTGCCGTTCCGCGTCTTGGCCGCCG
>BTVJ01000092.1:0-30147 GCA_045863395.1 Myxococcales bacterium
AGACGGACTGCGCCGACGAGGACTGCGCCGACGACGTGGCGTGCGTGCCGGCGACGGAGACCGTCTGCACGGGCGGCGTGGACGAGGACAAGGACGGCGACACGGACTGCGACGACGCCGACTGCGCCGCCGACCCGGCCTGCGCTCCGTGACCGCGGCGGCGCCCATCCGGGACGCCGCGACCGTCGTCCTCCTGCGGCCCGCCGATGGGCTGGGCCAGACCTACCGCATCTACTTCGTCAAGCGACACGCCAAGAGCGGCTTCTTCGCCAACGCCCATGTGTTCCCCGGCGGCAAGCTGGACGCGTCGGACCGTGCCGCAGCGGTGGACCTGAACCCATCGCAGGCCTGTGCGCGGTTGCGCGAGGACTGCGACGGGTCGTTGGCGGTTGGCCTGCATGTGGCTGCCGTCCGAGAGACCTTTGAGGAGGCGGGGGTGCTCCTGGCGGTGGGAGCTGGCGGTGATTCCTCCGGGGTGCCCGGCTTCACCGGGCGCCTCGACGCGTGGCGGGCCCGGCTGAGCGCCGGGGACGCCACGTTCTCCCAGATGATCGCGGCAGAGGGCTTGGTGGTGGGCGCCGCGGCGCTGCTGCCCTGGTCCCGCTGGATCACTCCCGAGATCGAGCCTCGACGGTTCGACACACGCTTCTTCGTGGCGGCCCTCCCTGACGGCCAGGAGCCGCTACACGATGAGCGCGAGACGACCGCCGGAGAGTGGTTGTCACCGGACGAGGCGATCACTGCCTACCAGGAGCGGCGCATCCAGCTTGCGCCGCCGACCCTGCGGACCCTGGAGGAGCTCAGCGACCTGCCCACCGTCGAGGCGGTGCTCGCTCAGCGACGGGCGCTCCACCCCATTCGGCCCGCGTTCGTGAACGACTCGGGCGCCTTCGTCCTCGCGCTGCCCGGCGACCCCCTGTACCCCGATCAGGACCAGACGGTTTCGCAGGGGATCGACCGCTTCACCCTGTCGGATGGCCTCTGGGTCAGCCGACGACGGTGATCACCGCTCGTCCGATCCTTTGCTCAGCCGGTCTCGCCCCTCCTGCCCCTGCTGGTAGCGCCCCAGGGCGATGATGTATCGCAGGGTCACGTCCTCCGGCACGTCGTGCTCCTTCTTCACGGCCTTGGCGATCACCGAGACATGACGCCCCTTGCCCAGCTCCTCGACGATCAGGGGCGTCGATTCGGAGAGGCGCTCGCCATAGCGCTCCAGCTCCTCAGGGGTCAGTGAGACGCGGGTCTGGACGATTCGGTCCTTGACGATGAGTAGGATGCCATAGATGGCAGCAAGGGCGCCAAGAATCGGCTTGAAGAGCGAAAAATCAATGATGGTCCAGGCAAACAAGGCCGTCGAGGCCAGGAGCCACAGGATGGCCTGGGTGCGGGTCGACATGCTGCGCTTCCACCGGGGACGCCGTCTCGCGAGGCGCACCGCTCGCCCCGCCCCCGCACGGGCCACCTGCCCGGGCGCGCGCGGCGACAATGTGATTGACGATGCGGCGCCGCTGCCGCATACCGTTCCTCCATGCTGCTGGAGCTGCGCGGTCTGAGCAAGTACTACGGTGCCTACCAGGCGCTCAAGGACGTGTCCGTCGATGTGCGAGAGGGGTGCGTGGGCCTGCTGGGGCCGAACGGCGCAGGCAAGAGCACGCTCATCCGCACGATCCTGGGCCTCCTCGACTTCGCGGCGGGGGAGGGCCGCGTCCTGGGGCACGACATCCGTCGCCAGTGCATGGCGGTGAGGCAGCGGGCCGGCTACATGCCGGAGCACGACGCGGCCTTCCCTGGCACGACGGGGCTGGAGATGGCCGCCTACGGGGCGGAGCTGTCCGGGCTGCGGCGCGACGATGCCATCAGCCGCGCCCACGAGATGCTCGACTACGTGGGCCTCGGGGAGGAGCGATACCGCCCGACGGAGGAGTACTCGACGGGCATGAAGCAGCGGGCCAAGCTGGCGCAGGCGCTGGTGCATGGACCCGAGCTGGTGCTCCTCGACGAGCCGACCAACGGCCTCGACCCCATCGGGCGCGAAGAGATGCTCTGGCTCATCGGCGACGTGGCGCGGGCCGGGGTCAACGTCATCCTGTCGAGCCACCTGCTGCACGACGTGGAGCGGGTCTGCGACAGCGTGATCCTCATGCAGGACGGCCGCGTGACCCACTACGGCGACGTGGCCACCTTCACGAAGGGCGAGGCCGAGCAGGTGGAGCTGGAGCTGCGCGGGGGCGGGGGCCTGGACGCCTTCATCGCCGCCGCCGCGGCCCGCGGCATCGCCATGGAGCGCCTCGACGATCCGGACCGCCTGCAGGCGTCAATGGTCCGGGGAGACGAGGCCGAAGTGCTGCTGGCGCTGGCGGTGGCCGGCGGCTACGAGGTGCGCCACCTGGCGCCGCGGTCCGTGACCTTGGAGAGCGCCTTCATGCGCTTCGTGGAGGGCGCATGAGCATCCATCGCAAGGCGTATACGCCGTTTCGCGGGGAGGTGACGCCGAGGGGCAGCCGGAGCCTCGTGATCGCCCGCCGCGAGCTGCGGCTCGCCATGGGCCGGAGCTGGGTGCGGCGGCTCCTCGCCGTGTCCTTCCTGCCGCTCCTTGGCTGCATCATCTTCCTGTACGTGCGCCTCGTCGTGGAGCAGGCGACGGCGCTCACCATCTGGGACGGCTTCCTCTTCGAGACCCTGTACCGGGTGCAGTCGCTGTTCGTGATGCTGCTGATGGCCGTCGTCGGAGCGGACCTCATCGCCAAGGACACCGCCGCTCGCGCCCACTCGCTCTACTTCTCGAGGCCCCTGGCCGTGGGCGACTACGTGCGCGGCAAGCTCCTCTCTGTCGCCGCCCTGCTGGCGGTGGTCATCGTGGTTCCGGGGCTGCTGCTGGACATTGCGCAGTTGCTGCTGTCCCGCGAGGCGGACGTGGGCGCCTTCGTGCGGTCCCTGCTCGGCGTCTCGATCTATGGCGCCATCGTGGCCGGCGTCGGGTCGGCGATCATCGGGTGGCTCTCGTCGCTCGGGCAGCGCGCCCGATGGGTGGGCATCGGGTGGGTGGCGGCGTGGCTGCTGACCGACGGGATGTCACAGGCGCTCCAGGCGATCCTCGGCGAGGGTGGTGGCGCGCGGCTCCTGTCCATCCCCGCGCTCTTCGTGGACACGGCGCGCTTCCTGCTGGCGCCGACGGACGAGGGACCGGCCGCGCTCGTGCTGCTGGTGGGGGCGGGCGCGCTGTGTTGGTGGCTGCTCCACCGGCGCATGGTGGTCCTCGAGCGGCGGGAGGGCTGAGCGGATGGCCGTCGTCGTGCTCGACCAGGTGTCACGCTGGTACGGCCAGGTGCTGGGCCTCAACCGGGTCAGTGTCTCGCTGGCGCCGGGCGTCACGGGGTTGCTCGGGCCCAACGGCGCAGGCAAGTCCACGTTCATGAAGCTGATCACGGGGCTGTTGCGCCCGTCGGCCGGCGTGGTCCGCGTGCTCGGAGAGTCTCCCTGGGACAACCCGGCCCTCATGCGCCGCATCGGCTACGTGCCGGACATCGACAGCTTCTACGAGGAGATGACCGGGCGCGAGCTCGTGACCATGCTGACCCGGTTGCACGGGTTTTCGCCGTCGGAGGCCGCCGATCGGGCCGAGCGCGCCCTCCAGGACGTCCGCCTGGGCGACGCCATGGACCGCCCGGTGGCGCGGTACTCCAAGGGCATGCGGCAGAAGTGCAAGATGGCCCAGGCCATCGCCCACGAGCCGGACCTGCTGGTCCTCGACGAGCCCCTGACTGGCGCGGACCCGGTGAGCCGCCACCACCTCATCGAGCTGGTGCGCCGCATGGCCCGCGAGCGGGGCACGAGCGTCATCGTGTCGAGCCACGTGCTCCACGAGGTGGAGGCGCTCACGCGCGAGATCCTGCTGATCCACCGGGGGCGAGTGCTCGCCGAGGGCTCCGTGCGCCAGCTCCGCGACCTCATCGACGAGCACCCCCACCGCGTGCACATCGGGTGTGACAAGCCGCGCGAGCTGGCCGCCCTGGCTGTCGCTCAGCCCTTCGTGCTGGCCGCGAGGGTTCGGGACGAGGTCCTGGAGCTGGAGACCCCGGACCCGGCGACCTGCTACCGGGAGCTCCCGCGCCTCGCCCTGGAGGCTGGCTTGCGTCTGCGGACCATCACGAGCCCGGACAACAGCATCGAGGCGGTCTTCCGCTACCTGGTAGGTTGAGCGATGGCGCACCTCCCCACCTTTGGCGCGTCTACGGTTGCCATGGCGCGCCTGTTCTTTCGGACCATCGTCGGCACCCGCAAGACGTGGGTGATGGCGCTCGTGGTGCTCGGGGGGCTCGCCATCGCCGTCATCGGGCGCCTGTTCGGCCCGAGCCACGCACAGGCGCGCATCTACGGCGTCCTGCTCAGCCAGGTGACCCTCGGCTTCGTGGTGCAGCTCCTCGGCCTGTTGTACGGGATCGCCGCGGTCCGTGAGGACGTGGAGGCCCGCACCCTGACCTGGCTCCTCGTGCGGCCGATTCCCCGGGCCGCCATCGTTCTGGGGCGCTGGCTCGGCGCCCTCGCGCTCGTCACGGGGGTGATGGTCGCCTTCGCGCTGGTCACGCACCTGGTGGCGGGCACGGTGGGGCCGAGCCTCGCCGTCGTGCTTGGGGCCACCGCTCTTGGGGCCATCTACTACACCACCGCCTTCGTCGCCATCGCGACGGTCGCCCCGCGCCCCTTCCTCGTGGGGCTCGGGTACATCCTCTTCTGGGAGTTCGCCCTGCCGCTGGTGCCGAGCAACGCCGCGACCCTCAGCATGAAGTTCCACCTGCTCAACCTGATCGGTACCCCGACGGCGGCGAGCGGCCCCCTGTCCTTCCTGGTCCCGACGGTCGACCCGTGGAGCAGCCTCCTGACCCTCGTCCTGCTCACGGGGGCGCTCGGAGCGTTGGCGCTCTGGGTCTTCCCGCGGCGGGAGCTCCTCGGGTCGCGTGAGAGCTGAGGCTCAGGGCCGCGGTCGCGGCACGAAGTCAGCGGGCAGGAGCGGCCCCTCCCGCACGAGCACCCAGTAGTCAGGTAGCGGCACGGACACGGGCCCGAAGCGGAAGATCTCCCAGCCGAGCAGCAGCTCCATGGACCCGGCGTTGACCGCGACCAGTGGGCAGTAGCCAGCACGGGCGGGCCAGTCGCCGAAGCGGTTGCCGGCGAATCGGTAATCCAGGTAGTGCTCGCCCTGCCACCCGCGGGGGAAGGGGAGCCCCCTTGCCGACCGCACCTCGTAGTGGCCGAAGGTGAGCGGTCGCCCCTTGGCGTCGCGGCGGGGCGCGGGCGCCTGCTCCCACCCGGTCTGCTCCACCTTCACGTTCCAGCCGCGCAGCACGCCGGTGACCGGGTCACGGTGGAAGGTCTTGCGGAAGCTCCGCCACAGGAGCCGGTGCATGAAGCCGGGCAGCGACAGGTCGATGCCCGTATAGGACGTGTCGGCGAGGGCATCCAGGTCCAAGGGGGCGGCGGCAGCGATGATGGCGTGCAGCCTGCGGCGGTCCATGGCGAGCAGGTCGTCGAGGCCGAAGGGACCCTGCTGGGTGGGGACGAGGGCGGTCACTGCGAGCTCCTCAGTGGAAGGACATGGCCCCGCCTGCGGCCTCGCCAGACCTCCAGCGGCGTGCACGGGACCCTCGATGGATCAGCTCGTCCTGCACCGGTGCCTGACTGCGTTCAGGGCTTCACGATCTCCAGCTCGTCGAGCAGCTCGTTCCCGTCGCCCGACCACGCCTTGGCGCGCAGGGTCTTGCCCTCGACCTCGACCACGACGTAGTTGGCCTTCTCTCCATGGGCCGATGCCGCCGTCCACCAGTCCTTGCCGTTCGAGTAGGGCGGCGAGAAGAAGCCACCGGCCACGATGTACGTGACGCCCTCGGCGGTGCTCACCTCCTGGTTGGCCTTGATGGGAACGGTGCGCTCGTAGTTGTGGTCATGGCCCGAGAAGGCGACGTCTACGCTGTGCTTCTCGAACACCGGCACCCAGAGGTCCTGGACGCGCTTCGTCGAGCCGTGGTTCGTGCACGCCGAGTACGCCGGGTGGTGCATCATCGTGATGATCCAGTCGATGTCGGGGTCCTTCCGCGCAGCGGCCAGATCCGCGTCGAGCCAGGGCACCTGGGCGGCGGCCGCCTCCTCCGTGTTGGAGTCCAGGCCCACGAAGTGGATGTTGCCGAGGTCGAAGGACCACGCGTGCTCCCGGTACTCGTCTGGGAGGTCGCCACGGTCGGGCAGGGCGAGCTGCGCATAGTAGATGTCTGCAAAGAACTCGTGGTTGCCCTGGACGGCCATCAGCACGCGCCGAATCGTGATGGCCGACATGGCCGTCCACCACGTGTCGAACTCGGCCTGGAGGCCCGCGGCGGTGAAGTCACCGTTGAAGAACCAGAGCACGGCGTCGATGGCGGCGAGGCGCTCTGCGTGTTGGGAGATGACCTCCTGGCCGCCGCGGCTGTCACCGGCAAGCACGAAGCGTATGGGGCCCCTTGCCCCCTTCGCGGGTCCCGTGCGGAGCGTGTGCGTGGGCGACAGGTTCGGGCGCGTGAAGTGGCCGGTCTCCTCGTCGAAGGCCTCCCACGTCCCGACGCGGTAGACGTAGTCCGTGTCCGGGGTGAGGCCGACGGCCTCCACGTGCCATGCCACGTAGTCACCGCCCAGAGCCATACCGCCGAGGCTCTCGTTGTAGACCTCGCCCTTGCCCTCGAACACCCAGGCGTCCGCAAAGGGCATGACCCTGTCCTCGCCTGCACCCTCGACCAGGCTGGCGGGTGCGATCCAGAGCCGAGGCGTGTAGCCCTCCAGGGAGACATCCGTGGTCGCCCAGCTCACCGTGATCGTCGAGCCTGGGTCGCCTTGCCACGTCATGTGGACGTTGCGCGGGTCGCGATCCATGTCCGTGACCCAGTCAGCGGGGTGCTTGACGGCGGTGGAGTCTCCCGGCAGCTCGGAGGCCTCGGCCACGTCCGTGGAGCCTCCCTCGGGGCCCCGGGTCGTGCCGACACCAGAGTCGCCGGCTGTGTGCGTCTCCTCGACGCGCTGGCCCTCGACGCCACAAGCCGCGACTGCCAACACGGCCACGACGGCGAACCAGGTACGGTGACGCATTGCGGGTTCTCTCTCCGGGGCTCGGTCCGAGGCTTGCCTGGGTCACTCCGCCGGGCAGTCGTCCAGCTTGCCGCGCTCGTCGATGCCCAGGTAGGGGTGGAAGCAGTAGGTGTTCGAGAAGCCGGTCTTGGCCGCCGTGTCCCAGTTGGCCTTGAGGCTGTGGCGCTTCTCCACGAAGATCGCCGGGTCCAGGAAGATCGTGCCCCGCCCCATCTTGAAGAAGCTGCCCTGGGCAGGCTTCCAGTTCCAGGCCCACCCCGGGCGCCCGCCGTAGGTGCCCATGGCCGCCTGGAACAGGCTCGGCAGCCCCTTCAGGTTGCTCCCAGGGCGGCCGGAGATGGGCTCGTAGTCGAAGGATCCGTCGAACACGCCCCCCTCTCCCTTGGCGCCCCGCCGCGCCCAGAAGGCGGTCAAACCGTGCAGGAGCTGGAAGTCGATGCTCTCGCCTGCGCTGGGCCACGTGCCCCCCTTGGGCTGGATGGACGTGGCGATGCCCTGGTCCAGCGCGTAGACCGCCGTCATCAGGGACGCCTGGATGCCGGCGTTCAGCTCGCACGCTCCGGGCCCGCTCGCGACCCAGGTGCAGGACTGGTGCGAAGGTGTCGTCAGGTAGCCCTGGAAGCGGCCGTCCACGAAGAGCACTGCCGGGTCGACAGCCTTCGTGACGTTGGGCTTGCCCGCCAGGTCGGTTCCAGCGGCCACCCACGCAAAGACCTCCTCGACCTCGTCGTCCCGCCCGTAGGTGTAGGCCGCGACGGGCGTCAGCTCCGGCAGCTTGCTCGCGACGATCAAGACGCCCGCCGTGTCGTTGGCGTGTGCCGTCTTGGGGGTACCCGTCGTGTCCCGGTAGGGCCAGAAGTAGGTGTAGGTGAAGTACAGGTGGCTCTGGGTCTCCGCCACGTCCCAGTACACGGCCGCCGGCAGCGACTTGGCCTTCTCCTGGACCCACGACGCATTGCCCATGGCGTCCCAGTCCCCGTCGGCGTCGATGCGCGTCGGGTAGCTCACGACGGGCTTGGTCCCATTGACGGCGACCTGCACCGTCGGCGCCAGCGCCGCCGCCATCTGCGCGTAGCCGCCCAGGTTGGGCGGCGTCGTCGTGTAGAAGGTCGCAATGAAGGGAGCGCCCAGGTGGTTTCCCGCCACGTCCTGCACGATGGCGTCCACCGAGATGGTGTAGGGCGAGACCAGCGTCACCTTGGTCGGGTCGGGGGTCAGCGTCACCGTCGTCTTGTCCGCGGACAGCTCGGGCTTGCCGCCGATGGACTTGCCCGTGATGGAGAGCACGCGGACGTTGTTCTCGTCGATGGTCTCGGCCCGCATGGGCTCGCTGAAGGTGATGGTGACCTTCACGGGGAGGGCGACACCCTCCTCGCCGGCCGCCGGGCTGGTCGACAGCACCGTGGGCGGCTCCTCGTCCGGGTTGGTGCGGCCAAGATCCCACTGCACGGGCACGTCCTGAGGCTTGGCGGTGTCCACGGGCGCCGTCGTGTCGGGGATGGTCGCGACGTCCCCGCCGGTCGCGGCGTCGGCCCCGGTGCCCGTCCCGGCGTCATCCAGCGTGCCGGCGTCCGCGACGTCGGTCGCTCCGGCGTCCCCGTCCTCGGCGGTGCTCCCGTCAGTCGAGGTCGCGTCCGCTTCCGCGTCGCCGCTCGGCGCCTCGCAGAACCCGCTGTTGCAGACCTGGCCACTCGGGCACTCCTTGTCGCTTGAGCAGCCCTCGTCCTCGGCGCAGGCGCCGAGCAGGAGGGCGGCCGCGCACGCCGCCAGTGGGTAGAGCATCCTCGTTTGCACCGCTTCACTCCTCGATTGCATGGCCCGCACGGGCGGCTATACTCTGCCACCGCTCGCGGGCAAGTCAATGCGCCGTTCGCTCCGGCTGCCCCTCGGACCGCAACCCGCCAGGACTCGGATGTCCGCTCCCAGGCACCCCTCCCTCGCGCCCCTCGTGCAGCGCCTCCTCCCGGGAAGCTACTATGAGCTGCTCATCGCGTGGCGCATCGTCCGGGCCCCGAAGAGACGCCGCTCCCTGAGCGTCATCACGCTGATCTCCATCACGGGCATCATCCTGGGCGTCATGGCGCTGACCATCGTCCTCGGCATCACCGGCGGCTTCCAGGCGGCGTTCCGTGATCGCATCCTGGGCATGTACCCGCACATGGTGATCCTGGAGCGGGCAGGGGACTTCGACGGTTACCGCCGCGTCGCCCGCCTCGTGCGCGGTGTGCCGGGGGTGGTCGGCGTCTCCCCCGCCACCTCCAATGAGATGATGGCCACCAGCGACGGCCGGCGGTCGGGCGCCATCGTCAAGGGCATCGATCTCGCCACCGTCGACCAGGTCAGCAACGTGCGAGCCCTGATGGTGGCTGGAGACCTGGCCGGCCTGGACGAGTCGCCACGGGTCACCGAAGAGGGAGGCACGGTTCGCCTCGACGGTCTCGTGGCCGGCACGGCGTGGCTGGTCGTCGCCCACGAGGCCGGCGTCGCGGTGGTGCCGGACGACCCCACGCGGCCTGATCTCGGCATGGGCCGCGTGCGTCTGCTGCACCTGGCTCCTGGGGCGCCCGACCTCGGGCTCGTCCCTCTCTCGAAGGAGGGCACCCCGCCTCCCGATCCACAGGTGGACCTCGCCCCGGCAGGCGCCGCCACCCCCTACCTGGAGGTGCGCCCGGGCGAGGTCGGCGTCGAGGTGGTGGGCCCGGACCTCGGCGTCGTGCGCGTCGTGCCCCTCACCGTGGGCATCGACGCTTCGTACACGCTCCTCTGGACGGGCGGCGAGCCACGCCTCTTGCTGGACGTCGCTGGCCCCCCGGAAGAGGAGCGAGCCCGCATCCGCGCCGTCAATCTGCGCTCCGTCCCCATCTCTTTGCAGCTCACGACGGCAGGGGGCGACCCGGTCGGCCATCCGGTCGATCCAGGCGCCACGCTGGAGCCGGTCGCCACGGTCGGTCGCCTGCCGGGGATCGTGCTCGGCGCGCGCCTGGCCCAGCGCCTGGACGCCGCCGTCGGCGACGTGGTCACGCTGGTCAGCCCGCTCCGGGGCATCGACAACAAGATGCTCGGCCCCTTCGGCATGGCGCCGACCAGCGGCCGCTACCGCCTGGCCGGCATCTTCGACAGCGGCTTCCACGAGTATGACGTGCGCCTGAGCCTCGTCGACTTCCGCGCCGCGCAGCGCTTCCTGAACCGGGGTGACGTGGCCCAGTGGCTGGACGTGCGCTTCGACGACGTGCTCCAAGTCAAGCGGCGCGCCCGCGACGTGAAGGCGGCCGTCGACCCCTACAGCCTGCCGGACTTCCTGGCCGCCACCGCAGAGCTCCAGCGCCGCCTGGGCCGCGTTGCATCCGGTGACGTGGGCGGATACCCCATGACCGCGCCAGAGGACGTCTTCGGTTACCTGCGCAACGCCACGGGTGCCATGCAGCTCATGTCCAGGCAGGCCCTGGACTTTGGGGTGGTGGATCGCTACCGGCTCATCGACTGGGAGGAGATGAACCACAACCTCTTCAGCGCCCTCAAGCTGCAGAAGGTGGTGCTGTCCATCTTCTTCCTGATCATTATCGTGGTCGCTGCCTTCAACGTCGTAGGCAGCCAGATCATGATCGTCCACGAGAAGACGGCCAACATCGCCATCCTCAAGTCCATGGGTGCGCCGTCGTCAGCGATCCGCAAGATCTTCCTGCTCCAGGGCCTCATCGTCAGCACGCTGGGCACCCTGACGGGCCTCGCCCTGGGGTTGGGCGTGTGCTTGTTGATCCAGAAGGTGGGCTACCCGCTGGATCCAGAGGTCTACCTGATCCGCAGCCTGCCGGTGCTCATCGATCTGGCAGAGTTCGCGCTGGTGGCGGGCGGCGGGCTGCTGTTCACGTTCGGCGCCATCCAGTACAGCGCCACGCGCGCGGCGCGCAAGACGCCGGTCGAGGGGCTGCGAAAGCTGGAGTGACGCAGGACGCCTCTCCCCTCACAGGCGATTTGGCGATTGACACCCGCGCGCCGCTTTGCTATTCCCCACTGGACTCCGACCCGTTGGGCGGATCGCCCAACCCCGAGGAAGCACCACCATGGCGACTACGGGCAGCACACTCAAGGCGCTCCGGCTGAAGCGCGGCAAGACGCTCGGCGACATCGCGAAGGTGACCTGCATCCCGAAGGCCACGGTCGAGAACCTCGAGCTCGATCACGCCTCGAGCCTCCCCGCACCGGTCTACGTCAAAGGGTTCATCCGCCTCTATTGCCAGGCACTCCAGGTGGATCCCCGCGAGGTCGTCGACCTGTACGAGCGTGAGCAGCTCGCCCGGGCGCAGCGCGCCGCTCTTCTCGAGGGCTCCCATGCGGGCCTCTCCCGCCAGGTCCTGGTGCAGGATCGGGTCCCGCAGCGGCAGGGGCTCGCGTCGGGTGTCCGCGTGTCACATCTGGTGCTGTTGCTCTTCGCGGCGCTGACCTTTGCCGTGGCTGTGCTCACGTCGTCGGGGTCACCCAAGGGCACCGAGGTGTCCGCGGCGTCGCCGGCCTCCTCATCGACGCAGCCGAGCAGCACCGTGTCCTCCGTGGCGCAGTCCACGCTGCCCAAGTAGCTCACCGCGCCGCTCCCTCGCTGTGTCTGCCTGAGTTCCCGCCGCGCGCACCGGAGGAGGACCGCACGTGCAGCAGAGCCGCAAGGTCCGGATGCTGGTCGACACCGCGCACAAGCTGCTGCGCCGGGGTGCGCTCGGCAACGTGGCGAAGCTCGTGGTGAAGAGCCACGCGGCTGACATCGCCATCCTCTTCCGATCCCTGATCCCCTCGGAGCGGGTCACGGTCTTCAACATGATTCGCAGCCGCACCCAGCGAGCAGAGCTGGTCAGCGAGCTGGACGCCGAGATCGCGACGCAGCTCCTCGTCGACCTTGGTTCGGAGGTCGCGGTCAAGGTGCTGCGCGAGATGTCCTCGGACGACGCGGCCGACGTGCTCGGAGCGCTGCCCCCCGAGCTGGCCGCCCAGATCCTCGAGCGCATGCACGACGAGGATCAGGAGGCGGTCGAGGGCCTGATGCGCTACGCCGAGGACACGGCCGGCGGCATCATGGTCCCCGACTTCTTCGCGCTGCGTGAGGACGTGACCGCGGAGGAGGCCATCGACGCCCTGCGCAACGCCGGCGACGTGGAGATGGCCTTCTACGTGTACGTGATCAACGAGTTCGAGCAGCTCGTCGGCGTGGTGTCCCTGCGCCAGCTCGTGATGGTGTCCCCGGAGACCAAGCTCAAGAGCGTCATGGAGACCAACCTCGTCAGCGTCCGCGTGGACACCGACCAGGAAGAGGTCGCCCGCCTGGTCGCTCGCTACAACTACCTGGCCGTGCCGGTGGTCGACGACGCCAACAAGCTCCTCGGCATCGTCACGGTGGACGACATCATCGACGTCATCCAGGAGGAGGCCGCCGAGGACATGCTGCGCATGGCGGGTGCCGGCGAAGAGATCGGCGAGACCCGCTCCGTCGGCACAGGCGTCCGCGCCCGTGGCCCGTGGCTCCTGGCGACCCTGGTCGGCGGCCTGCTGGCGGCGCTCATCGTGCGCCCCTTCCTGCCGCTCCTCGGTGCGCACCTGGAGCTGGTGCTCTTCCTGCCCCTGATCCTGGCGCTGTGCGGCATCGCAGGCACACAGAGCGCGACCATCGTCGTCAGCGCCATGTCGGCGGGCGTCATCGAGGTGAAGAACTTCTGGTCCGTCGTCCGCAAGGAGGTGCTCATCGGCCTCGTGCTCGGCCTGGTCTACGGCGGAGTCTCCGGCGGGCTCGCGGCTCTCGGGACCACCGTCCCCCAAGGCGCGGTGGTTGGTCTGGCGGTCGTCGGCTCGGTGCTGGTCGCTGCCTTCCTGGGCGGCGCGCTGCCCCTGCTGCTCGACCGCCTGCACCTGGACCCGACCATTGCCGCCGGGCCCGCCGTCGCCGCCGGGGTCGACCTGATCGGGGTCGCTGTGTACCTGGGTCTCGCGACGGCGCTGCTTCCCCTCGCCGAGGGATGACGTGGTCGTCTGCACCGAGGCCCTCGTGCTGCGCATGGTGGACACGGGCGAGTCGGATCGCGTCCTGACCCTCTACACGCGTGCTCACGGCCGGCTCGAGGTCATCGCCCGGGGGGCCCGCAAGAGCTTCAAGCGCTTTGGGGGGCACCTGTCCCTCTACGCGCGGGTCGAGGCTACGCTCGACCACCGTGAGGGCCGGGCGCTCCTTCCCCTTCGAGGAGTTCGGGTCCTCGATGCTCACGCGGGCCTCCAGGGGGACCTGGCCTCCTTCGCCGCCGCCAGCTATCTGGCAGAGCTGCTGCTGCGCGCCACCCGCCCCGACCAGCGGGACGGTGCGCTCTGGGCCGCAGCCAGCGACGGCTTCGCGGCGGTTGCGGGCGCCGGGGAGCGGACCGAGGCCCTCGTTCACGTGGTGGAGGCGCGGCTCCTCGATGCGCTGGGGGTCCTGCCGGCCCTGGACGCCTGCACCGCGTGCGGTGCCTCGTTCGAAGGGGGCGCGTGGGTCCCGCGGGGCTCCGACGGCCTCTACTGTGACCGATGTCGCCCGCTCGATCGCGCGAGCGAGCCCATCCCGTCTGCATCGCTGCGTTGGATTGGGGCGAGCCTGGTCGCGGGGCGCGCGCTCGATGCCCCAGTGCCAGTGGTCATTGGGTGTCGCCCGCTGGTGTATGAGGCGATCTGCGCTCTGCTGGGGGCCCGGCCGCGGAGCCTGGACTTCCTCGTGGAGATGCTGGACGGGAGATAGGGAGGACCGGCGCGCCTCGCGTCAGCTTGCCGTGCCCAGGACGAGCACCGCCTGTCGCAGCACGTCATCGGGCTCGCGGGGCTCGATGAGCCGGAAGGCGCCCGCCTCCGGGTCCGCCTCGAGCTCCGCCAGGCTGGCGAGCGCCTGGAGACCCTCGCGGCCAGCGCAGGCGCGCACCCACGTGGCGCTGAAAGCCTGCGGCGCGCGCTCCACCTCGTCGGGGGGAAGGCGTCGTCGGTCCACGGTGACCACGAGGCGCCACGTCGCCCCCTCGGCGGCGTCAGGGCGCGGCTGCAGCACGAGCAGGGACCCCACGGGAGGTGAGATGTCCGAGTCGATGCGCACGCCCCACGCGTGGAGGGACATGACGACGCCCTCGTGCCACCCGTCTCCGTAGAGGAAGTAGAGCCGCGGCAGGTCGCCGCGTGCTGGGTGCTGTCTTGCGGTATGGGAGCGGTTCATGTGACCGGTCTGACCGTCCGATTGCGCCTGCGTCCGCGTCGAGCACTCGTTGGAGCCGCGAGCGCCCCCGAACCTACTGCGACCACCTCGCCGCGTACAGCACGAAGTGTAACCCGCGGTGCTCTCTGCCGCCAGTTGGTGGGGCCGACGGCGGGCACTCCGAGGAGGAACGATTGCTCCGCCTCCTGGATCTGGAGAGCTTGCTCGCGCCCGCGTCGCGCGGGTCCAGACGGGGCTTGCCCAGAGCCCTGCGAACGTGGTATAAGCCGCGTCCTGCGGTGGATCGATTGAAATCTGCTGCAAATTCACACACTTCTCGCTTCGTCCGTGCCCCGCGCGGTGTGGGGTGTCCTATCGAGGAGTGGCGGTACGGGCCGTGAGCCGCGCTGCGGCAGGCCCGAACGGAGAGGAACCCATGGCTACAGTCGCGATGCGCGACATGCTGGAGGCCGGAGTCCACTTCGGGCACCAGACCAAGCGCTGGAACCCGAAGATGAAGCCGTACATCTACACGGCTCGCAACGGCGTCTACATCATCAACCTCCAGAAGACCCTGCGCCTGTTCAACGACGCGATGCGCTTCGTGCAGTCCATCGTGGGCCGTGGCGAGCTAATCCTGTTCGTCGGCACCAAGCGCCAGGCGCAGGACGTCATCGAGGAGGAGGCGACGCGCGCCCGCATGCCCTACATCACCAACCGGTGGCTGGGCGGCATGCTCACGAACTTCCGCACCATCCGTCAGAGCATCGAGCGCATCGACACCATCGACTCGCTGCTGGCGGAGGGCTCGGTGGAGAAGCTCCAGAAGAAGGAGGTCCTGCGCCTTGAGAAGGAGCGGGACAAGCTGCTCAAGAACCTGGGCGGCATCCGCGAGATGACCCGCCTCCCGAGCGCCATGTTCGTGGTGGATCCCAACAAGGAGCACATCGCGGTGTCCGAGGCCAACCGCCTCGGCATCCCGGTCATCGCGCTGGTCGACACGAACTGCGATCCGGACCTCGTCGACTACGTGATCCCGGCCAACGACGACTCCATCCGCGGCATCCGGCTCTTCGCCGCCGCCATCGCAGACTCGTGCATGGAGGGCGTCCAGATGCACAAAGAGAACTTGATCCGCGGCTACGACAAGGAAGAGAGCGGCGCCCAGGGCGCGGCCGACACGGACGCGGTCCAGGTCGTGCGCAAGCCCCGCCGTGGTGGCGAAGAGGACTGAGGCGAGCCGACCGAGCACGTGAGGGGCGGCCGGGCCGCCCCGTTTCCACTCCCAAAAATCTGCGACGCGCATGGCGCGAGTCAGGAGAACATCCATGGAGATCACCGCGAGCATGGTCAAGGACCTTCGCGAGATATCGGGCGCCGGCATCCTCGACTGCCGGAAGGCTCTGACCGAGTCCGAAGGCGACATGCAGAAGGCCATCGAGTATCTGCAGAAGAAGAGCCTGGCGTCCGCCGCCAAGAAGGCGGGCCGCATCGCGGCGGAGGGCGCGGTCGGCTCGTACATCCACATGGGCGGCAAGATCGGCGTGATGGCCGAGGTGAACTGCGAGACGGACTTCGTCGCGCGCACCGACGACTTCCAGGCCCTGGTCAAGGACATCTGCATGCACATCGCGGCGATGAGCCCGCAGTTCGTCGACGTCGACGAGGTGCCCGCCGACGTCGTCGCGAAGCAGCGCGAGATCTTCACCGAGCAGATGAAGGAGTCCGGCAAGCCCGCCAACATCGTCGACAAGATCGTCGACGGCAAGGTCAAGAAGTGGTTCAGCGAGGTCTGCCTCCTGGAGCAGACCTTCGTCAAGGACCCCGACAAGACCGTCCGCGAGCTGCTGACCGCGGCGGTCTCGAAGATCGGTGAGAACATCAAGGTCCGCCGCTTCGCGCGCTACGCGCTGGGCGAGGGCCTCGAGAAGCGCAGCGACGACTTCGCCGCCGAGGTCGCCGCAGCCGCCGGCGGGAACTGACGCCGGACGGTGGCGGAGGGGGGCTTGGCTCTTGCGCCGTCGACGGGTCGGCGACGCCCCGGGTAGTCCAGACACGCCCGCCATCCGGTGGGCTCCAGGAGCGGGCATGGCCAGGTTCTCGCGCGTCCTTCTGAAGCTCTCAGGCGAGGCGCTGATGGGTCCCGAGCCCTTCGGGATCCACCTGCCGACCCTCCAGACCTTCGCCGAGGAGCTCCAGGAGGTGCGGGCCCTGGGCGTCGAGGTGGGCGTCGTCATCGGCGGTGGCAACATCTTCCGCGGCGTCAAGGGCAGCGCCCAGGGCATGGACCGCGCGAGCGCCGACTACATGGGCATGATCGCCACGCTGATGAACGCCCTGGCGCTCCAGGACATGCTGGAGAAGACCGGCACGCCGACCCGGGTCCAGACGGCCATCGAGGTCAAGGAGGTGGCGGAGCCCTACATCCGCCGCCGGGCCATTCGCCACCTGGAGAAGGGCCGCATCGTCATCTTCGCTGGCGGCACGGGCAACCCCTACTTCACGACCGACACCTGCGCTGCGCTGCGGGCCATGGAGATCCACGCCGAGGTCATCATGAAGGCGACCAAGGTGGACGGGGTCTACGACAAGGACCCCATGGCGCACCCGGACGCCCGCCGCTACACGAGCCTCAGCTACATCGAGGTGCTCCAGCAGGGGCTCAAGGTCATGGACTCGACGGCGATCTCCTTGTGTATGGAGAACCGCATGCCCATCCTGGTGTTCAACCTGCGCCAGCGGGGCAACATCCGGCGAGCGGTCATGGGAGAGGACATCGGCACGCGCGTCTCCGCGTGAGGAGCGCGGCATGGAGGTACAATGATCAAGGAAATCATCGACGATACCCGTGACAGCATGGGGAAGGTCATCGAGAACCTGCAGCGGGACCTGACCCGGACGCGCACGGGCCGAGCCAACCTCTCGATCCTCGATGGGATCCGGGTCGACTACTACGGGACGAGCACCCCCCTCAACCAGGTGGCTGCCCTGACGGTGGTGGACCCGCGGATGATCTCCATCAAGCCGTGGGACAAGTCCCTACTGCCGATCATCGAGAAGGCGATCATCTCCAGCGACCTGGGCCTGAACCCTGGCTCCGACGGGGAGCTGCTGCGCCTGCCCATCCCGCCTCTGACCCAGGAGCGGCGGCAGGAGCTGGCCAAGGGCGTGCGGAAGCAGGGCGAGGACGCGAAGATCGCCATCCGTAACATCCGCCGCGACGCGAAGACGCTGCTCGACGACCTCGACGGGGTGTCGGAGGACGACGTCACCCGCGCCCACAAGTCCGTGCAGGACACCACCGACGAGCATGTGAAGCGTGTTGACGACGTGGTGGCCAAGAAAGAGAAGGAGATCACCGAGATCTAGACGCATCTGGGCCCCTTCTGGGGCCCTCCTCTCAGTCCTCCTTAGAACCCGAACCCACACATGGCAGACAGCCCGCCGCACTCGATGCCGCCGAGGCAGTTGCCCTTGCTCAGGCAGACGGCGCCCGCCGGGTCGAAGAGGCAGCCGAGGTCCGCGAGGGGGGGCCGGCAGGTGCAGAGACCGAACGCTCCGGGGAGCAGCTCCGGGGGGAGGCCAGCGCCGCCGCCGCCCCCGAGCAGATTCTGGCACGTGCTGCCCGAGGCTGCGTCGCAGAACGCCGTGATGTTGTCGCAGGCGCCGGTGGTGTCATAACAGAGGCCGGTGGCCTGGTCGCAGGCCAGCACGAACTGCGCCGAGGTCGGGCACCCCTCGGTCTGGCACTTCCCGGTCGCGGGGCCCGTACCGCCGCCTCCACCCTCGCACCAGTAGTTCTTGCAGGTGCCGCTCTGGCAGTGGCTGTTGTCCGAGCACTGCACGCAGCTCTTGTCGCCGTTGATCTCCGCGCAGTGCGGATAGTCCCCACCGCAGGCGGCGCAGATGTCCCCCGTGCAGGAGTTGGTGTTCGGGTCGCAGATCTGGCCCGACCCGCAGTGGGTCGAGTTGAGACAGGCGACGCACTTGTTGAGCTGCGGGTGGCAGACGGGGGTGGCGCCCGAGCACTGGTTGCAGTTCTGCGGGCCGACCTCCTCCTTGCACTTGTGGGTCGCCGTGTCGCACTTCTGGCCGGCGCCGCAGTGGCCGTCATTGAGGCACTCGACGCAGGTGCCCTGCCAGCAGTTGGGCGTCGGCGCCGCGCAGGCCCCGCCGCAGGCGTCGCTCCCGCAGGTCGCTCCGAAGCAGCAGGCTGCGCCCGTCGGCTTGCACACCTTGACGCCCTCCTCCGTGGTGCAGGCGCTGTTCTGGGGGCACTGGTCGTCCGCCGCGCACTGAGGGACGCACTTCTTGTTGTTGGGGCCGAACTTCACGCACCGGCTGCCCGGGCCGCAGGTGTCGTCCGTCGAGCACGAATCGCAGACACCGAGCGGCGCGACGCAGAGCCCTGTGCTGAACTCGCAGACCTTGCCCTCCGCGCAGCCCTCCTGGATGCACTTCTTGTCGCAGGTGCCCGAGCCGGGGATGCAGCGGCTGCCGACGTCAGGGAGGTTGAAGCACTGGTAGCCGCTCGGGCACTCGTTGTTGGTCACGCACTCGGTGAGGCAGTATGCGGAGGCGGCGAAGGCAACGCAGGTGGCCGTCTCGGGGCCCCCGCAGTCCTTCTCGCCACCGGGGCACGCGCGACAGAGCTGCTGGCCCTCACCGCCGCCGCCCGTCTCTTCGCACTCGCCCGTGTCCTCATTGCAGACCTCGCCCTCGCCGCAGGAGTCCGCAGTGCAGGCGCCTGTCGAGGCGTCTGGATCCCCGCCCCCCCCCCCCGAGGTGCACGTGCTGGTGGCCACGTCGCACTTCTTGGTCTCGCAGTCCGCGTCCTGGGCGCACCACTCGGCGGCCTGGCAGGTTCCGCCCTTGCACTTCAGGGTGTCGCAGTGCTTGTCCTCCGTGCACTTCTTTCCCGTGCAGGTGACGCCGGCGCAATCTCCGGGCCCGCCGGCGACGCACAAGCCGAGTACGCAGGTGAGGCCCTCGGCGCACTCGCTGCACCCCAGGCACTGGCACTCGACAGGCGTGCACAGGTCGCCCGCTGCGCACACGCCGTTTGCGCCACAGTCGGCGGAGAAGGGCTGCGTCGAGTCGCAGGCGAGCACGCCGCACACCCCTTCCACGCAGACCTGGAGCTTCGGGCAGTCCAGCGAGGTGGTGCAAGGGATCTGGGAAGTTCCGCCGTCCGCGCACGCACCCAGGCACAGCGCGAGGAGGGTGGGTCCCAGGAAGCGGGACAGGGTCCGCAGCTCCAATCTTCGATGCATCGAGTTCGCCTCCGCGCGCGAGGTGCGCCGCAAAAATCGCGACAACACCTTACGCGACCGAGTGGGCCGATACAACGGGCACCAGATTGCTGGCGCGTAACTTGGCTACCAGGCTCGATGGAGCCCAGCCGAGGGCCCGCTTCTACGGCGCGCCGTCGACGGTCAGCCTCTTTGCTCCATCGGCTTGCCCGTGGTAAGGTGCCCGCTTGCTGGTCCATCGTCTCCGAGGAGCTGCACCCCATGTCCAAACAGCGTGCCGCGAGACCCTTCGCCGTGATCGGTGTCCTCAGCTTGGCGATTGGCGCCCTTGCCGGGGCCTGCGCCATGGAGCCACCGTCCCATGCTCCCTGGCCCACACTGGAGCAGGGCGGCTCGTCGCCCAAGACCGGGGTTGAGGGGGGCAAGGGGAAGATCCCAGTCGTGGACAAGAACCAAGGTGGTGGAAACACGCCCCAGACGAAGGACGCGGGGGGATCCGAGAACTGATCGTCCACAGCGCTGCCGACCAGGCGCTACTCCTCGAGCAGCTCGTCGTCTCCAGGCTCCTCCGGCTCCTCCGACGGCCTCTCCCCACCGTCCTCGTCGTCCCCGTACAGCGCCTCCAGATCCTCGTCCTCGCTCAGCTCGTCGAGCAGCTCCTGTGTTCGCTGCTCCTGCTCAGGGCTGACGGCGGGCCCCCCGGGCTCCTTGGACTCGGCGGCGTGGCTTGCGACCTGGGCGGGGAGCCACTCGCTGAGGGCGGGCACGTAGGTGATCACCAGGAGGGAGAAGACCAGGAGCCCGATGAACGGCACGACGGAGCGGTACACGCTCAGGATGGGGCGGCGGAACTGGAAGTGGGAGATGAACAGGTTCATGCCGACGGGGGGCGTCAGGTACCCGATCTCGAGGTTGGCCAGGAAGATGATGCCCAGGTGGATGGGGCTCACGTCGAACTCCTGGGCCAGCGGGATCAGGAGCGGCACGACGGCGACCGTGGCAGAGAAGATGTCCATCAGGCAGCCGATCACGAGCAGGAAGACGTTGAGCGCGAGCAGGAACGCGACCCGGCTCGAGATGACCTCCTTGAGGGAGGCGAGGATGCGGCTCGGGATCTCCGCCTGGGTCAAGAAGTTGTTCATGCCCAGGATCAGCGCCAGGATCAGGATGATGGCGCCCACGAGCACCATGGACTCGCGGACGAGCCGGGGGAGGTCCCGGGAGAGGCTCACGTCGCGGTGGACGAACACCTCCAGGATCAGCACGTAGACCACGGTGATCGAGGCGATCTCGTTGATGCCGATGCGGCCCGTCTGGAGCAGGACGAGGATCGCCACGGGGAGCAGCACCTCCCCCGTCGCGGCGCGGAGGGCCCTCATGGCGTTGGTGATCGTGAACGGGGTGCGCGCGATGCGGAGGCGGGCGCCCGTCCAGAGCGCGTAGCCGCAGAGGGTCCCCGCCATGACGATGCCGGGGAGCAACCCGCCGAGGAAGAGGTCGGAGGGCTCCACCGCGGCGGCGCCGCCCGTGGAGAGCGAGTACACCGTCGCGTAGAGGAAGATGGGGAGGCTCGGGAAGAACAGGAGCCCGAGGGAGCCCGATGCGGTCATCAGGCCGAGGGAGAAGCGCTCGGGGTACTTGCGCTCCAGGAGCACCGGGTAGAGCAGGCCGCCGAGCGCGATGATCGTCACGCCGGATGCGCCGGTGAACGTCGTGAAGAAGCTGCACGTGAGCACGGCGACGATCGCGAGGCCCCCGGGGAGCCAGCCGAACCACGCCTCCGCCAGGTCGACCAGGCGCTTCGGGGTGCCGCTGTTGGCGAGCAGGTAGCCAGCGAAGGTGAACAAGGGGATGGGCAGCAGATAGGGTTTGTCGAGGAGGTCGCCCATGACCACGAACACATTGACCAGATCGATGGGCGGCGAGCTGAAGGCCGCGTAGGAAAGGGCGGTCCCGAGGAACATGACCGCGAAGAGCGGCATCCCCAGCAGCGCCGCCCCCACGAGCGCGATGACCAGCAGCGTCGTCATCGGGGGGCAGCGTCCAGTGTTGGCTCACCCCGCAGCGCCCCTCGAAGGCGCACGGTGCCGGCGACGAAGAAGTGCAGCGTCATCAGCGCGAAGCCCACCACCAGGGGCCACTTCCAGAGCTGGTCCCGCCAGTACCAGGCGACCTTGTCGGGCAGGAAGCGGTCGTCGGGGGCGATCACCTCGGTCACGTAGCGGTGGGCGGTCAGCGTGATCCAGGCGCAGACGACGCCGCTCGCCAATAGCAGGAAGGCGGACACCGCCGTGCGCACCCGCGGCGGGAGGTAGGGGGTCACCGCGTCGATGGCGATGTGCCGGACCTGGCGGGTGGCGACGACGGCGCCGAACACGCCCACGTAGAAGACCAACGTGAAGGTGACGCGGTTGATCGCCGCGGACTCGCCGAGATCGAGGCCCAGGTTGCGGTTGAGGATCTCGACGAAGGACAGCAGGATGACCGTCGCCAGGAGCGCGCCGAGGACGCCCTGCTCGAGGCGGCCCAGCACCCCGTCGTACAGGGTGGACCAGGGGCCGCTCGGTTGCGTGGTGGAGTCTGGCACGGGCCCTCGCGGTGGTTCAGCGGGCCTCGGACGCCAGCTTCTTGACGCGGTCGAGCAGCGCCTGCGGGTACACCTTGCCGACCAGGTCCTTCTGGACCCCCTCGGCAAGGCGGCGCCATGCTGCCTTGTCCTCGGCCGACTGATCCACGAGCTGGATCCCCTGCTTCTGGAGCAGATCGAAGGAGCGGGCGTTGTCCTGCCTCACCTTCTTGATGAGGATCTTGTGCCACTTGTCCGCGACGCGGCGCAGGATGGCCTGATCCTCGGCGGGGATCGCGTCCCACTGGGCCTTGGAGATCACCGTCGCGCCAATGCCGAGCGCCACCGGGTCCTTGGTCATGTATTTGGCCTTCGTGAACCACTGGAGCGCGATGGCAGCGAGCGGGGACGCGTAGAACCCGTCGATGAGGCCCGTGTTGAGGCTCGGCAGCACGTCCGGTACGCCGAGGGGGACGGGGTTGGACCCGGCGCGGGAGGCCACGGCCCCCGAGATGGGGTCCGCGGTCCAGGCCCACATCTTGACCTTCTTCAGATCGTCCGGGGTGCGGATGGGCACGTTGGAGAAGAAGTGCGCGAAGCCCACGTCGCCCCAGCCCAGCAGCACGTAGCCGCGGCTCTCGAACTCCCGCTCGAACTCCTGGCGCAGCGTGTCCCGCGCGTGGTCCAGGCTCTTGTAGTCCGCGAAGAGGCTCGGGAGCTGGAGCACCAACACGTCGGGGTAGATCGCGCCCAGACCGACGGCGGTGAGCGCGCCACCGCCGATCTGGCCCGTCTTCATCTTCTTGACCACGACGGCCTCGTCGCCTTGGACGCCACCCGCGTAGATCTTGACCGAGAGGCGGCCGGCGGACTCCTTCTCCAGGTCCTTCTTGAAGGCGCGGAACACCTTGTCCCAGGCGGAGCGCTCCGGAGCGAGGGTGGCCACCTTGATCACCACCTCGGCGCTGGCGGTGGTGAGGAGGCCGGCAGTGAGGCACAAGGCGAACGCCAGCGTCAGAGAGCTTCGGAGCTTTGCGGTACGTGCCACGGGGCCTCCTGGCCGGCTAGTCGAAGAGGTCGTCCTCGCGGTCGAGCCACCGAGCGGCCCGGATCTTCGCGAGGCTGTTGGCCAGACGCTGCTCGGGCCACAGGTCGTCGGGGGCGTCCCGCACCTGCTCCAGCAGCTTGCGCCAAGCGTCCCGATCTCGGGACTGGCGGACGTGGTAGTACATGGCGTTGACCACGTGCGTCATCAGGTGGCGCCCGGCGGTCAGCTCCGCGGCCCGGGCGAAGTGGGCCTTGGCGGCCTCCGGGTCGCCGCCCAGCGCCGGCGAGAAGGTCGCTGCCGCCGACCCGAGGACCAGGTGCGCGCCCCCGTGGAACACCCGCTCGTCGAGGGCGACCACGCGGTTCATCAGGGCCCGGATCTTCGGCAGCTCCATCACCGCCTCAGGGTCGTCCGAGCGCAGGTTCACGCTGCCTGCGAGCGCAAAGCCGCACCAGAACAGGCCGGGCGCGTCCTCGGGTTCGAGGGTGGCGAGGTGGGCCTCCAGCTCATCGACGGGGGCGTTCAGGATGGCGGGCCACTCCTCGTGCTCCAGCGCCATCCATGAGGAGGCGAAGCGCAGGGCGCGCCCATAGAAGTCCACCGCGCGGGCGTGGGTCTTCTCCCAAGCCGGCTCGCCCTCCTCGAGCACCTCCAGGTCGTCCTCGAGGAACCCGAAGGTGAACGTCGCGAAGGACTCGGCCGCCAGCAGGAGGAGCTCGCCGTTGTCCGGCACCACCTCCATGAGGCCCTCGAAGAGCTTGAGCTGGCCGAGCGCCGACGTGCGCGCCAGGTCGACGTCGTGCTCCTTGTCGAAGGCAGCGGCCCCCTGGTGGAAGACGCTCACCGTCTGATCCGCGGCCATCTTCGTGAAGTTGCAGCCCGCCATCGCCGCCAAGGCGGCCAATAGCAGCGCGCGGGTTCGCTGGCACTCGCGGTCCGGCATCGTCGTCCCCGGTGTTGGTCCCGAAGGGGCCGACGTTAGCCCGGCTCGGCCGTGCATGTCAACGGCAACATTGACGAAGCGCCCGTTCCTTCCCTACCATGCGCCCATGGTCACTGATGCTGCCCCCGTCGCTCTCGCCGCGATCCTCTGTGCCGGGTGTGTGGACAGCGGCGCCGGGACGCCCGCCGGGTCGCTGACCTCCTATGTGGAGGCCCTGGCTGGCGGCGACCGTGGCGCTGCCTACGACCTGCTCGATTCGCAGGTCCGGGGGGATCTCGACGGCCTGCACGGCGCGCTTCGGGCGACCGCTGCGGTGGTCCGGTCCGAGTGGCCTGCCTCCGAGCAGCAGGCCCTCATGGAGCGCACTGGGGCGAGCCTTGCGGAGCGCACCGAGTCACCTCGGGAGTATCTGGGAGCGCTCCTGGGTGGTGAGGAGGGGTTTCGCCTGTCGCGGCTCGCCACATGGGGGGCGCGCCCCGTGTCCGTGGAGGCGTCCGACGGAGCCGCCCAGGTGAGCACCCTCGCGGGCGACACCTTCGCGCTGGTGCTCGACGATGGAGCCTGGCGGGTCGCGCCCACGGAGGCACTTGCGGTGGCGCTTCGGGATGCCCGCCGGATCGCCGAGGCCAACCTGGAGTCGCTGAGGGCCCACCGCGGCCGGACCGCTGCGCTGCGCAAGGGGCTCGTCCGGGCTGTCCCATGAGCCCAGGGGGACAGGGCGCCACCCGCGACGTCGCACTGTATCTAATAGGTGTGGCGCTCTGCGGCCTGCTCACAGGGTGCGGCGCGACGACGCCGCGCCGGGCCCGACCGCTCCCCATCCCCCGCACCTCGCCTGTCCCGGTCACCCTGGAGGACGCCCTGGCTCTGCGCCCGGAGCCGGACGGCCCGGACACGCGCTCCTTCCGCCTGCGAACCGCTGGGGGGACGTGGAAGACCCTCTACTGGCAGAAGGGGAGCGCGTCGGTGGGCTCGCCCAGCAACGGGTCACTGTCGGGGGGGCGAGCGTTCCCCGACTGGGGGCCGGGCTGGCTCCGCAAGGGGAGCCGCCCGTGGGGGACCGATGAGGCCGTGTTGCTGCTGGCGTGGGCCATCACCGAGGTGGGGCTCAACTACCCGGGGACGGCGCCGCTGGTGATCGGGGATTTCAGCCAGGAGGGCGGGGGACGGGTCCCGCCTCACCGCTCCCATCGCTCGGGCCGCGACGTGGACGTGGGGCTCTACGCCGCCGGCAACGAGCCGGTGCGTGGCTTCAAGCGCCTGGCGCTCGACGCCATCGACTACGACAAGACCTGGTTCCTGATAGAGCGCCTCCTCGTGACCAACGAGGTCCAGTATGTGTTCGTCGACTACCGCATCCAGGGCGGCCTGTACGAGGCGGCGCTCGACGCGGGGTGGGACGAGGCGGCCCTGGGCTCGCTGTTCGAGCACCCCCGGGGAGTCGGGGCTGGCGGCGCGACCATCCGCCACGCGCGGGGCCACGATGACCATCTCCACATCCGCTTCCGGTGCCCCCGGGAGGACGAGGACTGCATCCCATGAACGTGATCGAGAGGGTGTTCGGGCGGCGTGGCGCCGTCATCGGCATGGTCCACCTGCTGCCACTCCCGGGAGCGCCCACTGCGCGAGGGATGCAGGAGGTGCGCGAGCGAGCTCTCGCCGACGCGCGAGCGCTGGTCGCCGGTGGCGTCGATGGGCTGTTGGTCGAGAACTTCGGCGATTGGCCATTCTACAGGGATGCAGTCCCCCCCGTGACGGTAGCGGCCATGGCGGTGGTGCTGGCGGAGCTCCTGCACCGCTTCGGGCCCATCCCTGTCGGGGTCAACGTGCTTCGCAACGATGCACTGGCGGCCCTCGGTCTCGCTGTGGCCTGCGGGGCCACGTTCATCCGCGTCAACGTGCTCACGGGCGCAATGGTCACGGACCAAGGGGTCATCGAGGGGCGCGCCGCAGAGCTGCTCCGCGCGCGGCAGGCTCTCGGGGCCGGCGGTGTCGCGATCTTTGCCGACGTCCTGGTGAAGCACGCCGCGCCCTTGGCACCGATCAGCATGCACCGCGCGGTGCTCGACGCGCTGGAGCGCGGGGGAGCCGACGGCGTCGTCGTCTCTGGCGCCGGCACAGGGTGCCCTGCCTCCACCGACGCACTCCAGCAGGCATGCGAGGCAGCTCACGGGCGCCCGGTCCTCGTCGGCAGCGGCGTGACGCTTGGATCGGTGCGCGAGGTGCTCCGGGTGGCGGACGCCGTCATCGTGGGGACGGCCGTCAAGGCAGGCGGGGACGTGCGGGCCCAGGTCGACGAGGTGCGGGTTCGAACCCTCGTAACGGGAGCGCGCGGAGCGTAGGTGCATGACCGGAACCGAGCGGAAATCATTGCCGAACGATGTGTAACCGGCAAGGCCGAACAGAGGGCGATGTTCTTGTATTTCGTCGGGAACGTTGACAACCGCTCGCGCTGCCACGATAGTGCCCCCGTATCCTCGACCAGATATGCGAGCTGGACCCGCCCCTTGGGTTTGTCCGCTTGCGCATCCGAGGACGCGCCGAATGCAAAGCGTGTGGCGAGGCCCATTGCGGGTGCCCGCCGCGATTCGAAGTGAAGTGCCCCTTTGGGCGGAGGATGTTGGCGATGAGACGATGGTTGGTGGCGGCAACGCTCTGTTGTAGCAGCCTGTGGGTTGCCGGATGTCCAGAGACCGTGCCATCCGGCACGGCGGACGGTACCTCGGAGACAGACACGCAGGGGAGTGACACGGCGGGTGTCGACGGCACGACGGGCGTGGACATCGGCGGCACGGACACGGGCCCCAAGGAGTGCGTGAACAACACGGACTGCGAGGCCAAGTTCACGGATCTCGGTCCGTGTGAGGTGGCCGTCTGCGACACGGCCACCAACAAGTGCGGCCGGGGCCCAACCAAGAACTTCGTCCCCTGCGACGACGGCGACGCCTGCACGGTCGACACCGTGTGCTTCGATGGCGTCTGCGACGCGTCGAAGGGCACCACCAAGGACTGCGACGACGGCAACGTGTGCACCGACGATAGCTGCAACTCCGATACGGGGTGCGTGCAGGTCGCCAATACGGCAGCCTGTGACGACGGTGACGCCTGCACCGACGACGAGTCGTGCAAGGACGGCAAGTGTGTCGGCACGGGCACGGGCCAGTGCGACGATGGTGACCCCTGCACCGACGACACGTGCGACCCGGCGGGTGGCTGCGTCCACACGAACAACACGGCGTCGTGTGACGACGGCAACGCCTGCACGGTCGGTGACGCCTGCGCCGATGGGGCGTGCGTTGGCGGCGGTGCGCTGGCCTGTGACGACGGCAACCCCTGCACGGATGACTCCTGCGCTCCAGCGACCGGCTGCGTGTACGCCAACAACGCGGCCGCTTGCGACGACGGGAACTCCTGCACGACGAGCGACGCGTGTCAGGCTGGGAAGTGCGCCGGAACGGGCGCGCTGCCCTGTGACGATGGCAACCCCTGCACGGACGACTCCTGCGCGGCGGGCTCCGGCTGCACCTACAGCAACAATGGGGCATCCTGCGACGACGGCGACGCCTGCACGACGGGCGACACCTGCTCCGGCGGCACTTGCGTGGGTGGGGCGGGTTCGGCCTGCGACGACGGCGACCCCTGCACCGACGACTTCTGCGACGCGGCGACCGGGTGCAAGTCGACCCCGGCGAGCGGGGCGGCGTGCAACGACGGAAACGCCTGCACGACCAACGACACATGCAGCGGCGGGACCTGCGTCGGCGGTGCGCCGCTGACCTGCAACGACGGTAACTCCTGCACCGATGACGGCTGCAACCCGGCGACGGGATGCACGACCACCCCCAATACCGGGAGCCCATGCGACGACGGCAGCGCCTGCACCACGAAGGACACCTGCGTCTCGGGAGCGTGCAAGGGCACGGAGGCCGTCTCCTGCAACGACAGCAACCCCTGCACGACGGACTCGTGCAACCCGGCGACCGGCTGCGTCTACTCCAACAACAACGTCCCCTGCGATGACGGCGATCCCTGCACGACGAAGGATGCGTGTCAGGCGGGTGCCTGCGTCGGCGGTCCGGCCACCGTCTGCAACGACGGCAACCCCTGCACCGTCGATACATGCGACGCGACGGGCTGCGTCTACACCCCGACCGACGGGGCCTGCAGTGACGGGAACGCCTGCACGACCGGCGACACCTGTGCGGGCGGAACTTGCGCTGGGACCCCGCTGACCTGCGACGACGGCAACGTCTGTACAGCGGACACCTGCAACCCGGCGACCGGCTGCGTGAACGCCAACATTGCCGGGCCCTGCGACGACGGCAACGTCTGCCCCTGGAGGACAAGTGCGTTGGAGGCCAGTGCGTCGGCTCCGTCGCGCAGGACTGTGACGACGGCAACCCCTGCACCGCGGACTCCTGCGACCTGGCGACGGGCTGCGTCAGTGTCCCGAACGAGGGGGGCTCCTGCGACGACGGCGACGCCTGCACACAGGGCGACACCTGCCAGGCGGGCGAGTGCGTGGGCGGCACCAACGTCTGCCCCTGCACGGTCGACGCAGACTGCAACGACGACGGAAACCTCTGCAACGGGACTCCGTACTGCAACCCGACCACCAACACGTGCACGACCAAGCCTGGCTCCGTTGTCGTCTGCCCGACCGCCGGCAACACGGCATGCTCGATCAACACGTGCGCTCCGGCCACGGGCCTCTGCGGTATGGTCGCCGCACCCGACGGCAAGCTCTGTACGGACGGCAACGCCTGCACGACCAGCGACGGGTGCAGCAGCGGTACGTGCGTCGGGAAGGCCGTCGTGTGCGATGACGGCAACCCTTGCACGACCGACTCCTGCAGCCCGACCCTTCCTGGGTGCGTCTTCGCTCCGGCGAACGGCGCGGCATGCGACGACGGCGACGCCTGCACCTCCGGCGACGTGTGCCAGGGTGGCGCCTGCATGCCTGGCGCCGACATCTGCGGCGACACCTGCGAGTCGGACGCGACCATCGCCTGCGGTGGTTCGGTGAGCGGCGACCTGGCGGCGGCTCCCAACGATCAGGCCGCTACCTATAGCTGCAGCCCCTACGACTACGCCGGCGCCGAGATGGTGTACACCTTCACGCCGACCGAGAGCGGCACCGTTACGGTCACCTTGACCAACGAGACCGCGGAGACCGACATCATGGTGCTCGGCGCGTCGGCCTCCGGGTGCGACCCGGCGACCTGCGTCACCTACGGCTTCTCATCCGCGACCTTCCAGGCACAGGCAGGCATGACCTACTACCTGGTCGTCGACGGCTACGCTGGCGCAATCGGCAGCTACACCATCACGGTGGAGTGCGGCGGAACGAGCGATGGACCATGCGTCCCGAGCGCGGCTCCGGGCTGCGGCGGCTGCGAGTGCGAGGACTGCGTCTGCGCCCTAGACCCCTACTGCTGTTCGGTGAGCTGGGACTCCATCTGCGTGTCGGAGTGCGTCAACGACTGCGGCTACGACGGGTGCGGCGGCGGCGCCGCGTGCCCCGGCCAGGGCGGCGACTGCAACTCGGCCAACGGAACGCCGGGCTGCTCGGATATCGCTTGCTGCGAGACGGTCTGCGCCGTGGACGGCTACTGCTGCGAGACGGCGTGGGACGACATCTGTGCGGGCGAGGCCGGCGACCTGTGTGGCGCTGCGAACCCCTGCCTCCAGGCGGGTGTGGCAGCGGAGTGCTGCGAGACGGTGTGCGCGGCGGACCCCTTCTGCTGCACGACCGGCTGGGACCAGACCTGCGTGACTGAGGCAGCCGAGATGTGCGGCGAGGTCATCCCGTGCATCCAGGCAGGCCAGACCCCTGAGTGCTGCGCGACGATCTGCGCCGTGGACCCGTATTGCTGCACCACGGGCTGGGACAGCATCTGCGCCGACGAGGCCGTTCAGATGTGCGGCGCGACGAACCCGTGCCTGGCCGCTGGCCAGACGGCGGAGTGCTGCGCGACGGTGTGCGCGGTGGACCCGTTCTGCTGCGAGCAGGGCTGGGACAGCATCTGCGCCGACGAGGCC
>BTVJ01000093.1:0-29931 GCA_045863395.1 Myxococcales bacterium
TGGAGGTGGCGGAGGCGCCGACCTTGGAGGAGGAGGGGGCGCCGACCTTGGAGGTGGCGGAGGCGCCGACCTTGGAGGTGGCGGAGGCGCCCGCTGGTGCAGAGACTGCTGCGCAGCCGGCTCTTCGGTCGGGCGAGGTCCAGGCGGACGAAGGCGACACCACGGAGCTCTCCTCTGTAGACCTGATCACGGAGATCTCCCTTGAGGAGGTGGAGGAGGAGCCCGAGGCGTTCCCGGCGGCGGCAGTGGATGGAGCGCCGGGAGTGGGCGGTGATGGGACCGCCGAGCCTGACACCGTCTTGATGGAGCCTGAGGTTCAGGGCGGTGGTGCGGCCGAGGACGACGAGATCGAGACGATGGTCCTCGGCCCGGACGAGCTGGAGCAGACACTCGGATTCAAGCCGGGGGCCGCTGCCCTCGACGGTGCGCGAGGGGATGCCTCGGCTACTCTGGCGGCCGCCGTCCCCATGGACGACCTCCCCGACCACGAGGAGCTCGTGGCCAGCGAAGAGGAGGAGGCGTTCTTCAGCGCCCACGGCGCGTCGGATGGCTCTGCCGAGCATCAGAGTGACCATGGGGACCATGGCGACCACATCGACGTACGGGATCTCGCGGCGCTGTCTGCGGTGAAGGCTCCTGCGCCCCATGAGGTCCTCGAGGGCCGCAAGGTGCTCGCCGAGCTGAAGCAGCAGCCACTGTTGTTCCCCGAGTCAGAGCAGGCTCCCCCGTCCGCAGCGGAGCACAAGCAGTTGGTCCAGGAGTTCAGCTTGATGATCAAGCTGGACAAGGCCCGCAAGCGCAGCAAGTGGATGTTCGTCGCTGCGGCCGCGATCTTGGTTGCCACGGCGCTGGTCGTCGCCTGGGTGGTCCAGCAGGAGATGGCGGACCGCGCAAAGGCGGCTCCATCGGACGCGCCCGCGTCGCGCTCGGAGATCTCGGTGCCCGAGCGGCCGAAGTACGAGGTGCCGAAGCCCCCGCCCCAGGAGCCGGAGCCAGTCGAGCAGGTGGCCGCGCCGGCCGCGGAGCCCGACGCGGGCGCCACGGAGCCGGTGGACGCGGGTGGCGCCACGGAGGCATCCGATCAGGCGCGCCCCGATGCGGGCGCGGTGCGCCAGGGTGTCGCGTCTGGCTCCACGGGACCGAAGCAGCCCGTCAAGCCGGCCAACCTGAGCGCAGCCCAGCTCGCCGCCCTCTCGGCCGAGATGGACGAGGTCGCCGTCGCCAAGGTCAAGCCGGAGCTGGCGGCTCTCTCGGGCATGAAGACCGCCGAGGAGGCGGTCGACGACCGCACCATCAGCCTGCTGTTCCAGCGCCGCGCCAAGGAGATCCGGCGCTGCGCCGGGGGCGCAGCGGGCAAGCTCAACGTCGGGTTCACCCTGTCCGCCGAGGGGCGGACCAAGGCCATCTCGATCTCCAGCCCGGACGGGCAGGTGCCGCCAGCCACGAAGCGTTGCATGGAGGGGATCATCGAGCGCTGGGAGTTCCCCCCGTCGGATCGCGAGCGGCCCTTCCAGCGCACGTTGCTTCTCAGCGGAGGCCAGTAGCCCATGAACCGTTCAGCTCGCGCCGCGGTGCTCACCGCCGGAGTCCTCGCCGTCGTGCTCTCCGCCGGGGCCGCCTCGGCCCAGCAGCCGATCACCATGGAGCCCGTCGGCCTGTCCCTGGAGAACGAGGTCTACGCCGTGAAGGTCCTCGATGTGGACCGCGGCAACTACTTCTCGGTGCGCAGCCTCCAGTCGGACGAGCGGGTCAAGGACTACCCGTTCGAGATCGAGACCGCAGAGAAGGTCTGGAAGCAGGTCGAGAAGAAGCACGCTCTGACCGACAAGCTCGTCATCAGCCAGTCGGCGCCCAAGGACGGCTGGACCATCATGGGCGCCCCGGCGCGGAAGGGCCCCAAGTACAACATCCTCGTCAGCGGCAACGGCAAGGTGGGCCTGTATGCCCAGGTGGACCTCATCCACGAGGAGGAGCGAGAGCAAGTGGTCGCAACCGCCATGCTCAAGCAGGTGGCATGGGACGAGAAGGGGAAGTGGCTGATCGTCATCCTCAACCAGAAGCTGGGCGGCTCGTTCCCAGTGGATCGGGACGAGCCGCACAGCATGCGCTTCCGCAGCTTCCGCGTGCAGTGGGGCAAGAACTGACCCGATGTCCCCTCGACGGCGACGCTCCCACTCCTCCCCTCGGGCAGGCTCCCTTGCGCAGTCCTGGTTCAGCCTGGTTGCATTCATCCTCGCGATCCTCCTGATCCTGCTGTTCAACCGCCAGGCGGGCGAGTCGGCGGCCGGGTGCTTCTCCTCTACGGCCGAAACGGACGGAGGCGCCTCGGGAGCGCCCGACGCAGTCTCAGCTCCATGACGCACCGCGTCGAAGATCCTTGACGCAATGACACATGGCGTTAGATTGGAGAGGTCCGCGCTCGAGGCGTGCGCGGCCTCCGATGTCAATTGCCCAGGAGCACGACCATGACGCAGATGACGGCCAAGGTGAGGACCCTTGTGACGCACACCGTGGATGCGGCGCAGAAGAACCTCCACACCGCCGAGGACGAGGCGCAGAAGGCCGTCCACAGCATCAAGGAGCAGGTGCAGCGGTCCCAGGTGGACGCACGCAAGCTCCTCGAGGAGTGGGTGGCGACGCTCAACGAGGCCCTCAAGAAGGGGGACGAGCTCCGGCGCGACGTCATGGACCGGCTGGGGCTCGTCGCCCAGGACGAGATCACCAGCCTCCGTCAGCAGCTCGACGACGTGAAGAAGAACCTGGAGGTACTGCAGGAGTCCCTGGGCGAGCTGGGCAAGAAGGTCCACGCCGACGTCCGCCGCGAGGTCAAGACCATCGCCGACGACGTGAAGAAGCTGCGACAGGAGCTCGGCCGGAAGAAGGAGGGCTGACCACCGCGTGGGTGGAGCTCGTGGATGGGTCAGGGGAACTGGAAGAACGCCTCCACTCGAAAGATCGGGTAGCGGGCGACGAGGTTGAAGACCACGATCAGCGTGGTCAGGACCAGGATGTAGACCGCGCTGCCCATGGTCACGTAGTCCTGCCAACGGCGCCCCCTGTAGAGAACTGCGAGGAGCCCGCTGGTCAGGAACAGGCCGATGACAAGCACGAAGATCAACAGGCGCAGGTCCAGCACGACCCACGCCGCATAGTGGTAGGGGTGCGGCTCGTTCACTTCGGACAGTCTCCCAGACGGCTACGGTCGCTCACGGCGCTCGCTCACAGGGACAGCCCCCCGGCTCGATGGGGGGCTATGCAGCTTCGGCCCCCTTCAGCCTGCCCAGCGCGCGCAGGTTGCAGAGGTTGGTCACGAAGTGCGTGAGGATAGGTGCAAGCAGGTTCCCCGTCCACAGCGCGACCCACCCGAGCAGGAAGCCCATTGCCAGGGCGAACAGCGACCAGAACCACAGGCGAGGCGTGAAGCCGCCGTGGAGCACGCCGAAGACGATGCTGGTCGCGACCCACCCAAGCGCCGGCTGCATGGCCCCGCGAAAGAAGATCTCCTCGGCTACGGAGCTCGTCAGGGCGTAGACGAGCACGTCGCCGTTGGAGAGCGGGCCGATCTGCCGGTGCAGCTCGGAGGCAAGCCGGCGTGCGGGCGCCCACGTGGCCTCCAGCAGGCGGGAGAGCGCCACGACGAGCGCCCCGGCACCGACGCCGATCAGTGCGTCCCTGGGGGCGGTCGAGGCGCTCCACAGGATGACCTCGGACACGTCGGTCCTGTAGGCGTCCCACACCAGGGCGATGAGCGCCAGGGCCCCGTAGAAGGCGGTCACGGTCCAAAGTGGGGGCTTCTCGGGGCGAGGGTGCGACATGGGACCTGGACTTGAGAGCCCGCGTCCGGGCAGGCGCGGGCGGAGCTGCCTGGATAGCACACCTGGGATCCCCGCGGCAAGGACGCGCGTGCCCCGTCTGGACCCGTGGGCGCGCGACGAGTAGCCTGGGAGCCGGGGCGGGGCCTGGAGAGCGAGCAGTGGACCCGACAGTGATCTCCGCGCTGGGTCAGGAGGAGGAGCCGTACGTCGGCGAGGTGGAGCCGCGCCGACCGTGGGTGGCTGCGCTGCTGACGCTCCTGATGCCCGGGCTCGGTCACGTGTACCTCGGCGACGCGCGCCGGGGGCTTGCGCTGTGGGCGTCGGTGTTCGTGCTCACGGTCGCTGCGACCGCGGTGGCGCTGCGTCTGGATCTGTTCCTCGCCGTCCCGCTGGCTGCCTGGGTCTTCTTCATCCTTCACCTCGACGTGTGGCTGATCATCGACGTCGTCCGTGCTGCCAGGCGGTCCGGAGCCAGTCACGTCCTCCGCCCCTTCAACCACCCCCTCGTGTACGCCGGCCTCGTCGTCGGGCTTGGCGTAGCGCCCGCGTGGCTGCTCCTCGCCTTTGCCGAGGCGCACCTCATCGGCTCCCTCTCGGTGCAGGGGCAGGCCATGGCGCCTGGCCTCGTTCCGGGAGACCGCGTGTACTACGACCGGACCGCGTGGACCGGGGGAGAGCCCGTCCGCGGCGACCTGGTGGTCTGGGAGGCGCCTGGTGGACCCGAAGTGCTTCGGGTCGTGGGCGTCCCGGGCGACAAGGTCGGGGTTCGCCTCGGCGCAGTGCTGATCGACGACCGCGCGGTGCAGGCCGAGCGACTGGGCGTCGTGGCCGTGACGGACCCAGCCCTCGCGGACCAGTCCCAGCGGCTGGTCGCCTGGCGCGAGTCCCTCGGGGATGAGACGCACGTCGTGTTCAAGGACGAGGCGGCCCTCAGCCTCGACTCGGGCGACGTGTACGTGGGCTCCGATGCGTACTTCCTGCTGGCCGACAACCGCACCGCGCGCCCGACCATGGACAGCCGCGACGTGGGCCCCGTGCCCCGCCGCGACATCGTCGGTCGTCCGCTCTACGTCTGGCTCTCCCGCGACCCGCAGTCCGGCGCGGTGCGGTGGAGCCGCACGGGGCTCCGCATCCAGTAGCGCCTCGGGCTGGGGCGCGCACTGTTCCCCGGCCCGTCCTTCAGCGCACGCCTGTCGCCGGGTGTGCGCTTTGTCCCGACGAATTGTTGCCCCCGGGCGCCACCCGTGCAAGACTCGCCCGGCGGCATGAGATACCATTGAAATTTCGGGGTCTTTGTGATGCGACGGTCGCTGTCTCCTCTGCTCATCGCGTGCACGCTCGCCGGCTGCCGGACGGTGCCTCCGGACGATCCGTCCCCGTCCCTGCCTGCGGATCCTGTCATCCCGGCCAACCTGATGGACCGCTCGGTGGCGCCGCCCGTCACGTCGGCCGTGCCTGCCTGGGTGCGCAAGACCATCGAGCTCCCGGCCCTCGGTGGCCAAGGAAGCGGCCGCGACCTGTTCGACGACGCCAGGCGCTTCGACAAGCAGCCCATGGACGTCACGTTCTATGCGCGCCGCAACGAGACGGTGGAGCTCTACTCCGAGTGGTCGGCGATCCCAGCGGCGGTCATCCGCGAGAAGAGCTCCCTGTCCGGCGGTGAGAACCTGCGCGTCGGCGCAGGGGTCACCATCCCGCTCAACGCCGAGCAGCTCGATCACTTCGAGACTCGCCGCGAGCAGTTCCACAGCCGCTATGAGCAGGACTTCTACGCGCAGTATGCGGAGGCCGGCATCACGGAGTACACCATCAAGAAGGGGGACTTCCCCTACAAGCTCCAGAAGATGGCCGGCCCGGGGATCGTCGCGCCCATGTGGCTCATGGAGAAGCACAACCCCGACGTCGACTTCTCGCTCCTGCAGATCGGCGCCACCGTGCGCATCCCACAGCTCGTGAAGGGCGGGAAGGCGCCCGCTCAACTGGGGGCCGCTCCGAGGGTCTCGGCGCCCGAGCCCGCTGGCGAGCCTCGCGTCGTGGCGGTCGCCGCGGGGAACGGCACGGTGTCCGTCAAGGCGGGTGACACCCCGGTCGTCCTGGCTGCCCGTCATGGAGTGAGCGTGCAGGCGATCATGGCCGCCAACCCGGGACTCGACCCGCGGCGCATGCGAATCGGGCAGCAGGTCCGCATCCCCGGTGCGCGGACCGACGCCATCCGCGAGCCCGTGGCGCCCGTGGCGCCCGCCGCGCCGCCCGCCGTCGCGCGCCCGGACGCCGCGGACTACGAGGCCGGGGGAGCCGAGGCGGGGACGACCGCGGGGCGCTTCACCACCCACGTCGTGAAGAGCGGCGAGAACGGCTGGCAGATCGCCGTGAAGCGCTATCGCATCACCCCCGACGCGCTGCAGGATGCCAACCCGGAGGTGCGGATCGACGCCCTGCGGCCGGGCATGGTGCTGCGCGTCCCCCAGGGGCGCTGAGCCACGCCCGTCGCCTCCGTCCTTGCGCCCGTAAAGCCTTGATCTCAAAGGCTTTCTTTTGCTTTCAATCCCCCCTCCGTTGTGGTACAAGATACCGCGCCAGCGGGCGACCGCCTGTGGGCGTAAACATCTGAAACTACTCCATTTGTTCGGCTTCGCCGCGGCGAGGTCCGGCCAGGGGTCCGAATGAGCACAGATCAGAACGGGCAGAACGGACAGGCGAATGGCAACGGCGACGACCGGCACTACGACGCCGAGAGCATCAAGGTCCTGAAGGGGCTGGAGGCCGTGCGGAAGCGCCCCGGCATGTACATCGGCGACACGGACGACGGGTCCGGCCTGCATCACATGGTCTACGAGGTGGTCGACAACGCGGTGGACGAGTCGCTGGCCGGCTACTGCGACGCCGTGCGCATCGTGCTCCACCTGGACGGCTCATGCAGCGTCGAGGACAACGGCCGCGGCATCCCCGTGGGCCTCCATCCCGACGGCCGCTCCGCCGCCGAGATCGTGATGACCGAGCTGCACGCGGGGGGCAAGTTCGACGCGGACTCCTACAAGGTCTCCGGCGGACTGCACGGGGTGGGCGTATCCGTGGTCAACGCGCTCTCGGAGTCGCTGCGCGTGGAGATCAAGCGGGAGGGCGGCGTCTACTCGCAGGAGTTCCGCCGTGGCAAGCCGGTGGCGCCCCTGGTGCAGATCGGCACGACGGACCGCACGGGCACCCTGGTGCACTTCAAGCCGGACCCCGAGGTCTTCGCCATCGTCGAGTTCTCGTTCGACACGCTGTCCCAGCGCATCCGGGAGTTCGCGTTCCTCAACAAGGGGCTGTCCATCAGCATCCGCGACGAGCGCATCGACCGGGAGCACAACTTCAAGTACGACGGCGGCATCGTGTCGTTCGTGGAGATGCTGAACCGCAACAAGAGCCCGCTCCACCCGGTGCCCATCTACATCCACGCGACGCGCAACGACGTGGAGGTGGAGGTCGCGATCCAGTGGAACGAGTCCTACCTGGAGAACGTGTTCGCCTTCACCAACAACATCCGCAACCGGGACGGCGGGACGCACCTGACGGGCTTCCGCGCGGCGATCACACGCACCATCAACGACTACGCGACCCAGGCCGGGCTCACGAAGAACATGAAGGAGGCGCTGGGCGGTGAGGACATCCGCGAGGGCCTCTCCGCCGTGATCAGCGTGAAGATGCACGACCCGAAGTTCTCGTCCCAGACCAAGGACAAGCTCGTCTCCAGCGAGATCAAGCCCGCGGTCGAGGGCATCATCGTGGAGCGGCTGACCATCTGGCTCGAGGAGAACCCCAACGACGCCAAGAAGCTGATCAACAAGGCGGTGGATGCTGCGCGAGCGCGAGATGCGGCGCGCAAGGCCCGGGAGACCATCCGGCGCAAGGGCGTGCTCGACTCGTCGGCGCTCCCGGGGAAGCTGGCGGACTGCCAGGCCAAGGATCCCGCCCAGGCCGAGCTGTACATCGTCGAGGGCGACTCCGCCGGCGGGTCGGCCAAGCAGGGGCGCGACCGGCGTACCCAGGCGGTGCTCCCGCTGCGCGGCAAGATCCTGAACGTGGAGAAGGCGCGCTTCGACAAGATGCTCTCCAGCGCCGAAATAGTGACCATGATCACGGCGCTCGGGACCGGCATCGGGAAGGAGACCTTCGACGTCGCAAAGCTGCGCTACCACTCGATCATCATCATGACCGACGCGGACGTCGACGGTCTCCACATCCGCACCCTGCTCCTGACCTTCTTCTATCGCCAGATGCTGGAGGTCATCGAGAGGGGCCACCTCTATATCGCGCAGCCGCCGCTGTTCAAGATCAAGAAGGGCAAGAAGGAGCGCTATCTGAAGGACGAGGCGGCCCTCGACGACTTCCTGCTGGAGGAGGGGCTCTCGGAGGTCCTCGTGACGGCCACAGGAGCCAGCGAGCCGGTGGAGGCGACGACGCTCAAGAACGTGCTGAAGAAGGCCATCCTGTACCGGACCCTGCTGCGGCGCATCGAGCGGCGGCGCGACCTGCGAGTGTTGGATGCCCTGCTCAAGCACGCGAACCTGGACATCTCCATCCTCGCGTCCGAGCAGTCTTTGCGACAGGAGATCGCCCGCATCGAGCCGGTGCTCGCGCGACAGAGCGCCGAGATCCTGCCGCTCGAGGTGCGGGTGGTGGAGGACGAAGAGCACGGCTCCTACCGGGCGGTCATCCGGACGCGCCAGGCCGGCGTCTTGCGGGAGACGGTGGTCGACCACCACTTCCTCGTGTCGGTAGAGATCGAGGAGCTCAAGTCCTTCGTGGCGTCCTTCCGGTCCATCGGGGCGTCCCCGCTCACCGTCGCCTTTGGTGACAACAGCGAGGAGCTCGATGACCTGGAGCTGGTGCTGGAGCGGGTGATGGCCGTCGGCCGCAAGGGCCAGTCCGTCCAGCGCTACAAGGGGCTGGGGGAGATGAACCCGGAGCAGCTCTGGGACACCACGATGAACCCCGAGACCCGGCGCCTGCTCCAGGTTCACGTCGACGACACCGTGGAGGCCGACGACATCTTCACGATCCTCATGGGCGACGCGGTCGAGCCGCGGCGCCAGTTCATCACCGAGAACGCGCTGAGCGTGACCAACCTCGATGTGTGACGGCGCGGCGGCCCACGCGGAGTACGTGCGGGTCGTCGAGCAGCTCCTGGTTCTGGTGCGACGCCGGGGGCTGATGCTCTCCGCGGCCGACTGGCGCATGGCGCAGCAGTGGGCCGAAGCGGGGATTCCTCTGACGGTGGTGTGCAGGGCGGTGCTCCGGGCGGTGGAGGGGTTTCGCGCCGAGCACGGACCCGCGCGCCCCCTCCCCGGCTCTCTCGCCTACTTCGCGCCCGCCGTCCGCGACGAGGCGGCCCTGGACGCGGCGAAGGCCCTGAGCGTCGGCGACGGGGGGGACGCGGTGGGTGCTGCCGAGAGGCGAGCCGTCCAGCGCCTCTTGGTGGATGTGGAGGATGTGGGAAGATCCGAGAAGGACGACGGCGTTCGAGCGGCATACCGTGAGCTCTGGCGAGACCTGAAGGCTGTCCTTATGAGAATCGAGGCAGGTCGCCCGGGATCCCTGGTCTCCGAGCTGATCGGAGCGCAGGAGCGCCTCGTCTCGCGGGTCTGGTCGGGGCTGGACTCCGAGGCGCGGGCGGGCATCGACGCCGAGGTGGAGCGCGCCCTCACGGGGGTCAATCTGGGGCCCGAGGGGCTAAGCGAGCGGCGAGCGGCCCTGCGGGAGCGGGCGACCATGGAGCGGTTCGGGCTCTTGCGGGTGTGGGACCCATGAGCAAGCGCTGTCAGCAGTGTGGGGGGCTTCACTACGTGACGCGTACCCACGGGGACGTCGCGGTGGCGGCCGTGTGCTCCTGCGTCGCCTCGTGTGCGGTGTGTGGTGGCCTCGGGTACGTGTTCGAGCAGAACGACCGGGGCTACACCTACGCGCGGCAGTGTACGTGCCAGGCGCTGGAGACGCGGGTCGCGCGGTTCAACGAGGCACAGATTCCCGCGCTCCACCGGGACTCCACCATCGAGCAGTACGAGGAGCGGGGGGGCAATCAGCGAGACATCAAGTTCGCCTTCCTCAAGTTCCGGTCGGACTTCGAGCCCGGGCAGCACGGGCTCCTGCTCTCTGGACCGCCGGGCACTGGCAAGACCCACCTGATGGTCGCGCTGCTCCGGCACTTCACCTTGGAGCGGGGTATCCGCTGCCGGTACATCGACTTCGGTCATCTGCTCCAGCGCATCAAGGCGGGGTATGACCTCGGGAAGGGGGAGTCGGAGCTGTTGGCGGACCTGGTGAGCGTGCCGCTGCTCTGCATCGACGAGCTGGGAAAGGGCAGGGCGAGCGAGTGGGAGGTGCAGGTCCTCGACGGCCTCATCGACCGGCGCTACGTGGCGGGGCTCACGACGCTCGGAACGACCAACTACCCGCTGCGATCCTCCGGGGAGCGGCAAGCCAGCGATGCCCGCCGCCGTGGCGCTCGACCCGCCCCAGCCCCCGACCCGGGCATGCGTGAAGGCATCGAGCGCGCCCAGGCGCAGCAGGTCGAGGCGCTCGGGCTCCGCAGCCCCGCCAACGCGGAGGAGGTGGAGGCACTGCGCAGCCTGCTGCAGCTCGACAGCCTGGAGCAGCGGGTGGGCTCGCGGATCTTCTCCCGCCTGTGCGAGATGTGCGTGCTGCAGACCGTGAACGCGGCGGACATCCGCCGGGACGAGGCTCCGCGGAGGCGTCGTCCCCGCGGATAGGTGAGGCTCACTCGCAGGTGTCGGCGCACACCTCGGCGCAGCAGACCTTGGGCTCCGGGCAGTCGCCGTCGGTAGCGCAGGAGATGGCGCAGGAGGCGGCGCAGGCGCCGTCGCAGCAGACGTCCTCGCCGCAGTCGGCGTCGGTGGCGCAGCCGGCCTCGCAAGTTCCTACGCACGCCCCATTGCAGCAGACGTTCTCGCCGCCGCAGTCCGCGTCCGTGGTGCAGCCCGTCTCGCACGAAGCTGCGCACTCGCCGTCGCAGCAGACGTCCTCGCCGCAGTCGGCGTCCGTGGCGCAGCCCGTGTCGCACGTGGCCACGCACGCGCCGTCGCAGCAGACGTTGCCCCCCTTGCAGTCCCCGTCGGCCTTGCAGCTCGTGTCGCAAGTCGCCGCGCACGCGCCGTTGCAGCAGACCTGGCCGCCGCACTGGGCGTCCGTCGTGCAGACCTTGGTGCAGGTCGCCGTGCACTTGCCGTCGCAGCAGACGAGCCCGCCGCACTCTGCGTCCGCCGTGCAGCCGCCGCCGCAGGTGCCGAGCGGCTCGCATTGGCCGAAGCCGAGGCCCGTGGAGTCACAGCACTGCTTGCCCGCGCCACAGTCCCCGTCCTTGGAGCAGAAGCCGCCGCCACCGCCCCCACAGGAGCCGGCCGCCTCGCACTGGCCGAAGCCGATGCCGAAGGAGTCGCAGCACTGCTGTCCCGCGCCGCACTCGGCGTCGCTGGAGCAGAAACCTCCGCCACCGCCGCCGCCGCTGCACATGCTCGGGTCGAGACAGAGCTTGAAGATGCCGAGGAGGTCACAGCACGCCTGGCCGCCGGTGCAGTCCGCGTCCGACGTGCAGCCGCCGAGCCCGCCGCCCCCGCTACCGCAGCTACCCGTTGCACCGCAGAAGCCGATCCCGGGACCGAGCTCGCAGCACTCCTGACCCGAGGGGCACTCGGCGTCCGTCGTGCAGGTGCCCGCGCCGCCTCCGCCACCACCGCCACCGCCGCCGCCGCCGCAAGAGCCCATGGGCACGCAGCCCATCTCGCTGCCCAGGTTGCAGCACTGCTGGCCCGCGCCGCAGTTGGCGTCCGTGCTGCACACGACGACGCCGCCGCTCGCCTGGCACTCGTTCTGGAGCGCGCACTTCTTGGAGTTGCCCGTGGCGCAGCAGAGGTAGGCCCCCGAGCAGTCCGCCGAGGAGTTGCAGCTCGTCGAGCCCCCGCCGCCGCCCCCGCCGCCGCAGTCCTGGTTGAAGGGTTTGCACGTGCCGGTCAGGCCCGTCTTGCAGCACTTCTCGCCGCCGTTGCAGTCGCTGTCCGTCGAGCAGCCGCTCGCGTAGGGGCACGTGCCCGTGGCGACGCACTCGCTGTGGCCGGTGCTCGGGTCCTTGCAGCATCCCTGGCCTGCGCCGCAGTCCGTGTCCTTGGTGCACCCCGCGGGCTTGGCCGGGCACGTGCCCGGCGGGACGCAGTTGAGGACGGCGCCATAGTCACAGCAGATCTTGCCGTCGGGGCAGCCCTCGTTGGTGGCGACGTCGCACTTGGGCTTGGGGCCCGTGTCCTCGTCCACCGTGCCGGGGCCGGTGTCCTCCGGTGCCTCGATGTCTGGAGTGCTACCCGCGTCCTCGGCCACGTCCGGTGTGTCGTCCGCCGTGTCGCCCGAGAGGGTGTCGACGCCCGAGATGCCACCGCCGTCGCTCGAACTCTCGCAGCCGCCCAGCGCGAGCAGGGCGACCATCAGCCCCGCCACTCCTCGCACTCCCGTCCTCAGCGCGCCTCGCATGTGCCTACCCTCTCGGTTCCGGTGCCCGGTTGTGCTCGACCCGTCGCAACGAGCGCGAGCACGATACCAGAGGGCCATGGGGGGAGCAAGGAGCGCCTCGGTGTGCCTCGGTGTGCCTCGGTGCGCCTCCGGCCTCTCTCGGCGACGCGTCAGGGCCAGGATCTGCGCCAGTCTCCCGCAGGAAGGCCGCCGTGACCGGGATGGCGCTCGGCCTCCACGGTTGCAAAGGGAACGGGGGTTCCGGTAGAAGTGGGGCCTCGTCCCCTCGGGCCGGGGCGCGGGAGGCGATCTCGCCGTCCCGAGGCTGCACGGACACAGGAGCACATTCAGATGACTACACAGGTCCGCGGGTTTGCGTGGAGCGGTCTGGGTCGCCTTGCCGGGTGGGCGTCGCTCGCCTGCGCTGTGGCGCTCCTCGGCCCGGCGTGCAACAAGCCTCAGAAGCTGGTCCTCACCAAGGAGCAGCAGCGCACCATCGACGAGTCGATCCTGAAGGAGGCCCCGAAGCCGGGGGTCCCCATCGGCGCCAACCTGGGCGACAAGGTCAAGCTCATCGGCGTGGACATGCCGGAGAGCATCACGCCCGGCAAGCCCGCGACCATCGTCTGGTATTGGGAGCTCCTGGGCGAGGTGAGCGACGACTGGATGGTCTTCGTGCACCTGGAGAGGCCTGGCCAGAAGCGCCAGATCCTGGATCACCACCCCGTGGACGGCCTGTACCCCATGGGACAGTGGAAGAAGGGGCAGATCGTCAAGGACGTCCAGAAGTTCACCGTGGACTCGGGCTTCACCAACGGGGAGGCCGTCCTGTGGGTGGGCATCTTCAACAAGGTCGCGTGGGAGACCAAGCAGGCCAACGACCGGCTCAAGCTGGTCAACGCCAAGGACGTGAAGAACGACGGCGACGACCGCATCGAGGCGGCTCGCACGGTCGTGACGGGCGGGGCATCCGCCGCCGAGGCGGCGACCCAGGGGCGACCGCCCACCTACGTGGTCAAGCGTGCGGACGGGGCCATCACCATCGACGGGAAGCTCGACGAGGCCGCCTGGGCGGGGGCGCCGCGGACCCGCACCTTCCTGCGCCCCGACGGTCGCCCGCTCGGCCCGGAGCTGGCGACCTTCGCGCGCATGCTCTACGACGACACGAACCTCTACGTCGCCTTCGACGTGACGGACTCGGACATCGCAAGCGACAAGGCCGGACGCGACGACAAGATCTGGGAGCAGGACGCCGTGGAGGTGTACCTGGACCCGGGCAGCGACGGGAAGCGCTACCTGGAGATCCAGGTCTCGCCCCGCAACATGGTGTTCGACGCCATGTTCGACTCGTCCAGGACCCCGCCCTGGGAGGAGGCGGCGAAGCGCACGACCCTCGCCCTCCAGACGGCGGTCTCGGTGGACGGCACCGTCAACGATCCTGGCCCCGACAAGGGGTGGACCGTCGAGCTGGCCATTCCGTTCGCGGACATCCCCGACTCCGGGGGCAAGGCGCCTGCGCCGGGCACGTCGTGGACGGCGAACCTCTACCGCATCGACCACAAGGGCCCGACCAACATGGCCTTCCAGGGGGTGTGGGCGCCCGTGGGTGGCGACTTCCACAAGCTGGACGGCGCGGGCGTGATCACCTTCGCTCCCGCCATGCCGAAGGTCGAGGTCCCGCCAAAGCCGGACGAGCCTGCCCCCGCTCCCGTCGAGGGCGAGCCGGCCAAGCCCGAGGCTCCTGCGCAGCCCTCGGGCGAGCCGGCCAAGCCCGAGGGGCAGCCTACGGGCGAGCCGGCCAAGCCCGAGGGGCAGCCCACGGGCGAGCCCGCCAAGCCCGAGGAGGGTCCCGCACCCACCCCGGCGCCGTGACCGAGGTGCCTACAGACCAGGTCGCGCGCCTGGTCGCCATCATGGCGCGCCTGCGCGGCGACGGGGGGTGCCCCTGGGACCGGGCGCAGGACCACCGCACCCTGGTCCAGTACCTCATCGAGGAGACCTACGAGGTCGTCGATGCCATCGAGGCCCTCACGCCCGAGGGAGATGGCTCGCACCTGTGTGAGGAGCTGGGCGACCTGCTCCTGCAGGTCGTCTTTCACGCCCAGATCGAGTCCGAGCGGGGGGCCTTCGACCTCCAGGCGGTGGCTCGGGCCATCTCCGACAAGATGGAGAGGCGCCACCCCCACGTCTTTGGTGACGAGGCCGCGTCCACTGCGGAGGAGGTCCGCGACCGGTGGGCGGAGCTCAAGAAGGAGGAGGGGAGGCGCACTCTCACAGGCGTGCCGAGGCACCTGCCCCCGCTGCTGCGGGCCTGGCGCGTCACCGAGAAGGCGGCCGCCGTGGGCTTCGACTGGCCGAGCCCCCTCGATGTCCTCGACAAGGTCGAAGAAGAGATCCAGGAGCTCCGGGCGGCCTTGGTGAGCGGCGAGCGCGGTGCTGTGCGCCACGAGCTCGGCGACCTGCTCTTCACCATGGCGAACCTGGGGCGCCACCTCGACGTGGACCCCGACGACGCGCTGCGCGCGACCATCGACCGCTTCGTGCACCGGTTCGAGCACATCGAGGACGCCCTCGTCGCCCGCGCGCTCACTCCGGGCGAGGTGTCCCTCGCGGAGCTGGACAGGCTGTGGGAGGAGGCGAAGGCGGCGGAGCGGTGACGCAACGCTCTCTGGGCCTCGTCAACGCAACCGGTTGGATCGGAACGGGATCGGCCTGATGGGCAGCTATCCGTGGTCGTTGACCGATCCGCCATCTCCGATGCATCATGGCGCGATGAGCACTCGACCGCCAACCCGAGCGGCCCGCCCCGTCCGCTCACTCCGATCCGGGGCGCGGGTGCGGGTCGTTGCCCCCTCCGGCCCTGTGCCCGCCGAGCCGCTTCAGAGCGGGCTCGCCGTGCTCCGTGACGTCCTCGGGCTGGACGTCTCCCTCTCGCGAGGGGTGTCCGGGCCCGCAGACGGCGGTGCCCCCGAGCCGGCAGGACCCGACCGCTACCTCGCGGCTCCGGACGCGTGGCGCGCCTGGTCGCTCGTCGACGCCATCGATGATCCGTCCGTGGACGCCATCTGGTGCGCGCGGGGAGGCTATGGTGCGGGGCGTCTCCTGCCGCGGGTCGCCGACGCGCTGGGGCGCCTCGGCAAGCCGCTGGTCGGCTTCAGCGACGTGACGGCCTTGCATTGCGCCGCGGCCTGCTCCGGCGTCGTCACCTTCCACGGGCCCGTCGTCACACAGCTCGGGAGGCTCGACGCGGAGTCCATCGACGGGGCGCGCCGGCTCCTCTCGGGCGAGGTCGGCGCTGGGGGCCTGCTCCTTCGCGTGGGGCCGCCTCTTCGCGGGGGGATTGCCGCCGGGCGGCTCGCCGGGGGGAACCTGGCCCTGCTCGCGTCTCTGTGCGGCACCCCCTGGGCTCCCGACCTGACGGGGGCCGTCGTCTTCCTGGAGGATGTGGGGGAGCCGGCCTACCGGGTCGACCGCATGGTGTGGCAGCTCCGTCAGGCCGCGGGCCTCGACCGGGCCGCAGCGCTGATCGTGGGCGACTTCAACGGGGTGACGGACGAGGAGCCGGCCTGGACCCGCGCCATCTGGGAGGAGCTGGCTCGCGAGCTGCCATGCCCCGTGGTGCTGGGCGCGCCCGTGGGCCACGGAGCCCGCAACCATGCCCTACCGGTCGGCGCTCGCGTTCGCCTGGACGCGGAGGGCGGGACGCTGACGCTCCTGGAGCAGGCGGTAGAGTCGTGAACGCGACCCTGATCCGGAGGGCGATGCACGACGCGGTGGGGGCTACGTTCCCCGGTGCCGTGCTGCGCGTGGCGGTGGACGGCCAGGAGGTCTTTCACGAGGGGTTCGGTCGCGCCGGTGTCCTGGAGCGGAGCCCGGCGGTGACCACGGCGCTCCGGTGGGACATCGCGTCGCTGACCAAGCCCCTGTGCGTCATGAGCCTCGCCATGCAGGGCGTGGACGAGGGGTGGCTCGATCTGGACGAGCCCGTTCTCCGCCGCCTGCCGGACCTGGAGCGTGACGCCCGCCAGGTGCTCACCGCGCGGCTGCTCCTGTGCCACCGCTCCGGCCTGCCGGACTGGCGCCCCTACATGGACTGGTTGCAGGAGCGCCACCCGGAGGAGCCGCCGGGGTCCGTCGCCGCGGTCGCGCGGGTGCGCTCCTGGGTGATGCGGGAGCCACTGGTCGCTCCGCCAGGCGCGGTCGAGCGCTATTCGGATCTCGGCTACATGCTGCTCGGGTGGTGGCTGGAAGATGCGCTGGGCGAGCACCTGGACGTCGCCTTCCAGCGCCGGGTCGCGACGCCCCTCGGGCTTCGATCGACGGCCTACGTGCCGGTCAGCGGGTGGGAGGCACGCGGGGCGCTGCGCCACACCTCGACCATCGCCCCCACGGAGCAGTGCTCCTTCCGCGGGCGCCTGCTGGTCGGGGAGGTGCACGACGAGAACGCCTTTGCCCTCGGCGGGGTCGCGGGTCACGCGGGGCTGTTCTCCACGGCCGAAGACGTCGGGCGGTGGGCGGACGCGCTGCTGGCGTCACTGAACGGGCGCGGCCTGTGGTCGGTGCGCACGGCCAGGGAGTTCTTGACGGCGGACGAGGCGCTCCGCGGGTCCACCTGGCGCCTCGGGATGGACACCCCCTCGCCTGGGACGAGCTCCGCGGGGCAGCGCGTGTCCCGGTCGGCGCTCGGGCACCTGGGCTTCACCGGGTGCTCCGTCTGGATCGACCCACCCCGGCGCGCCACGGCAGCGCTGCTGTCGAATCGCGTGCACCCGACCCGGCTCAACGAGGCGATCCGAACGCTCCGGCCGCAGCTCCACGACTTGGTCTGGACTGCGCTGGACGGTCGCGCTGCGCCTCTGGACGCGCCCCTTGCGTAGTTGAGTTACCTCGTCCTTTGTGACTGAAATCATTTCCGTTTTTTCATGCTCGTCGCGCCGGTCCGCGCGATCTTGGGCGGTTGTCGGGTCTTCGGCTTTCGTGCTATAACGCGGACGCTCGAATCGCCAGTGCCCGGCCGACCCGCATCCCTGAAGGAAAACGCAGCGATGGACATCAACGAGCTTCGAGACGCCCTCTCCGCGGAGCCCCTCAACCTGGACGCCTTCGAGAAGCTCCAGGCTGCCTTGATCGACGCGAGCGATCTGGCCGGCCTGCGCGAGCTTCACGACCAGACGCTGGCCGCCGCCGATGGCGAGGCCCAGGTGGAGCCGTTCCTGCGGACCATGGACATCAAGGCCCGCACGGCGGGCGACGAGGCGATGTCCAGCTACCTGTATGGGCGGCTCGGCACGACCTACTGGCGCAAGCTCGACAAGGCCGACAAGGCCGAGCTGTATTTCCGGCGCCTGGAGGGCAAGGCGGGGGACTTCGCGGAGGAGCACGCCGAGTTCTACGTCCAGTTCTACGTGAGACGAGACAATTGGCGCCGTCTGGAGCAGTTCCTGACGGAGCAGGCAGGCAACCCGACGGATTCCGCCGAGCAGGTGGCCGTGAAGCGTCGCCTCGCCTCCATCGCCGAGGACGCAGGCAAGCCCGACAAGGCCATCGTGTTCTGGACGGGCGTGCGAGAGCTCCTGCCCGACGACGACGAGGCGGAGCAGGCGCTCCTGCGCCTCTTTGCCGACGCGGGCAAGTGGCACAACCTGGTGCAGCTCCACCAGGATCGGCTCAAGCGCGTGCCCGATCACGCCATCGCCGACAAGATCGCGATTCACATGGCGATGGTCGCGGTGTTCCGGGACCACATCAAGAGCGATACCAAGGTCTCGAGCGCCTACCAGGCCATCCTCGAGATCGATCCCGGCAACGACATGGCCCTCGACGCCCTCACGGAGCAGTACGAGGGCATGAAGCGCTGGCCGGACCTGGTCCGCGTGCTCCAGCAGAAGATCGCGCACACCAGCGACCCGCAGCGCCTCGTGGCGCTCCACGGCCGCGTCGCGCAGATCATGATGGACTCGTTCAGCAACTCCGGCGAGGCCATCAAGAGCTACGCCGCGATCCTCGAGATCGACCCGACCAACCGGCGGGCCATCGAGGAGCTGAAGTCCATCTACGAGAAGCGCCGCGACTACGAGAGCTACCTGGAGGTCGCCCGGAAGGAGATCGCCCTCGAGGCGAACGAGGGCAAGCGGCGGGCGGCGTTCCTGGAGCTGGCGCGCGTGGCGGCGGACAAGATCCGCAAGCCCGCGGCGGCCATCGGGCTCTGGGAGGACGTGCTGGGTATCGACCCGAGCCACACCGAGGCGCTGACCAACCTGGAGCAGCTCTACGAGCGCGAGAAGAGCTATGACCAGCTCACGGGGATCCTGGAGCGGCGCATCGACGCGGCCGCGGGGGCGGAGCGCGTCGCCATCCTCGAGAAGCTGGCGCTGGTGCTCTCCGCGCGCCTCAATGACGAGGACCGGGCGACGGAGGTCTACAAGCGCATCCTGGAGGTAGACCCGGAGCACAGAAAGGCCCAGAACGAGCTGCGCAAGCGCTACCTGGCGACCTGTGACTGGGACGGGCTGGAGTGGTTCTTCCGCCAGTACGGCACCATCGCGGACTTCGTGCGCACGCTGGAGGGGCAGGTCAAGTCCATCGACGAGCCGGCGGAGCGCGTGTCGCTGCTCTTCAAGGTCGCCGACATGTGGCTCGCCGAGCTGGAGCAGCCCCACCGCGCCATCAAGACCCTGGAGCAGGTGCTCGCCATCGATCCCCAGAGCATCGAGGCGGCGCGGCGCCTGGCGCCGCTCTACCGGGCCGAGGGCGACTGGCAGCACCTCGCCGAGACCCTGGAGGTGGAGCTGGAGGGCACCGAGGAGCCAGACCAGCGACAGCTCCTGCTCCTCGAGCTGGCGCGGCTCTACGAGGACCGCCTCGACCAGGTGGACGAGGCCTTCTTCAGCTACGTCCAGGTCTACAAGGAGAACTTCGAGGACGAGCAGAGCCGGCGCGAGCTGGAGCGCCTCGCCAGCAAGAGCGCCAACTGGGACAGCTACGTGGCCGTGATGGAGGAGACGATCCCCCGCATCACGTCCGTGCCCGTCAAGATCGAGACCCAGCTCCGCGCCGCCGAGATCTACCGGGACCAACTGGAGGACCTGGACCAGGCGCTGCGGCACTTCCAGATGGTGATCCCGCTCGACCCGGACAGCCGCCGGGCCATGGACGCCATCGAGGACATCTATCGCCGCACGGAGGAGTGGCAGCTCCTGGTGTACGTCTACAAGCGCAAGCTGGACATGACGGCCACCGACGACGAGCGCCGCGAGGTCATGTTCCAGCTCGGCGCGGCGTGGCGCGACAAGCTCGGCAACAACGAGGAGGCCGCCAAGGTCTTCCGCGACATGCTCGAGCTCTTCCCCGACGACGCCAGGGTCCACCGCGAGCTGTCCGCCATCTATCTGATCGAGGAGGACTACGAGGGCCTGCTCGGCGTGCTCCAGAAGGAGCTGTCGCTGCTCAACGCGGACTTCCAGTCGAGCCCCGCGGACGTCGCCGAGGTCCAGTGCCAGATCGCGCAGCTCACCTACGCGACGGGTGGGGATCTGGGCACCGTGGTCAGCTTCTACCGGGACGCGCTGGAAGGCGACCCGACCAACGCGGTCGCCATCGCAGGCTTGGAGGAGCTGATCGGCTCCGAGGAGGTCCAGCGGACGATCACCGGCATCCTGGAGCCGGTCTACCACGACCAGGGCAATTGGGCGAAGCTCGCGGACATCTACGAGATCCAGCTCACGGGCATCAAGAAGAAGAAGGCGCGGGTGGGGCTCCTGGAGACCCTCGGCGAGCTGTATCGTGATCGCCTGGGGGACGACCACCGCGCGTTCCACGCCTACAGCCGCATCTTTGCGGCGGACTCGGGCCACGCGACCGTCCGGATCCAGCTCGAGGAGCTCGCCGAGAAGCTGGGCGCCTGGTTCCCGCTGGTCAGCCTGTACCAGGACGGCGTCGACAAGATGAAGGACTCCGGGCAGCGCCTGGAGGTGCGGCTCACTCTGGCGGAGACCTGGTACCTGCGCCTGGAGGACCTGGAGAACGCGCAGCTCCAGTACGGCCTGCTGTTGGAGGAGGAGCCCGAGCACGGCCGCGCGCTCGATGCCCTGGAGGAGATCTACCAGCTCACGGAGCAGTGGACCGAGCTGCTCGACATCTACCGCCGCAAGCTGGTCGCGTCCAGCGAGCCCGAGCGCCGCATCGAGTATCTGTTCCGCATCGAGCAGACCTGGTCGGAGCGCATCGGGAACCTGGGCGAGGCGATCAGCGCGGCCAACGAGGTCCTGCAGATCGATCCGGACCGTCCGGCTGCATGGCAGCGCCTGGACGACCTCTACACCCGGGCCGAGCAGTGGGAGGACCTGGCGGGGGTCCTCCAGGAGCGGATCCGCCTCGCCGACTCCACCGCCGAGACGGTGGAGCTGATGGGGCGCCTCGCCGATGTGCAGGAGCACCGACTCGGGGACGCGGATGCTGCCATCGAGACGCACGGGCGCATCCTGGACCTGGACCCGGACGCTGCGGGCACCATCGCAGCTCTCGAGCGCCTGTTCGAGGCGGGCGAGCGCGCCGGCGTGGTCGCGCCGCTCCTCGAGCCCTACTACCTGCGGCACGATGACTGGGTGAAGCTGACCGAGGTGTACGAGGCGCAGAAGCGCTCCACCGAGGACCCGTCCCGCAAGGTCGCCCTCGACTTCAAGATCGCGGACCTCTACGAGCTCAAGGGGGGCGACGTCGAGACGGCCTTCTATTACTACGGGTTCGCTTACACGACGCTCCCCCACCGGGAGGACACCCTCGACAACATCCTGCGGCTCTCCGAGCACCTCGGCAACCACGCGGACGTGGTCGACCTGCTCGCGCTGCCCATCGAGCAGGTGGAGGACCCGGACCGCCGTCGGGAGATCCACCGTGTCGTTGCGCGAGTCGCCGAGGAGAAGGTCGGGGACCGGGCGACGGCCAAGAGCCACTACCGGGCCGTGCTCGAGGTCGACCCGGGCGACATGCAGGCCACCGACGCCCTGATCTCGCTGTACCGATCTGGACGTGAGTGGACGGAGCTGGTGGAGGCCCTGCGGTCCAAGGCGTCGCTGGTGCTCGACATCCCGCTGCGCAAAGAGCTGCTCGGCGAGGCCGGGCGCACCAGCGCGGAGGAGCTGGAGAGCCCGGAGCAGGCCATCGAGATCTATGAGTCCGTGCTGGACCTGGACCCGGACGACGACGCGGTGCTCGACGCCCTGGAGGGGCTGTACGAGCGGGTCGAGAACTGGGAGCGTCACGTGTGGGTGCTCGGGCGCAAGATCGAGCGCTCGGAGGACCTGGACGAGCGCAAGCTCTACGCCCGCATGCGGGGCGTGGTGCTCGACGAGCGCCTGGAGGCGCTGGACGACGCGGTGGAGTGCTACCGGCAGATCCTCGGCTGGGACGCCGAGGACCTGGACGCGCTCCGGGCCCTGGACGGGCTCTTCACCCGCAAGGGGGACTGGCTCGACCTGTTGGAGGTCCTGGGCCGCATGAAGCCGCTGTCCGGGGCGGACGAGCGGGCGGACCTGCAGCTCCGAATCGGCCGCACCTGGGAGAAGGAGCTCGAGGACGTCTACCAGGCGGTGGAGGCCTACAAGGAGCTTCTGGCGGACCGGCCCGAGGATGAGCGCGCCCTGGCGGCCCTCGAGGCCATCGTCCTGGAGAAGGACGAGCGTGAGGCGGCCTTCGAGGTGCTCGTGCCCGTGCTGGAGCTGCTCGACCAGTGGGAGCGGCTGTACGACCTGCACGAGGTCATGGTCGACCACCGCGACGAGGCCTTCGGGCGCATCAAGCTGCTGCACCGCATGGGCGAGCTCGCCGAGCAGCGCCTCGCCAACTTCTCGCAGGCGTTCTCCTGCTACGCCCGCGCCTTCAAGGAGGACGTGGAGCGCGCCGACACGGTCGCGGAGCTGGAGCGTCTGGCCGGTGCGCATGGTCTGTGGGAGGACCTGCAGGCCCTCTACCAGGAGGGCGCGGAGGGTGCGGCGGACCCCATGCGGGGGCTGGAGTACCGGCTGCGAGCTGCGGCGATCCTCAAGGACGGCCTCGGCGACTTCGACCGCGCGCTGGCTCTCTACGCGGCGCTGCGGGAGGACTACCCGGACAACCGGACCGTGCTCCTGGCGCTCGACGAGCTCTACTCCCTGGCGGAGGACTGGGCGGCGCTCCAAGGGGTCTTGCAGGCGCAGATCGAGTCCACGCCGGACGTGGCCGAGAAGACCCGGCTCCTGTTCCGTATGGGCGACCTGTGCGAGGACAAGCTCGGCGACGACGACGCCGCCTTCGAGGCCTACCAGGAGGTCCACTTCCTGCGGCCGGACGACGCGGAGAAGGACCAGCGCCTGTGGCGGCTCTGCGAGAAGGGCTCCCACCGGCTGGAGATCGCCGATCTGCTCGAGCCCCTGTTCGTCGACCGGGCCGATTGGACCTCTCTGCACCGGCTCCTGGAGCTGAAGCTCCTCGACACGACGGATGTCCTGGATCGTGGGGGGCTGCTGCGGCGCCTGGCCGAGCTGAACATCGAGCGGCTGGACCGCCCTGTCGAGGCCATGGGGTGGTACGGGCAGGCGCTGGCCATCGACCCCTCCGACGACTTCGTGCTGGCGCAGCTCGAGCTCCTGGCGGACCTGACCAACGAGTGGAACCTGCTCGTGGAGTTGGAGCTGCGAGGCGCGCAGGCGGCCGAGGAGGACGAGCGCAAGATCGAGGTCTGGCACAAGGCGGCGGCGGTCTGTCGCGACCGGCTCGCCGATGGTGACCGGGCGGAGGCCCTGTTCACGCAGATCCTGGCGCTGGACGACGAGAACCAGGCCGCGCTCGGCGCCCTGGACGCCATGTACGAAGGGTCGGAGCGCTGGACGGACCTGATGCAGATCCTGTCCCGCCGCATCGCGGTGGCGGAGTACGAGGACGACCAGGTGCGCATGCTGGCCCGCCTGGGCGAGCTGTGGCGCGACCGGCTGGACAACTGGGACGAGGCCATCGGGGCCTACGGGAAGATCCTCGACCTGGACGAGGCGCACCTCGGAGCCCTGCGGGCCCTGGCGGCCATGTACGAGATCCGCGAGGAGTGGCCGCACCTCTTCGACGTCTTCCGCAAGCTGGTGCTCGTCGTCACGGACGAGGACGAGCGGGTCGAGCTGCTGGAGCGCATGGCGGACATCGCGGAGGAGCGCCTGGCGCGTCCGGCGGAGGCCATCGAGCTGTGGGAGGAGGTGCTCGCGAACCGCCCCGACTCGCGCGCCGCGCTCCTGGAGCTGGAGCGGCTCCTGGAGGCCGGGGGCAAGTGGGAGCCGCTGGTCGACGCCTTCGAGCGGGAGCTGGGGCTCCTCGGCCGAGGCGAGGACCAGAACCGGGTGACGTGGCTCCACCGGCGCCTGGGTCAGCTCTGGCGGGACACGCTGGAGGACTCCCTGCGGGCGCAGTCCCACTGGGAGGCGGTCCTGGAGCAGGAGCCGGCGGATCTGGAGGCCCTGGTGGCGCTCCGGGCCATCTACCGCAACTCTGGCGCCATCGAGGCGCTGGTGGACGTGGTGGAGCGGCTGGTGCTCTCGGACGCCTTCGCAGGCGACGAGCTGAGGGATCTCTGGATTGAGCTGGCCGAGCTGCGCGGCGACATGATGGGGCAGCCCACCCAGGCCATCGAGGCCTGGGAGCGGGTCGCCGAGCTGGACCCGGCGCACGACCAGGCGCTGGACAGCCTGGAGCGTCTCTACACGGACCAGGGCCGCTGGGCGGACACGGTCACCGTGCTGCAGCGCAAGGCGGGTCGCCTCGACGCCGAGGGCAACGAGGCGGAGGCCACTGACCTGCTGATGCGGGTGGCGGGGCTCCAGGTGGAGCAGCTTGGAGATCCCCGCGCGGCCATGGGCACCCTGGCGACGGTGCTCCAGCGCGACCCGGCCCACCTGGACGCGTCCATGCAGCTCGAGCACCTGTACGAGGCGGCGGGCGCCTGGGAGGAGCTGTCGGAGCTCCTGCTGGCGCGGGTGGAGCAGCTCCCCGAGGCCATCGATCGCGTCTCCGACCTGCACCGGCTGGCCAAGGTCTTCGAGGAGAAGCTGTCGGATACGCAGTCGGCCTTCCTCGTGCACCAGCGGGCGCTCGACGAGATCCCCGACGACCTGCACACCCTGGCGGAGCTGGAGCGCCTCGCGACGGCCGGGCAGATGTGGGCGGAGCTGGCAGACATCTGGAACGGCGCCATCCCGAAGATGGAGGACCCGACCGCCACCGAGTACCGCATGAAGCTCGGCGTGCTCGTGCGCGACGAGCTGGACCGCCTGGAGGAGGCGGTCGGCCACTTCCGCCAGGTGCTGGCAGCGGACCCGGAGCACGAGGGGGCCCTCAAGGCGCTGGTCGAGCTCTACGCCCTGCTGGAGAGCTGGCCCGAGCTCATCGAGACCCTCGGCGCGCTGGGCAGCGTGATCGCCGACTACCAGGAGCGCACGCGCCTCGCGGTGCGCATCGGCGAGGTGTGGGAGCACCAGCTCTACGACATCGATCAGGCGATCAAGGCGTACCAGGCGGTGCTCGACCTGGACGAGATGGAGGACCGCGCCCTGTCCGCCCTGGAGCGCCTCTTCGAGGGGCGCAAGCAGTGGAAGGAGCTCATCGAGATCCTGGAGCTGCGCGGGCGGGTGCACGCGGAGGAGGAGACCGCCTACAAGCTCCGCGTCGGCGAGGTGTGGGAGAAGAAGCTCGGCAAGCCCGAGCGGGCCATCGAGGTCTACGAAGACGTGCTCAACGCCGAGCCGGGCAACCAGGCGGCGCTGTCGCACCTGGAGGCGCTGTACGGCGAGCGCAACGACTGGGATGGCCTCGTGGAGGTCTACCAGCGCCTGCTGTCGTCGACGGACAAGGACTCGGACCGCATCACCATCTGCCGGAACCTGGCGATGCTGCGGGAGGAGATCTTCAAGGAGCCCGAGGCGGCCGCGGACTTCTACCACCAGATCCTCGGCATGGAGCCCATGAACGAGGACGCCCTGGAGAACCTGGAGCGGATCTACGAGGGCATGGAGGCGTGGGAGGAGCTGCTCCAGACCCTGGAGCGCCACGCGGAGATCGTGACGGACGACGGCCAGCGGGTGGACCTGCTGACCCGTGTGGCCTTGGTCCACCGGGACCGGGTCCACGACCTGGACAACGCGATCCGCACCTACGAGCGCATCCTGGACATCGCCCCCGACCACGGGCAGACGCTGGATGCCCTGGAGATGCTCTACCGGGAGAACGAGCTCTGGGAGCAGGTGGTCGACGTCCTCGACCGCAAGCTCCGGGTCGCAACGGGGCTCCTCCGCACCGAGCTTCACTGCCAGAAGGCGGAGGTGTTCGCCGAGCGCATGCTGGCGCCGGACCGCGCCGTCGGGGAGCTGGACCGGGCGCTCCGCGAGGACCCGCACTCCCTGCGGGCGGTGCGGGCGCTGCAGGGCGTGCACGCGACCGCGGGAGACTGGGAGCTGGTGGTCTCTGCGCTGATGCGCGAGCACGACCTGCAGACGGCGGACGCGGACAAGGCGGAAGCGCTCAATCGCGTGGCCGAGGTCTACCGGGACAAGCTGCTCAACCAGGAGAAGGCGGTCCACGCCTACGAGCGCGCGCTGGAGACCTTGCCGGACTTCACGCCGGCCGCCCTCGCCCTGTCGGAGATCTACATCCGTCAGGAGAAGTGGGCACGCGCCGAGCCGCTGCTGTCGGTGTTGGTGCGGAAGGTGGAGACCGAGGCCGACGACGCGAAGGCCGCGGAGCTGTACTTCCTCATCGGGCAGAGCGCAGAGAACCTCCTCGACACGGAGCGGGCCATCGACGCCTACGGCCAGGCGTTGCGCCGCCGGCCGAGCCACGTGCCCACGGTCAAGGGGCTGGCGCGGCTGTCCTTGAAGAAGGAGCGCTACGAGCAGGCGGAGCGGTATTACCTGGATCTCGTGGACCGCATGGTCGGCGAGGCCAGCGACCAGGAGATGGTCGAGGTCTACATGGCGCTGGGCGAGATCGCGCTCACGCTGGGCAAGGACGACCGGGCGAGCGAGTACCTGGAGAAGGCGCTGGACCTGCAGCCGAACAACGCGGCGGCCGTGTCCAACCTCATCCAGCTCGCGGAGCTGCACAAGAACTGGGGTGGCGTGGTCCGCTACCAGAAGGCGATGCTCGACATCAAGACGGACCCCATCGAGCGCCTCGCCCTGCAGCTCACCATCGGCGACCTCTACAAGGACAAGCTCGGGGACATCGAGGGGGCCATCGAGTCCTACCGCGACGCCCTGGACATCGACCGCAACTGCAAGCCGGCGCGCATCAAGCTCCTCTCCATCTTCATGGAGCGGAAGAAGTACGAGGACGCCCTGGACGTGCTGCGCGAGCTGGCGGACGCCGAGGACGAGCCGGCGCGCAAGGCACAGTACTTCTTCACCATCGGCGTGATCTACCGGGACCAGCTCCACGACACCCAGCAGGCGATCCACTACCTGGACATGACGCTGGACATCGACCCGAGCCGCCTCGAGGCCTTCGCGGCCATCGACGAGCTGCTGACCCAGCAGCGGGCGTGGAAGGACGAGGAGCGGGCCTACCGCCGCATGATCGAGCGCCTCGCCGGCAAGGGCAACACGGAGCTGGAGTTCAAGCTCTACCGGGGTCTGGGCGAGATCTACCGCTCGCGCCTCAAGGACCTGGAGTACGCCATCCCGGCCTTCGAGCTGGCGTCCGAGCGCAAGCCGGACGACACCTCGGTGCACGAGATCCTCGCCGAGATGTACGAGCTGGCCGAGGGGCAGCACGAGAAGGCCATCGAGGCGCACCGCCGCTTGGTGACCCTGGAGCCCGACAAGCGCATCGGCAGCTACAAGGCGCTGTTCCGCCTGAACCGGGAGACCGGCGACCCCGACGGGGCCTGGAACGTGGCGGGCATCCTGACGGCGCTGGGCCAGGCCGACGAGGAGATGTCCGAGTACTACGAGGAGCACCGCGACCCGGGCATGGCCGAGCTGCGGCGCCCCCTGGACGCGGCCCTCTGGCAGAAGGGCGTGTTCAGCCCGGACGAGGACCTGCTCATCGGGCAGGTGTTCCAGATCCTCTACCAGGCGCTTGGCGACGAGCTGCGCGCCAAGGACCTGAAGGAGCTGGACCTCAAGAAGAAGGACGAGCTGAAGCTGTCCGAGGGCACGCTCTTCGCCAACGTGTTCTCCAACGCGGTGAAGGCGCTCAACGTCTCGGCGCCGCGGGTCTTCGTCAGCTCGCGCCTGATGGGGCTGCGCATCGAGAACCTGAACCCGGTGGCGGTCGTCATCGGCAACGACATGCTCTCCGGCAAGAGCGAGAAGGAGCTCGCCTTCACCGTGGCGAAGGCGCTGACCTACTTCCTGCCCATGCACGTCATGGCGGCCATCTACTCGCGCCCCGACCTCAAGGTGCTGTTCCTGGCGGCCATGAAGGTGAGCTTCCCCGACTTCCCGCTCCAGGCGGGGGCGCCGGGGGTGGCGGAGCTGGTGGCGGAGATCGACCGCAAGCTGTCGCCGGGAGCGCGGATCCAGCTCCGCGAGCTGCTCGAGAAGGCGAGGGACCCGAAGCGCCCCGTGGACCTCAACGCGTGGCTCAACCACGTGGAGATGTCGGCGAACCACGCGGGGCTCCTGCTGGCCAACGACTTCCAGGTGGTGCTGACCACCATGCGCAACGAGCCGTTCACCCTGGCGAAGCTGCCGCCCAAGGACAAGGTGAAGGACCTCGTGCTGTTCAGCATCAGCGAGCGGTACGCGGCGCTCCGGCTCGAGCTGGGGCTCGCGGTCGAAGGCTGATAGCTGGGCGTGACCGGGACCCTCTTCGTCGTCGCCACCCCCATCGGCAACCTGGACGACATCACCTTGCGCGCCCTGCGCGTCCTCCGCGAGGCGGACCTCGTGCTCGCGGAGGACACGCGGGAGACGCGCAAGCTCCTCGACGCGCACGGGATCGGCGGGAAGGAGCTGTGGTCCCTCCACGAGCACAATGAGGCGGAGAAGGTCGCGCCCGTTCTTGGGAGGGTGCGCGGCGGTGACCGGGTCGCGCTCGTCAGCGACGCGGGCACGCCGCTGGTCAGCGACCCAGGGTACCGGCTGGTGCGAGCATGCGTCGAATTGGGGTTGCGCGTGGAGCCCGTCCCTGGGGCGTGCGCGATGCTCGCCGCGCTCATGGGCGCCGGCCTCCCGGCGGAACGCTTCAGCTTCGTGGGCTTCCCTCCCAAGAAGGCGTCCGCCGCCCGGGCGTGGCTCGGGGAGCGGCTGCGGCCTCCCGGGACCTATGCGGTGTACGTGCCGGGGCGGGACGCGCAGGAGGTCGTCGCGCTGATCGGCGAGCGGTGGCCGACGGCGTCCGTCGTGGTGGGGCGGGAGCTGACGAAGCTGCACGAGACCTTCCACCGGGGCGACGCGGGGAGCCTCGTGATCCCAGAGGACGCGAGGCGGGGGGAGGCCGTCGTGCTGGTGCATCTCGCGGAGGTCACGCCGGAGACTGTCGAGGATGAGGCACTGGCCGGGGACCTGCGGGCTCTCATCGAGCGGGGGCTCAGCAGGAGAGACGCGGTGCTCGCCGTGGCGGAGCTGCGTGGGGTGAAGCGCCAGCGGGTCCAGGTCATCGCCAACGTGCTCGGAGGGCCATGAAGCCCGAGCGCGCCTTCTACGAGCAGGATCCGCTGGTTGTCGCCCGAGAGCTGCTCGGCATGGTGCTCGTCCACCGGGTCGATGGGGCAGAGCGCGCGGGGCGCATCGTGGAGACCGAGGCCTACCGGGGCGAGGAGGACCTCGCGTGCCACGCCTCGGCAGGGCGCACCCGCCGCAACGCCCCCATGTACGGCCCCGCCGGCCACGCCTACGTCTACTTCATCTACGGCATGCACGAGATGTTCAACGTGGTCACCTGGCCCGAGGGAATGCCGTCGGCGGTGCTGGTGAGGGCGCTGGAGCCCGTCGCCGGAGTGAGCGGCACCCACGGCCCGGGCCGCCTGACCCGCGCCATGGGCATCGACCGCTCGTGCAATGGCGAGGACCTGCGCGGCGACCGGCTGTTCATCCTGGTGGGGCAGCGGGTCGGTGACGACGCCGTGGAGCAGACGCCCCGCATCGGTGTGGATTACGCCGGAGAGTGGGCGGCGCTGCCGTGGCGCTTCTGCGTGCGCGGGAGCGCGCACGTGTCGCGGCGGGCAGGGACCTCGGTGCGCGGACCCTCGTAGGCTGGGCCAGGCCGGCACGGGGGCTCTGCCCCCAGCCCGGCCGCGACGGTTGCGATGCTCTTCTGGTTGCCTCGTAGGTCGCATCAGAGCTGTTACGAGAGGTGCATGCGCTCCTGTGCGAAAAATTTTGCTTGCACGAAGGCACCTGCGGGACCAGGATGAACCGGTGAACGGAGGAGCCCCATGCGCGATGTGGTAGCGGGCACACCGAGCAGGTTCTGTGCAGCTCCCCACAAGGTCTCGCACCTCAACCACGGCGGTACGTTCAGTGCAGCGCTTTTGACATTCCCTGTGTCCGCTCCACAAACGCGACCGCTGAAGGACTGCACGATGAAGGTAGTACCGCTATCCGCACTGCAAGGTCGCAAGGTCGCAAGGTCGCAAGGTCGCAAGGTCGCAAGGTCGCAAGGT
>BTVJ01000094.1:0-28543 GCA_045863395.1 Myxococcales bacterium
TCGCCGGAGCCCCTGGCGAGAAGGGCGACCCCGGCGAGAAGGGCGACCCCGGCGAGAAGGGCGACCCCGGCGAGAAGGGCGATGTGGGCGAGAAGGGCGACCCCGGCGAGCAGGGCCCCGCTGGCGACCCCGGCCCGGCCGGTCCGCAGGGCCCCGCGGGTCCGTCTTCCGCGTTCGTGTTCAACGTGAAGGCCGAGATCCCCGGCGCTCTGCTCGGTGAGATCCTCACCGTGTCCATCGGCGATCCGTCGGTCGTGACCTTCAAGGTGACCGACGCCATCGGGCGCGGCGCCGTGGGCCTGAAGGCCGGCAACACGGGCGGCAACGTCCGCTTCAACCTGGCCAAGCTCGTTCCCGGGACCGGCGGCAACTCGTCCATCTGGGTCGGCTACATCACGCGCAAGGCGACGTCCGGGGCCAACAACGTGCTCCAGGCCACGTCGGAGCGCACGGGCACGCTCGTCGACCACGGTGATGGCACCTACACCTACACGTTCATCAACAACCTGACGGCGATGGTGGACGCGCTCAACCTCCAGCCGATCACGTTCGAGCCTGCGCTCACCCACCGCCTGGGCATCCAAGTCTCGGGTGGCGGGCTGCCGCCGCTCAACCTCCTGAAGGACTTCGTGCCCGACGGCAGCAACGTCACTGAGTCCCGCAATGTAGCGGCGACTGCCTCGTGCAACGAGTGTCACGGGAAGCTCGCCTTCCACGGCGGCTCCCGCTACGACGTCGCCTACTGCGTCACCTGCCACGTCGCGGACACCTACGACGCGGCGACCCTCGGAACCATCGAGATGGGCCCCATGATCCACAAGATCCACATGGGCCCGAACCTGCCGAGCGGTCAGGAGTTCGTCCTCGGCAACGCGCACTTCGGAGAGGTCGGCTACCCGCAGCAGATCAACAACTGCCGCAAGTGCCACAACGGCGCCGACGCCGCCACCCCGCAGGGCGACAACTGGAACAAGGTCCCGACGGCCAAGTCGTGCAGCTCCTGCCACGACAACGTCGACTTCGCGACGGGCGCGGGCCACGTGGCCGGCGCGCAGCCGACGAACGCGATGTGCGCCATGTGCCACAACGCCGACGCCATCAAGGGCTACCACATGACCGAGAACGTCACGCCCAACAACCCGGTCGTTGCGGCGGGCCTCTCGAACATCGTGTACGAGATCAAGGAGGTCACCATCGACGCCGCCAACAAGCCCGTGGTCGAGTTCAAGATCACCCGCGACGGCGTCCCGATGGACGTGACCGTGGCCCCGGCGGACCTGACGGGCGGCCCGAGCTTCCTGCTGCCCTACGCCATGGCGCAGGACGGCATCGACGCGCCCCTCGACTACAACAACTTCGGCCGCTCGGCGGCCCAGCCGGCGACGGCCTCGCTGGCCAACCTGCGCGCCGGCACGGCGGGCACGCTGGCCCCGAGCGCCAACGCGGGCTACTACATCGCGTCGATCAACACGGCGTGGCCGGCCGGCTCCACCCTGCGCGCGGTGTCCCTCCAGGGCTACTTCACGCAGGTCCTCCCGACGGGCAACGTCGCCCGCCACGCGATCTCCGTCTCCAAGGCCGCCACGGGCGACCCGGCCCGCCGGCAGATCGTGGACAACGCCAAGTGCGCCAACTGCCACGAGTGGCTGGAGCTCCACGGCGGCAACCGCGTGTACGACGCCAACACGTGCGTGATGTGCCACAACGCGAACCTCACCTCCAGCGGCCGCGGCGCCAACCCGGACCACCTGGCGCTGGCGGCGAGCACCGCCGACGACATGTACGGTCTGGATCCGCTGGCCTTCCCCGAGGCCACCAACAACCTCAAGGACATGGTCCACGGCATCCATGCGGCCGCGGCCCGCACGAAGCCCTACGAGTTCGTCCGTGACCGCCAGACGAGCGGCGTGTACGGCTACGACTGGAGCCACGTGACCTACCCGGGCATCCTCAACCAGTGCGACACGTGCCACAAGGCCGGCACCTACGAGCTGCCGCTGCCCGAGGGCGTCCTCGCGACCAACAACCGCACGACCTCGGGTGACCCCAACGAGGACCGCGCGGCCGTCCTGGCGGCCCGGGCGAGCGTGCCCAACGCCACCGACCTGGTGATCAGCCCGACCGCGGCGACCTGCTACGGCTGCCACACGAGCTGGACCGCCATGGCGCACATGGAGCAGAACGGCGGCGCCATCGACTGGCCGCGCGCGGACTACGTCGCCGCGAACCCGGTCGAGACCTGCGACGTCTGCCACGGCCCCGGCAAGATCGTGGACATCGAGTTCGTGCACGGTCTGTAGGGTGTGACGAGTGAGGGGGCCCGGGCATCTCCCGGGCCCTCGGTCTCTCGGATGGAGCCCGGCCGCGACCCCCGCATGGGGGACCCGCGAGCCGGGCTTCGTCGTTGGTGGGGGGGGACCGCTGGGCGGGGCTCAGTGCGCCGAGTGCGACTGCCACTTCACCGTGTTCTCGTAGATGTGCTTCTCGGGCCGGGGACCGCGTGGGTAGCTCTGCCACAGCGCGCCCCAGGGCGTCGCGTCGAAGTCGCGGATGTGCTTCTGGCCCACGGTCGGGTACCAGAGGCCGTCGTGGTACAGGTTCGAGGCGGCAGGCGCCCACACCATGAGCGGGCTGTGCAGGAGGAGACGCTTCAGCGGGCGCAGCGGCCCCTTGCGGATGAGCTGATCGCCCCAGATCACGAAGCTCTTCTTGGTATTGAACTTCTGCGCAACCGCCGCGATCTCTTCGCCCTCGATGTCCACCTCCCGCAGGTCCGCCACGCCGAGGCCCCGCTCGTGGCTCATGCGCAGGTAGGGGATGTCCAGGGGGTCGAAGCCCATCAAGCGCGCCGCGACCGCGTCGATGGCCACCTGGTCGGAGGAAGCGAGCACGACGTTCATCACCCGCGGGATCATGGTGCGCGGCCCGGCGCCGTCGCCTGCCACGGTGCCGTCCATGACCGCGAACAGGCCCGGGTGGATCTCCTTCTGCATGTAGAGGAGGTCCACCAGCACCTCGTGCATGAACTCGTGGGCGTAGTGGCGGACCTCCTGAAGGAGCCCACCGAAGGCGTTCTTGATGGCGCCCGTCGTCACGGAGTGGCCGTGGGTCTTGACCGTAGGCAGGTGCAGCACGCTGCGACCCATGAACATCTTGGGGATGGTGATGCCCTGCGGGAAGATGTCGTTGAGCTTGAGCAGCGGGCTCTCGAAGCGGTGCCGCACCCACTCCACCTCCGGCAGGGCGGTGAACTTGAGGCCGTAGCGGTCGAGGATCGGCAACCACTTGTTGTTCCAGGCGCCCTCCCAGGGGTCGGTGACCACCGTCTTGTTCTCGACGGGGTGGATGCGGTCAGGGGAGAGGCCGTCTTCGATCATGGTCTTGACCGCGCCCTCGAGCTGCCACGGCTGGGTGCTGCACGCCGGAAAGTACTTGGTCCAGCTCAAATTGATCTTGATGACGACGTCGGCCTCCTTCGGCAGCGCGTCGCGCCAGCCGGCCATGCGCATGGCGCGGCCATAGTCGGCGAGGACGGTCTCCGGAGACGTGCGGAGGAGGACGACCTTGGAACGTGCCATTGTGTGGCTCCTTGGAGGGTGCACTCAAGATGCCTCTGCCACGCGCGGCAGGCCGGCTCGAATACACCCTCCTGGCTGTGGGGCGCCGGGGGCGCCGCCAAGGGGGCAACATTGTGACCCGAGCACACATCCAGGCGCAAGCCCGGTGGACACGGGTTGCGGCCCGGGGCAGAATGCGCGCCCGGGGTGAACGGCGCCATCGAGGCGCGGCCCGCAGCGGTCCGGGACGCCTCGGCACCGGCCAGCGGTGCCGAGCGACACGCCCGGCGATCCCCGACGACATCACGCGGCGCTCCGGCGCCGACAAGGGACAGCGAGGAGACCATGAGAGTGAAGCTGTTGGGAGTGGCGCTGGCGGCGATGGCCCTCGGCGCGTGCAAGCAGGAGCAGGCCGCGCCAGCAAAGCCCCAGGAGGGCATCAAGGTCGCCCCCACGGCGGGCGGGCCGGCGGCTCCACAGGCCGGGGGCCAGGCCGCCGTCCATGGCGCGCCGAGCGCTGGGGACACGGCGACCGCGGCCGGCAAGGTCTTGGAGACCATGGACGCAGGCGGCTACACGTACCTGCGCATCGAGGCCGCGTCCGGGGAGGTGTGGGCGGCCGTGCGGCAGACCGCGATCAAGCCGGGCGCCACGGTCAGCATCCAGAACGCCATGGTGATGCGAGGCTTCACGAGCAAGACGCTCGACCGCACCTTCGACGAGATCCTCTTCGGGGAGCTTGGCTCCGTGGTGGGCGGCGCCGATGCACCGGCTGGCGAGATGCCCCCCGGCCACCCGCCCGTCGCGGCCGTCGCGCCCGCCGAGGGGACCGGTGGTGGCCATGGCGCCGGAGCAAAGGCCGAGGTCGGGGAGATCCCGAAGGCGGAGGGCGGCTACACCATCGCCGAGCTGGTCGCGAAGAAGGCGGAGCTCAGCGACAAGGAGGTGGCGATCCGCGGCAAGGTCACCAAGTTCAACCCCGGCATCATGGGACGCAACTGGGTACACATCCAGGATGGCTCCGGGTCGCCGGAGACCAAGGACTTCGACCTGACCGTGACGACCAACGACGACGCCACCATCGACGACGTGGTCCTGATCAAGGGCAAGCTCTCCCTGAACAGGGACTTCGGTGCGGGCTACTCCTACGACCTCATCGTGGAAGAGGCGACCCTGTCCCGGTAGCGCCCCCCTGGTTCGCCCGTTACGGGGCGCCCGCACCGACGCATCGGACCCCATACCCCCGGTAGTCGAGCTGGGGGTCCCTCGGGGTGGCGACGTCTCCAGAGACCAGCACCGTGCGGCCCACCGCCATGTGAACCGGCTCCGCGTACCACGCACCACCGGCAAGGGGGTAGCCACCCTCCCCTGTGCCGTCCAGCCACTCCCACACGCCGCCGGCCAGGTCGTGGACACCGTAGGGGCTCGCGCCGAGCGGGTGCGAGCCCACGGGCTCGGTGCCGCCGACGCAGAAGGCGCCGTCGCTGGCGAAGCTCGCCCGGGCACAGCTCGGAGGAGCGTCGCCCCAGGGCCAGACACCGTCGAGGGGCGCCGGGCCCCGCGCTGCCTTCTGGCGCTCGGCGGCGGAGGGCAGGTGCAGGCCACGCCAGGCGCAGTAGGCACGGGCCATCTCCCAGGAGAGGGAGGTCGCAGGGTGACGCACCAAGTCGGGGTCGCGAAGGACTCCTTCCACCCGAGCCCCTCCAACCCACCCCCAGGAGGCCGCGGGCTCGGGGCAAGCGCCCGCGTCGACGCAGGCCGCATATCGGGCGTTTGTGGCAGGATATCTGTCGATCAGGAACGAATCTGACCAAGAGACGGTGAGAATGGCACCCTTCTCTCTCGTGCCACTCAAAAACTCCCCTGCGAGCACCACAATCATGCTCTGGTCGTCGAAGCGCGGCGTGGCGCTCACCGCCTCGCTCACGGGACCGGAGAAGCCGCTGGCGTCCACTGCACGAACCGCCACGAAGACGGGGACCTCGTTGGTGAGCCCATCGACGCGCGCAGTCGTTGCCCCGACCACCCACCGGGACTCCCAGGGCGGCCCGGGGTCGCCCCGGCCAAGCAGCAGCTCGAACCCGGCGACCGGCGTGGCGGTCATGACTTGCCAGACGGCCAGCACCTCGCCGTCGCCAGGCTCCAGGCGAAGGGAGGACACAGCCGGAGGGGGAGGGAGCGCGGGAACATCGAAGCCAACCGCGTCGGTCACCGACGGCAGGATGACGCCGTCGAGCAGCGGCTCCTCCGCGCAGGCGGCCAGGAGCAGGGGCAGCGCGCGCCTCAGCATCCATCCCCCGCCGCAGTGAAGGGCCCCTCTGCGGCGTCCACTGGGGTGAGGAGGAGATGCACGTAGCCCTCGCCTTGCGCGTGGCTGACCCGCAGCTCCAGGGTCACCTGCTGCTCCGCGAGGGGCCCCCCGCACGCCTCGAAGAGGACCCGCAGCGCGCCCGACGTGAACGTGCCTCCCGGATCGCGCGTGACCGCCACCTGGTCCTTGAGCAGGCACCCGACGGGCGTCTCCCCACTGCGAGCGACCGCGCGGACGTCCACCGTCGTGGAGTCGCTCTCGACGCCGGGAAGCTCCAAACGCAGCGCGATCCCCAGATGGGTCCCGCCCTGGAACCCCTCGCAGATCTCCACCTCCCCGCCTGGCTCCAGGGGATGAAAGGTCTTGGCACCGTCGCGCCAGCCGACGGTCACCGCCAGGCTGGGCTCGGCGCACACAGGGGGCTTCGCGACAACCCCCTGGCAACAGGCGCAGGGCTTGGGGTCACACCCGACGGGCCAGCCGGAGGGGCAGGCTGGCGCGGCGACGCTAGCAGCGCACGCCACGACGTCAGGGGCGGGCAACGGCTCGGTGCAGCCCCCGTCGTCGCCGGAGCTGCCGGCGTCGGCCGGACCGGCATCGGCAGCGATGCTCCGCGGGGGATCGAGCGCTGCCACGTCCACGCAGGGCCCCTCGGGGAGGCAGTCGGCGACCAGCGGGTCGCAGCCAAGCCCGGCCGCCACATAGACGCACCGCACCCCGAATGCGCGCGTGTCCCCAAACGGGTCCCCCGAGAACGTGAGTACGGGCTCCCAGTGGTTGCGGTACGTCACTGCCAGCGCTTCCGGGCCATAGTACCAGGCACCGCCCCGTAGGACGCGCTCCGTGCCCGTCTCCGGCCCGCGCGGGTTGCGGCAGGCGACGTCGCGATAGGCGTCCGGAGCCCACCAGTCCGCGGTCCACTGCCAAAGGTTTCCGACCATGTCCCGCGCCCCTGCCGGGCTCTCGTTGCCGGGCCAGGAGCCCACGGGGGCTATCCCGCCGACGCAGAGGTGGCCATCGTCGTCGAAGTTGGCCAGGGCGCAGGCCGGCGGAGCATCGCCCCACGGGTGCGGGCCTGGACCAGCCGCAGCCTCCCACTCGGCCTCCGTCGGGAGGCGACCGCCGCGCCAGTCACACAGATCTGCGGCCGTCTGCCAGTCGAGCGCCACGGCCGGGAAGCCATCGTAGATCGGGTCGTCGAAGTAGTCGGCGACCATGACCGTACCGCTGATGAAGCTCTCGGGACGCGCGGGGCGCGGGCACGCTCCCGCGTCCACGCAGGCCCTCAGCTCGGCGTTGGTGGCCGGGTAGCGGTCGATCCAGAACGCGTCCAGGTAGACGTGGTGGGCTGGTCCCTCGTGGGACAGCCCCCCGTTCCGGCCGAGCAGCACGGCGCCTGCGGGCACAAGCACCCGCGCCCCCCCGTCCCGGCGCGGCGTCACGACCACGGGCGGAGTGGTGGGGCCTTCCTGGCCCCCAACCACCGCGCCCACCGCCACCCAGACCGCGTGGTCATTGGGCAACCCTACCAGGGTCGCAGTGGTCGCCCCCTCGACGAGGATCGCACGCTCCCAGGGCGGCCCCGGGAGCTCGACCCGTGCGTAGACGCGGAAGCCGTCTACCGGCGGCCCCGGCGCGATCTGCCAGCGGAGGCGCGCGGCCCCGTCGCCCGCCTCGACGACGAGGCCGACGGGGGTGCGCACCGGCGGCGGCTGGCCAGGCAACACCAGCGACGACTCGCACCCGAGCACCGACAGCAGTGCAAGGAGCCACCCGCATCGGCGTGGCGCTCGCCCGGCGCCCGGTGGCAAGCCGCCCGACACCTCGACGGGGCGCAGCCAATGGGTCGCGACCGCGGGGGCACAGACCGCCGCCCGCACGCTCGGTGAGCGGCTGCCCGCGGGGGGCTCGCCGCGCCCCGCGCGCACCGAGCCCGGGCTCTCGCCGACCTTGACCATGGACCCCACTGTACGCAGTGCTCCGGGGGATTCCAATGGCGCCGCACGTGCCGTAGCATGGCGCCATGGCACCCCGAGTGTTCCTCCTCCTCGTACTGGCTGGCGCATGCCGCGGCCCCGCCGACGGCGCCACCCCTGTGGACGGCCACTGGCACGCGGGCCTCCTGGCCTTCCAGGTCCAGGACGGCACCGTCCTCGGTCTGGACCTCCACGGTGTGGGGTGCTCGGGCCCCCTCACCGCAGCCGGCGAGCCAACCTGCGAGGCGCCGCTGGTCGGTCAGGCTTCCGTCACCGCATCCATCCGCCCCGACGGTGGATTCCACCTGGAGACCGTGTTCGGGCTGACCGTCGAAGGGCGCTTCCTGGCCTCGGACCGGGCGGAGGGCTCGTGGTCCTTCGTGGCGCCGAGCGGCTGCTGTTCCGCCAGCGGGACCTTCACCGCCCACCCTGGCGGAGGCGACGAGGCAGAGCCGTGCACACCGCCCACCGGGGAGGAGACGCTTCGGGTAGGGCTCACCGCAGGGCATGAGGGCCCATCGCCGCGGTTCGTGCGTGCGGGCCCGGCCGTCGAGGTCGTACCGGGCTTCCAGGGCGCAGTCATGGTCGTCGCGGCGATCCAGGCCACGGGGCTCATCCGCGGGCCGTTCACGCTCGACGTGTCGGTCCGGTTCCCAGCCACGGCGGTCGCGGGCCACACGCGGAGGCCGGACGCGCGGCTGGACGAGGATCAGTGGGGGTTGGTCTCGATGTTCGTGGTGCTGGAGCACCCGGACAAGGGCGTGCTCGTCCCGGGCAACCCGGAGGACCTGGCGCTCATCGACGGGCAAGGCGTGGAGCTGACCGCGACCGTGACGAGCCCGTGTGGGCTGCACATCTCCGCTGCGGCCAGCGGCGTTGCCCGCTACAGAGACCGGTGACGTGGAGCCGTGCAGCTCCGCGCGGGTCACCGCCGGCCGCGCCCTCCGCCCCGCCGATCACCCCGGCCGCCCCGATCCCCGCGCTCGTCGCGCCCGCCTCTCTCTCCCCGCTCAGACCGCCCTCCCCGGCGCTCCGCGCCAGGATCCGGCGCAGGGGCCCGATCCGACAGCTCCACGGTCCAGGCGTCCCCCTCCTGGAGCGCCCGCGCGAGCTCGCCCTGTGTATGGATGACGCGAGGGATCAGCGTGGCGAAGCGCCCGATGGCGTCCAGGCTCTGAGCGCCCCCGGAGGTCCCGAGGCCGGCGACGCCCCGAGAGACGGCCGCCTCCACGGCCAGATCGCCCGCGAGCGGGTCCCCCCCCTCCACTGCCACGACGATGCCGTGCAACCCCTTGACCCCGTAGAGGTCGTCCGCGAGGCGCGGGCCGTCGGCCACGCGCTCCCCCGGGTGCGCTACGACCACCGCCCAGTCGTTGTCGTGAAGCCAAGAGAGCAGGTCGTCGAGGCGCCACAGGCTGTCCTCGCCCGGAGCCCCCCAGCGCGCCCCCAGGTAGTCGGCGTCATCGAAGGACGGGGGATAGGCCAGGATGCTCCCGCGATCCGTAGGCAGCTCGACTCCGACGAAGATGGGGAAGCCCGTGCTGCGCTCGACGGACAGCACCTCGTCCATGTCCGCCTGCACTCCCAGCTCCGCCACACAGACGGCGTCGATCCCTGCGTTGCGGGCCCGGGTGACGATGTCCCCGAGGGAGAGAGCGCCGCCGGCGCTTCGTGAAGTACGGACCTGGATGTCGATCAACATGAGAGCGCTCCTCGCGTCGGTTGCCCCCTCCGTGGGGCTTGGCGGGCCGAGCATAGCTCGCGCTCCCGCCCAGGTCCAGCCATGCAGCGCGTTCTTCGTGGGTCACGCGCAGGGGCCGCGGCGATGCGCTGCCCGGGCAATTCCGCCTCAATGTTCCGGCCACGCCCGCCGATGGGGTTCCGCGTGAAGACGCAACCCACACCGACGTTGTCCCTCCTCGCCGCGGCCCGTGCGCACGCCGTGGCGCTCCCCCTGCTCATGGCGGTCGCCTGCGGCGCCAACCAGCCAGGCGCTCCTGACGCCGTGGACGACACCGCCGAGGCGCCACCACCCCCAGTGGGCCCGGCGGTCATGCCGCTGGAGCACGGCCCGCCCGGCACCTGGGGAGCGGCGCCCGAGTGGGCGTCGCCCGAGGACGTCGCGGCAATGGAGTGGGTCAACTGGGCACGAGCGGCCACTGGGCTTCAGGCATTGATCCTGGACGCCGGGCTCGCCGAGGCCGCCCGAGCTCACGCCGCGTACGTCGTCGCCAACCACGGGGCGTACCTGGCTGGCCTGTCGCTGCACGCGCAGGTTCCCAGCACCCCTGGCTTCACCGGGGAGACCTGGGTCGACCGACTCAGAGCCACCGGCTGGGAGGGGCCCATCCTCGGGGAGGTCATCGCCTACCAGCCTCTGGCGGTGGCCTCCGTGTGGCAGTGGATGGACTCTCTCTATCACCGGCTCCCGCTCCTCGGCCCCTCGGCGAGCGCCCTGGGCTACGGATCGGCACACGGCGAGGGAGTGTGGCTCGGGGTGGTCGAGGTCGGCGGGCAGGAGGGACCCGGGCGGCTGGTGGGATGGCCCCCCAAGGACGCAACGGATGTCGCCACCGCCTGGGACGGCCTGGAGGTCCCGCAGCCGGCGCCTCCTCCCGGCGGCTACCCGTCGGGGCCCGTGCTGACCGTGCAGGGCTCGCCGGGCCAGGACCTGCGCATGACCGCCCACGTGCTGCTCGGACCCGACGGCCCCATCCCGCACGTGGCCCTCGACGGGACGTCCGACCCGCTGCTGCGGGATCACGCGGCCATCGGGCTGTACGCCGACCAGCCGCTCGACCCAGGCGTCGAGCACCGAGCGCGCGTCGACGGCACCCTGGACGGGGTCGCCTTCACGTGGGAGTGGACGTTCACGACCCGGTCCGTGACCGGCTGCTCCCCGACGGCGCAGGACTGTCCGCCGGGTCGCGGGTGCTACGCTGATGCCGGAGGCGCACGGTGCGCGTGGCACGGACCGGTCCCCGAGGGAGGCGCGTGCGCGTGGCAGAACGACTGCCTCCCCGGGACCGCGTGTCAGGGGGGCACCTGCCTGCGCTGGTGTGACGCGGACGACCCGGCAGGCTGCGCGGCCGTATGCCCCGCGGCCTGGTCGCCCATCGGGTCCAGCCCGGGCCTCGGCGTCTGCGACGCCCCCTCGTGCTCACCCATGTACGGTGGCTGCGGCGGCGGCTCCACGTGCGCCCCGGGCCCGACGCCTGCGTGCGTCGCCCCGGGGGAGGGCGCGGCCGGCTCGTCGTGCGTGTCGCCCCTGGACTGCGCCGCCGGGACCACCTGCGCCGACCTGGTCGGCGGCCAGCCGAAGTGCATGACGCTCTGCGACGCGACGCCCCTCGGCCCCGGGGCGGCGGGCGGCGCGAACCTGCCGGGCTGCGACGCCTGCGCCAAGGGCGCGCTCTCGTCGATGGATGGAAGCGGCATCGGCTTCTGCGTAGAGTGAGCCCGGCGAGAGCCCCCCGTCCAACGCGAGCGACATGACGTCCAGGTCACATCACCGGGCCTCTGGCCCGCTCCCCGAGGCGACGGCCCTCACGCGGCTCCGGTGGGCGCGCGACCTGCTCGCGGGCGTCGAGGCCGCGCGCGCCGTGGGCCTGCTCCGCGGAGTCGAGAGCGGCGAGGCGGCCGAGGCCCTGGAGGCGCTGTCCGCCCAGGTGAAGTGCTGGCGAGCGTGGGTCCGCGACGCGTGGGTCCCCGCAAGGGCGCGGGCGCGGGTGACGGGCCACCCCGTGGACCCGGTGCTCTATCTGCAGCGGGACGAGAGGCTCCGCAGCCTGCTCTCAGAAGCTGAGCGCCTGACCGACACGAGCGAGCGGCTGGCGGCTGCGGCGATGGCAGCGGGCCCATCCGCGGCGCGGGCGGTCCCTCGGTGCTGCCCTGACGGGCTGGCCGTCGATGACCTGCTCGACCCCGCGGACGGCAGCGCGCGCCCCGGATGAATCAGGCAGGCTCGGCGGTCAGGCGAAGCGCCTCGACCCTGTGACGCCGCCTCCAGGGAGCCCACCACGGGACCGAGGCGATGGCGAGGGTCAAGTCGGCGAGGCGCTGACGCTCGGCGAGGAGGCTCGCCTCGGCGCGCTCCCGGCCCGCCCGCTCGGCGGCCAGCGCCGCCCGGACCCCTTCGAGCTGAGCGGACAGACGCGCCTCCACGAGAGCGACCTGGGCCTCGGCAAGCGCGACCCGGAGCACCGCCGCGTCGCGCTCCAGCTCGAGGCGCGTCCGCACCTCGATCAGCGCCCGCTGGTGCTCGGCCAGTGACTTCTTCAGCTCCGCGACCCGGTACGCCATCGAGGACCGGGGGTCCTCGACCTCCACGGGGCGCCCGGTGGCCTCTGTCTCCGCCTCGCTCATGCTGCCTCCTCTGGTTCGGGGGGACCGGCCCACCCTACGCTCGTAGAGGAGGATCGCAAGAATTCGGGCGAAGGCGCCAGAAACGCGAAAAGCCAGCCCACGGGGGCTGGCTTTCAAGGGAGCGGGACACGGGATTCGAACCCGCGACTCTCAGCTTGGGAAGCTGATACTCTACCAACTGAGTTAGTCCCGCAGCGCAGGGGGTGCTGGCCCGCCTGCGAACACCGCGGATTTGTACCGACGGCCACGGAAGATGTCAACGGGTTTTCTGGCACGAGGCGCCGATTCATCGCCAACCAGGGCTCCGAGCGCGCCAACCACGCGGCGCTCCAAGCAAAACCTTTGACAGCGAGCCCGAGTGCGTGGCATGGTTCCGCCGCCCGCCGTTCTGCGGATGGGCGCCTGGTTCGAGGCGTGGTGACGAGGAACGAGCGACGGCTCGCTTCGGTGCCGCGTCGAGAACCCAGAACAGAGGGCAAGACAACAATTCGCCAGCCCACTCCGAGCCCGTGAAGCAACCCCCGACGCTCCTGACGATCACCGTGACCCTGCTCTTGATGGGCGGGTGCGCGAACGATGCGGAGTGCCCCCAGGGGACGACGCGGGCCGGGGGGCGCTGTACCATCCCGGGGGCAGCCGAGGGCCTCTTCCCAGAGGTCTCCGAGGGCGCGGGCGACGCCCCGCAACAGGACACAAGCACCGACGCGGCGCCGGCCGACGCGGACGCCGGCGACGGCTCCACGGCGGCCGACGGCGCGATTCAGGAGGATACCGGCGAGTCAACGACGCCCGGCGACGCCGATGGAGGCGACGCGGGCGACGGCGAGGGGGTAGGCTGGGTGCCTGCCGCTCGCAGAGACACGAGACGTGACGCGACGGCCGTCGCCGCCCGGGGTGACGGGGCCACGCGTGGATTCGTAAGCGACGCACACAGGACAGACGAAGACGCCTCGCGCGGCGGAGGGGGCCACACACGGCACCGCACCAAGGCCGCGGAGGTGCACGCCCGCCAGGTCAGGGGAGCACCCCGGGGCCTGGCAGGTGCGGCAGGTCGATGCACCAGCAACCGCGCTCGGGTGACTCCGGGCGAGCTCGGACAGATGCGCCACCCGGCGCGAACGCTGGTCGCTTTGCCCACCGCGCTCCGAACGTCGTCCCCCCCTGTGCTGCCTCTCGCCCCAGCGCTGGGCTGACAGCGCCCGTCCCCCAGCCACGGGGGGACGGAAGGCGGCACCAGCCCCAGGGTTGGGGCCGCCGACACGAACCCACGCTCGCCTCGCCATCGGAGGGTCCACCGGCCGCGCCCCAACGCAGCACCGCTGCACGGGAGACCGCATGGCAAAGAAGATGCTCATCAACGTCGACGCGGACGAGAACCGCGTCGCGATCCTCGAGGACGGGCGCCTCGAGAACCTCGAGATCGAGACGAACCTCAACGAGCAGGTCAAGGGCAACATCTTCAAGGGTGTCGTCCACAAGGTGGAGCAGAGCCTCCAAGCCGCGTTCGTCGACTACGGGGTGGAGAAGCAGGGCTTCCTGCCCCTCGGAGAGATCCACCCGCGCTACTGGCCGAAGGACGCCGGCAGCAAGCCCACGATCCAGGACATCCTGCAGAACCGTCAGGAGCTGCTCGTCCAGGTCACCCGGGACGAGATCGGCAACAAGGGCGCCACCCTGACCACCTACGTGTCGCTTCCCGGGCGCTACCTGGTCCTGATCCCCGAGAGCGAGAAGACTGGCATCAGCCGCAAGCTCTCCGACGAGGAGCGCGCGCGCCTGAAAGAGCTGGTCACGGATATGTCGCTGCCCGAGGGCTTCGGGGCGATCATCCGCACGGCCGGGACGGACCGGTCCCTGCCGGAGCTGCAGCTCGACCTGTCCTACCTGACGAAGGTCTGGGAGGCCATCGAGAGGCGCTTCAAGGAGCAGAAGGGCTCGGGGCTCGTCTATGAGGAGCGGAGCCTGGCGGTGCGCTTCATGCGCGACTACTTCGCCGACGACATGGAGGAGGTCTGGATCGACGATCCGGAGGGCCACAAGGAGCTGCTGGAGTTCGTCAACCTGATCATGCCGCAGCACGCCAGCCGGGTGAAGCTCTACCAGGGGCGGGTGCCGCTGTTCATCAAGCAGGGGGTCGAGGACCAGATCGAGGACGTGTTCGCGCGCAAGGTGGAGCTGCCGAGCGGCGGGTCCATCGTGCTCGACAGCACGGAGGCGCTGGTCGCCATCGACGTGAACAGCGGGCGGGTCAAGGGGGAGGACATCGAGGAGACCGCCTTTACGACCAACATGGAGGCCGCGCGCGAGATCGCGCGGCAGGTGGTCATCCGGGACCTGGGCGGGCTGGTCGTCATCGACTTCATCGACATGAAGGACCGCAAGCGCATGCGCCAGGTGGAGCAGGCGCTGCGGGAGGCGTTCCGCAACGACAAGGCCCGGCGCAAGTTCTCGCGCATCAGCGAGTTCGGCCTCCTCGAGATGACCCGGCAGCGCATGAAGAGCACGCTGACGAGGACCAGCTTCGAGCGCTGCGACCACTGTGGCGGCCAGGGGCTCGTCCGGTCGGCCGAGTCGGCGGGCATGTACCTCCTGCGGCGCATCCGGGAGATCTCGGCCCGGGGGAGCGTCCACCAGGTGATCGTGCGCGCACCGATCCCCGTCGCCAACTTCATGCTGAACCGCAAGCGCCCGGAGCTGCAGGCGCTGGAGATGGACCAGAAGACCCTGGTCGAGGTCTGGGGAGACACGGATCTGCCGCCCAACCAGGCAGTGCTGGAGTCGGTCCACAAGCGTGGCAAGGGCGCGCCCCAGCGGGTCACGCAGACCGTGGACCTGGTCAAGGCCGAGATCGTGCGCCGTGACGAGGAGAGCCTGAAGCGTGGCATCCTGACACGGGAGCCCGGGCGGAACATCGACTTCCAGAGCCTCTACAAGGAGGTCATCGACGAGCACGGTCCCGCCGAGGTCCCCGCTCCGGCCCCCGTGGCCGCGTCGGCCCCGCCTCCCGTGGCGCCACCGCCTGCGTACACTCCCCAGCGGCACGCCGCGCCCCCTCCAGAGCCTCCCAAGGAGCGGCGGTTCTCGTGGTGGCGCAAGCTGTTCGGCGCCGCGGAGGAGCCACCGACCCCACACGTGCCGGCGCCCCAGACCCCAAGCGCGCACGCGCCACAGCATGGGGCGCCGAGCGCACACGCGCCGCAGCACGGGGCTCCGAGCGCGCACGGTCAGGCAGGTCCGGCACAGCCTCGGCTCACCACGCCGCTCCACGGGGCGGGCGCACCAGGCCGACCGCATGCAGGTAGAACACGGGACGCCGCTGAGACTACGGGCCAGACGCGGGCGTCGGCGCCGCGGTCGACGGCACCGCGGGGCGCAGCTCCCGGACAGCGACCCTCGGAGAAGTCAGAGAAGCCCGAGGACGAGGCGAAGGGCCCGACCAAGCGCCGCCGCAGGCGCCGGCGGTCGCGCTCCGAGGGCACGCAGCCGGAGAGCACCACCGCGCCGTTGCTGGACGACCTCGACGACGAGATCGGGGACGACGACGAGGGCCCGGAGGACACGGGTGAGCAGGAGCAGGGCGGCGTCGACGGGCCGCGCAAGTCCCGCCGGCGCAGGGGTCGAGGGCGGGGCAAGGCCCAAGGAGAGCGCGCAGCGGGAGCCGGCGAGGGAGCGGGGCCAGAGGATGGCGGCCCCCCGGAGCCCCGGCGTGGGGCCGAAGGTGCAGAGCGCCCTCCACGCGCGCCAGCACACGAAGGGACCGCACCGGCGCACACCGCGGTGAGCGCTCCCAACGCTCCCGCACCGGCCAGCCAGGCGCCGCGGCCTGTGCCGCCGCCCCTGCCGCCGCTGCCGCAGCACCCGGCTCCGTCGACGAGCCGGTCGGCTGAGCCCGCCACCGCTGACAGCCGGTGGATCGTCGACCTGCGGACCCCGTCGCCCAAGCCCACGGACCGGGGCGAGGAGTAGGGCCATGTTGGACATGAAGCTGGTCACGGACTCGCCAGACCTGGTTCGTCGCAAGCTCGCCGAGCGGCGCTCGGAGGTGAACCTGGAGGCCATCCTGGCCCTCAACGAGGAGCGCAAGCGCTTCATCCACCTCTACGACGACACGCGGGTCCGGCAGCGGGCGCTGTCGGAGGCGTTCAAGAAGAAGGGCGCGCCACAGGCGGAGCTGGACGCCGCGCGCGCGGAGCTCCAGGGCATGTCGGCACGCCTCAAGGAGTACGAGGTCGCTCGGGACGAGGCGCAAGCCGCCATGGAGGCGTCCCTGCTGCTGCTCCCGAACCTGCACCACGACAGCGTCCCCGTGGGAGCGAGCGCCGAGGACAACGTCGAGGTGCGCCGCTCCGGCGACCCAGTGCCCCTCGGCTTCGACGCGCGGCCCCATGACGAGCTGGGCGCGAGCCTCGGGATCCTCGACATGGAGGCGGGCGCAAAGATCAGCGGCGCCCGCTTCGCCCTGTACCGCGGGGCGGGAGCGCGGCTGGAGCGGGCGCTCGCGGCGTTCATGCTCGACCTGCACACCGGGGAGCACGGCTACACGGAGGTGCTGACCCCGTTCCTGGTGAAGCGCGAGAGCATGGTCGGCACGGGTCAGCTCCCGAAGTTCGAGGAGGAGGCATTCAAGACGGAGGACGACTACTTCCTCATCCCGACCTCCGAGGTGTCGGTGACCAACATCCATCGGGATGAGATCCTCGACGGGGAGCGCCTGCCCATCAAGTACTCCGCCTGGTCCCCCTGCTTCCGGCGCGAGGCGGGCAGCTACGGGCGCGACACCCGGGGCCTCATCCGCCTCCACCAGTTCCAGAAGGTGGAGATGGTCAAGCTCACGACCCCCGAGACCAGCTACGCCGAGCTGGAGAGCCTGGTCGGAAACGCCGAGCACGTCCTCAGCCTGCTCGGCCTCACCCACCGGACCATGCTGCTGTGCTCCGGCGACCTGGGCTTCGGGGCCGCCAAGTGCTACGACGTGGAGGTGTGGGCTCCCGGCCAGAACCGCTGGGTGGAGATCTCGAGCTGCAGCAACTGCGAAGACTTCCAGGCGCGGCGCGCAAGCATCCGCTACCGCCCGGACCCCGCAGCCCGCCCGCGCTTCGTCCACACGCTCAACGGCTCGGGACTTGCCGTCGGGCGCACCATCGTCGCCATCCTCGAGGCGTTTCAGCAGGCGGACGGCTCGGTCCGCATCCCGGACGTGCTACGTCCCTACATGGGCGGCATGGAGGCCATCCGACGTCCGTGACAGGGCCGCCGGCGGGGTCGCGGACGCCAGGCCGCCCAGCAGTACGTTGAAAAAAGGGGTTGCACATCGACGACCACGCCACTATAGTTGGCCGCCGATGTGCCGACCGGCCCATCGAATGAGCTGAAAAGCTCTTTGAAAACAGAGAGATTGCGGAGTCGGTGCGGTAGCACGGGCGTAAGCGCGACCACGGAGGGGTGGCCGAGTGGTTTAAGGCAGCGGTCTTGAAAACCGCCGTGCTGAGAGGCACCGTGGGTTCGAATCCCACCTCCTCCGCCGAGAACCCGTGACGCTCAGGATCCCGCGAGCGTCACTGGAAGCAGCTCATGGCTCGGGCTCGTCCCCACCTTGGGCTTTCCCTGGAGAGATGGCCGAGTCGGCCGAAGGCGCTCGCCTGCTAAGCGAGTATAGTGGCATAAACCGCTATCGAGGGTTCGAATCCCTCTCTCTCCGCCACGCGCCCGTAGCTCAGCTGGATAGAGCGATGGTCTACGGAACCATAGGTCAGAGGTTCGAATCCTCTCGGGCGTACCAAAACTCACCTCGCGGCGGGAGCCCCATGTCCGACCCAGGCGCACGCTGGCAGGATGCGATGCGGGAGGCGCTGGCCCTGGCCAGGACCGCGGAGGAGCAGGGCGAGGTCCCTGTCGGCGCGGTGGTGATCGACCCGGCTGGGCACGTCATCGGTCGCGGAGCCAACCGGCGGGAGCTGGACGCAGACCCGACGGCTCACGCCGAGATGGTCGCGCTTCGACAGGCCGCAAAGGTGCGGGGCAGTTGGCGTCTGAACGGCTGTACGCTGGTCGTCACGCTGGAGCCCTGCCCCATGTGCGCAGGTGCGCTGGTGGCGAGCCGCCTCGAGCGGGTCGTCTTTGGGTGCCGGGACCCCAAAGGGGGCGCGGTCACGACGCTCTACGCGGTTCCCCAGGATCCGCGGCTCAACCACCGCGTCGAGGTGGAGGAGGGAGTGCTCGCCGACGCATGTTCGGCGGTGCTCCAAGGGTTCTTTGCCGACCTTCGCGAACAACGGAGAGCTGGCCGAGTGGCCGAAGGCGCCTGACTCGAAATCAGGTGTACCGACAGGTACCGGGGGTTCGAATCCCTCGCTCTCCGCCATGGGACGACCGGAGGCAGCCTGGCGCCGGTCGTCGGATGCTTCGAGGCCGGGAACGCTCCTCTCGGAGCGTCGTTACGGAGAGATGACCGAGCGGCCGAAGGTGCACGACTGGAAATCGTGTGTGCTCTAACACGGCACCAAGGGTTCGAATCCCTTTCTCTCCGCCGCGCGGCGGGAGCACGCGAAGGGGGGCGGGAGCGCCTGCCGCACCGCCCTCCAGCGCCAGCGCCGCGAGCGACCTCCTCCGGGAAGGTCGCGCATCCGGCTCCGAACGTGGAGCCGGTTTGTGATAGTCGGGGTCTGTGCAATGGCAAAGCCGTGAACTCCGCCAGGTCCGGGAGGAAGCAACGGTAGCAGCGATGTCATGTGCGGCAGGCCTCGGCTATCGCCCCCATACTTCATGTCGTGGAAGGCGTTACGCGCCCCTGAGGACGCTCGGCAGCGCGCGTTGGAGGACCGACACGACGCAGCGACGTCCCCTCGACGGCTGAGGCGGCACGAGCACCCGTCGGGAGGCGCGCCCTGGCGCCCTTCTCGCCGCAACGACGGAAGAGCCCATGTCCTACCTCGTACTCGCACGCAAGTGGCGCCCGACGGGCTTCGACGAGGTCATCGGGCAGGATCACGTCACCCGCACCCTGTCGAACGCCATCCGCATGGATCGGGTGGCGCACGCCTTCCTGTTCACCGGGGCCCGCGGGGTCGGCAAGACGTCGACGGCCAGGATCCTCGCCAAGGCGCTGAACTGCCAGGCGGGACCCACGCCCGAGCCCTGCGGCGAGTGCAACGCCTGCCGCGAGATCCCCCTGGGGACGGCCATCGACGTGCTGGAGATCGACGGCGCCTCCAACCGCGGCATCGGCGAGATCCGGGAGCTGCGCGAGGGCATCAAATACGCGCCATCCAGGGATCGCTACAAGATCTACATCATCGACGAGGTCCACATGCTGACCTCGGAGGCCTTCAACGCCCTGCTCAAGACCCTGGAAGAGCCCCCCGCCCACGTGAAGTTCATCTTCGCGACGACGGAGCCCCAGAAGATCCCCGTCACCATCCTCTCCCGGTGCCAGCGCTTCGACTTCAAGCGGGTGCCAGCGAGCGCGCTGACGGCGCGGCTCGTCGACATCCTGAAGGCCGAGGACGTCCACATGGACGAGGCCGCGCTGCACATCATCGCGCGCGAGAGCGAGGGGAGCATGCGCGACGCCATGTCCCTGCTCGACCGGGTGATCTCCTTCGCTGGAAATGACGTCACCGGGGACCAGATCGCCGAGATCCTCGGCGTGGCGGACCGCCGCTGGCTCCACGACCTGGTCGACGCGGTGCTGGGGCAGGACGCGGCGACGGCCCTGGCCATCGTCAACGACGTGCACCAGTACGGCTTCGACATCCAGCACTTCGCGGCCGAGCTGGCGCGCTTCCTGCGGGACCTGCTGGTCATCAGGGTGAGCGGCGCGGGCGAGCAGCTCACCGACCTGTCGCAGAGCGAGTACCAGACCCTGGTGCAGCTCGGCGGGCGGCGGTCTGCCGACGACCTCCTGTCCATCTTTCGCGTGGCCCTGCGCGCCGCCGAGGAGGTCGCGCACTCGCGCTTCCCCAAGCTCACCCTGGAGATGGCGGTCATCCGCATGGCGGGGCTCCGGCCGCTGCAGCCCCTCGACGAGCTGCTCGGCAGGCTGGAGGAGCTCGAGCGGAAGCTGCCGGACGGCTTCGTACTCCCGTCGGGGAGCGTGCAGCCGCCGCGGGCGGAGCTGATGACGCCGCGAGGGCCGGCGCCCTCCCCTGCCCCGCGCCCTTCGCTGCGCCTCGTGCAACAAGAGGAGCAGCTTGCGCCACCCGCGCAGGTGCAGGCGCTCACCCCGCCCGCGCCGACGCGGCCCGAGGTGCCTCCCACGCCTCCCCGGGTCGAGGCGCCCCGGGTCGAGGCGCCCCGGGTCGAGGCGCCGGCGCCGGTCCAAGGGCACCTCCTTGCTCCTGCGTCGCTGCGCCCCTTCGAGGCGTGGCTCGCGGAGGCGGATCCCCCCCTGGCGGGCCAGCTCGCTCAGGCCGCACTCTCGACCGACGCCGGCGAGCTCCTCGTGGCGTTCAAGGACGACCTGTTCCTCTCGTCGTTCCAGCACGGATCGGCCGCGTGGGAGAGGCTCGCCGCAAGAGTTCAGCAGTTCTTCGGCGACGGGACCCGCCCGCGGGTGTGCCGGCTCGACAATGGGGCAGAGACCACCTGGGATCGCCTCGAACGGGAGCGAGTGGCCCGAATCGCGAGGCGGGAAGCGGAGGCACGGCAGCACCCTGCGGTCGCCGCCCTCGTCGCGGCCTTCGAGGGGACGGTGCGGAGGGTCGTGGTGCACGACGACTTGAAGGGCCTCGGCGCTGCCGAGGCCACGGACGAAGCGGAGACATCGTGATGGCAGACGACATGAAGGACGGCATCCCCGGCGGCCTCTCCGGCCTGCTCGAGCAGGCCCAGAAGATGCAGGAGCGCCTCAAGACCATCCAGGACCGGGCAGCCCAGAGGACGGTCGACGGCAGCTCCGGCGGCGGCATGGTCACGGTGACGGTCAACGGCCTGCAGGAGGTCGTGGCGGTGCGCATCGACCCGAGCGTCGTGAACCCGCAGGACGTGGAGATGCTCCAGGACCTGATCGTCGCCGCCGCCAACGTCGCGCTCCAGAACGTGCGCGAGCACATGGCGTCGGAGATGTCCAACCTCGCTGACGGCATGAAGATCCCCGGCCTGTTCTGATGATCCTGCCGGCCCCCCTCGAGCGCCTCGTCGCCGCGCTGGCGCGCCTGCCCGGCGTCGGCGAACGGACCGCCACCCGGCTCGCCTTCCACGTGCTCGACCAGCCGCGCGAATACGCCACGTCGCTGGCGGAGGCCGTCATCGCGGTCAAGGACCGCATCTGCACCTGCACCCTCTGCAACAACATCGCCGAGGCCGAGCTGTGCCCCATCTGCGCCGACCCCGGGCGCGACCGGGGCCTCGTGTGCGTGGTGGAGTCCGTGCCCGACCTGCTGGCCATCGAGCAGACCGGCGAGTACGGGGGAACCTATCACGTCCTCCACGGGGCCCTCGCCCCCCTGCGGGGGATCGGGCCCTCGGACCTGCGCCTGGACGGGCTGGTCCGACGGGCCCAGGGCGGCGGCGTCCGGGAGGTCGTCGTCGCAACCAATGTCGACGTGGAAGGAGAAGCGACGGCCCTCTACGTGCGAAGGCTGGTGGCACCCCACGGGGTCCGGGTCACGCGCATCGCCTCGGGAGTGCCCATGGGCGGCGACCTGGAGTACATGGACCGGGTCACGCTGGTTCGGGCGCTCACGGGGAGGAGAGAGATGTGACGCCGCGGCTCGGGCCCAGGGCGGGAACGCCTTGCGCCACAGGGGCGGGTGGTCAATAATGCGGCGTGTTCGAGTCGCGCCGAGGTCCTGCTGCCCTCCGAGGAGGAGCAAGTCCAGGCAAGCGTGCGCTCCAGGGGCGGGCACCCGCCCGGACGAGGCTGTCGCGGATGAAGTCGGGCCGATCCAAGGCAAGCGCGGCGTGGCTGCTCCTGGCCGGGGCCCTCGCCTCGCTGGCGGGCTGCGCGGAGGACGTGGTCGGCGGTGGCGGCGCTGACACACAGGACGCCGTGGTGGACGGCGGCAGCTCCGAGGACGCGCCCGACGTCGCAGAGCCCCCGGTCGACGCGCCCACCGCGCCGGACACGACGGACACCGCGCCAGACGTCCCCAGCGGCGACCTCGCCGCCTTCGGCGAGCCCTGCACGGCCGACACCGACTGCGAGAGCGGCCGCTGCGTCCCCGCCGAGGCCGGCTCCGTCTGTACCCAAGCGTGCCTCGACAAGTGCCCCGCAGGCTGGACCTGCCGCTTCGATCCGGCGCGGTGGTCCCAGCCGAGCGATGGCTACGTCTGCGTCCCGCTCTACACGAACCTCTGCCGCCCCTGCCACGACGACGCGGACTGCCGCCCCTATGGCCTGATGCCTGGTGACGCGGTCTGCGTCGCCAGCGGAGACGCCGGCAGCTTCTGCGGCGCTCCCTGCGATGACCAGGGCGGGTGCCCCGCCGGCTACGCTTGTGGTGACGCGGGGGGCACGGCCCAGTGCCTGCGTACCGAGGGCGAGTGTCCGTGCAACGGCGCCGCCATCGCGGATGCGGCGACCACGAGCTGTTCCAGGACCAACGACCATGGGACCTGCAAAGGCGAGCGCTCGTGCGAACCCGGCGGCTTGACGCCATGCAGTGCCAAGGCCGCCGCCATCGAGAGCTGCAACGGCAAGGACGACGACTGCGACGGCGTGGTCGATGACGACATCCCGGCGACGCCATGCAAGGTCAAGAGCCCCTTCGGGGAGTGCCCGGGGACGGTGGTGTGCGTCGGCGGCAAGACGGAGTGCACCGGGCCGGAAGCCGTGGAGGAGGCCTGCAACGGGCTGGACGACGACTGCGACGGCAAGACCGACGAGGGCTTCCCGGACTCGGACGGCGATGCGAAGCCCGACTGCTTGGAGACCGACGGCGACGGCGACGGCGTGGATGACGAGGACGACAACTGCCCGGAGGTCGCCAACGCTCTGCAAGAGGACCTGGATGGGGACGGCGTGGGCGACGCCTGCGACGCCGACGATGACGGCGATGGCGCCACGGACGGCGACGACTGCGCCCCACTGGATCCGGCCATCCACCCGGGCGCCAGCGAGGCCTGCAACGGCATGGACGACGACTGCGACGGCGCCACGGACGAGAACTACCTGGGGCTCGGGGATCCCTGCGACGGCCCGGACGCCGACCAGTGCGCCAGCGGAACGGTGACCTGCAGGAGCGACGGCACCGGGATCGAGTGCGCCGGCGACGACGGCGGCGCTGGCAAGCCCGAGCTCTGCAACGGGAAGGACGACGACTGCGACGGCCTGGTCGACGAGCTGTTCCCGGACCTGGGCAAGCCCTGCGACGGTCCGGATACGGACCAGTGCGCCAACGGCATGGTGGTGTGTGCGGCAACGGGAGAGGCCACCACGTGCGGTCCGGAGTCGAAAGTCGACCTGAACGATGTGTGCAATGGCCTGGACGACGACTGCGACGGCCAGACCGACGAGGACTACCCTACACTGGGCCAGGCCTGCGACGGACCGGACGCGGACGAGTGCCTCAATGGCGCGCTCGCGTGCACTCCGGACGGCACGGCGGTCGTGTGCGCAGACGAGGTGGAGCTGTCCGAGGAGCTGTGCGACGGCAAGGACAACGACTGCGACGGCAAGGTGGACGAGGACTTCCCCCTGCTCGGCCTGCCTTGTGACGGCCCGGACTCCGACAAGTGCAAGAACGGCAAGGTGATCTGCGCGGCCGACGGCAAGACCACCCAGTGCTCGGCGGAGTTCCCGACGGACGTCGCCGAGGTCTGCAACGGCAAGGACGACGACTGCGACGGCGCCACCGACGAGGGGTTCGTTGGTCTCGGCGAGCCCTGCGACGGCCCCGACGCAGACCTCTGCGAGAACGGCGTGAAGACCTGCTCGGCCGATGGAGCGGCCGTGGTCTGCGGCGTGGAGTCGCCCGAGGGCCTCGTGGAGCTCTGCAACGGCAAGGACGACGACTGCGACGGTGAGACCGACGAGGGGTTCCTTGGCCTTGGCGGGCCCTGCGACGGACCCGACGCTGACCAGTGCGCCAATGGGACCACGATCTGCGCGGCAGGGGGGGCTGGCACGACGTGCGCCGAGACCATCGAGGACATCGCCGAGGCCTGCAACGGGGTGGACGACGACTGCGACGGCGCCGTGGACGAGGACTTCCCGGGCCTCGGCCTGGCCTGCGACGGCCCCGACGAGGACGAGTGCATGAACGGCCTCCTGACCTGCACGGCGGACGGCTCCGCGACGGCGTGCACGGGGGAGGGGGGCGGCGTCGTCGAGATCTGCGACGGCAAGGACAATGACTGCGACGGGCTCGTGGACGAAGGCTACCCGGGGCTCGGGGAGCCCTGCGATGGCCCCGACGAGGACGAGTGCCCCGGCGGCCTCGTCGCCTGCAGCGCCGCGGGCGACGGCGTGACCTGCGCGGAGCCTGGGACCGGGTACATCGAGCTGTGCAACGGCCTCGACGACGACTGCGACGGCGCCCTGGATGAAGGCTACGACGGCCTCGGCGAGCCTTGTGACGGGCCGGACAACGACCAGTGCCCGAATGGGATCCGGGTGTGCGCGCCAAGCGGCCTCGGGATCGTGTGCGGGCCGGAGGCGCCTGCGGACATCCCCGAGCTGTGCAATGGAGTCGACGACGACTGCGACGGAGAGATCGACGAGGGCTACGTGGGGCTTGGGCTCGCCTGCGACGGCCCGGACGGGGACCTGTGCGAGAACGGGGTGCGGGTGTGCACGCCCGGTGGGCTCGGGGTCACCTGCGGAGTGGAGAGCCCCCAGGGGCTCGTGGAGCTGTGCAACGGCCTCGACGACGACTGCGACGGCGAGACGGACGAGGAGTGGCCCACCCTCGGCGCACCCTGCGACGGGCCAGACGGAGACTCGTGCGCGAACGGCGTGGTGGTGTGCAGCGCCGACGGTGGCGCTGCGGTGTGCGGGCCCGAGTCCCCGTCAGGGCTGGTCGATCTGTGCAACGGCCTCGACGACGACTGCGACGGCCTGATAGACGAGGGCTACCCGGGTGTGGGAGCGCCCTGCGATGGCCCCGACCTCGACCTGTGCAAGAGCGGGGTCGGCGCCTGCGCCGCAGACGGTCTGAGCGTCATCTGCCCCTTCGAGGCCGTCGTGGACCTCGTCGAGGTGTGCAACGGGCTCGACGACGACTGCGACGGCGCGACGGACGAGAGCTTCCTGCTCCTGGGGGATGCCTGCGACGGCCCGGACGAGGACGACTGCCTCGACGGGACGTGGGCCTGCACCGCCGATGGCGCGGGCCTGGAGTGCACGGGAGAGGGAGGTTCGACCATCGAGGTGTGCGACGGGAAGGACAACGACTGCGACGGCGAGGTGGACGAAGGGTGCAACCCGACGCGGGTCATGACCACGTTCGGGGGCGCGGCCCTCGTCGGGACGAGCGGGGGACTGCACGTGACGGCGGGCGCGTGCCTGCCACAGATCAGCGCGAGCGAGGGCCCCTCGGGAGGGGCGGTGTATCACGTGAAGCTGGGCCTCTACGCGACGACGGTGGGCCCGTGAGAGTTCGGCCCCCCACGCCCGGGTGGCCCCAGCGAGGAGTGAGCGACATGAACGAGCGACGGTGGAAGAGCTGGGGCGCCCTGAGCGCCGTGTGCGCCTTGGCCCTGGCCCTCGGAGGCCCTGCGGCGGCAGCGGTGCCGCAGGTGATGAACGCCCAAGGCGTCCTGCGCACGGCGGGCGGACAGGTGGTGGATGGGAGCTACGCGCTCACCTTCTCGCTCTACGGACAGCAAGCGGGCGGGATCCCCCTGTGGACGGAGACCGTCGGTGGCGTTCCGGTCAAGAGCGGCCTGTTCAGCGTCCTGCTGGGCAACGGCACTCCGATCCCCGCGGCCCTCTTCGCGCAGTCCGACTCCCTGTGGCTGGCCATCCAGGTCGAAGACGACGTGGAGCTGCCCCGGGAGCGCCTGGTGACCCAGGCCTTCGCCTTCGAGGCACAGCACGCAGCCACGGCGACCTTGGCGGACACGGCGACGACCGCCCAGGGGCTCTCCTGCTCCGGCTGCGTCGACGGCGTCGCCATCGCGGCGGGCAGCATCGACGGCGCCAAGATCGCCGCAGGCGCGGTGGGCTCGGCCCAGATCGCAGACGGGTCGGTGAGCCCGAGCGACGTGTCCTTCAACTACGCGGGCGGCACCACCAAGGGCGGCGCCGCGACCAACGTGGAGTGCGTCGGGTGCATCGAGGCCGGCGAGGTCAGCTTCGGGTACGCGGGCAGCGCCACGGCAGGCGGAGCGGCCAGCGACGTCGCATGTACGGGCTGCGTGTCCGCGGCAGAGCTGGACTTCGCGGCGGTGACGCAGACGGAGCTGGCGACGGCGATCGCGAACATCTACATCCCGCAGGTGACCCTGGAGAGCCTCGGCTGCTCCAACGGACAGGTGGCAGAGGTGGTCGGCGGGACCTGGGCGTGCGCCAACAAGCCCCAGGGCACGGTGCCGACCGCCAAGTGCGACGGGGAGTACGAGGCGCTCCAATGGGACGGCACGTCGTACAAGTGCAAGCAGGTCCTGGCGACCGGCGCCAGCGGCGGCCTGGCCAAGGGCTTCGAGCAGAAGGACTCGTGGGGCTACACGTGGGACGGCCTGGAGCGCCAGTCGGCCACGTGGGCGGTCGCTGACGCGGCTTGCAAGGCCAAGGGTGGGCGCCTGCCGACCCTCACGGAGCTCTACCGGGTGAGCGGAGCGGGGCTCTCCGAGGTCGGCAACACCTACGAGACCAACTACCTGTGGACGCGCACACAGTGGGCGCCAGCGCAGCACGGGCGGGTGCGCCTGACGGACGGCGCCACCGGCGGCCTCGCGGACGACACGGCGAGCGCCTACCGCTGCGTGTGGCCGAACAACACGCTGGGCTACTTCGCGGGCAACCACTGCTACGGCCCCCCCGGCGCCGAGTGCTGGACCGACAGCGGCGAGGGCAAGCGCATGCACGTGGACAAGTACGAGCGGCCTGTCGCGACCTACGTGGCGGCGACCGACGAGTGCAACTTCTACCACGCCCACGTGCCGACGACCCTCGACTTCGCGGAGAACGTCACCGCGGGCACCGGCCTGCCGAACGGCAGCAACGCGTGGGTCTGGACCAGCGACGCGAGCCGCTACGACCACGCCAACGTCGTGCGATGGACCGGCTCGCAGCCCGCCAGCTTCGACGGCACCTACAGCACCTGGCAGAGCTACGCCAACAAGTCCGGCAACACCTACAACTTCCGCTGCATCGGCGTGAACTACGACGCGGGCGCCCACCCGAACACCATCCTCAACGAGCAGGTGGCCAAGACCACCTACGTCAAGGGCGAGAAGCTCGACATGGGGCTCACCGCCTTCGCCGTGGCGGCCAGCGCGTGCTTCGAGAAGGGCGGCCACATGGCCATGCAGCGGGACATGATGGAGCTGGTGCGCGACGGCCTGCCCAACGGCACGAACAGCCTGCTCTGGACGGCGGACACCAGCAGCGCGACGAACACCCAGGTGGTCCGGTGGACGGGCATCGACCCCTCCTACACCGACTACTACTCGACCTACGCGACGTGGAACAACCGCAACGGGAGCCTGGCCTACCGCTGCGTGTACTACCCGCTCGACACGGACTACGCTGGTCCCACGGGCGGCAAGTGCGTCAGCGACTCCGACTGCTTCACCGTGCAGAAGGGAGGCACCACGAAGATCAAGATGTGGGCGGACAACTTCGACCGGAGCCCCCTCACCTACATCGGCGCCGTGCGGGCGTGCAACGACGAGGGCGGCCACCTGGCGTCTGCCCGGGACCTGACCGAGCTGGCGCGGTCCGGCCTCGCCAATGGCTCCAACAACTGGCTGTGGACCGCGGATGCCGTGGACGGGTCGGGTGTGCCCACCATCCGCGTGCTGATCATGCGGTGGCTCAACGTGGACACGGCGTTCAACGCGCTCAGCGCCACCTACGCCACGGACTCGAACAAGACGGGGACCCGCCCCTACCGCTGCGTCTGGACCAACGAGCTGCGCTAGGAGGCGACCATGCGAAGGACAAGGTGGCGAGCGGGGCTGTCGGGCCTCGCGGCGCTCGCGCTGGTCGCGGCCCTGGGGGGGTGCGGCGACGACGCGACCAGCCCGGGCGCGCAAGTTGGCGACGCGGACGCGACGAGCGAGGACGTGGGGGACGCGGGCGGGGTCGGTGAGCCGGACGTGGAGCCCCCCTTGGACGTACCGGGGCAGCCTGACGGGTTCGAGAAGCCCGAGGTCGTAGAGGACGTGGGGGGGCCCGACGGGGGCGGCCTGTCGGAGCCCTGCGAGACCAACGGCGACTGCGAGAGCGG
>BTVJ01000095.1:0-27668 GCA_045863395.1 Myxococcales bacterium
CGGGCTCGTCGCCGGGCTCGTCGCCGGGCTCGTCGCCGGGCTCGTCGCCGGGCTCGTCGCCGGGCTCCGCGCCGGGCTCGTCGCCGGCCTCGTCGCCGGCCTCGTCGCCGGGCTCCGCGCCGGGCTCGTCGCCGGGCTCAGGCGGCGTGACGACGGTCCCTCCGTCTGGAGGCGGCGCCCCTCGGTCTGCCCCGCCCGTCAGGTCCGTGGCCACGACTCCATCGTCACGGTCAGGGCTCCTCGGGGCTCCGCCACAGGCATCGCCGATGCCGTCCCCATCTGAGTCCGCCTGGTCCGGGTTGGGGGTCGTGTAGCAGTTGTCCTGGTCGTCAGGAACCCCATCGTCGTCCGCGTCCCCGTTGGGTGCTACGATCACCGTCGCGTACTGGGCCTGGGCCGTCGACCAACCGAGCCCGAGCGCCAGCGCCAAAACCAATCCTGTTGCCCGCATGAGTCCTCCTGCAGCCTTGAGTGTTCCATCCACCGACGCGCGCCGCTGTCGGCCGGCTGGGGCTTGGTGTCCCCAGTGGGTGGCCTGGACTGGTTGGGTTGCATGACACGAGCCGCATCAGGCAAATCGGTTACAAACTGCAACAACAATAAAGTTCAATACATCCACACTACCACGGTGACGCGGGGGCCAATTCGGTTACATCGCGAGCGGATGACGGGTGGGTCTCCCCGTCGCCTTTCCAAGCGCCGTGACCCACCTACCTTGAACGCGTGCCTGACCATGCGCGACTCACGGAGCAGGCACGGAGGACCCATGAACCGGATGACCTGCCTGGCCTGCCTCCTCCTGGGCACCTGCGCCTTGCCGGCGCCCGACGACACGGGCCCGGGCGCCCAATCCATCGCCGCAGAGTGCGATCAGCCAACGCTGCGCATGGTGCTCTCGGCGACGGCGGGAGACATCCCGGATGACCTCACCGCGGGCGGCGACACGAACGCAGGCTCCTTCCTGGCCGACTTCAGCATCGGGTGCGGGTCCAACCAGGAGACGGAGTATGCGACGAGCCGGGCCACCGCCACGCTGCGCGCCCCCCCCGGGACGGTCATCGAGCAGTGGCTGCTCAACGATCCCCGCCCCCCCCATGATCTCAACGCCACGGGGTGCAACAGCAAGCAGGCCTACCCCCAGTGCTGGCTCTTCGTCCCGCACAACCTGAGCGACGACGGCTCCCTGGAGGCCCAGCTCCCGACGCTCTCCAGCGGGGTGGCGAAGCTCTACGACCCCGAGGGCGTGCGCCCCTCCGTGGACGGCGCCGTGAAGCTCAGCCTCGGTGACCTCCAGACGGATCAGGTGGAGGGCCACGTAAGCGTGCGCTGGACTGCGCCCCGCGGGATGGGCAAGACGCGGCTGCTCCTGAAGGTGGTCGAGCTCGTCCTGGTCGAGAGCGGCCAACCCGTGACCCTGGCCAAGGACTTCGCCCTCTATCGGGCGCGCTGGGTGGGCGACGGGCCCGACGTCCGCTCCCCCCTGGTCGAGTTCGTCACGGACACCGAGTCGGAGGTGGCGCTGTCCATCGATGTCCGCGCCCTCGCCGCGTTCATGGCCACGGCAGATGACGACGACGGGTGCGTCTTCACGAGCCGGGGCCTGATCGCGTCGGGCACCAGCCTTGTGTGGACCATTGCCAACCACGGGGCCGCCACCGCGACCATCGACAACATCCAGGTGGCGTGGCCTGCCTCCCAAGGAGCGCTGACAGGCGTGCGCGTGGAGGGCGTCCCCCTCTGGTCGGGCACCCGTGAGCCCCCCGCCGCGACGTTCAACTTCGACTGGCACCTGGTGGAGGACGAGCGGACGGTGGAGTCGGGCGAGGACGTCACCTTGCGCCTCGACTTCGAGACTGTGCCGGAGAATGGGTGGGACCCGACCAAGCTGCACATCAACCTAGGCTTCGCGGAGGGCTGCGCCACGAAGTACGTGGCGACCCCGAGCGTCCCTGGCAGCTTCTCGGTGCTTTGACCCCCCGGATGCCAGCCCACCCCAGGGCACCTACTTGGGATAGTCGGGGATCACCACCCTCCCACCCGACGCGCTCTTGATGGCGCCCACCTTGCGGATGTTCCAGTCCACGAAGGCGGCCTCCCAGAGGTCCCCGTCCGCGAGCGTGGCCGAGTCCTCCCAGACCTGCGACCCGTCGATGAAGACGCGCACGGTCGTCGTCGATGGTCCGTAGCCCCAGGCGTCCCACACGTGCACCGCGATGCGGTAGATGGCGTGGGCCTGGGGCACCGGGAGGGTCGCGATCTCGGGGCCGTGGCCGTCACCGTCGTCGACGTCGAGGCTGGGATCATCGCCCGCGAGCGGGTGCGGTGAGCCCCAGTCCGGGTTCCGGTTGCCCCAGTAGCAGTCGTAGGGGTGGACGAGCCACCCCTCTGGAATGCCGTCGCCGTTGAGATCCTGCGCGAAGGCGGCGCCAAGCGGGTGCTGCAGGTGCAGATCCAGGTCGGCCCCGGCACCCTTGCCGGTGTCGAGTGGGTCGACATCTCCCGGCGTGTCCCAGACCAGCTCCACGTGCAGGCCCTTCCAGGGGACGACCTTGACCTCGATGAAGCTGGTCCAGCAGCTGGGCGTGCCCCCCTCGTCGGCGACAGAGAGGCCGAAGCGGTAGGTCCCGATGACATCGAGGAGGATGAGGGGGTTCGGCGCGGTGGCCGCAGGCTCGAAGAGCGCGACCGAGCCCTCCGGCTGCTCGACGGTCCACTGCCACGCACCAATGTTGCCGCTCGGAGCGAAGCTCTGGTCACCACGGAGCTGCACCAGGGTGTGCGCCGTCACGGTGGTCGGACCAGACACCCCGGGGACGGCGACGGGGCACGCCGGGTTGATGGCGGTCGCGGTCAGGGTCGCCTCGGCGGTGGCCCCCGCGAGGGAGTCACTCTCGACCAGGAGCGTCGCCGTCGACGGGACGAGCGTGCCGTCAGGGGCGAGGTCTGCCGTCTTCTCGGGCAGAAACGCAGCGACCAACGACACCGTCCCGTTCACCGGCACGACCCAAGGCGACGCCAGCACCCCGTCCGGTCCGACCGCCATGCCATCCGGCAGCGTGACGCTGAACTCCGAGCCTGGGGGGTCGAGGGCGATGCGACCGATGGTCACCGCGCCCGTACCGCAGGCGCGGAGGACCAGCGCGTGGGTGGACACCTTGCCCAGCGGGCGGAGGCCAAAGTCGACCGTGTTCGGCTCGATGACGAGGCACGGGACATCCAGTGGGCCACCGATCTCGACCTCGACGCCGTCGGGCAGCGCCGGGTCGCTGGTGTGCAGGATCAGGGCGGCTGCCGCGGAGTCGAAGCCGGTCGGCGCAAAGTGCACGTGCAGCGTATGCGTCTGGCCCACCGGAACCTCCACCGGCGGGCTGAAGGCGACGGTCTGCCCCGTCTGCCAGACCTCGGCGCCGTGGGCGACCGTGAAGACCGAGCTCCCGTAGAGCTCCGCGGCCTCGATGAGCAGCGTGTCCGACCCCACGTTGAGCAGGCTCAGCTCGCGGGTGCCCTGACCGCCCAGGGGGACCGGGTCGAAGCGAACCTCCGCGGGCGACACCACGAGGCGCCCCGCCCCGGGCTCCGCCCGCAGGGTGATACGCCGCTCGGAGCCCGGATCGGAATCTGATCGAATGACCACGGTGGCCTGGCGAGGGACCAGATCGGCGGGGCGGCGGTAGGCGACGTCAACGGTCGCGTAGTCAGCGCCGGGGATGGTGGGGTCTCCAACCCTCAGCACGAGGGCGGGCATGGGAGTCCCGGGCTCCCAGGCAATGGCGGCGCACCCCTCGGGGACGTTGCAGGATGCGCTCAGTCCCGCGAGCCGGAAGGCGGGCTCGCCGGGGTCCGTGGTCTCCAGCGCGACGTCGTCTACCGTGAGCGGGCCGCTCCCCGTGTTGACCAGGGTCAGCCGCTCGGTGACCTCGCTCCCGGCGGTGGGTGGCACGGCCACGGCGATGAGGGGACCTGGGGGGGTCACCTCGAGGATCGGATTCTTCAGGACCTGGTTGGTCTTCCCCCCTTGGAGCTCCTCGTCCCCTGCGCACCCGCAGACCAACGCCACCAAGCCCCACCGCGGCCAGGATTGAAACAGCATCTCACTCCCTCACGCCCACCCCGCACCTCTTCAGGTTGGGCAGGGGGCGAGGAGCGGCAAGCGGTCAGGCCGGGGGGAGGATCTGGAGCTCGAGCACGCGGCCGCGCACCGAGCGGGTCGCGGCGAACACGACGGCGGCGGCCAGCTCCGCCGGGTCGATCCAGGTGGTTGGGTCCACGGCCGGCAGCGCGGCCCGGTTGGCGGGCGTGTCGATGGCCCCTTGGGGGATGAGCACGATGGGGCGCACCCGGGGCTCCTCGGCCGCGATGGAGCGCATCAGCGCGATCACGCCCGCCTTCGCCGCCGCGTAGAGCCCCATGTGGGGTGCGCCGAGCGACAGGCCCGGACCCGCGCCGATGGCCACGAGGAAGCCGTCGCGCTCCCGCAGGATGGGGACGTAGGCCCGGGCGACCTGGAAGAGGCTGCGGAGGTTCAGATCCATCATGCGGTCATAGTCGGCGATCATCGCGTCCGCCACGCGCCCCATGGCGAAGCCGCCGGTCAGATGCACGACGCCGTCCACGGCCCCCGTCGCCTCGATGAGCGCCGCCACGCCCCCCGCCGTGGACAGATCCGCCTCGCAGACGGCGGCGCCGTACTGCGCGGCCAGCTCGTCGAGGCGCGCCTGCCCGAAGCCCGTCAGCACCAGCTCTGCGCCCGCCCTGTGGACGCCCTCGATGAAGGCCGTCGCGACCCCGCCCGTGGCACCCGTCACCAGCACCCGCTTGCCGTCCATGGTAGCCCTCCATCGTGAAGGGCCGCAGCATGACACCGCGCGGTCGCCCTGGCAATTGCCGGGGCTCGCCACCCGCGCTACGATGCGCCGCCACCTGAAGGAGAGGACACCATGGAGCACTTGAGAGACGCCATCGAGGCAGCCTGGATCGACCGCACCCTCCTGGACGCCTCCCGCGCCGCCGTGCGGCAGACCATCGGGCTCCTGGACGAGGGGGCGCTGCGGGTCGCCGAGAAGATCGACGGGACGTGGCAGGTGAACGCCTGGGTCGGGCAGGCCATCCTGCTGTACTTCGCCATCGCGGAGCTGGAGACCATGGAGGTCGGCCCCTTCGAGTACCACGACAAGATCCCGCTCAAGCGCGGGTGGGCCTCCCTGGGGGTGCGGGTCGTGCCGCCCGCCACGGCGCGGTTCGGGGCGTTCATCGAGCGTGGCGCCGTGCTCATGCCGAGCTACGTGAACATCGGGGCCCGCGTGGGGGCCGGCACCATGGTCGACACCTGGGCGACCGTCGGGAGCTGCGCCCAGATAGGCCGCAACGTGCACCTGGCGGGAGGCGTGGGCATCGGCGGCGTGCTGGAGCCGCCCGGAGCACGCCCGGTCATCGTGGAGGACGGCGCCTTCATCGGGTCGCGCTGCATCGTCGTCGAGGGGACCCTCATCGAGGAGGAGGCCGTCCTCGGCGCCAACGTGGTCATCACGGCCTCGACGCGCATCATCGACGTGTCCGGCCCGGAGCCCGTGGAGCACCGGGGCGTGGTGCCCGCCCGCTCGGTGGTGATCCCCGGGACGATGCCGCGCCAGTTCCCGTCCGGAGAGGTCCAGGTCCCCTGCGCGCTGATCATCGGCAAGCGGACGCAGAGCACGGACCGCAAGACATCGCTCAACCAGGCGCTGCGCGACTTCGCGGTGGCGGTGTGAGATCCCTGCGCGACCGCCTGGCGGAGCGGACCCTGGAGCTGGTCGCCGTCCCCAGCGAGACCGGGCACGAGACGGCGCTCGCACACATCGTCGAGGCGCGCCTCGCCGACACGGTCGGCGGTGTGGTCCGCCACGGCAACGCGATCCTCGCCGGCCCGCCGCCCGACGGGCGCCCCACGATTGCGCTGTTCGGCCACCTGGACACGGTGCCGGACCGCACGGCGGGACCGCGCCGCGACGAGGAGCGCATCTACGGCTGCGGCGCCGCGGACATGAAGGCGGGCCTGGCGGTCATGCTGGCGCTCGCCGAGGACCTGGGGCCGACCCCCGTGCGGCCCCTGTGGGTGCTCTACGACCGGGAGGAGGGCCCCTACGCCGACAACGGCCTGGAGCCGCTCTTCGCGGCAGAGGGAGACGCGCTGCGGCGCATCTCGCTTGCCTTCTGCATGGAGCCGACGCTCAACGCGGTGCAGATCGGGTGCCTCGGAGCCATCCACGCCCAGGTCCACTTCCGGGGGCGCCGCGCCCACTCTGCCCGCCCCTGGGAGGGCGAGAACGCGCTCCACAAGGCGGGCCCCCTCCTCTCGGAGCTGCTCGCGCTGAGGCCGCGGGACCACCGGGTGGGGGAGCTGCTCTACCGGGAGGTCATGACCGCGACCGCCGCCTGGCACGACGGCGTGCGCAACGTGGTGCCCGACTCCTTCACCATCAACGTCAACTACCGCTTCGCCCCAGGCAAGTCACTGGAGGAGGCGCAGCAGGACGTCCTCGACCGGGTGGCAGGGCGCGCGGAGGTGGAGTTCGTCGACCTGTGCCCGTCGGGGCCCGCCTGCCTGGACAACCCGCACCTGCAGCGCTACCTGGCCCTGTCGGGCGCCCCCGTAGAGCCGAAGCAGGCCTGGACGGACGTGGCGCGCCTCGGGGTCTACGGAGTCGACGCGGTCAACCTGGGCCCGGGGGATCCGGCGCGGGCGCACCAGGTGGACGAGTCGACCCCCATCGACCCCATCGTCGCGTGCTACCTGTCGCTGGCGCGGTTCCTGCGGGGGGAGTGACCGGACCGTGTGAGGGACCCACCCTGGGAGGGATCACCGGGGCGCGAGGCTCCCGTCGGTCGGTGGAGGAGGCGGAGGAGGCGGAGGGGGCTGCTTCTGGAGGATCTGGTCGACGATGTCCGAGACCTCGCCGCCTCCGGTCCCCTGCCCCGTGATGTCCTGCACCTTCTGGCTGACGCCACCGCCGGACTGGATGTTGGCCCGATCCCCGGCGCGCTCCTTCCACAGGTCCGCCTTGGCGACGATCAGCGTGTAGCACCCGAACTCGGCGCGCCGGTCGGCCAGCTCCACGACGCGGTCCTCCAGCTTCCAGCGCACGCGCAGAGGGGGGCGATACCCGCCCACGTCGCGGAACTCCATGGCCTCCGGGCCGCCGATGGCCGTCGTGAGCTTCAGCGCGTAGGTGGGGAAGTCCGTCTGGGGCTCGATGGTCGTGACCACCTTCCAGACCCGATCATCGGCGAACAGGTAGTAGCGGTCGGTCCCCTCCTTCATGAGGGCGTCCCCGCCCCCCTTGCGGAACTCGCCCGCCAGCACCGAGATGTCATAGCCGGTCTGCGCACCTGAGAACGCGGTGTAGGTGTTCTTGACCGCCTGGATCTTCTCCGGCACCTCCCGCTTGAGCTGGTCCCGCTTGACGGCGTTCTTCTCGTTCTTGATGAGGGGCCGATACTCCTCGGAGACGCGGTCCTCCAGGAACTTCTGGAAGAGCTTGATGGGCGCCCCGTAGGGGATGGTCGCCAGCTCGCTGACGAGCTGTGCGGGCTCCTGCTGCTGCGCGCCGGCCACGCCGGCGCCGACGGTGACGATGAGTGCGGCGACCGCTCCGCAGATACGCGGGATCATGAAGAACCTCCGGGATCAAGCCCTTTCTCGCGTCCAGACGACCGTCGCATTGTATCCCGAGTTGGCGCAATGTGCCACATCCGCCGCCACGGATCGACCTGAGGTCACTTCCTACGATGCTCATGACGGCTGGCAGGTCTTGAGCACGCCGCCACCCGGCAAGGTCTCCGTAAAGCACTTGTACCCTGCCGGGCAATCGAGGGAGGTCGCGCACTGGGCGCTGCAGGCGCCGGACGTGGCCGTGATGGGGTAGCAGAGCTGGTGGCACACGTCACCCTTGGGGTTGGTGCCGCTGACCTTGCACGGGAGGCCGATGGGCGTGCACAGCTTCATGGTCGACCCGCCGACCTGCCACTGGCTGCACGCCGCGGAGGTCTGGCAATCCGCGGCGGTCTCGCACTCGACCGTGCACACGCAGGCGCCCTTGGGGTTGGACAGCGACAGCCCCGCCACGCAGGCGCTCGGGGGCGCCGGGCAGGACTTGCCGGAGTCGCTGGGGTAGCAGATGTTCGTGCCCTGCTGCACGACGATGCAGGCGTCCTTCCCAGGGCAGTCACTGGGCTTGCCGCAGAGCATGGTGCAGGTCCCGCCCCCCGTCGCCTGGTTCTGCACGCACAGGCCCGACTGACACTCCTCCTTGCTCCCGCACGGGACGCCATAGCCCGACTTGGGAGGTGGCCCGGTGTCGGTCTGGGGCTTCACGTCCGGCCCGGTGTCCACCGGGGGCTTCACGTCCGGTCCCGTGTCGGGAGCGAAGGGGTCGGAGAAGAGACACAGGAAGTTGGTGCACTCCCAGCCGGGCTCGTCGCCGCACTCCCAGTCCTCGTCGCACTCCTTGGTGCACCAGCCGCCGACGCAGGCCCCCGCTGGCGCGCAGTCCACGTGCTGGGAGCACTTCTTCGGGGGCGTGCCCGCGTCGGGCTGACCCCCGTCGGGGAGTCCCTCGTCCTCGGTTGCGCCGGGGCCCGCGTCGAGCGCCACCGCTGCGTCCTGGCCGGTGTCGCCCTGCGGGTCCGCGCAGACCAGCTTGTGGCAGACCTGTGCGCCGGGGCAGTCCTTGTCGTCCTTGCACTGGACGCTGCAGAAGCCGCCGATGCAGGCGAGGTCCCCGCACTGGAGGTTGTTCGTGCAGGGCCGCCCGTCGTAGGAGGCGACGTCGTCGCCCGCGGCGTCCAGGCCCCCGGCCACGCACACGCCATTGACGACCTGGCCGAGGCAGACCGCCGAGCCGCCGGTGTTGACCGTGGTGCAGCCGGTGAGCAGGAGCAGAGCAAGGACGCGCACGTACACCTCCGCGAATGCAAGTAGCACGGTCCTCCCGGGCGCTTCAACTTCCGCTCGCAGCGCGGCTCTGGTAGGGTCCCGCCCCATGGACACGCCCCCCCTGTCGCCGGAGGCTCGGCGTTATCTGCTGGACGCGTTGCTGACGGCGTTCGGATCCACCGCCGGAGCGCGGCTGCTGCTGCGCCAGGCCGGCGTCCCCGTCGACCTGCTGGACCTCTCGCGCCCGGTGACGGCCCTGTGGGAGGACGCCCTGGACCTGGCCCTCGGGCGCGGACAGCTCGAGGACCTGCGGGCGTCGGCTGCGGCCCACCACCCGGAGGCGGGCGCCTTCACGCTGCCGCTGGACGCCCTGGACGGCTCAGAGGCGTCGCCCGTGCCGCCTGCGCCGGCCAACGTGGTCCGCAAGCTCACCCGCGTGCTGGCGGGCTCCCTGAGCGCCCGGGACCGCGCCGCCCTCCTCGTTGCCCTAGGCGTGGAGGGCCCGGCCTCGGATCCGTCCGCTGCCGTGGAGGCCATCGCCCACGCAGGGCTGCTGCGGGAGGCCTGGGACCGCATCCGGGAAGAGCGCCCGCGGGCCCTGACGCTGCCCTACCCCGTGGATCTTTCCCGCCCTGACGCGCCGTGATAGCATCCGCGACCCGTCGAGAACCGACTATCAGGAGGACACCATGAAGATGAGGACCACGCTCGCCGCCGCGCTTTGCGCCGTCGCCGTGTCGGGCTGCAAGAGTGAGCAGGCCCCCGCCCCGAAGGCACCCGAGGCCAGCTCCACGGCCCAGGAGGGCACCGCCGCCAGCCCTGACAAGAAGGAGGCCGCCAAGGCGCCCCAAGCCGCCGCCGCCACGACCGCCACCGAGGACGTCCGCCCGCCGAAGGCCGAGGATCTGCCGGGCTACATCGCCGACCTCGCGGGGAGCGGGCCGCTGATGGCGACCTTCGACACGTCCATGGGCACCATCCACTGCACCTTGTATGAGAAGGAGGCGCCGATGACCGTCGCCAACTTCGTCGGCCTGGCGCGGGGCCTGAAGGCATACACCGACCCCAACACCAACCAGAAGGCGCGCAAGCCCTTCTTCGACGGCCTCAAGTTCCACCGGGTGATCCCCAACTTCATGATCCAGGGCGGCGACCCGCTGGGCCAGGGCACGGGCGGTCCTGGCTATCGCTTCGGGGACGAGTTCGTGCCGTCGCTCCGCCACGACAAGCCCGGCCGCCTCTCCATGGCCAACGCGGGCCCCGGGACGAACGGGAGCCAGTTCTTCGTCACGGAGCGGCCCACCCCCCACCTGGACAACCGCCACACCATCTTCGGCCAGTGCGACGAGGTGGACGTGGTGCAGAAGATGGCCCGCGTGGACAAGGCCCCCAACGACCCCACCCAGTCCAAGCCCGCGGTCGACGTGGTCGTCAACAAGGTGACCATCAGCCGGGGCAAGTAGACCGCTCGGGCCTGCTCGGGCCTACTCGGAGAAGAGGTCGAGGACCGCGCCGTTGTCGTGGGGCGTCAGACCCTCCGCGAGGGCTACGAGGGCAGCGGCGGCCTCCTCGGGCGAGCGGTAGCCCTCCAGATCCGACTTCATCAGGAACCCTGCGAGCATGTCCGTGGCGACCATGCCCGGGCCCACCGAGACGACTGCCAGGGGGGCGCTCGCCACCTCCGAGGCAAGCGCCTGGGTGAGCCCCTCCAGCGCGAACTTCCCGGCGATGTAGCCTGCGCAGTCGGGCATGCCGTGCCGCCCGAGCCACGACGAGATGTTGATCACGAAGGCGTCGCGGCCACCGCGCAGGTGGGGGAGCGCCGCCCGCGTCATGAGGAACGTGCCGACCGCGTTCACCTCGAGGCAGCGGCGCAGGTCGTCGACGGGGTACGCGTCGAAGGGCACCCGGGCGCCGAGCTCGCCGGCGTTGTTGATCAGGCCTCCGACGCTGCCAAAGGCCCGGACCGTCTCTCGCATCACGTGGATCACGTCGTGCTCCTGCCCCACGTCGCACCGGACGGCCAGCGCCTGCCCTCCCGCCTCCCGGATCTCGGCGGCGACCGCCTGGATGGATGCTCCCGAGCGCGCGACCAGGGTGACCCGCGCGCCACAGCGAGCCAGCGACTTCGCGGTCGCGGCGCCGATGCCCCGGCTCGCGCCCGTCACGATGATGGACCGACCCTCCAGCTTCATGCGCAACCTCCTACCGCCGGCGGCGGTTTCGCACCAGTGACAGCGCCAGCAGGGCACCGAATCCCCAGGCGCAAGAGCCGGCCACGCGCACGCCCTCCGCGTCGCCGTGCAGGCGGAACACGGCCAGCAGCGCCACGCTCGTGATGGTGAACCCGGCCCAGATGAGCTGGTGGCCCACCACGACGACGGCGCGCCCGGCGTCCCGCACGTCCCGCGACCGCAGGTCCACGCGCCCCCGGTTCAGGTTCGTGACCAGCTTCTTCACCTCGCCGGGCAGGCTGAGGTACTGGAGCCCCACCTCGCGCGTGGTCTCCAGGGCGAAGCTGGTGAAGTCCCGGTCGCGCAGGACCAGCCGCTCCACGTAAGGGCGGATCAGGGCCATGGGCCGCAGCGACTCGTCCAGCGTGGTGCAGAGCCCCGTCAGCAGCAGCAGCGTCCGCTCGAGGAGGATCCACTCGCGCGGGATGTGGAACGCCTCCCCCAGCTCGCGGAGGCCGATGTCCATGCGCCGCAGGTCCACCAGCGCGTCCAGCGCCTCCTGCGGGTCGATGCGCACGTCCTTGAGGTGGAAGCTGTCGACGCGCACCGTCCGGGTCACCCGCTCGTGGACCAGCTCCACGACGCGCTGCAGCACCTCGTCGTTCGGCCCGCCGCGGTCGGCGAAGCCCATGGTGTGCAGCGCCGCGCAGATCTTGTCCGTGTTGGCCGCCAGCACCCCGTTGAGGAACTCGACGATGCCCTCGCGCATCTGCGGGCCCAGCTCGGCGACGGCGCCGAAGTCGACCAGGGCGATGCGACCGTCGGGCGTGACCAGGATGTTCCCCGGGTGGGGGTCGGCGTGGTAGACGCCGTCCTCGAAGATCTGTTTGCACCAGGCGTGCACCAGCTTGACCGCCAACGCGCGGCGGTCCACACCCCGCGCATCCAGGGCGGAGCGGTTCGTGATCTTGGTGCCGTCGACCCAGTCGGTGGTCAGGACCCGGGCGGTGGACAGCTCCCAGGCAACGCCCGGCATGCACACGTCGCCGCTGCCCTCGAAGTTCTTCGCGATGCGCTCCAGGTTGCGCCCCTCGGCCTGGAAGTCGAGCTCCGCGAGGATCATCGCGCGGACCTCCTCGTAGACCGTCATGAGCCCGCGGTGCGGAACAAAGAGACCCACGAGGCGCAGGATGCCCCGCATGGTGCGCAGGTCCACCCGGACCGTGCGGTCGACGTCCGGGTGCTGGACCTTGACGGCGACCTCTCGGCCGTCGTGTGTGCGCGCGCGATGCACCTGCCCCAGGGAGGCGCTGGCAACAGGGACCTCGTCGAAGGCCTCGAAGAGCTCTGCCGGGCCGCGGCCCAGCTCCTCCCGCAGCCTGCGCTGCACGTGCCCCGGGCTCGACGGCGCCACCGCGTCCTGGAGCCCCTCCAGCTCACGGCGAAACTCGTCGGGCAGGAAGTTGGTCATGATGCTGAAGAGCTGGCCAATCTTGATGAACAGCCCCTTCAGGGACACGATGGCGCGCTGGATGCGGCGGGCGTTCCGTACGTGGCGCTCGCGCAGCGCCGCCCGGGCCCACTCCTCGCTGCGCACCCGCGCGAGCAGGCGCAGCGAGAGGTAGCTCCCGAGCACGACGAGGGTGGTCCACCAGGCTCTGACGACGCGAGCTGCCATGTTGGCGGGCGAGTATGCCACACCTGCCCGGTTCCGCCACCCCCGCCTGGGCGCCGGAGTGGCCCCTGGGCGGTGGCCCCGAACGGGAAGTCTTGACAGTTCCTCGCCTTCACGAGACTTTACCCGCGCTCGGGGGGAGTGAGGCGCAGGATGAGTGACAAGTCGAAGGGGAAGCGCGGTCAGGACCCGGCGGACGACGATGCGCGCGAGCCCGACTGGTTCAACCTCTCCCGGAAGCTCGAGGGCTTCGTGCCGGACGTGGTCCGCCGCGCGGTGGTCACGGGCGTGCGCTCGTTCCTGCAGACCGAGGAGGGGCTCCGCAGCGTCCTCGGCGCCATGGTGCCGAAGGAGGCGATCCACTACATCGCCCAGCAGCTCGACAGCTCCAAGAACGACGTGCTGCGGGTCGTGTCGCGGGAGCTGCGCGACTTCCTGGGGCAGATCGATCTCGGCGGCGAGGTCCAGAAGATCCTGACCAGCATCAGCTTCGAGATCACGACCCAGATCCGCTTCATCCCCAACGAGAAGGCCGTCAAGCCGGACGTGAAGGCCGGGGTGCGCGTCAAGCGCAACATGAAGGCGAAGAAGCAGACCGCGGAAGGGGAGCAGGACGAGGTCCTGGAGGACAGCGACGAGGTCGTATAGAGGCCCGTCCCCGTGGCCGGCGCGCGCCGGTCGCCATGGGACGCGGTTCGAGGCGCGCACAGCGCGGGAGAAGACGCATGAAGGATTCGCGCAAGCGATGGAAGGAGGGCGATTTCCTCGCCCGGGTCGCCGAGCTTCGGGGGGTCCCACAGCCCCCGCCGGAGATCGTCGAGGGGCGGCGCAAGGCGCGGGCCGAGGCGAGCGGCGGCCGGGTCCGTGAGGTCGCGACCCGCCTGCTGGACATGGCGCCCGGCGCGCCGGAGCCCTACGTGGTCATCGCCGAGGCGGTCGACCTGCTGGTGTGCCACATGCCGCGGGAGATCCGCGCGCTGACGCGCAACTGGCCGGCCCCGACGACCCGCGTGGCCCACGAGATCCGGGGCCTGTGCTTCGCCGCAGGCGGGTTCCAGACAGAGGCCGAGGACTCGCTCATCGAGTCGCTGCGGCAGGGGGAGATCGACGTCCCGGCGGCGCTCCTGGCGGCGAGGGCCGCGGCCCTCATCGACCGTGACGTGGCGGAGACCTTCCTCGGGGAGCTGGCCACGCGCCCCATCGGGCTGAAGGAGCGAGAGATCGTCTACAGCATGCTCGACGACCTGGCGGCGCCTCCGTCATCGGCGCGCCATCGGGGCAAGCCCCCCGAGGAGGCATGGCTCGTCCAGGCGCTGAACTACTCGGAGGACGTGGAGGGGCCCGCGCCCGTCGCCGCGACGGCCGGCGCGACGGGACCAACGGCACAGACGGAGGGGGAGCACACGGCGTCGGTCAACGCGCTCACGCGCCTGCTGGAGAGCGAGGCGGACGAGTCGGCGGTCGCCCAGGGCGGCAAGGACCTCTCGCGCCGCTACCTGCGGTGGAACCCGGCGGGTCGCTGGGAGAAGATGAAGGTCCGGGAGAACCAGAAGGTGCGCCCCGGCATCCACGCGGACGACGCCGTGCCGCGGCTCCAGCACGAGGTGCAGCTCCAGGACTGCGAGGAGCAGAACGCGCTGGTCATCTACCTCGGGTTCCAGCAGCACCGCAAGGTCGGGCGCATGCTGGACCGCCGCACGTCCCCGGCGGAGCTGGTCGAGATGATGAAGGAGCTGGACCTGCCGCTGTTCGTGGTGCCCGTCGGGCGAGACAAGACGATGACCGTGGCCATCTCGCTGCCGGACCTGTGGCCTGGGCAGGCCCGCTGCCTGCCCGGGGACACGCTGCTCACCCTCACCTGGGCAACGGCCCGGGCCGAGGCGCGGGACGCCTGACGGCTCCGCGGGGCTGCCAGCGGCGGCCCGGACGCGCGCGCATCCGCCGCGGCCACAGTGCCCGGCGCGTCTACCCCTCTTCCAGCGAGTGGACCACGAGGCCGCTGCGCAGCTTCGGCTCGAACCACGTGGACTTGGGGGGCATGACCTGGCCCGCGTCCGCCACGGACATGAGCTGCTCCAGGGACGTGGGGTAGAGCGAGAACGCGACGGCCCAGCCGCGCGCCACGCGCCGCTCCAGCTCCCCGGTCCCCCGGATGCCCCCCACGAAGTCGATGCGCTGGTCGGTCCTCGGGTCGCCGATGCCGAGCACGGGCGCGAGCAGGTTGTCCTGCAGGATGGCCACGTCCAGGGAGCGCACGGGATCGGTCTCCGGGAACGAGCCTGTGCGGGGCCGGAGGGCGTACCACTGCCCGCCGAGGAGCATGCGGAAGGTCCTCGGCTCGCTCGGAGAGGCGTCGGCGGCGGGGGCCACCTCAAATCGGTCCGTGACCGCGGCGAGGAAGGCGGCCTGGTCGAGCCCATGGAGGTCGCGCACCACCCGGTTGTAGGCGAGGATCCGGAGCTGGTCGTGGGGGAAGACCACCGCCAGGAACCGGTTGTACGCCTCCTGGCCGGTGTGGTTCTGGTTGCGGCCCTGGCGCAGCGCGCGGGTGCGGGAGGCTGACGCAGCGCGGTGGTGACCGTCAGCGACGTAGAACGCACCAACCTGGGCATATGCGCTACGAAACGCCTCGATCTTCGCCGATTCCGTCACGGCCCACAGCATGTGACGCACTCCCTCGGCCTCGACCTCGGCCGTGGGAGGCGCGTCCGCCACCGCGGCCGCCAGCCCGTCCAGAGACGTGTCGGCGTGGTACGCGAGGAAGACCGGCCCCGCGTTGGCCCCGATGGCGTCGGTGTGCCGGGCCCGGTCGTCCTCCTTGTCCCGGCGCGTGTGCTCGTGCTTCTTGATGAGGCCGCGGTCATAGTCGTCCACGGACGCGACGCCCATCACGCCGGTCTGCACGTGGGAGCCCCAGACGAGGCGATAGACGTAGTAGGCAGGCGCCGGGTCCTGCTGGAGAACCCCAGCCGCCAGGAATCGCCGAAAGTTGGACGCGGCCGTCTCGTAGACGATGTCGGCGTGGATGTCCACGTCCTCGGGCAGATCCACCTCGGGGCGGGTCACGTGCAGCAGAGAGCGCGGCTTGCCCGCCACGCGCTCCCGGGCCTCCTCGCTGTTGACCACGTCATAGGGCGGGCACGCCACCTCGGCGAGCAGCTCCGTTGGGGGACGGAGCCCCCGAAACGCGCGAAAGTCCATCGACTCCTCCTGCGGGCTTGTCCCCTGTCTGGGAGCGCACGGTACAACGGGGCCGCGCCGCGGGCAACCGTGGCACTGCGAGATCCCCCGGGCGCCGCGTGCTTCAGGTGCGGGAGGCTCTCCGACGCGGGAATGGAGTGCATCGCATTGCGCCCAGGGCCGCGGTCGGGCAGCATCTCCCGCCATGATGGGCTCCGCACGCCTCGCCACGGTCGTCTTGTGCCTCTTCGCCGGAGGGGCGCGCGCGGGAGATCCGCCCGGCTGGGCGTCACCTTGCCCCGAAGGGCGCTCCGTGTGCGTGCCGCTCGACGTGTGGGTGGTGGACGGGGTAGCGGTGTCTGCCGCCTGGTTCGCGGAGCAGCTCGCCGAGGCGAACCGGACCTTCGCGGCGGTGGACACGGGGTTTTCGGTGGCGTCCGTGCAGGCGCTGCCGGCGGAGGTGGGGCACGTCGCGACCCGTGCGGACCGGGACGCCCTCGGCGAGGGCCGGTGGCGCGAGGCGGCGGTCAGCGTCTACGTGGTGGCGCGCCTCGACGACGTGGACGCGGACGGGCAGATCCGGGGCGTGCACTGGCGGCGAGGCGAGAAGGGAGGCGCGCCGTCCTGGATCATCGTCAGCGCCATCGCGCCGCCCATCGTGCTCGCCCACGAGCTCGGCCACCGCTTCGGGCTCCGGCATGGGCGGGCGCCGGAGAGCATCATGAACAAGGCGCCGCGGACCGACCCGGACCCCGCCACCTGGGGCTTCACGACGCGTGAGCAGAGGACGCTGCGGCGGGAGCTGCGGCGGTTCGCGGCGAACGGCGGTGGGCGCGCCCCGGGACCGTCCGGGGGGCGCTCGGGCCTCACTGGACCAGAGGAGACGCGATGAGACGCACTTGGGCAGCAGTGGCGCTGGCGTTGGCGGCGTGCGCGGACGAGGGCGCGGCCCCCGTGGACTCGGGGACGCAGGGCGCGGACGTGGCGGAAGTCGCAGACGTGGCGGACGTGACCGGAGACGCGGGCGACGCCTCCGGGGACGGGCAGGGAGGAGACACGGCCCCGGACGCCGCCGCTGACGCAGCGCCCGATGCGGCGGATGGGAGCCCCGCCCTGGACACCGGCGACGCGCCCGACGGGACGCCGGGCCCACCGGAGGCGTCCCTGCAGGCCGGCGCGGTGCGAGTGACCGTGGACGCCGTCGCGGACACCATCACCCTGGCGAACGGCGACACCCCTCTGCTCGTGCTGCCCGCCTCGGGCCTCTCGCTGGGCACCGTGGACGCCCTGGACCCCAGCTACAGCTACGACCCGACGCCGCTGTTCGCGCCGACCTTCCTGCACCCGCCGCCGCCGGGGCTCGCGTGGCACGGGGCGAGCGAACTGACGATCACGGCGGCCGACGCCAATCAGGTGGAGCTGGCGCTCTCCTACCCCGTCGGGACGGCGCGCCTCGTGCTCAGCGTGACGGGAGACGGCCGCGTGCGCGCCACCTGGACCCCGCAGGCGCTGACCGCCCCCCTCGCGTACCTGCGGCTCCAACCAGTGGGCGACGCGAGCGAGGAGTACTACGGGCTCGGCGAGGTCTTCGACCAGGTGACCCACCGCGGGAAGGTCCGCCCGATGCAGCTCGGGCCCGCGCTGGACCTGGAGAGCGGCTACAACGAGGCGCACGTGCCCGTTCCGCTGCTGATCTCCACGCGGGGCTGGGGCCTCTTCGTAGAGACGGCGCACCAAGCGGCCTTCGCGCCGGGGATGCCCGCGCAGCCCGACGTGGCGGACGTCATCGTGGGCCCCGGGGCATCGGCCACCGAGGGCCTGGTGTTCCACCTGCTTGCGGCGGACCACCCGCTCGACGTGACGAAGCTCTACTACGACATCACGGGGTATCCGCGGCTGCCGGCGCGCTGGGCGCTGGGCCCGTGGATCTGGCGCGACGAGAACGACGACCAGGCGCAGGTGATCTCCGACGTGAACTTGATTCGGGAGCTGGACCTGGCAACCACGGGGTACTGGATCGACCGCCCCTACGCCACGGCGGTCAACACCTTCGACTTCGAGCCGGTCAAGTTCCCCGACGCCCAGGCCATGATCGACCACGCGCGCGCTGCCGGCCTGCGCGTCGCCCTGTGGCACACGCCCTACCTGGACAAGTCCCACGCGGCGACCGCCGCCCTCTATTCCGAGGCCACGGCGGCCGGCTACTACCCGCCCGTGATCGGGGGGCAGCTCAACGGGTGGGGGCCGCTCCTCGATCTGACCAACCCCGCGGCCTTCGCCTGGTGGCAGGACCACGTCCGCGCGTACACGGACATGGGCATCGAGGGCTTCAAGCTCGACTACGCGGAGGACGTCGTCGCGGGCTTCGGCGCAGCCCGCAACGCCTGGGAGTTCTGGGATGGCAGCGACGAGCGCACCATGCAGTCCCGCTACCAGCTCTTCTACCACCGGGTCTACGCGGAGACGCTCCCCGACGAGGGCGGCTTCCTGCTCTGCCGAGCCGGCATGTGGGGAGACCAGGTCAACGGGGCCATCATCTGGCCCGGCGACCTGGACGCCAGCTTCGCCCGCCACGGCGAGAAGGTGGACGAGAAGGGCGAGCAGTACACCGCGGTCGGCGGCCTGCCGGCATCGGTGATCGCGGGTCTGTCACTGGGGCCGTCCGGCTTCCCCTTCTTTGGGGCGGACACCGGTGGCTACCGCCACGCGCCACCGGACAAGGAGCTGTTCGTGCGGTGGTTCGAGCAGACCGCCCTGTCCACCGTCATGCAGGTGGGCACGAACACCAACGACGTCCCCTGGGAGGGCAACGCCAAGAACGGCTTCGACCAGGAGACCCTGGACCTCTACCGCGTCTATGCCCGCCTGCACCTGCGCCTGTGGCCCTACGTCTGGACCCACGCGCAGCGCCTCGCCATCGACGGCCGCCCCATCCAGCGCCCCTTCGGGCTCGCCTACCCGGAGCTGGGCGTCCACCCGAGCGACACCTACCTCCTGGGCGATGACCTGCTGGTCGCCCCGGTGGTGGAGCGGGCACAGACGGAGCGCGTCGTGCCACTCCCCCCGGGCCGCTGGCTCGACTGGTGGACGGGCGAGGCATACGAAGGCGCCAGTGTCACGCTGGACGCCCCGCTCGGCACGCTGCCCCTGCTGATTCGCGAGGGGGCCCTCGTGCCGCTGCTGCGCCCCACCATCGACACCCTGAACCCGGTGGAGGACCCGTCCATCGAGTCCTACGCGACGGACCGGGGCCTGCTGTGGGTGCGCGTGGCGCCGGGAGGAAGCACGTCCTTCGCGCTCTTCGACGGCACGACGCTGTCCCAGACCACGGCGGGCGGGCTCACCCTTGGATACTCAGGCGGCGCCGAGCTCGCCCAGGGAGCCGTGTTCGAGGTGCTGGGAGTCCCGGCGCCGAGCGCCGTGACAGACGGCGGGGTCGCGCTGCCCCCCTTCGCGTCCCTCACCGAGCTGGAAAGTGCCGCGTCAGGGTGGTTCCACGACCCGGCGGGCACCCTCTGGGTCAAGGTGGGGGCGGGCACACATACGGTGGTCGTGGCGGACTGAATCGCTACGGCGCGATGTTGCTGACCCCGATACCGTTCCGACCAAGGGGCAGGCGGGGACCGTATAGACGGCTCACCTCGGTGGAGCGCCACAGGTCAGGGCGCGGGGGTGAGTCCGTCCCAACAGAACTCCCCGGTGTCCAGTTGGAATTCGTAGGCTTTGTGCACCTGGCACTCCGGGAGGCCCGTCACGTCGGTGAGCGTCGGACACTCCGGTGTCCCCTGGAGACAGCTGCTCCAACCGCACGGCGTACACCCCGAGGGGAAGTCGCAGCACACCCGCGGTTCGAATGCACACGCCACGGTAGGGCCACCCGCCCACCCAGCGGAGCAATAGTGCAGCGGCGGATCCCAGCACCAGTCGTCGGTCTGGAGCTGGTCTCCCGGTCGGCGCAGGTCCTTGCACGCGTCGCCCTCCGGCGCGACGTCGGATCCCGCCGTTGCGTCCTTCACGTCCTCTTGCACGGGTTCGCCGGCATCCTTGGCGGTGGGCTGGCTCCCATCACACGCCGGCACGACAGCCCACCAAAGCACAACGAACATCATGGCTCTCATCGGCGCCTCCGTCAGTTGGTGGAGAAGTCCGTGATGTACCACGCAAGCCCGATGTACGTGCTGCTGGCGGCCCAGGAGAACGGTGACACCATGATGTCGTATGTGCGGTCGGCCTCGATGGGAAACTCGACAAACTCATAGCTGTTGTCGTAGGTCAAGGACACGGCGACCGGGTCGGGAGTGCCGTCGAACACCTGGAGATCGAGGTCGGCATCGAGCGTGGCCGCTGTGCACGTCTGGGTGGGTCGCAGTGGGTCGGTGCATCGCACCGTGGCGTCCCAGGAGAGCACGACGCGCAGCCGTTTGTTGGAGGCGCTCGTCCGCGCTCGGAAGGGTCCGAGGCTCGAATTGGCGGGGAAGTCCGTCGCACGGAGGGTGCGGTAGTGGTGGCCGAGTGGGCTCGGGCTTCCCCCGACCGTCCGATAGGAAGAGGGCGCGCCCACGAAGAGCGAGTGCAGGATGCTCAGCTCTCCCGCACCGTCGCGGTCGTCGATGGCATCGTGGAGGTTGAGAGGTGGGCCCGACACAGACTCCGTGGCGCCCGCCATGAGGATGCTGCGAACGACCTCGGGCCACCGGCGCAGCTCTCCGTTCTGCTGCATCAACTGGGCGGCAGCGGCGGCGACCTGGGGCGCCGCGAAGCTGGTCCCACGGTAGTCTTGCAGGCCGTCGGCGTCAATGTCCTGCGCAGGCGCAACGAGATGGGGCAGCTCGCGGGTGCTGACGTTGAGGTCCCGCGCCCAGCACCAGATCTCGTCGTCGGTTCGGTCTGAATTCTCGCAGTCGTTGGACCCGCCGACCACCAGGGTGTTGAATGGTTCCGTGAGGACCTGCTGTCGTGGCACTGCACAGCCGAGCCCGCAGTCCTGTCGCGAGTAGTTCGTGATATTCCCAGAGATCATGGCGATGAAGGGGTAGTTCGGCGGGAGCTTGGCGTAGTAGTCGAAGAGCAACGCGTCTCCCGTGCCGGAGAAGAAGCTCCAATTCCAGATGTGCGCCTGCGCGGTGGCGTTGCACCACTGCTTCGCGATCTGAGAATCACAAGGGCCGGGGTTCCCCGTGTCGCTCCAGCTCGCGTACCAAGTCTCGGACGCGCTGGCGAGGCCTCCTCCCGCAGTCGCCCCGGAGCGGATGACCCCGGCGACGACCCGACCGTGTTCGTCGGCAAGCCCCATCTCGCAGTAGTTGCCGGCGATGACCAGCGAGTGTCCCGCGGATGGCTGACGGCCTTCGAGCACGCAGATCCTCTCCGCCTCCCCGTCGAGCCCCGTGATGAGCCCGTGGACAGTGGACTGGTAGCTCGTACCCTGCGGCTCCGGGTCCGGGTGGTAGATCACCGCGCCGAGGTCGGACAGCTCGTGGGCCAGCCAGAGATCGGCCGCAGTGAGCCACGCCCGAGCGGCCGGGGCGCGCTCCAGCCAATGGAGTGGAACCGCGGAGAGGTCCGCCCACTTGCCCTCGACACGGTGCCGCAGCGCCGCGAGCGCCTCCTCGTGCTTTGTCTGGGCGGTCAGCATGACGTCGAGGCTTGAAAGCAGTGCCTCCTTGTCGCCCGACTCGGATTCCAGCGCGAACCAGAGCAGGACCGGAACGGGGGTCACCTCGTCCGTCTCGGCGAGGACCTCGACGAGCTTGGGCTCCAGAAGTCCGTAGGCCAGCCGCTGCGCGCTCAACTCAGCCGCGAGCAGCGCGGCACCTCCATCGGGCAGCAGGAGACCGTCCTCTCGAAAGGCTGCGCCACTCACCACCCCGGTGCTTGCGTCACGGATCTTCACTCGGTGCACCGTGTGACCGACATGCGCAAGGACCATGGGCTCCCAGATCACGGGACCTGCACCGTCAGCTTGCTGCGCCGCCAAGTGGCTGGTCAGAAACTCAGGCATCTCGGGGGGGGGGGGAGACCAATGGCGCCAAGCGGCGTCACCAGTACTGCTACGAGCACAGTCCACCTCATGGGTCCCTCCTCGCTATGGGGGGCAACGGAGCCGCGCTGCCGATCAGACGGTCACCGTGCCGTTCCTCCCACAACTCCTTGCCAATTGCCGACCCCAGTCAAGGGTTGACACGGCATTGAGCACCGGCCACGTCTTCGGACTGTAACTGGCCTGCGCGACTCGTCATGCCCCGTCCATGGGTGCTGGAGCGACACGTCAGCACACAGGGGTCAGCACACACGGGGCGATGGATGCTTCAGCAGACCATCACGGGCGGCACCGAGCCCACGCCGCCTGAGCGACCCCGCACCATGGCGGGTTGGCCCCATCGGAGATGGACCAGCGCCTCCGGCTCAGCCTGCTCAGCCTCTCAGCCGCGTCGGGCTGCTTCCACCACCCCATGGGCACCCCAAGGTGGAGCCGGGCACGCACACGGTGGTCGTGAGCTACAGCTCGAACACCAGGTAGTTCAGGATCTGCTTCATGTCGTTGGTCACCTGCCACTCGTTGTGGAAGGTGGTGAAGAGCACGCGGCCCGGCCCGCCGTAGGGGGCGTGGCTCATCATGAGCGGGACGGTGCCCCCCACCTCGGAGACGTAGCCGTTGATGTGGACGCCCGTCCCCGGCCCCACCGCCTGCACCACCACCCAGGCGCTCAGGTCGTACTTGATGCTCACGTTGGCCTTGCCCAGGTACTGGACGAGGTTCGGGTCCACCACCACGCCGGTCAGGGTCTTGGCACCGCCCACCTTGGGGCCGCTCGACGAGGTGTCGTTGCCGTAGAAGTCGATGGCGTTCGGCCACGGGAACTCGGCATAGACGAAGGCCCAGTCGCTGGCGTAGACGCTGTTGCCGTCCTTGACGAAGGCCTGGAGGTTCTGCTGGATGAGCGGGTTGCCTGACACGATGCCGTAGTGCGCGGCGCCGCAGTCGAAGAAGATCACGTCGTAGGTCAGCATCTTCTGCAGGTTCGTCAGGAGCCCGATGGCCTGGCTCGTGTTGAACTGCCCGTCGTAGAGATCGAAGCTGAGGCCGAGCTTGCCGAGGATGTCCTCGATCATGTCCCAGTCGCCGGTGACGACGGCGATCTTCACCTGCTTGTCGGGGAAGCAGATCGCCTCGACCACCTGCACCGCGTCCGTGACCTGACCGGCCGCGACGGGGACCGCGTAGGTCACGTTGAAGTCGCCCTTGACGACCGAGACCGTGACCGTCCCCTCCGGCACCCCCTCCACCCAGAAGTTGCCGTTGCCGTCGCTGGTCGTGGTCTTGACCACCGGGTTGCCGTCGCAGTCCAGCGCCTTCACGGTCACCGTGGCGCCGGCCACCTTGACTCCCGACGGGCTGCACACGTAGCCCTTGACCGCCCCAAAGCCGCACTCCCCCTTGGGGTTGCAGGACTCGGCGCCCACGATGCCCACGTCGGTGGTCGCCCCCTTCACGACCTTGACCTGGACCTGGTAGCCCGTGCCCTCGTAGTCCACGTGGAGCCACTGCGTCCCCTCGGGGACGCCGGCCAGCCAGAAGACCCCGTCCGCGTCACTCCAGCCCTCCACCTGAACCGCCTTGCCGTCACAGTCCACGGTCTTCACCCAGACCTTGCCGCCCCCTATCCACGCGTTGCCCTGCGGCACGCACAGGCGCCCCGTCAGGGACCCGAAGGCGCACGGGGGCTTGGGCAGGCACACGCTCGGGTCGAGCCAGGGGTCGACGGTGACCGTGCCTCCCTCCGGGACCTCCACCTGGTACTGGAGCGACTGGTTGCCCACCTGGACGAAGACCCACACCTTGCCGGCGGGCACGCCTGGCAGTGTGAAGGCGCCGTCCGCGCCCGTCTTGGTCTCCACCGTCACGGGGTTCAGGTCGCAGTCGTAGGTGTCCACCCACACCTTGGCGGGCTCGCCGGGGGCCTCGCCCTCGCCGACGCACGCCTGCCCGACGATGGTGCCGCTCTGGCACGGGCCCTTCGCCTGGAAGCACTGCTTGTAGCCGAGGCCGGAGATGTCCGTGGTCTTGTTGGCCTTCACGAGCACCTTGTACTCGTTCTCGAAGCTCCCCTTCTTCACGTGGACGGTCTGGTAGCCGCTCGGCACGCCGACGAAGGAGAAGTTGCCGTCGGCGTCGGAGACCGTCTCCAGGTGGACGGGCGTCACGCCGTCGCAGTCCACGGTGTCAATCCACACCGTGGCGCCGTTCACGAAGACCTGGTCGCTCGGCGAGCAGACGATGCCGAGGATGGCCCCCCAGCCGCACACCTGGTCGGGGCGCTCGCCGATGCCCACGATGCCGCCGTCTGGCGTGGCGCCTGCGTCGGTGCCCGGGATCCAGACCACGTCGGGCTCGCCTCCGGCGGCGTCCGTGGCGACGGCCGCGGCGTCTTCGGTGCCCGGCCCGCCCTGCCCGGCCTGCCCGTCCGCAGCTCCGCTCGGTGTCCGCCCCTGGGCCCCACCTGCGTCCACCCAGGCGCCGAAGCCTCCCGGGCCGGAGAAGGACGGGCCCGCATCTTCGCCCCCGACCGCAGTGTCCTCACCGGTCGCGCTGCCAGACGTCGCCGCGTCGGAGCAGGCCGCGAGGAGCAGCGCGGCCAGGAGGGCGCGCGAGGTGGTCGGGAGTGGGTTCATGGCCGGCCTCCGTGCGGTCTGTGTGGGGCGGGGCGAGTATACCCCAGAACCGTCGCCCGGATCTCGTTGCCTGCGCGGCGCCCGCTCCACCACGGCGAGAACCTCGCGTTGATCGCCGTCGGTCGCGGGTGGTACGCTCGGGCGCCGGGCGTCGGGCTCGAGGTCACGCCGCTGCAGACACGACGGGAGGAGCGATGGCGGAGGCAAGCCAGGCGGGCGAGAAGACACGGGCGCCGCGAGCCGTGGAGGACGTCAAGGCGCTCAACCTGGAGCTCCTCGACGCACTGGTCACGCGCCAGGAGGTCCTCATCGACCGGCGGATGCTGCTGGCCTACGACCCGCGCTCCATCCAGGCGACGGAGGCCACCCGCCACTACCCGGGCGAGGACACCCTCGCCATGATGGACGAGGCCCAGCGCCGCGCCGAGCGCCGCATGACCGACGCCCGCGCCCGGGCCCGCCGCGCCGGCGTGGAGCTGCCCCTCGACTCCCTGGTCGCAATCAACAACCTCACGGAGCTGGAGCAGGACATCCTGCACCTGGCGCTGGCCCCGGTGCTCGACGCGTCCTTCCGCAAGCGCATCGCGTTGTTCAAAGACAACATGCTCCTGTCCTACGCGGACGTGGACCTGGCGCTGGCGCTCCAGTTCGAGTCGCGGCGTGACCGCATGGCGGCCCGCGACGTGTTCCTGCCCTGGGGCCGCTTGGTGCGGGGCAAGCTCATCGAGCTGACCATGCCGCGGGACGCCCTGACCACGGACCACCTGCTCGCCAGCGAGATGCGGGTGCCCGACCGGGTCGTCAACCTGGTGCTCGGCCACGAGGTCATCGACCGTTCCATCGCGCTCTACTCGCGGCTGACCGTGCCGGAGGTGCCGCTCGACCGGGTGATCCTGCCCAAAGAGAGCATCGACGAGCTGCTGAGCATCATCGACCACTACGCGACCTTCCGCGCGGACGCCACGCGCATGGGTCTGCGCGACGTGCTCCCCGTGGGGCGCGGCCTGGTGATCCAGGTCTCGGGGCCCTCGGGCACGGGCAAGACCCTGCTCGTCCAGGCCATCGCCACGCGCCTCGGCGCCCGTCTGCTCGTGGCGGACGGCGGCAAGCTCGCCATCGAGGACCAGAAGTTCGACTCGGTGGTGGACAACCTCTTCTTCGAGGCCCGGCAGAGGAACGCCGTGCTGTGCCTGGACAACTGCGAGGCCCTGTTCAGCAACCGGAACCCGAAGCAGAACACGGTCTACCGCCACTTCGAGGAGCACAGCGGGGTCGTGGTCCTGGTGACCAACGAGGCGGAGCGCCTCGACTTCACGCTGGAGCGCTGGGTCGCGTGGCACCTGAAGATCGAGGTGCCGGACGCGGCGCTGCGGGAGCGCATCTGGAACCAGCACCTGCCGCAGGACGCGCCGACCGCGCAGGACGTGGACATCCCACTGTTGGCGCAGCAGTTCGAGTTCTCGGGGGGCCAGATCCGCAACGCGGTGCTCATCGCCATGAACCGCGCCCTGGCGCGAGGAGGCGGCGGGCCCGTCATCGACCACGCGCTGCTCGAGAAGAGCAGCTACGCCCAGCTCCGCGCGGACATGGAGGAGTACAGCATCCGCAGCAAGGTCAAGCTGACCCTGTCTGATCTGATTCTGCCCGACAACGAGATGAGGCTGGTCCGGGAGGTCATCGACGCCGCCAAGATGCGCACCTTCGTCATGACCCACTGGGGCTTCGGCAAGCGGCTGTCCACCGGCAAGGGCCTCGCCATCCTGTTCAACGGGGAGCCGGGCACCGGCAAGACGCTCTGCGCCGAGATTCTGGCCGGCGAGCTGGGCCTCCAGCTCTTCCGCGTGTCGATTCCAAGGGTGGTCAGCAAGTGGGTGGGCGAGACGGAGAAGAACATCTCCAAGATCTTCCAGTCGGCGCGCGCGAGTCACTCGGTCATGCTCTTCGACGAGGCGGACGCCCTGTTCACGAGCCGCGTGAAGGTGGAGTCGTCCATCGACCGCTTCGCCAACATGGAGACGAACCTCCTGCTCCAAGAGATCGAGCGCTTCGAGGGGATCTGCATCCTGACGACCAACCACGAGAAGAACATGGACGAGGCGTTCCGCCGCCGTCTCCAGTTCAAGATCGACTTCCCCTTCCCCGACGACAAGCAGCGGGGCAAGATCTGGCGCACACTCATCCCGAAGGAGGCGCCAATAGCCGACGACATCGACTTCGACCTGCTGGGCAAGAACTTCGAGATCACGGGCGGCTACATCAAGAACGCCATCGTGCGGGCCGCCTACCGGGCCGCCGTGCACCACGAGTCGATCACCATGCGCCACATCGAGGAGAGCGCCGAGCAGGAGTGCAAGAACGCCGGCAAGATCTTCCGGTCCATCAACTCCCGAGACGATCACTTCCCGCTGTAGCCTGGGGCGGATCCGACCCCCGGAGCGCCGCTGGGCTGGCCTCGCAGACACGAGGACCCCGCAGGCAGCCGATCCTCCTGGCCCCCGGGCGTCCCCGGCGCGGCGCGCGGATCACGCGGCGCCACGCCGCACGTCTGGCTCATGGGTCCCACACTTGCGCGGCGCCCGAGGGAGGCCACGGCGGCGCGATGATCGTCCTCCAGCAACCGGAGGAGGGCGCAACCTACCGCATCGCAGTTCACGGGCAGGACGGCTCCGCGACCGCGCTCGCCACCGCCCGGGTCTACATCGGTCCTCGACCTGCAGGCGGGTCCCGGGGGCAGGCCCAGCGTGATCGCAGATCTCGAGTGGGATCACGAGACCGTCGCCCTCAACTCCGGTCCCGCAGGTAGGACCACGGCAGGCTGTGGTGTCCGGTGCACCACGTCGACGTGGCCGGCCCACCCACCGAGGCACCGCGCCCGCACGGGAGCTGCCCGACACCGACGAACCACCGGGCCCGGCCGTGCTCACCCGCGAAGGTCCAAGGCGAAGGAGATCGGGCTCTAGTAGGTCGTCGCCGAAATGATGATGCAACCGGGAGGGCCGATCCATCCCCGCCGGACGCCCGGACCAAGCTTGAAATACCCTGAGTATTCCTGCGC
>BTVJ01000096.1:0-27605 GCA_045863395.1 Myxococcales bacterium
ACTACCTGGAGCGCTGGGGCGACGACGAGCTGACTCCGTATCTGCTCTGAGGCGCCGGTGCACAACAACCTGTGCCACTCGGCCCCCGCTGCATCCCCGCTGGCAGCCTGGCGAGACCTTGGAAGGACAAGGCCCTGCCTGCGGCCTCGCCAGACTGCCAGCGGGGCGCATCGGGGCCCTCGATGGATCAGGTTGTTATGCACCGGCGCCTGAGGCGCGCGCGCAGGGCGAGGGAAATCCTGACCCTCGTCGCCGGATCGGCCTACGCCACCTTGGGGCCTCGCAGCTCGCGGAGCGTGTCGGCGGTGTAGAGGAGCAGCCCCGCCCAGATACACCCGAAGGCGACGGCGTGGGCGCGGCTGAAGGCCTCGCCGAAGGCGAGCACCGCGATGGCGAGCTGGACCGTCGGCGCGAGGTACTGGATCAGGCCGACGGTGGTGTAGCGGAGGCGTCTGGCGGCGACCGTGAACCAGAGGAGGGGCACCGCGGTGACGACGCCCGCCATCAGGAGGAGGAAGTCCGTCCACGGGGAGACGGCCCCGAAGGCGCCTCCACGAAGTGCGAGCAGATAGCCGATCGCGAGGGGGAAGAGGAGCAGGGTCTCCAGGCTCAGGCCCACGAGAGACTCCACCCGCGCGGTCTTGCGCAGGAGGCCGTAGAGCGAGAAGGAGAGCGCGAGGGCCAGCGAGATCCAGGGGGGCTTGCCGAGGGACAGGGTCAGCGTGAGGACCCCTGCCGTGGCCAGGCCCACGGCGGCCATCTGGGGCCGGCGCAGGCGCTCTCCGAGCACCAGCGTGCCCAGCGCGACGTTGACCAGCGGGTTGATGAAGTAGCCGAGGCTCGCCTCCACGAGGTGGCCCGAGCCGACGGCCCAGATGAAGACGAGCCAGTTGAAGCCAACGAGCAGGGCGGTGACCAGGAGCCGGGCCCGGGTCCGGCCATCCCGGAGCGCCTCGCGCGCGGCTCCCCACTGGCGCGTCGCCGTGAGCAGGCCGCCGAGCAGCACCACCGACCAGGCGACCCGGTGGGCGAGCACCTCCATGGCGGGGACGTGCGCCACCGCCTTGAAGTAGAAGGGCGCCAGGCCCCACCAGAGGTAGGCCGCGAGGCCCGAGAGCAGGCCGCCGCGTGCTCTGCTGTCGTGCGGGCTGGCTGCTGCTCGGTCAGGCACGGTGGCCTCGCTGCGGTCGTGAGGATCCGCGGGCGGGCGCGGCGCTGCGCCTCATAGCAGGAAGCCGCGTCCGGTTCAACGCAGGGGCGCCTCAGCGCGTCAGGGCGGCGCGCGCAGCGGGTTGGGCCAGGCTGCACCGATGCGCGGGTGTCGCGCTCGCCAGCGCGTGAACCGGCGGTATTCATGTCGTTTTTGAGTGTGCTCCTTTACACCGGGCCAGGTTTTTCGGACCCTTCGCTGCCCAGGTTCCCAACGAGCGTCCCAGGTGAGCGATGGTGCGCGTCGTCGTGATGGTGATCATGGTGGCGGTCCAAGGCTGCAAGGCGGCCGGCAGCGAGCAGCCGGACGGCCAGGCGCTGTTCGGGTCGGCGTGCGCGCGGTGCCATGCCGCGGACGGCACGGGAGGGATCGCGGAGCCGGGGCGCACGCCTCCGCGCGACCTGAGCGCAGGGTCCTGGCAGACCTCGGTCACCGATGAGCACATCCGCCGCGTGATCCTGGAGGGCACAGGCGGGATGCCCCCCTTCAAGGACGTCCTCCAGTCACCCCAGGTCACCGCGGTGGTCCAACACGTGCGAACGCTGCGGCGCACAAGCGCGCAGCCTGTCGGAGAGTAGACCCATGTGGAAGAAGGTCGCGCTCGGTGTCTTCGGCGTCGTCGCCCTGCTCGTAGTGGGGGTCGTCGTCTACTTCTACGCGCTCCACCCCAAGGTCGCCACGCCGCGGGACCTGAAGGCGCCCAGCACGCCCGAGGCCATCGAGCGGGGGCGGTACCTGGCCGAGCACCTGCTCGGCTGCGTCGCGTGCCACAGCGAGATCGATGAGTCGCGCCCCGGCGACTTCATCAAGGAAGACACCCGCCTCTCGGGGCGGGTCTTCCCGCAGGACCCGGACTTTCCGGGCACGCTCGTCGGGCCGAACCTCACCCCCGATCCAGAGACCGGGCTCGGCGCCTGGACGGACGGCGAGATCGTGCGCGCCATCCGAGAGGGGATCTCGCGGGACGGGACGCCCCTGTTCCCGATCATGAACTACCCCGCCTACCGCATGTTGCCCGACGAGGACGTGCTCGCCGTGGTCGCCTACCTGCGGACCGCCAGGCCCATCCGGCGGGAGCTGCCGCGGAGCAAGGTGGACTTCCCCGTCTCCATGTTCATTCGGCTGGCCCCGAAGCCGGTGGAGGGCTCCCCGCCGCCGCTGCCCACCGAGACGCTGCCTCGCGGGCGCGCGCTGCTCCAGCTCATGTCCTGCAAGGACTGCCACACCCCGATGGAGAAGGGCGAGTTCGTCGAGGGCAAGGAGATGGCCGGCGGCATGTGCTTCAAGGGGGACTTCGGCAAGGTCTGCGCCCCCAACATCAGCTCCCATCCGGCCGCCGGCATCGGGAGCATGTCCGACGACGATCTGATGCGGGTGTTTCGGGAGGGGCGCGGCAAGGACGGGCGGACCCTGTGGGTGATGCCCTGGAGCGTGACCAAGGGGGCGACGGACGAGGACCTGCGCGCCCTGATTGCGGCCCTGCGCGAGATCCCGCCTCAGACCGATCTGGTCCCGGCCCGGGAGCTGAAGGCGGGGCTCTAGGGCCGCGCTACGCTCCCCACGCAGGGGCCGCTCCCGCCCGGGTGACCGGCGCGGACCGGGCATGAGCCCGGCACAGCCGCTGTTGGGGTACTTCGCGGAGGGGCCGCCATTGCGGCGCGGGGCGCTGCGTCTACCCTGAGGACCCACGGTAGGAGGAGGCGGGATGCTCTGGGCGGTGCTGTCAGGGTTCGGGCTGGCGCTGGTCGCGCCCTGGGTGCAGCGCGCCCTGGGGCGGTATGCGGCGCCGTGCCTCGCTCTGCTCCCGCTTGCCCTGGGTGTCATCTTCGTGCTGCACGCCTCCGACCTGGCGTCAGGCTCCGTGCGCGAGACCTGGGACTGGGTGCCGGGGCTGGGCATCCAGATGTCCTTCTCGCTCGACGGCCTCAGCCTCCTCATGTGCCTGGCCGTCTGCGGGATCGGCGCGCTCGTCTTCATCTACGCCGGGTCCTACCTGGAGGGGCACCCGGACCTCGGGCGCTTCTGGGTGTCCCTGTCCGCGTTCATGGCGTCCATGCTCGGCGTGGTCCTCGCCGACGACGTCATCGCGCTGTTCGTGTTCTGGGAGCTGACCAGCGTCACCTCCTACATGCTCATCGGCTTCGGCCACGACCGGGAGGGGGCGCGCAAGGCGGCGCTCCAGGCGCTGCTCGTGACCGGCGCGGGGGGCCTCGCGCTGCTCGCGGGGCTCCTGCTGCTGGGCCATGTGGGAGGCTCCTGGGCGCTGTCCACCCTCACGGAGCGCGGCGACGTCGTGCGCGCCCACGGCGCCTACGTGGGCATCCTCGCGCTGGTCGCGGCCGGGGCGTTCACCAAGTCCGCCCAGTTTCCGTTCCACTTCTGGCTCCCGAGCGCCATGGAGGCGCCGGCCCCCGTCAGCGCGTACCTGCACTCGGCGACCATGGTGAAGGCCGGGGTCTACCTGCTGGCGCGGCTCCACCCGGCGCTGTCCGGCACTCCGGAGTGGACCGCGCTCGTCGGAGGCACCGGGGCGCTCACGATGGTCGTTGGCATGGTGCTCGCGCTGCGCCAGACCGACATGAAGCTGATCCTGGCCTACACGACCGTCTCGGCGCTCGGCACCCTCACCCTGCTCCTGGGTCTCGGCACCGACGCCGCCATCACGGCGGCCGTCGCCCTGCTGCTCGCACACTCTCTCTACAAGGGCGCGCTGTTTCTGTTCGCGGGCGCCGTGGACCATGCGACGGGCTCCCGGGACGTCACCGCGCTCGGCGGGCTCCGCGCGGTGATGCCCGTCCTCGCGCTTGCCGGCGCCCTGGCCGCGCTCTCCATGGCGGGGCTCCCGCCGCTGTTCGGCTTCGTCGCCAAGGAGGCCGTGCTCGAGGCCGGGCTCGGCGTCGCCTGGGCTGCCCCGGTGGTGGGCGCCGCGGTGCTTGCGGGGGCGCTGCTCGTCGCCGCGGCGGGCATGGTGGCCGTGGATCCCCTGGTCGGCCCTGTGGGTCCCACCGCCCACACTCACGCCCCGGGCTGGGGCCTGACCCTCGGGCCCGCGCTGCTCGCCGCGCTGGGCCTGCTCCTCGGCCTCGCCCCGGGCCTGACGGACGCCCTGCTCGGGGCGGCCGCGGGGGCGGTGCGCGGGTCGCCCCAGCCTGTCGAGCTGCACCTGTGGCATGGCCTCACCCCGGCGCTCGCGATCAGCGGCGTGACCCTCGCGCTCGGCGCTCTGGCCTATGCGGGCCGGGCACGCCTGCGCGCCTGGCTCGCGGCGGCCGACGGACTGCTGTCACGGGGGCCCGCCGCCTGGTACGACGGGGCGCTCGCGGGGCTGGTGGCGGTGGCGGGAGCCCAGACGCGCTTCCTTCAGAGCGGCTATCTGCGTACCTACCAGCTGACCCTCGTCGGCACGACGGTCCTGCTCGCCGGCGGTACGTGGCTCGTCACGGATGGGGCGCTCGCCATCGGTCCGCTGGAGGACGTCCGCGTCCACGAGGCGATCATCGCAGGGCTGGTCCTGGCTGCGGCGGTGCTCGCCGTGCGCACGGAGTCCCGCCTCGGGGCCGTGGCCGCCCTCGGCGTGGCGGGCTACGGTGTGGCGCTGGTCTATGTGCTCTTCGGCGCCCCCGACCTGGCGATCACCCAGATCCTGGTGGAGACGCTGGCGGTCGTCCTGTTCGTCTTCGTGTTCTACCGCCTTCCCCGGCTCCTGCACCGCTCTTCCTGGGGTGTCCAGGTCCGCGATCTGGTGGTGGCCGGCTCCTTCGGCGCGCTGATGACGCTGCTGATCCTGGCTGCGAATGACGCGCGCCTGTTCCCTCACATCTCCGAGCACGTCCTGGAGAGCAGCGTCCCCGAGGGCCACGGCCGCAACGTGGTCAACGTGATCCTCGTGGACTTCCGCGCCATCGACACGCTGGGCGAGGTGGTCGTGCTGACGCTCGCGGCCATCGGTGTCGTCGCGCTCATGAAGCTCTACCCCCGGTCCTCGGAGTCCCCATGAGCTCGCTCATCCTCCGGACGGCGGCGCGCCTGCTCATGCCGCTCCTGCTCGTCTTCTCGGTGTTCCTGCTGTTGCGAGGGCACAACGAGCCCGGGGGCGGCTTCATCGCCGGGCTGACCTCGGCGGCGGCCTTCGCGCTGCACGCCATCGCCTTCGGCGTGCCCGCCACCCTGGCCGTGCTGCGCGTGGAGCCGCGGGGCCTGTGCGCCCTGGGGCTGGCCATCGCCCTGCTGAGCGGCGTGCCTGCGCTGCTGTTCGGCGAGCCCTACCTGAAGGCGCAGTGGGTCGTCGCGGGGGCGCTGCACCTGGGGACGCCGCTGCTCTTCGATCTCGGGGTGTACCTGGTCGTGCTCGGGGTCACCGTGACCATCATCCTGACGCTTGCCGAGGAGGAGTAGGGTGGAGACGGCCTTGGCCTTCATCGTCGGCGGGATGTACGCCGCCGGGCTCTACATGATGCTGCGGCGCTCCGTAGTGCGGCTGCTCATCGGGCTCGTGATCCTCGGCAACGCCGCCAACCTGCTGATCTTCACGTCCGGGGGGCTCCTGCGCGGGAGCCCGCCGCTGGTCCCCGACGGGCTCACGACGCCGCCCGGCCCCGTCGCGGACCCGCTGCCCCAGGCGCTGATCCTCACGGCCATCGTGATCAGCTTCGGGGTGCTGGCCTTCGCCATGACCCTCGTGCACCGGACCCACCGCATGGTGGGGAGCGACGACATCGACGATCTGCGGCGGACGGACTCATGAGCGCGCTCGTCTTCGGCCCGGTGCTGATCCCCCTCGTCGCGGCGACCGCGTCCCTCCTGACGTGGCAGTCCCGCGCCGCGCAGCGGGTGATCGCCGTCGCGGGGACCGCGGCCCTGCTCGGCTGCGCGGCCCTGCTGCTCCTGGCCGTGTGGCATGGGGGCATCGTGGTGGCGAGCGCCGGCGGGTGGGCGGCGCCCTTCGGCATCACCTTCGTCGCGGATCACTTTGCCGCGATCATGGTCGCCCTGGCGGGCGTGGTAGGCGTCGCCGTCGCGCTCACCTCAGTGGCCAGCATCGACGAGCCCCGCGAGCGCTTCGGCTACTATCCGCTGGTCCATGTCCTGCTGGCAGGCGTCTGCGGCGCGTTCCTGACCGGCGACGTGTTCAACCTGTTCGTGTGGTTCGAGGTGATGCTCCTCGCGTCCTTCGTGCTGCTGGCGCTGGGCGGCGAGCGGGATCAGATGGAGGGCGCGCTCAAGTACGTCACCCTCAACCTGTTCTCGTCGACGCTCTTCCTGAGCGCCGTCGGCATCCTGTACGGCATCTTCGGCACCCTGAACATGGCGGACCTGGCGGTGCGCCTCCCGCACCTGGACCGCCCCGGGCTCGTCACCACGGTGGCGATGCTCTTCCTGGTGTCTTTTGGCATCAAGGCCGCCGCCTTCCCGCTGTTCTTCTGGCTCCCCGCGTCCTACCACACGCCGCCGGTGGCCGTCTCCGCGCTCTTCGCGGGCCTGCTCACCAAGGTGGGGGTCTACGCGCTCATCCGCGTGTTCACCCTGCTGTTCACCCACGACGTGGGCACCACCCACATGGTCCTCCTGGTCACGGCGGCGCTGACCATGGTGACGGGCGTGCTCGGCGCCGCCGCCCACTACGAGACGCGGCGGATCCTGTCCTTCCACATCGTGAGCCAGATCGGCTACATGATCATGGGCCTGGCCCTGTTCACGCCGCTCGCCCTGCTCGGCTCGGTGTTCTACATCCTGCACCACATCGTGGTGAAGACGAACCTCTTCCTGGTGAGCGGCGCCGTGCAGCGCGCGGGCGGCTCCTTCGAGCTGCGCGAGCTGGGCGGGCTCTACCGGCGCACGCCCCTCCTCGCGCTCCTGTTCCTCGTGCCGGCCCTGTCCCTCGCGGGGATCCCCCCGCTGTCGGGCTTCTTCGCCAAGCTGATCCTCGTGCAGGCGGCCATCGAGGTCGAGGCCTGGTGGATCGTGGCCGTCGCGCTGGCCGTCGGGCTGCTCACCCTGTACTCCATGGTGAAGATCTGGAACGAGGCGTTCTGGAAGCCGGCGCCCGTCGCTGGCGTCGCCGGGGCTCCTCCCGGCCCTCCCAGCGCCCCCGTGGGCCCGCTCCTGCTCCCCATCGGGGCCCTGGCTGCCATCACGGTGCTGGTGGGCCTCTGGGCGCAGCCCTTCGTGGAGCTCTCAGGGCGCGCTGCCGCCGAGCTGATGGACCCCGCCCGCTACATCGCAGCCGTCCTGGGGGTGCGTCCATGAGGCTGTTCGCCTGGAACCTGGTGCTGGCGCTGGCGTGGATGCTCCTGACCACGGGCTTCACGCTCGGCAACCTCCTCCTCGGCTTTGCCCTGGCCTACGCGGCGCTCTGGGTGACCCAGCCTCCAGAAGGCGGGACCGACTACTTCCGCAAGGTGATCCGGGTGATTCGCTTCGCCGCGTGGTTCGTGGCGCAGGTGGTCCGCGCCAACCTGCGGGTCGCCCACGACGTGATGACCCCCCAGCACCACATGCGGCCCGGCGTGGTGGCAGTCCCCCTCGGGACCGCGACGGACCTGGAGATCACGGTGATCGCCAACCTGATCGCCCTCACTCCCGGCACGCTGGCGCTGGACGTATCCACGGATCGCCGCTCGCTGTATGTCCACGCCATGTACATCGACGACCTGGAGTCGCTCCGCCGGGACCTGGCCGACCTGGAGCGGCGCGTGCTGGAGATCCTGCGATGATGTCCTGGATCGCCATGACCGGCCCCGTCGGCATCGCGGTGCAGGTGTCCCTGGTGATGCTGTCGGCGGCGCTGCTCCTCGCCTTCGTGCGCCTCGCGCGGGGCCCGAGCCTCCCCGACCGCCTCGTCGCGCTGGAGGCCACGGGCTCAATCGTCGTCGCCGTGTGCGCCATCCTGTGCGTGCCTTCGGACGACCCCGTGTTCCTGGACGTGGGCGTCGTCCTCGCGCTGGTGGTGTTCATCGGGGCGGTGGCCTTCGCCCGCTACCTGGAGAAGCAGGGGAGGCAGCGATGACCGAGTGGGTGAGCGCGCTCCTCATGGTGGTGGGGTCCCTCTTCACGCTGCTCGCGACGGTGGGCCTCGTCCGCATGCCGGACACCCCCACCCGCATGCACGCCACCACCAAGGCGGGCTCCCTGGGCGCGGGGCTGATCCTCGTCGCGGTGGCGGTCCACTTCGGCGAGACGGCCGTCTCCACCAAGGCGACGGCCACCATGCTGTTCATCATCCTCACGGCGCCCGTGGCGGCGCACGCCGTCTCCCGCGCCGCCTACTTCATGGGCGTCCCGCTGTGGAGAGGCACCGTGCGCGACGAGCTGCGCGACCAGATCGACCCCGCGACGGGGCGCGTGGGGCCGGAAGGGGAGTGAGTCTCAGCTCCGATCTCTGGCCGAGGGTGGGCGTGGGGCCTCTGAACCAGGCGAATCGGACAGCTCGCCCGCCCCGCTCGCCTCTCTCTGGCGGTTCAAGGCTGGCTCTGGGGTCGCCCGGTCGATTCGCATGAGCACGTGCGGCCGGAGCGGGTGGCCCTCCGGGACGCGGGGGTGATCGAAGTCGCAGACCCACCCCATGCCGAGCTTCTGCATGACCCGCAGGGAGGGGAGGTTCTCGCGGCTCGTCATGGAGACGACCTCGTCCAGGCGGAGGACGTCGAAGGCGTAGCGGAGGGCGGCCCCGGCGGCCTCCGTCGCGTAGCCGTGGCCCCAGGAGGGTCGGGCGAGGCGCCAGCCCACCTCCACGCAGGGGGTGAACGGGGCCTCGAAGGTCTGGCGGGCGAGCCCGACGAAGCCGATGAAAGGCGCTCCATCGCGCACCTCCACGGCCCACAGGCCCCACCCGTGCTCTGCGATGTGGGCGCTGATGCGGCCCGCCAGGGCGTCGCTGTCGGCGCGGTCCAGCGCGGAGGGGAAGTGCCTCATCACCTCCGGGTCCGCGTTGAGCGCCGCGAAGGGGGCGAGGTCCGCCTCACGCCACGGGCGCAGACACAAGCGCCGGGTCTCCAACATCGTCACCTCTCGGGTCGTCGCCTCCACCGCCACCTCCGCGCGAGCCAGTATACACGGGCGCCGCTGCGCCCTCCTCCCGCTCGAGCCTCCGCCACCGCGGAGGTGGCGGACCCGCTCCGGGCGCTCTCTGGGGTGATCGGGCCGCGATGGTCTGCCGCGCAGCCGGCGCTGTAACCGAGGCAGCGTCCCCGGAAGCTCCCATGGTATATGCACCTCCGTGTCCAGACATCCGAGAGCCGGCGTCCTGGCGAGCGCTGGCTCGCCGCGGGCGCGTCGTAGCCGCTTGATGCGCCTTCAGCGCTGAGCAGACTCTGCCGATGCCGCCCGGTCGACCGGGCTCGGGCCTGGGCGAAGGAGGCGGGCATGGGGACGAAGCGAGCCGTACCCGGAGAGCCGGGGGGCGTAACGAACGCGTGGCTGGCAGGGGCCACGAGCATGGGCCTGCTGCTGGGCGCCGGGCTCCTCCTGTGCTGGCTCCTCGGCCTCGACGCGGAGGTGCTCGGCTCCTCGTGGCGGAGCTCCGTCCTCCCCGTGACGGCGCTGCTCCTGCTCGCCATCACGGCCCTCGTGGCGGTCTGGCAGCGCAACCGCAAGGCGCAGTACCGGGCGCTCTTCCGCGCCGAGGCCGCACGCCGCCTGGGCGACGAGCGCTACCGGACCACGCTGATGAGCCTGGGTGACGGCGTGGTGACCATCGATCCCCGCGGGAACGTGGAGCTGCTCAACCCGGAGGCCGAGGCGCTGACCGGGTGGACGGCGGAGGAGGCACGCGGTCGTCCCGCGCAGGAGGTGCTCCGCGTCGTGGATGAGACGACCGGGAGCACCGTGGAGCCCGATGTGCGCGCGCTCGTGAGCGCGGGCGGTGGGCGCCTTCCGGGTCAGGCGCTGCTCGTGTCGCGCTCTGGAGACAGGCACCCAGTCTCGACCACGGCCGCGCCGATCCTCGATGAGGAGCAGACTGTCCGTGGCTTCGTGCTCGTGTTTCACGACCAGACGGCGGACCGGACGGCGCAGGAGGCGCTGCGGCGCAGCGAGGCGGCGCTGCGGGAGTCTCAGCGGGTCGCGCGCATCGGGCACTACTCCCTGGACACTGTGGCCGGGACCTGGACCAGCTCCGAGGTGCTCTCGGCCATCTTCGGGATCGACGACGCCCAGCCGCGGGACCTGTCAGTGTGGGTGGGCCTGGTCGCCGACGAGTGGAGGACCGAGATGGTGCGCTACTTCCAGGAGGACGTCCTCGGGGAGGGGCGCCAGTTCGACCGCGAGTACGTGATCGTGAGGCCCTCGGACGGTGCGCGGCGGTGGGTGCACGGGCTCGGGACCCTGCGCTACGAGGGGGGCGTCCCCGTCGAGATGTTCGGCACCATCCAGGACATCACGGAGCGCAAGGACGCCGAGGCGGCGGCGCACGTGGACCGCCAGGCGGCCGAGCTGGAGCGCTCGAGCCTCGAGGAGCAGCTCCGGCAGGCCCAGAAGATGGAGAGCATCGGGCGCCTGGCCGGAGGCGTGGCCCACGACTTCAACAACCTGCTGTGCGTCATCGTGAGCTGCGCGGAGCTGGCCATGGAGTCGCAGCAGGACGACCAGGCCCGAGACGACCTTCAAGAGATCCTGCGCGCGGCGAAGCGGGGCGCGCAGCTCACGCGGCAGCTCCTCGCGTTCAGCCGTCGCCAGGTCCTGCAGCCGGTGCTCGTCGATCCCGGCCAGATCCTCAGCGAGATGGGGCCCATGCTGAGTCGCCTGCTCGGGGAGGACGTCGCCTTGACCGTGACCGCGGAGCCTGGGCTTCGGCCCGTGCTGGTCGATCCAGGGCAGATCGAGCAGGCGGTGATGAACCTGGCGGTGAACGCGCGCGACGCGATGCCAAGGGGCGGGAGCCTGACCATCCGGGCCGAGAGCGTCACGCTGGACGTGGCGGCGGCCCACCGGCTGTCGGGCTTGAGGCCGGGGCCGGCCGTCGTGATCCGCACGACGGACACGGGCTGCGGCATGGGCTCGGACGTCATGGGCCGCTTGTTCGAGCCGTTCTTCACCACCAAGGAGAGGGGCAAGGGCACGGGGCTCGGCCTCGCGACCGCCTACGGCATCGTCCGCCAGAGCGGTGGCGACATGCGGGTGACGAGCCGCGTGGGGGTCGGCAGCACCTTCGAGATCTTCCTGCCGTGCGCTACGGGGTCAGGGGAGTACCACGCTGCGCCCGCGGTCGTCGACGCCGCCGGTGGGACGGAGACGGTCCTGGTCGTGGAGGACGAGGAGGCCGTCCGCAGCCTCGTCACGCGCATCCTGGCCGCGGCGGGGTACAGCGCCATCGAGGCGGCCAGCGGAACAGAGGCCCTGGAGCTGGCCCGGACCCACCCGGTGGAGCTGCTCCTGACCGACGTCGTGATGCCCGGCATGGGGGGGCGCGAGCTCGCGAATCGCATGGCCGTCGTCCGCCCCGATGTCCCGGTGCTCTTCATGTCCGGCTACACCGACGACGCGCTGGTGCAGCACGGCGCCCAGGAGCCCGGGACCCACCTCATCAGCAAGCCCTTCACCGCGGCGGAGCTCACCGCCCGGGTCCGCGCCGTCCTCGACGCCCACCAGGCCGCCGGAGGGGCGCGCGTCGCAGCCTGAGAGGGAGCCGCCCGAGCCCCCAGAAGCTGCTATGATGCGCGTCCGTGCGGAGGTGCCCGTGAACCTGCTCCCCTGGACCCTGCGGCTGCGTGACGTCCTCAAGCGAGGCCCTGGCTACCACGTCTGGCGTCGCCGCCTGACCGCGTCGGCGCGGTGGACTGCGGCGGAGCTGGACCGTTTCAGGGTCACGCGGCTACGAGCCCTGCTCACCCAGGCAGCCCGCGCCCCCTACTACCGCGAGGTCTTCGCCGAGGTCGGCTTCGAGCCCGCGCGTCTCCAGAGCGTGGACGAGCTCACCCGGCTGCCGCTGTTGGACAAGGAGATCATCCGCGCCCGCCCCGGCGGCTTCGACACGAGGTGGCCGGTGCCGGGGCGCGTGACGTCGACCGGTGGCAGCTCCGGGCAGCCCCTCTCGTTCCGCCAGCCGGTGGACGCCCTCTGGGGGGAGGCGGCCTTCACCGACCATGTGCTCGCGGCGCACGGCTGGCGCCCCGGCGACCGGATGGCGGTGTTCCGCGGCGGGACCCTCGGCGTCCCTCGGGTGCGCGCAGGGGAGCGCCTCCACCTGTCGGGCTACCACCTGGACGACGAGAGCCTGCGGGGGCACGCCCTGGCGCTGGCGGTGCACCGGCCGGCCTTCATCCACTGCTACCCGTCGCTCCTCGACCGCCTCGCGGCCTTCATGCTCCGGGAGGGGCTGCGGCTCCCCGGAGCGCCCCGCGCGGCCCTCTGTGCCTCCGAGGCGCTGCACGCGCACCAGCGGGAGCGGATCTTCGCTGCCCTCGGGTGCCCATGCATCGGCCACTACGGCATGAGCGAGCAGGTGGCGCTGGCCGTGGAGGACGGGGGCTGGTTCTTCCTGCCGCAGTACGGGGTCGTGGAGCTGGTTCCGGTCGGCGAGGGCCTCCACGAGATTGTCGGTACGGGCTTCCTCAACCGGGCCTTCCCCTTCGTTCGCTACCGAACCGGGGACCTCGTCGCGGACCCGGAGCCTGACTCCTACTCGTCCTTCGGCGTTCGGGGCCTGCGGGTGGGGCGCCTGGTCGGGCGCCGGCAGGAGGTGGTGGTCGCCCGCGACGGCGCGCGCGTGCCCTTCAACCACATGGTGTTCAGCATCCACACGGGCTTCTGGGAGCAGGTCGCGACCTACCAGATGGTGCAGGATGCCCCGGGCCGCGTAGTGCTGCGCGTCGTGCCCCTGTCTGGCGGGCGTGACGGGCTCGCCTTTGCGATGCGCGCGGAGCTTGCCGCCCGCATCGGGCACCTGGTGGACGTCGAGGTAGAGGTGGTCGAGCAGATCGCCGCCGTGGGCCGCGGCAAGGCGCGGTGGTTCCGCGGGATCGACGAGCCGACGCCTGGTCCCCTCACGCCGGACGCATGACCTCGCGCCACAGGGCCTCGAGGGCCGCGAGGCCAGCCTCGACCGTCAGGTGGGCGCAGGCGTAGCGGTGCGCCTCGACGCTCATGCGCTCCCGAACGGCAGCGTCGCGACAGAGCGCCTGCAGCGCACTGGCCAGCGCGGCCGGCTCCCGAGGGGGCACGAGGAGGCCCGTCTCACCGTGCCGGACCAGGTCCGGGATGGCGCCCACGGGCGTCGCGACCACGGGGACTCCGGCGGCCATGGCCTCGACGACCACCAGCGGGAAGCCCTCCCGCCAGCTCGGTAGCGCCAGGACGTCGGCCCTCTCGTAGAAGGGGAGCACCGCATCCCGGGGGAGCGGGCCGTGCAGGGTGACGCGCCCGCCGAGGCCCAGCGCCCGAACCCGCTCGCGGAGCGGCCCCTCCACGTCGCTCCCGCCGCTGGTCGCCCAGGGCCCCACCATGTCCAGGTGCGCCGGGACGTGCGCCATGGCCTCCAGGAGCTCGAAGATCCCCTTGGCGGGCATCATGGCGCCGACGTACAGGACTCGGGGTGTGGCGTTGCGCGGCTGGGGGACCCGCTCGCGCCGCCGGGTGAAGTTGGGGAGCCACCGCACGCGCGCCAGGCCCAGCTCGTCGCGCAGGAAGCGCTCCGTGTCCCGCGTGATGGAGACCACGGCCGCCGCGCGCCCGAGCGCATGGCGCAGGAGGGCGCGCTCCGGGGCCCGGCGTGCGCGGAAGCGCGCCGGGAGCTCCCCCGAGTGGACGTGGACCACCGCAGGCACTCGCAAGAGCGCCAGCTCCTCCACCATCACGGCGGTGCGCAGGAGCCCGAAGCCCGTGGTCGTGTTGATGTGCGCCACGTCGGCCCGCCCCACCACGGCCGCCAGCATCCGCAGGGAGGGCAGCAGGCGCTCGGGGGCGAGCACGCTCTCCTGCTCCATGCGCCCCGGCGGAGGGGCAGTGTTTACGAGGCGGACGTCCCACCGGGGGCGCACCGCCTCGAGGACCAGCTCCGACCAGGTGGCGATGCCCCCATGGGGCGGCGGCAGGGGAGTGACGAGCAGCAGCCGAGGCATGTCGCGTGCTACCACCCGCCCGGGGAGGGTGTCAACGGGCACCTGGCGGGTCGACGCGAGGGGCCGGTCCGGTCAGCCCTCGTCGAGCTGGAGATCCCGCGTCATCACCTGCACCGTCAGCGTGCCGAGCCGCACCCGCGCACCGCCCATACCATCGAGGCTGTCCACCCACCCTTGGTGGCCCGACAGGATGCCGCGGATGATGCGCACCCGCGCGTCCTCGGCGATGGTCCGCGGCGCGGTGGCCCGCAGCTCCTCTGCGCGCCGTCGTTCCGCGGCGAGCACGTCCACCAGCCCCAGGTGATCGTTGTCCTCACGCCAGGCGGCGAAGGCGTAGAGCGGCACCAGCGACTCGAGAGTCTCGGCCACGGCTGCGGTCAGGTCCGGCCCGGCCAGCAGCGGGTCCTCCCGGTCGAAGCGCCGCGCGACCAGGATCCACTCGGTCTCCGGCTCGCCTCCGGCGCTCAGGGGCGCGAGGGCCTCGTCGTCCACCAGCTCCCCGGCGACCTCCGGCCCGCCCGCGCAGACGACGGCGCCCGGGACGGCCGCGATGATCGCGACCAGGGCAGCGCGCCCCTCCGCGGACGTGCACCGCGCGCCGAGGTTGCGCACATCGACCCAGGCGTTCCGATGGATGCGGAGCCCGACCTCGAGCCCCGCGAGATCCAGGCGCAGCCCGAGGATGGCGTGGAGGTGGTGCGGCGCCGGGTCCTCGACGACGCGGTGCAGGGGGTGCTCCTTGTCGATGAGCACGCTCAGGCGCTTCCTCTCCGCCTCCGGGCGGGCGAAGAACACCCACTGGGCGTCCACGCGCTTGTGGTTGAAGATGGTCGGGTGGTCGTGGGTGGCCTCCATGCCGAGGCCGAGGGCATCAACCCCCGCCACGCCAGCGGCGGCTCCGGCGAGCTGCTGGAGCTTCTCCCGCGCCCGCATCCTCTCCAGGTTGAAGCGGTTCGATGCCCACTTGTGCTCCTCGTAGGCGAGGAAGTCTGCCGGTCCGAACCCGCTGAATGCCGCTGCCATGGGCGCCTCCTCTCCGCTGCGGTGCCCGACAGGGACCGCACGGAGCGGCGCATTCTAGGGGAAGGCGCGGGGCACGGCAACCCGGGCAGCGCCCTCGAGCCGCGTCGCGTGCAGCCGCGCGTACCGCCCCCCCGCGGCAAGGAGCTCCGCGTGCGTCCCGCGCTCGACGACCTCCCCCTGATGAAGCACGAGGATCTCGTCTGCCTGCTGGATGGTCGACAGGCGGTGGGCGATGACCAGCACGGTCTTCAGCGACAGGATGCGCTCGATGGCTTGCTGGATGGCGGCCTCGCTCATGGAGTCGATGCTCGCCGTCGCCTCGTCGAGGATCAGCACGGGCGGGTCGTGGGCCATGGCGCGGGCGAAGGCCAGGAGCTGCGCCTGCCCGGAGCTCAGGTTGGCCCCTCGCTCCTTTATCTGCGCATCGTACCCCCCTGGCAGGCGCTGGATGAGGTCGTGGGCCCCGACCAGGCGCGCCGCCGCCTCTGCCTTGGCCCGGTCGATGCGCGGGTTGCCCAGCGTGATGTTCTCCAGCACCGTCCCATCGAAGAGGAACACGTCCTGGTGGACCACTCCGACCACCTCACGCACCGCGGCCGGATCCAGCGACGACAGCTCCCGCCCGTCAATCACCACAGACCCCTCGTAGCCCGTCACCGTCCGCGTCAGGACCTTGCCGATGGTGGTCTTGCCGCTGCCGGTGGCGCCGACCAGCGCCGTGACCTGACCGGGGCGCATGGTGAAGCTCACCCCCTGGAGCACCGGGCGCGACGTGCGCGGGTAGGTGAATGAGACCCCCCGAAAAGCGATGGCCCCGTCACCCTTCTCGATCACGCTCCCCGCGGGCACCTCGGCGTGGGTGTCCAGGAGCCCGAAGACCCGGTCGAGGGCCGCGACCGCCCGCTGCAGCGTCGCGACCTTGCCGGACAGCTCTCGGATGGGCACGAAGATGCGCGAGATGTACTCGATGAACGCGACCAGGAGCCCGACGGTCAGCGCCCCGTCCAGGTGGCGCCCGCCGCCGTACCACAGCATCAGGGCGACGCAGATGGACGCGGCGCCGTCCATGATGGCGTAGAGGCTCGCCTCGTACCAGTTGGAGCGGCGGTAGGCGTCGAGGAACTCGTAGCTCATCTCCTTGAGCTCCTTGACGGACTTCTCCTCCCGCCCGAAGAGCTGCACCACCTTGACGCCCACCACGTTCTCGGCGAGGAAGCCGTTGGTCTTCGCCATGGAGCGGCGGATCACCTCGCTGTAGTGGCGCAGCCGCCGCCGGAAGAGGTCCACGACGCCGACCAGCACGGGGCTGATCGCGAAGGTCAGGAGCGTGAGCTTCACGTCCAGGAGCAGCATGGCGACCACGATGCCAGAGATGGCGAGGACGTCCGCGAAGATGGTGATGGCGCCGAGCAGCAGCACCTCGCCGAGGGCCTCGACGTCCGTGGTCGTCCGCGTGAGCAGCGCACCCGTCGGGCGCCGGTCGAAGAAGGCCGAGCTCTGGGCCATGACGTGGCGGTAGAGCGCGCGCCGCACGTCGGCCAGGGTGCGAAGGCCCGCGACGTTGAGCAGCCAGGTCTGGCCCCCCTGCAGCAGGTACTCGGCGAGGATGACGCCGAGCAGCGCGATGGCGACGCCGAGCAGCCCCTCGGCGTCCCCCACCGCGATGTGCTCGTCGATGCCCACCTTGAGCAGCCACGGCTGTGCGAGCCCAGCGAGGGCGCCGAGCGGCATGAGGACGAGCGCGGCGATGATCATGCGCCGATGCGGGCGCGCGAAGCCCCAGAAACGCGACCAGAGTGCCCAATCCGACAGCTTCGGCGTCTCAGCCATGGGCGCCCCCCACTGCCTGGAGCTCCTCGTCCTCCTCCTCCTGCTGGTAGCGCCACGTGTCCGCGTAGAGGCCCGGGCGGGCGACCAGCTCGTCGTGGGTCCCGCGCGCGACGACCCGCCCGTCGACCAGCACCAGCACCTTGTCGGCGTGCCGCAGCGCGCTGATGCGGTGGCTGACGATGACGGTGGTCACCCCGGCGGAGACCTCGCGGATGTTCGCGATGAGCTGCTCCTCCGTCGCGTGGTCCACCGCGGAGAGCACGTCGTCGAGCACCAGCACCCGGGGCTCCCGGTAGAAGGCCCGCGCCAGGGCCACGCGCTGTCGCTGGCCCCCGCTCAGCGTCACCCCGCGCTCGCCGACGACTGTCTGGAGCCCGTCGGCGAGCCGGGGAACCTCGTCGGCGAGGCAGGCGAGGCGCACCGCCCGCTCGACCCGCGCGTCGTCGATCTCCGCCGGCAGGTCCGTGAACCCCACGTTCTCCCGGATGCTGCGCGAGAACAGGTACGCGTCCTGGGGCACGACCGTCACCGCCTCGCGCAGCGCCTCCCGCGGCCACGCGAGCACGTCGCGCCCCCCAATGCTCACCGCCCCGATCGGCGGGTCCAGGAGCCGCACCAGCAGGTTGACCAGCGTGGTCTTGCCGGCGCCGGTCGGCCCGAAGATGCCCAGGGTCTGGCCCGGCTCCAGGCGGAAGCTGACGCCGTCGAGGACCGGTCCCGAGCGCCCCTGCTCCCCCGCGCGCAGCTCCTCCGGCCACTGGAAGGTCAGCCCCCGCGCCTCGATGCCAAGCGCCCCCAGGGGCGGCGCCGCCTCCTCGGGCCGCGGCGGCGGCGGCTCGGCCATCACCTCCTGGACGCGCGCCAGGCTCACCAGCCCCCGCTGGATGGCGTTGATGACCCACCCGAGCGAGTTCAGGGCCGCGACGACGATGCTGACGTAGGCCGCCAGCGCCGCGATGTCTCCGATGGTCAGCGCCCCCTCCACCGCCAGCCGCCCGCCGACCAGCAGCAGCAGGAACAGGCACCCGTTGCCCACGACCGCCACGATGGGCAGCGCGAAGGCGCGCAAGAAGGCCATGCCGATGGTGTTGTCCCGGTACGCCTCGTTGGCCGCGTCGAAGCGCGCGGCGAAGGTGCCCTGGGCGTTGAACGCCTGGATGACGGCGGCCCCGGAGTACGAGTCCATGATGGTGTCGGACAGGCCCGCGAGCTGCTCCTGAGCCCTCTTGTAGCGCACGAGCAGGTGCCGGATGGACGCCCGCAGAATCACCGCAGCCACGGAGAACGGCACGAGGCAGGCGAGCGTGAGCCCCGCGTGGATGCCTATCATCTTGCCGAGCACCAGCACGAGCGAGAGCGCCACGTTGAACACCTGCAGGCTGGCGAAGCCGATGACCGCCCGCACGGACTGCATGTCGTTGGTGGCGCGGCTGATCAGCTCCCCGGTGCGCCACCGCTGGAAGAAGGCGGGGGCCATGTCCAGCAGGTGCGCGAAGTAGTCGTTCTTCAGGCGGTACTCGACGGTGCGGCCCGGGTTGAAGAACAGCACCCGCGACAGGGTGCGCACCCCGATGATCGCGACGGCCAGCCCCAAGAGCAGCCCGACGTAGCCGAGCCAGTTGCCGCTGGGCTCGTCCGCGCTGATCGCGTCGATGGTGTGCTTGATGTACTCGGGGATCAGCACCCCGATGTAGTTGGTCGCGACCAGCGCCGCCACGCCCAGCGCATAGAGCGGCACGTACCGCAGGGCGTAGCGCCGGAGGAAGGCGGCGACGCCCTGCGCGCTGCGACCCGGTGCTGTGGGGTGGTCCGTCACGCGCGGCGGAGGATAGCCGGAGTGCCGCCCCTGCTCAAGTGCCGCCCCTCCCTCCCTTGCATCGGGCGGCGGGATTCGCCATCTTCTCCGCCCCATGACGCACCGAACGCCAGCGCCCGTCGAAGAAGAGCAGCGCACCCTGCGCGCCGTCCAGGCTGCGATCCGAGGCGTTGGCCGCGCCCGGGCCCACGAGAGCTACGACGAGGAGCTGGTCCGGCTCCGCGACGCGATCACCGAGGAGCGCCTCGAAGAGGACCGCGCGAGCCTCCTGGAGCAGATGGACCGCCTGGCGAGCCTGGCGGCCCAGCGCGCCCAGTACAGCGAGAGCTCGGCGGATCCCGCGAGCCCGTACTTCGGCCACCTGCGCCTGCTGACCGAGGAGGGGGAGCGGCGCGACGTGCTCATCGGCATGGCGACATTCATCTCGGGGGGCGTCCGGGTGGTCGACTGGCGCAACGCGCCGGTGGCGCGCCTGTTCTACCAGCACCGGGAGGGCGACGACTACGCCATCAACATCGCCGGCCGCGACGTGGAGGGCGAGGTGCAGGTGCGCCGCATGGTCACCATCCGCGGCGGCGAGCTCCAGCGCCTGTCCAGCGGGGAGGGGACCTGGGCGCGGGCGGGCGACGAGTGGGTGGACCTGAGCGACCGCGCGCCTCACCTGCGGGGCGGGGAGGGGACCTCCGCGCTGCCTGAGCGGACGACCCCCGTGCTCGGGGTCGGCGCGAGGGGGCGCCTCGACCGCCACCTCCCCGAGATCGCCGGGCTCCTGGACCGGGAGCAGTACGAGCTGATCACCCGCGCCGACTCGGGGCTCATCGCCATCCAGGGGAGCGCGGGCTCGGGAAAGACCACGGTGGCGCTGCACCGGGTCGCGTGGCTCGCGTGGAAGGACCGGCGCTACGCCTCCTCCCGCACCCTCATCGTGGTCTTCTCGCTCGCACTGGCGCGCTACATCTCCCAGGTGCTCCCGGCCCTCGGGGTCCACGGCGTGGTCGTGCGCACCTACCAGGACTGGGTGCGGGAGCAGCGCCGCGCCCACTTCCCGGGCCTCGTCGATGCGGTGAGCGACCAGACCCCAGGCGTGGTCAGCCGCCTCAAGCAACACCGCTGCCTGCTGCCCATGCTGGAGGAGGCGGCGACTGCAAGCCGTGGCGCGGCCCCCGCGGCGCTCTTCGACGAGCTGTTCACGAGCCGCGTGTGGCTGCGGGAGGGCACGGCGCGCCACGCCCCCGGCGCCTTCAGCGACGGCCAGGTGGACGAGATCCACCGCTGGTGTACGCGCCAGCACTGGACCCGCGTGGACGGCGGCCACACGGAAGAGGACGCCCCCTGCTACGACGAGGAGGACGACACCATCCTCCTGCGCCTCCACCAGCTCCTGGTGGGCCCGCTGCGCTACGACCGCAAGGTCCCGCTGCGCTACAAGCACCTGGTGGTCGACGAGGCCCAGGACCTGTGCCCCTTGGAGCTGTCGCTGCTCCTCTCTACCGTCGATGCGGGCGCTCCCGTGACCCTCGCCGGCGATACGGCCCAGCAGGTGATGGAGGACAACGACTTCTCCGACTGGCGCGCGGTCCTCGACCTGTTGGAGCAGCAGCACGTGCATGTGTCGCCGCTGCGGGTGAGCTACCGCTCGACGCGCCCGATCATGGAGCTCGCCCGCGCCGTGCTCGGCCCCCTGGCGCCGGACGAGCCCATCGAAGCGCCTCGGGAGGGCGTCCCCCCGGAGCTGTTCGTCTTCGGCAACCGGGGTGCCGCCGTCGCCTTCCTGGCGGACGCCCTGCGCGATCTCGTCGACGCCGAGCCGCTGGCCAACATCGCGCTCCTGACCCGCCACACCCACCAGGCCGAGGCGCTCCATGAGGCCCTCGGCCGCGCCGACCTGCCCTCGCTGCGCCTCGTGACCGACCAGGACTTCAGCTTCGCGCCGGGCATCGAGGTGACCGACATCCGCCAGGCCAAGGGCCTGGAGTTCGACTACGTGGTCGTCATGGACGTGGACGCGGCGACCTGGCCCGTGCGTGACGCCTCGCGCCACCTGCTGCACGTGGCCATCACCCGCGCGGCCCACCAGGTGTGGCTGGTCTCGGTGGGGCCCCCGTCCTTGATCCTTCCAGCGAGCCTCACCCCGCGCTGATCCCGCATTTATTCGCCACGCCCGCCGGTGCGTGCTATAGAGCGCCAAGGCAAAACGCGGAGTTGCACGTGCTGACGGGCTCCACCAGCTTCTACGACATCGTGATCGCGGGCACGGACCTGAGCGGCCTCATCGTGGGCGCCCTGTGCGCCAAGCGCGGCTACCGGGTGCTGGTGCTCGGCCAGGGCTCCCGCCCCAGCGGCTACCGCTACCAGGGCCACACGTTCCAGCGCCGCGCCCAGCTCTTCACGGGCTTCGACACGTCGCCGGTGCTCAAGCAGATCTTCGGCGAGCTGTCCCTCACCCTGGAGATGCGCAACCGCCCCAAGGCCTTCGACCCCTTCTACCAGGTGGTCCTGCCCGAGGCGCGCATCGACGTGACGCGACCCGGCGAGCGCTTCGATCGGGAGCTCGCCCGGGAGTTCCCCGACGAGTCCGTGCCCATCCAGGGCTTCTACAAGGCGGTCTTCGCCATCAGCGAGGCGATCTCGGCGATCCTCGCCCGGAACCCGCCGCTGCCGCCCAACGGCTGGGCAGAGAAGCGTGAGATCCAGCGCCTGACCCAGGATCTGCCGAACCTGATCGACGGCGCGGTGCCCCTCAATCCGCTGGACGCCTTCCCACGCGCTCACCCCTTCCGCGCCTTCGTGGCGGGGCCGGCGACCATGACCAGCGGCCTGGACATCGAGGACGGCCCCACGCTGCCGCTGGCGCGCTGCATCGCCCACCTGGCCGGGGGCGTCAACCACATCGAGGGGGGGATGGATGGGCTCAAGCGCCTGTTCATCCAGAAGATCAAGCAGAACGCCAGCGACTACCGGCCGGAGATCTCGTTCGACGCGCTGGCGGTCAAGCGGGGCAAGATGGTCGCGGGCCGAGTGCGGGACCGCCAGGAGATCATCGGGTTCCACCTGCTGATCTGCAACTCGCCCCTCAAGCGCTTCTTCCACCTGGTCCCGGCCGAGGCCCAGTCAGAGCGCTACCACCACCGCATCCACACGCTCCAGCCGAGCCACTACGTCTTCACGATCAACCTCGCGATGCACGCGGAGGGCATCCCGGAGGCCATGGCCCGCAACGTGTTCCTGGTGCAGGACCCGAAGATGCCGCTCGACGGCGACAACCTCGTCCAGATCGCCCTGGATCCTGGCAAGGCCGAGCGCACGCCTCCTGGAGAGGTGGCCATCGTCACGGCCTCTTGCCGGCTCCCTGCGCAGAACTTCCGCCCCCACGTCGACCACGTGCAGCGCCTGGGCGACTGGCTCCTGGAGCGCCTGCGCTCGACCCTGTTCCCGTTCCTGGACGAGCACCTGGTGGCGGTTCACGCACCGTGGAAGGGGTTCGATCCGCTGACGGGGCAGGCCCGCTTCGAGGCGGGGGAGGTGCTCCCCATCTATCGGGGAGCCATGGAGGCGACCCTGGACGCGAGCGTCCTGGCCGTCGAGAGCGACTACAAGAACATCCTGGTGTGCGGCGACCACGTCTTCAGCGGCTTCGGCTTCGAGGGGGCTTTCCTGGCTGCGCAGAACGCCTACCGCAAGGTCACCGAGCGCATCGTCCTCAAGCCGATGCTCTAGGGCGGTCGCCGCGGGTGTCTGCCCGCCGCACCAACAGCTCGCGCTGGAGGCGGAAGACCTCTCGGTGGATGCGGTCGTGGACCGACTCACCGACGTTGAAGAAGCGCACGCCACACAGCCAGCCGTCCTGCGCGTCCGGGCCCTGCTGCCGCACGATGCGCGCGTCCACGTCGACGGGCGTGCCGCACAGGTCGAGGGTCAGGCGCACCTCGTCGCCGACGGTGAGCTCCTCGTCGGACAGGAGCCTGCACCCCCCGTCCGACAGGTCCGCGACGCCGACGGCTTGCTCCCCCGGCAGCGCCTCGTAGCCGCGCCCCTCCGCGAACACCAGGCGCCGCATCGCCGCCCGGGCCTGGGCCGGCGCGCGGAAGTGGCCCCGCCGGTTGCTGAAGCCCACCTCGTCCGGGTACGACAGCTCCAGGATCAGGCCGCTCCCCTCACCGATGGAGCGCCGTACGCCGAGGACCTGCGCCATGAACCGGTAGACTCCCTCCGTCCGCCCCACCTCGACGGCGACCTCGGCCCCGGCCTCGAAGGTAGCGTCGGGCATGACGCCGAGCACCACACCGAGCGCGTGGCCCAGGTCCACGACGCGCTCCCCCGCGCGGCTGAGCAGCTCGACCTCGCCCATGGACAGGCGGAGCGACGTCGCGTCCCCCAGCACCTGGCTGAGCGCCCCGTCCTCCTCGGGGACCTCCCGTGCGGCCGGTGACAGCGCCAGCAGCGGCAGCAGACGCCGGATGGTGCGGGCCCCGCCGAGCGGGTGGAGGGTGACGTCCGCCCCGTCGTAGGACAGCGCGATGTGGGACGGGTCGCTCGGAGTGAAGGTCCCGACGCCGTGGAGAGGGGCAACGAAGGGCCGCGCGTCCGCCGTGGGTCCCCCGAGAGGGAGGAACATGGCGCGTTCGCTCGTGACGACCAGCCAGCCGCGGTCCGCGACCAGCTCCTCCGTCCACCGCGCGGCCGGGGCGCCGTGCTCGATGCGCTCGCCCAGGGCCCAGCCGACCACCTCGCGCCAGGGGGCGACGAAGGGCTCCGCGTCCGAGGCGAGCGGGAGCTCCCCGAAGGGCAGGCAGCCGAGGCCAAAGGTCTCCGGGCGCAGCAGCAATGGGACCAGCCGACGCACGTGCTCTGCGGGCTGTTCCACGGCGAAGACGTGGTCCCCGTCGTTGGTGGACAGCGTCAGGCGCTTCTCGGGCCACCCGATCGCGCCGACGCGGCGCACGTTCTCCAGCGCCAGGTCGAACGGGCGCGCGCCGACGAGCTCGTCGAGGCGGCTGTGGGCGCGGAAGTGGAGGCGACGGGTCGTGACCACCAGCTCACCCGGGTGGGCAAGGGGGCCACGCATGAGGAGTGAGTCGAAGGCGTCCAGGAGCTCCTCGGGCCCGGCCCCCCGCTCATCCCCGGGCCCGACCCCCGTGAGGAGCGCGGACAGGGCGCCATGCACCCGCGCGACGCGCTCGCCGGCGATGATGACGCAGTCCTCGCCCACGTCGAGGCGGAGGCGGTTGCGCAGCAGGCTCAGGGAGATGCGCCGGATGGCGCCGACGGGCACCTCCACGTGGTGTCCGCCGCCCGCGTCCAGGACGACGCGGTGATCCGTCAGCAGCAGCGTGCCGGGGGTCATGGTGCTCCCGCAGGCCGCGAAGCTCACGGGCTCCGAGGTGACGAGGCGCTCGTAGCCGGCCATGCGCGCGAGGGTATCGCTGTCAGCCATCTTGCTCATTCCGTGACCTCGGGGTCTCATGTGTGGTGCAAACGGGGAGCCGGTCTAGCCTGCCGGCGGCGCTGAGAGGCGCCAACGCCGCCAACTAACAAGTTTCGTACCAAGATGTCAACATCGGGTTACACAACGAAGTCGATTGTGTCCCGTCCCTCGGAATGGCGTGGCATGACCCGGGACATGCCCCGCATGTCTCGTGGCCTCCCATGGGCTTGTGTCAGGCGGGAACGTACACTAGAGTGCCCGTCGTGGCTGGCCGCGCGCTCACCCTGATTTCCGCCGTTGTGTTCGTGCTCGCCCCGGGGGCGGCGGGAGCGCAGGACGCCGTGGACCGCCCCCCGGGGCCACCGCCCGCCGTCTTCACCCTCGCCCAGGCGGTCGAGCACGCCCTGCGCCACAACCCGGCGGTCGTGGCCGCGGACGCGGACATCGACGTCTACGAGGCCAAGCTCCTGCAGGCCGTGACGGCCTACGTCCCTCGCTTCAAGCTCAAGTCCCTGCTGACGGCCATGCCCGCCGCCCGGGGCGATGCCTTCAACGGCTACGTGGACACCGACGAGTGGGGACCCTTCGTGCGCATCGAGCTGACGGGGGGGATGCCGATCTACACCTTTGGCAAGCTCGAGGCTCTGCGCCGCCTGGCCAACGCCGGGGTGGACGTGTCCCGCGGCAAGCGGCGCGTCGCCGTGGAGGAGCTCACGTTCCTGACGCGCCGCGCCTTCTGGGGGTGGCAGTACACGCGGGAGCTGCGCGACATCATCGCAGAGGGCAAGACCTACCTGGACAAGGCGAAGCGGCACCTGGAGGAGCAGGAGGCGCGCGACGACCCCGAGTACGACCAGATCGACATGCTCAAGGCGAAGGTCTACGAGGGGGACATCCGCGCCCGCGAGCTGGAGCTGGACCGGGCCGCCTTCATGGCCCACGAGGGAATGCGGGTCATCCTGGGGCTCTCGCAGGACGCGCGCTTCCGGATCGCGGATGAGCCGCTGGAGCCCGTCGCCATCGAGATCCAGCCCGTCGAGCGCTACGTGGACATCGCGGACCGCATGCGGCCGGAGCTCGAGGCGGCGCGTGCCGCGGTCATGGCGGCCGAGCACAACTCCGACTTGAAGTTCGCCGGGTTCTGGCCAAGCCTCGGCATCGTGGGGAGCTACACGTTCTCCTACTCCGGGGTGGCCGACGACCAGCGAAGCCCGTTCAGCATCGATCCCTACAATGGCAACGGCGGCGGCGCGGCCCTGGGCCTCGAATGGGAGCTGGACATCGCGCAGAAAATCGGGGAGTACAACGAGGCGACCGCCGGCTGGGTCAAGGCGCGCAACGAGGTGGAGCTGGCGCGGCAGAAGCTGCTCCTGGACGTGAAGGAGACCTGGCACGACCTCAAGCGGCACGCGGAGCTCATCGACGTCAACGCCCGGGCCATGCGAGCGGCCCGCGGGTGGCTCATCGCCAAGAGCGACCTGTACGACGCGGGCTTCGCGACCATGCAGGACGTGGTGGACTCCCTCCTCGAGTACTACAAGCGCAAGATGGGGCACCTGGAGGCCATCCACAACTTCAACCTGGCGGTGGCCCAGCTCAGCCGGCAGGTCGGTGTGGACGTGACCACGCTGGCCCGCGAGGAGCCGTCGCCCGCTGAATGAAGCGCCGGGCGGTCCCGTCGAGGAGCCCGCGCCCTGACGGGGCGCCTCGGCCCAGGAGCCCGAGTGGCTCAAGGACTTCAAGGAGGTCACCCATGTGCAATATCAGAGTGTTCGCCCTCGCCCTCGCCCTCCTGCCAGCCGCTGCCCTCGCGGGCCCTGGCCCCAAGCAGCTCATCGAGGACAAGAACAAGGCCATCCACGAGGTCATCCAGGCGAGCCCCGACGACGCGGCGCTCCGTCCGAAGATCGTCGATCTGATGGAGACATTCGTGGACTATGGCGAGCTGGCGCGCCTGACCATCAAGGACCAGTGGGAGGCGCTGGCGCCCGAGAAGCGCACCGAGTTCGTCGACGCCTTCAAGCGGCTGATCCACCGCACCTACACACGGCGGTTCAAGGCAAACCAGGCGTTCCGCGTGGACTTCGCCGGCGAGCCGGTCATGCGGGAGGGCAAGGCCCAGGTCAAGACCACCATCCACTCGGGCAAGACCACCGCGGACGTGTACTACAGCATGTTCAAGCCGGACGGGAAGGACGACTGGTGGGTCTACGACCTCGTGATCGACGACGTGTCCCTCATGCGCAACTACCGCACCCAGTTCACCCGCGTCCTCAAGAAGGACGGCTTCGACAAGCTCCTCGAGCGCATCCGGGCCAAGGCCGAGTCCAACGACGAGGACGACGACATCTAGGTCTCAGGTCGCACCCCTCAGCTCTCAGCACGAGGCGGGTCACCGGGCGCCCGTCGGCTGTCGTGGCCTGCCCAGGGGGTGCGCTGTCCCGCGCTGGCCGCTCGTCGCGCTACTTCCCGAGCTTCTTCTGCAGCGCCTTGATCTTTGCGCTCAGGGCCGCGTCGTCCGGCGTGATGGCGAACGCATCGACGTAGAGGTCGTGGCAGCCGGCCCACTGCTTCTGCTTGCAGAGGGCGTCCCCTTTGCCCAGGAGCTCATCCCGACGGTCGAGCAGCTCGCTGATCTTCGCCCGCGCTTGCTCGTAGAAGGCCGACTGCGGGGTGACGCCTCGCAGGGCACGCAGCGCCTCACCCGTGCGTCGCTCCTCGAGGTGCTTGCTCCCCTCCAGCCACCGCTCCTCGGCTCGCGCCTCCAGCGCCGCCCGGTTGAGCATGGACTGCCACGTGGGGGAGAGGGGGTCCCGGTCCCGCAGGGTCTCGAAGATGACCCGCGCGTCCGCCCACTTGCGCTCACGCATGGCGGCCTCGCCCTGCTTCAGCAGGTCCAGCTCCGACGGCCCTCCGGCGGGAGGACTCGCCGTTGAGGGCGGGGCGGCGGGTGGCGGCTGGAGCGCCTTCTCCACCGCGGGGCCAGTGGCAGGCGCTGCGGCTGAGCCCGACGCAGGCCGAGGTGGGTCGTTCGCCGAACCCGAGGCAGGCACCCCCAGAGCAGGGGCGGACACCGCGGCCGCCGTGGGCGCTGGCTTCGCCTCGGCGGCTGGCGAGGTCCGACTCGCCGCGACTCCGACCGTGGCCGCCGCCTCCTTGGCGGCAACGTTCGTCGCCAGCGCCGCCTCCGCGGTCGCCTCCGCGGTCGCCTCCGCGGTCGCCTCCGCGGTCGCCTCCGCGGTCGCCTCC